>JAKZRG010000006.1:0-241847 GCA_047518265.1 Oceanospirillum sp.
CAAGCACACGATGGGTCTGACTGAGTATGGGGCTTCGCGCTATTTTGCACACTTACCCACCCATCTTGCCGAATCAGGTTCGCTTTCGCTGTGTATCTCTAACTTCCTATGGCTTCCTTCAGACCCCATCGTTGGCCAATGACGCCCTTGCCATTCGGATTATCTTCCCCTCAGTCGGGGTGATACTGCTTTCTTTCAAGCAGTCGGGTTTGCTGGCTTCGCCGAGCAAACAAAAATGCCAACCCTGGTAGGCTGGCACTTTGTATAAAAACGCATAAAACAACTGGCTAGAATCGCTATTCAGCGACTTTAGGTGGCTCAATTTCCAGTTGCTTAGCAGCGATAACCGCCTGGGTACGACTGTGAACACCCAGTTTACGTAGAATTGCCGTTACGTGAGCCTTAATTGTGGCTTCGGAAACATTCAATTCATAAGCAATCTGCTTATTTAGCAAACCTTCTGTCAGCATATTCAATACTCGAAACTGCTGTGGTGTTAGTGTAGACAATGCTTCAGCAAAACGTGCTTGCTCTTCACTGAGTTCACTCAGTGTCTCCGAGATTTCAGGTGGTAACCAAACCTCACCATTGATCACTTCGACAATAGCTGCCGCAATGGTTTCCAAAGATGATGATTTTGGAATAAAGCCAGAGGAGCCAAAATCAATGGAACGCTGAATAACCAGAGCCTCATCTGAACCAGAAACAACAATAACCGGAATACTCGGACATTGTCCCCGCAGGAATACCAAGCCTGAAAAACCGTGTGCTCCCGGCATGTGCAGGTCAAGCAAGATCAGGTCTGCATCAGGATTATTATTTGCGGCTGTTTGTACAGCCTCCATGGAATCCGCTTCAACAATTTCAGCTTCAGGAGCAACCAGTTTCACAGCCTGCTGTAAAGCCGCTCGAAATAATGGATGGTCGTCTGCAATGATAATCTTCTGAGCTAGTGCCATTAATATCCTCCAACTCCCTGCTAGTCTTATAATTTTTAGCTATTCTTCTCTTGAATAATACCCTATTACCAATAGTATTGCCTGCAAAAAAAAACTCCCACATGCCAAGCATATAGGAGTTTTCAAGGTAGTAAGGACTAATTAACGGTTCAAACGCTCGTCAATTAGGCTATCAACTACAGATGGATCAGCAAGAGTGGAAGTATCTCCTAAGCCATCACATTCATTGGCTGCAATCTTACGCAAGATACGACGCATGATTTTACCAGAACGCGTTTTAGGTAAACCTGGTGAGAATTGAATCAGATCCGGCGTTGCAATTGGACCAATTTCTTTACGTACCCATTTCACTAAATCTTTACGCAAATCATCATTCGGCTCTAAACCTTCATTTAGAGTGATATAGATATAGATACCCTGACCTTTAATGTCATGGGGGTAACCCACTACTGCAGCTTCTGCTACATCTGAGTGCGCAACCATAGCACTTTCAATTTCAGCGGTACCCATACGGTGACCGGAAACATTCAATACATCATCAACACGACCTGTGATCCAGTAGTAACCATCTTCATCACGACGGGCACCATCACCTGTGAAATAAGTACCAGGATAAGTACTAAAGTAAGTTTGGAAGAAACGCTCGTGATCACCCCAGATAGAGCGGGCTTGACCCGGCCAGCTATCTTTCAGAATTAAGCTACCTTCAGTAGCACCTTCCAATTCTTTACCTTCTGCATCAACCAGAGCTGGCTGAACACCAAAGAAAGGCAGAGTCGCTGAACCCGGCTTCAGATCTGTCGCACCAGGCAGAGGAGAAATCAGAATACCGCCAGTCTCTGTTTGCCACCAGGTATCAACAATAGGGCACTTACTGTTACCAATATTGTTGTAATACCACTCCCAAGCTTCTGGGTTAATTGGCTCACCTACAGAACCCAGCAGGCGTAGAGAATCACGTTTGGTATCACCCATCACGTCATCACCCTTAGCCATCAGAGCACGTACCGCAGTCGGCGCTGTGTATAGGATATTAACGTTATGCTTATCAATCACATCGCCAAAACGACTATGGGATGGATAGGAAGGTACACCTTCGAACATCAGAGTCGTTGCACCGTTTGCCAACGGGCCATAAACGATATAACTGTGACCGGTAACCCAACCAACATCAGCAGTACACCAGTAAACGTCACCTTCTTGATAATCAAAGACATACTGATGAGTCATGGACGCATAAACCATGTAGCCGCCAGTGGTATGCTTCAGACCTTTAGGCGCACCAGTAGAACCGGAAGTATACAGAATGAATAGAGGGTCTTCTGCATTCATCTCTTCAGGCGCACATTCCTCAGCTGCACCATCATAAATATCGTGGTACCAAACATCACGATGATCATGCCAAGCGATATCACCACCGGTACACTTAACAACAACCACTTTCTCAACAGTTTTAACCTGAGGGTTGGTCAGTGCTTCATCAACATTTTCTTTTAGAGGTACAGCCTTGCCACCACGACGACCTTGATCTGCCGTAATCACAATACGAGAATCAGAGTTCATGATACGACCGGCAATCGCATCAGGAGAGAAGCCACCAAATACAATGGAGTGAACCGCACCAATACGGGCACAGGCCAACATAGCCACTGCAGCTTCAGGAATCATTGGCATGTAGATCGTTACTACATCACCTTTACGTACACCTTGGCCCTTCAGAGCGTTAGCGAATTTACATACACGCGTGTAAAGATCACGATAAGTGATTTTTTCATCCTGCTCAGGATTATCACCTTCCCAAATAATCGCAACCTGATCACCACGTTTATCCAGGTGGCGATCCAAACAGTTCACACTAGCGTTCAATGTACCGTCTTTGAACCAGTTGATACTGACATTATGACTATCAAAGCTAACATCTTTTACGCTGTTATAAGGTTTGATCCAGTCAATACGCTGGCCTTGCTCACCCCAAAAACCATCGGGATCTTTAACAGACTGTTCATACATTGCCTGATATTGCTCTTTATTAATCAGAGCATTTTCTGCCACACCAGCCGGTACCGGATACACTTTTTGTTGTTCGCTCATTTAAATCTTGCCTCTGTGCCTTGGAGGGAAAAAACTCCGGGGACGCCTTATTTTTATGATGCGCAGGTTGATAAATTAACCTCACCCGGAATACATACTCGCTGCAAAGTTATACTGGGCAGAGAGAAGGGAAAACATTAGACCTTGGTAGCACTATTTTTACCTTTAAAATCAACAACTTACAAGCGTGATATTTTTTTATGACTCTTCAGACATTTTTTGTACTTGTATTTCGCAGACGCACATAAAGTAAAATACGACCTTTGGGTCATATTTTAATAGCACTAAAAAACTACATGTATTATTTATTCCGTATCACTTACTATTTTTGAATGAATCAAATAACAATGTTTTACGACAACTCTTACACAAGTAATTAGTACCACGAATGATTTTATTATGTCGACGAATAGTTAAGCCATGAACCTTACCGGGACAGCCACAGCGATATAGATAGTTTTGTCGTGCGGTTTCGCTCACATCAAATTGGTGGGTTGTTTTCGCAGGCACACCAAAAACTTGCTCCATAATGCTTCGCCACTCTTTACCATGCGGTCTGATTCTGCCACCAAACTCTTCATAGGCGATCAGGTGAGCCAGTTCATGAGGCACAACATGCTGCATAAAATCAGAATAGTTATCTCTTAATAGCTGTAAGTTAAATCGTATTCGCCAAGTTTGGAGAAAAGCTTGCCCCGCGCAACGTCCTCTTAACGACAGATCTATTTCGGGCACCGAGTAATTTTTCATAAAATACTGCTCGGCTTTAGCCAACCAATAAAGCAAGGCATATCTCAAAGCCATTTCCACTTGTTCAGGATCTGATGGATCAGAACAGTCCGGCAGACTGTCATTTAACTGGAATAAATTGGACGAGGAAGACAACAGACGATCCTTTAACAAAAAATTCTGGATAATTTTACACAAGATCAATACGTAAGACTGCTTTCTGTAGGCACTTATCAATACATTCAGGTGCTACAAAAGAACGTAAAAACGTTACAATAGAGTATTAGGCTGAAAATGATGATCAGCCGGGGTAATAATGAGGTCAAAATGAAAGAAGAGTCTATCCCAGTATCCGTCATTTCAGATGAAACCCTTGATCAGCTTTATGACTTTCTGGAATCAGAACAGGTTGATCCTGAAGCACTGGACGTGATTGGCCTACACGGTTTTATGGTGGCACTGGCCGTTTGCCCTGAACAGGTACCTACAGGTGAGTGGCTGCCGGTTGTTTTTAATGGCATGCCAAAATTTAATGACGAGGTATCTGAAAGCCAAGTACTGAGTTGGTTAGAGGCGATGCTAGCAGATACCCGCACTGTACTGTATCGGGGTCAAACCATCGAACTACCGTTCGACGCTGAACTAGAAATTGATGAACAGCTAGAAGACAGCGAGATCAGCGCTTGGTGCGCAGGCTTTATCGAAGCCATGATGTTAAGGGAAGATACTTGGTTCGCGAACAACGAACAGGATGCTGCAGAACTGCTACTGCCCTTTATGGCGATCTCTTGCCTGTTCCCTGATGAAGAGCTGGACGATATCGTTTCAGATCTCGACACTACCAACAATATGGCACGACAAATACCCGAGCTTTTAGTGGATCTATACTTACTGTTCCATGCACCAGCAGAAAAACCCAGCCCGTTTAAAAAGCCAGCACCTGGAAAGAACAAAGGTAAAGGCGGTCGTCGGGGCGGTCAAAAGCGTCGCTAACTTAACAACACCTACAGGTAGGAATAAGATACGCCTGCGACAAAAAACAAAAGGGTGATGCCTCAGCCACCCTTTTGCTGTACAAAATACCTTAAGATATTAACTAGACCTGATGATCCCCATATAGCTTCTGATAGATTCCACCCTGCTCCAGTAGCTCATCATGACGTCCCTGCTCCATGATCCGACCATCATCAAAAACATACACCCGATCAGCCTGCTTTACCGCACTTAGTCTGTGAGCAATAATAAGTGTCGTGCGCCCCCGTAAGAACTGTTCCAATGCTTGATGCAGCTTGGCCTCTGTTTCAGTATCTAAAGCCGAGGTAGCCTCATCCAGAATCACCACTTTAGGCTCAGCTAAAACCATACGTGCAATCGCTAAACGCTGACGCTGACCACCGGATAAGCGTAGGCCCTTTTGCCCCACTAAAGTTTCTAACTGTTGATCCAGCTCTCGCACAAAGCCTTTCAACTGGGCAATTTCCAATGCCTGCCAGAGCTTATCTTCTCTGATGCTCAAACCGAGTGTCAGATTATCCCTGATAGTGCCGTTAAATAAGGCAGGATGCTGCAATACCGTTGCGACAGACTCTCGTACCTGATGTAAACCGATTTGCTCAAGAGGAACGCCGCTAAAACAGATCTCGCCTTTATTGGCAGGATATAAACCTAAAATAGCTTGCACCATGGTGGACTTACCACCACCACTGGCACCGACTAAAGCGACCTTCTCTCCCGGCGCTATAGCTAAGCTAACACCGTTTAATACCGCTTCATTATCACCGTACTGCAAGTGCAGATCTTTAATCTCAATGCTCACCGTATCAGCTTGTGCAAAGGGATTATTCTGACAAGGGAAAATGGGTTCTTGTTTCAGCAGCAATAATTTATTCAAACGACTGGTCGCAGCTTTAGCTGCAAACCAAGAATACTGAATACCCAGCACCTCTTGTACTGGCCCCATCATAAACCAGAGATAACCAAATACCGCTAACATTTGACCGACACTCAAGTCAGAAAACAGCACCATCAACATGGCTAAAGCACGGAAGATATCAAAACCAAACAGAAAAACTAAAAAGCTCAATCGGCTTGTGGCATCGCTCTTCCATTCAAAACTGGCTGAATGTTCTTTAACCGCTTCCGCTTTACCCACTAGGCGCTGAATATAATGACCTTCTCGGTTACTGGTTCTTAGCTGCTGAATCACATCCAGGGTTTCACCCAACGCTAACTGAAAGGCTTCAAAAGCACTGTTCTGTGTTTTTTTCAGTTGCTTCACATGTTTACCCAAACGCATAGTGACCCACACCACCAAGGGGTTAAGTAATAAGATAAACAGCGCCATCTGCCAATGCATCCAGAGCAGGATCACCGCAGAACCAATCAAGGATAAAACAGCAACAATAAACCGACTGACAGAAGAACTGATAAAGCGATCAATGGTATCCACGTCCGTCACTAAATAAGACGCAACGGCCCCACTGCCAAGGGTTTCATACTCCGCCATTGAAATACGCTGTAAATGCTGTAACAAACGCTGTCGCAACATAAATACAATGTCTTTGGATATAAGGGTGAACTGCCGAGTTTGCCAAACGTTAAGGATTAATGCCGTCACTCGCATCAACACTGTTGCTGCCAATACCACTAAAATATATAAACTGGGTTTATGCCACTGCTCGGGAAATACACCATTCACCCAGCTTGTGATTGTGCCCGGCTGATTTAATAACACCTCATCCACTAACAGGGGGATCAATAAAGGCACGGGCACACTGACTAACGTCGCCAATACAGCAACAAAATTAGCCAGTATCAGCTCCCTCTTATGAGCTTTAACCACCCGCCATAAACTGGCTGGGCTAATGTCTTCAGATATACTCTCCGTCGCAACCAGAGCTTCAGCATTATCCGGTAAGGGTTGGTATTTCAATAGCAGCTCCTGTATCTAGCTTTTCTCTAAAAATCGTTTATAAAACAAGAGAAAGCAAACCTTAATTGTTGCAAACACGTATACTAAGCCTCCCCAAAAAAAATTCTCTACAAAAATGGCCATACTCTTCGACCGCAGGCTCCTGTATATCGGAATATATTTGTTTGGGTATATAGTAAACTGCGTAAAATATTCTGGAAGTTATACAAGATGATGCGTCCTGCTAGTTCCATTAATAATCGTCATACATTTTTTGATCGCCTAAAACCCTATGTCCTTCGGGTCTTAGAAAGCATTATGATGTTATTTATTCGGGTAAACTTTCATGGCCCCCTGCCTGAATCAGATAGCTCTAAAACGGCAGATAAAACGCAGAAAATTAAACCAGAACAAACAAAAAACCATCGCTGCTATGTACTATCCGGTAAAAGTCTGACCGAACGCTTATTACTGGCTCGACTCACCCGTCAATTCTCTCTACCAGATTCTGAACAAGCCATCAGTTTGACTCAAGAGAAAAGCAATACCATCGCATTACACCGCTACAGTTATGGTATTAGAGGCGCTCGGCTATTAAATGGTTCACCTCAACCCACTGTATCCCCTCGCCTGATTAGGATTATGGCACATCTGATCGAACAGCCAGAGCAAGATATCCAGCTAATCCCCGTGTCTATCTTCTGGGGTCGCTCTCCCGGTCAGACGCAAGAAACACGTACCCTCTTCAATGACCAACGAGGCTGGTTGCGCCAAGCATTTAATCGACTAGTAGCCATTGTATTTCACGGCCGCCATACGCTGGTGCATTTTTCTGAACCCGTCTCACTACAAACCCTAATCGCTACCAGCCACAAAGAGACCAGCTTAAACCTCCACGTCAGAAAGACTGCTCGCCTCCTTCGGGTACATTTTAGACAAACCCGTCGAGGAGTGATTGGTCCTGAACTGCCTAACCGCAAGCAATTAATTCGACAACTGGCACACAGCCCCAGAGTTAAAAAAGCGATACAAAAGAGCATAGAGCTGGAGCAGATCAGTACGAAAAGGGCGCAACAAAAAGCATTAAAGTATGCGGATGAAATTGTGGCTAATGTCTCCTTTAATACTCAGAAGTTTTTTGACCTCTTACTTAGCCGTTTATGGAATCGCCTATACGATGGTGTCAGCGTCCATAACATTGAGCCGGTACAGGAAGCTGCCAAACACAGCACTATTATTTATGTTCCCTGTCATCGCAGCCATATGGATTATCTGCTGCTATCATATGCCTTATTTCATAACGGGCTTACTATTCCTCATGTGGCAGCAGGTATTAATCTGAATATTCCGTTTGTTGGCGCCCTATTGCGTCGAGGCGGTGCTTTCTTTTTACGTCGAAGCTTCAAAGATAACCCTCTCTATGCCGCCGTTTTTTCAGAATATCTTTTTCATCTATTAAATAAAGGTCATGCCACTGAATATTTTGTTGAAGGTGGCCGTAGTAGAACCGGTCGGACGCTAACTCCCAAACCTGGAATGTTATCCATGACAGTCCAAGGACTATTGCTCAATCCACACAGACGGATTCAACTGGTTCCGGTATATATCGGCTACGAAAAGGTTGTGGAAGCGAATACCTATTTGGGAGAGCTAAAAGGTAAAGAAAAGAAAGGCGAGTCTTTGCTAGGTCTAATTCATTCTCTCAAAACCCTGAAAGAACACTTCGGTAAAGTAGATTTATCTTTTGGTCAGCCCATTAATTTATCTGAGAATCTTCAGCAACAGATCCCCAACTGGCAACCGATCTCCCAAAGAATCGAGCAAAACACGGCACAGGAACGCCCGGACTGGTTACCGCAATATGTTGAACACTTATCACAACAAGTGGCGACAGGTATTAACAACGCAGCGACACTAAATGGGGCAAACTTAACCGCTCTAGGACTTCTAACAGCCAACCGCCATACGTTGGAAGTCAGTAGTCTAAAACATTTTTTACAACTCTGTAGCCAGCTACATAATGATCTATCTTATGAAGGCTCAAGCCCCAGTTGCGAAAAGAACCCAGAGAAACTGATACAAGAAGCTGAAAAGCTCAAACTGATCACTCGACTCAAACACCCTTATGGGGATCTATTGCAGCTAAATGAAAAACAATCTCTACTGATGACTTGGTACCGTAACAACATTTTGCATCTTTTTGCCTTACCCTCTTTGATCGCGTTCTGCTTTAACCAACACCCTCAACAAAATAGAACCCAGCTATATCGACATGTAGAGCAGCTCTATCCCCTTCTAAAAAAAGAACTGTTTTTGCCTTGGTCTATAACGGAATTGCCCCAACAATTTGATCGTCTATTAGATTGGTTCTTGACCAAAGATTTGATTATTCAGCAGGATAATCGTCTGCAAATTAATAGCCAAGATCAGGATAAAGCGACCTTAATCAAAATGCTGGCCCGTCCCATTCAGCCTACTCTAGAGCGGGGTTATCTTATGCTAGCCTTACTTTTACATCATGGCAGCGGCATGTTTACAGCCAAACAATTGGAAGATGAAACCCAAATACTGGCCCAACGTTTATCCATGCTGCATGGTTTAAATGCGCCTGAATACTTCCACAAACCTCTTTTCCAACAGCTGGTACAGGTATTATTGGATCTTAACTACTTAAAAGAAGATAACCATCAACACCTACTATTTGATCAAGCTCTGGAGTTGCTTTCTCAAGAGTGTCGTTCCCTTTTTGATCCGGCTCTGCGTCACAGTATTCAGCAGCTCACTCATTACGAAAAGAGATAATGAAGCAAAAGCATGCAATAACCCTATGATTCCGATATTTATTTTATAGAAAGCTGTGGTAGGATCAGGTCTACTTATTTCATTACTACTAAAGCGCAGGGTCGATTCAGGAGAATTCTGATGAGCAACGCAACGGATACTATGATTGCACAAAACAAAGATTGGTTTTTAGAGAGCCTAGTTACTACTGTAAACAATACAGGCCTGGAAATTGGTATTACCCTGCAAATGGATGGCTTTTTGGTTTCTGGCTTCCTAGTAAACGGTGGTAAATATTTCGAAGGTTTCTCTAGTGAGTTTATTACAGAAACAGCGGCCCATTTTGGCGCAGGTGAAGCATTGGAAAGCATTCAAAGTGCTTTCAGCACTTATGCTGGAATGTACGCCCCAAAAGAGGGTGACGAAGCTGCTGTAGATACAGCTAACTATATCCACCTTCAAGATGCTCGTTTCTTTAATACCAGCGGTGCACCAATCCCCAATAACCGTGGTATGTGGTGGCGTGGTCGTATTTCTGAAGTTAATGGTTTTATTCTGGGTACTCTGAATGCACAAGATGCAACAGAGAATGCAGAAGCAGCAACTGAAGAAGCTTAATCACTTCTTTAATGGCTAAAAAAGGAGCGAGTCAGCTCCTTTTTTTACGCCTGCTATTTTCTCTTTTAAATACCTGGCCTTTCAATAACCTAGCCCTTTATCCCACTAAGCGAGCTTAGCACAACTCTTCTGTTAAACGCTTTTTAGCATAAATATCATAACGGCTAGACTTACCTTCTAGGGTATAAGTCGGTGCAGGCCCATCAATAACGGGGGCTTTACGAGGACGCTTCACCACCACTCTATGTGTTGCTACCGAAAGTGCAGTTTCTAAAAGTTTATCATCATCCATATCCATGCCCACCAAGTGATGAAACAGTTTCATCTCTTTTTTTACCTGAGCACTCTTTTCTCGCGAAGGAAACATAGGATCCACATAAACCACCTGTGGATTAAAACCTGTTTTTTCAACAACCTGTGCAAGAGTATCAATAGAATTACCTGATTTTAATTGCATCCGGCTAATGACATCTGCAGCTTCTGAATCACGAGATGCTCGATCTAAACCATCCTGTAATAAAGCAGCCACCACCGGATGCCGCTCCAGCATTAACATCTCACAGCCTAAACCGGCTAAAACAAAGGCATCTCCGCCAAGACCCGCCGTGACATCGACCACTGAAGGTTTAACACCTGAGCTAAAACCAACCGCCTTAGCAATAAGCTGGCCTTTGCCACCACCAAATTGACGTCTATGAGCAGCCTTGCCCGAGGCAAAATCCACTTGTATCGGCTTAGGGGCTTTTTTACCTGTTTCCCCTAAGCTCAAGCCATTCACACCTACAATTAAAACAAGATCACCGGCTTCACGGGGTAGATCAGTACAAAGCTCAAGATTAAGATGTTCAGGTAAGCACCCTTTCAACTCTTGAAAAAGATGCTGCTGTCTCTCTATCTGAGCCGGACTCTCTGCCCATAACCATAAACGGATCGATGTCATTTAATCGGTACCACAAAAACAAGATAAAAATGAAAACAGAGCTTTTTCAAAGAGCAGAAAAAGCTACACGACAAAAAAGATCAGCGCTAAACCAAGGATCAAACGATAGATCACAAAGGGCAACATGCCAATACGATCTAACAATTTAAGAAACAGATGGATACAAGCCAGCGCTGCAACAAAAGCAATTCCACCACCTACTAGAGTATGGCTAATCTGGGCTTCACTACCTGCTTGATAGAGCTCTACCCCCTTTAATAAACCCGCAATCAGAATCAAAGGAATCGAGAGTAAAAAACTAAACCGCGCGGCCGTTTGCCGAGTCAAGCCCAGCACTAAACCTGCCGTGATAGTTATACCTGAACGAGAGGTACCCGGTATAAGTGCCAGAGCTTGAGCCAAACCGATCCAAATCGCATCCCGAAAGCCCATATCCGCTTCAACACGCTCTTGCCGCCCCCTTAGGTCACTCCACCATAACAAAGCACCAAACAATAGAGTTGTTATTGCAATCACTAGGGCGGAGCGCAGATGCAGCTCAATAAATCCACCAAGCAACATACCAGCTAAACCCGCAGGTATAGTAGCCACAATAACGGCCCAAGCCATATAACTCTGTTGGCAATGCTGCCGTCGAAAGGCACTGCATAGCCAAGCACCAAACATCTGTCGCAGATCTTGCTGAAAATACAAGATAACCGCTAACAAGGTACCTACATGCACTGCAACATCAAAAGCTAGCCCCTGATCCTGCCAGCCAAAAACAATGGAGGGCAGAATAAGATGAGCAGAACTGGAGATAGGCAAAAACTCCGTCAGTCCTTGAATTAACGCAAGGAAGGTCACCTGAATCCAATCCATTTTTGCCTCTTCTCTCAATTATCATCGTTTACTAAGCACCTAAATAACATATTATCTACAAAGCTTGCCCTACTTGCTGATGGCAAGTTTTTGTGTATCAAGATAGTTCTATTTAGGAATCGAACAATATTTAATCACTGTATTTCTGCATCGCATTTAATAAGTTAGACAGTGAAAAAAACGTAAACTCAGACGTATCCTTTCAGCACGCACAACTCGTTATTGGGCTTGATAGCTCAATATTGCTCTCTGTTTATTACCCCTAAATTAAGAGATATGAGGCAATTAAGAAGAGTGAGGCCCTTCACCTTTTTTAAAGGCGACATTATTCCTTAGATACACAGGCTGAGCTTCCTCTGGGGAAACATACTCACCTTGTAACCAATAGAGCTCAGCCAAACGCGCAATATCACCGGCACGAGGCAATAGCTCCGCATGAGTTTGCTGTAATTGGCTTTGAATAACCGGAGTGAATTGATCAAACAGCTGCCAACCAGAACCCACCCCCACCCAATCAGCGTCACGCTGCTCTTGAGACAGATACTGTAGATCCACCTGATCTGGCGCACTAACGGCTGGTTCAGCTAAACAGTCAAACTGCTGACCATTCCAATGATAAGCCCCCCAGTAAACCTCTCCCATACGGGCATCAATGGCCGAGAGTACATAACGAGAAAAACCTTCCCGGTATTGAGTTAAAGCCATGCTTTCAAGAGTGGTCACAGGGATAACCGGCAGATCAGCACCAAAAGCCAAACCTTGCACCGCACCCGTAGCAATACGTAATCCGGTAAAAGACCCTGGCCCATTGGCAAAAGCGATAGCATCCAGTTCTTTTAAAGCGACACCTGCCTTGGCCAGAATCTCTTCCACCATAGGCAGGAGTAATTGAGTATGTTTGCGGGGAAGCAGTCTGAAATCTTCCAGTACTTCATCATTCAGTTTTAACGCCACTGAACATGCTTCAGTAGAGGTATCCAGTGCTAGGATGCGTGCCATTGCCAATCTGCCCGTAATGAAAAAAGGCGATTATACGCTGGTGAACCCCATGAGGAAATCGTCTATCTTTTTCCCTGCCCTATATTCGGGGTAATTCATGATTTTAAATAGCCTCAATTACAATCAATCACCCTGAACTACATACTAGTACGCTCAGAACGCTCTTCACCATTGGCCTTTTTCTCTTCAAGAGTTGAGTTATAACGAACACCATTCGGTAAATAGGGGTCTTTTTTAGTGTTCTTTAAATAAGGATCTTCCGGCTGACGCTTAGAATCTCGCGCTAAGCGGGAATTTAACCATCCCCTCACACTTTGTACGATGCGTCGCCCACGAGCTTCTGTCTGACTAGAGACGGAGTTACCGGATAGGCGTGATTGGCGGTATTCTAAATTACCGGCTCTGCGAGCAAAGTTTGCTCGATCTTTTGCTCGCTGCTTATCGTATGGCGTATCCGTGTAGTAGAGATCCAATACGGGGCGCTGCTGCTCACCTAATAATCCGGACAAATCCAAGCCTATGTCATACAAAGGCAAGCGAGGCTGCACCAAAACAATGGGAATCTCTGGTGCAAGTGGGTTTTGCTTTAGGTAGCCCAATACCCAAGCAGCACCTGTACCATGACCTAATAGCACGATACGTTCGTAATTCATCTCTTCCAATTGCGCCAATGCGGCATCAATACGGGCTTTGACTCGTTGATCAATAGGCGCTTTTGGCTTTTCTGGTTCTGGCGGTGGTGTCGCTTCAGTTTCATCTTCGCCACCTAGCTCATCACCTTCTTCATCGGTATCAGCCGTATCAGCTTCTTCCTCTACCCCCTCTCCTTCAGCACCTTCTTCTCCCTCTTCGCTAGCCCCCTCTTCTGAGGCCTCTTCACCTTCTTCGCCGCCTTCGTCTGGCATTTCTGTTAACACTTCCACAGCGGCCATAGTTCGCTCAGGTTGTATAGGGGCTCCAGGGCTTGGGAGTGCAACAGCTAAGGTCGCCCAACCATAGTCCGGTAGATGACTGCGTACGGGATTGATAATGCCAGCCCAATCTGGATGAGCATCTTCTTCGTGCAGCAGGATAACGGCACCTAACGCCTCCGGTTGATTTTCCGGTAAAAACAGGGAAAGCACCTCTTCATCCAGAGCCTGCAACTGAATAATTTCTCTGGGATTCGACTGACGCGCTAAAAAGTTGAACCGCGTTTTATCGGGATCAACATTAACGTGAGGTTTTGGTGGCTCTTTCGGTTTAGCGGGTTGTTCTTCGCCTTCTTCACCATCAATAGGTTCCTCTTCATCATCTGCTGCCCAGGCAGGCGACAAGGCAAATGTCGATAAAACCAACACCATCATCCATCGTAATACGCTATCGGTCACCCTGAATCCCCTATGCCTTAATATACGCCAAACGCTGCATCTTCAATCGCTTAAGACACTGAGTATAAATAACTCTCGACAGATAAAGAACCATCAAGAGGCTTCCTTTGTTTAATGTTTTTATTGTTAGGCTAAGCTCTACCCCTAGGAGTTAGGCATTCCATTAGGTAAAATGCCGCCACCTGAATCTAATATCTCTGCTATAACTGTTTTTTACAGAGCCTCTTAATTGAGGAATATACTGAGATAACAAGGTCTAAGCACTAGCTTGGTGTTCAAATTTTTAAGTGCTAAGCACCCAAATAAAAAATTTTCTACAGAGCATTACCCAGTTTTCTGACCGCAGACTGGTGAGCAGCGATTTTTTTTGTTTGGGTATGTAAAAAATGGCTTGAAGCCGATATGTGATTACAACCGATGAGAGAGTCTGATGTCAGATTTTAAAATTGCACCATCCATTCTATCTGCTGATTTTGCTCGCCTAGGCGAAGAAGTTGATAACGTACTGGCCTCTGGGGCTGATGTTGTTCACTTTGATGTGATGGATAACCATTATGTACCTAATCTGACTATCGGGCCTATGGTGTGTAAAGCACTGCGTAAACATGGTGTAACAGCACCTATTGATGTGCATCTGATGGTATCACCGGTCGATCGTATGATTGGTGATTTTATTGATGCTGGTGCTAGCTGGATCACCTTTCACCCAGAAGCGACGGATCATATCGATCGCTCCCTGCAAATGATTCGTGATGGTGGTTGTAAATCGGGCCTAGTTTTCAACCCAGCTACACCACTGCATTATCTGGATTATGTCATGGATAAAGTGGATATGATTCTACTGATGTCTGTAAACCCTGGTTTTGGTGGTCAGAAATTTATTCCGGGTACTCTAGATAAGCTACGCCAAGTGCGCCAACTGATTGATGCCAGCGGCTATGATATTCGTTTGGAAGTGGACGGCGGTGTGGGCATCCAAAATATTCGTGAGATTGCTGAGGCCGGTGCTGATACCTTTGTGGCAGGCTCCGCTATCTTTAATACAGAAGATTATAAAACCACCATTGATGCGATGCGCGCTGAATTGGCTCAGGTTAAATAATCTGCTGCATTGAAAGCATATTTATGGCTATTCTTATTCCCATATTCTGCGTGGATGTGGATAGCCATAGATTTTCACGTTGCGTGCCAAGCATCCGTTGAGGCATTAATCTTTATTCGATTTGATCTTTCTTGGTATTCCTTCTGGATTCCTTTCTTCAATACCGCTATAACCATTTATCTTCATTGAACCATCCTTTTTATCTTTGAGAATCACATTGTGAATACAAGTTTGCACCCTCTGATTGCCAATGCCCAATTATTAGCTTTTGATCTGGATGGCACCCTAATCGACTCCGTGCCTGATTTGGCAACGGCAGTGGATAATATGTTACTTGATCTGCAATTAGCCTCTGCAGGTGAGAGTTCAGTCCGTCAATGGGTGGGTAATGGTGCTGCTGCGTTAGTTAAGCGTGCCCTGAAAAATGATGTGTTAGGTGACCAACAGATCAGTGATGAAGATGAAACCTTTCTACAAGCTCATAAACTCTTTATGCAGCATTACCAAGCCTGCAAAGGGGAAAAGACATCTTGTTATGATGGTATCTTTGCCCTACTGGATACAGCCAAGGCTCGAAAGATAGCCATGGTTCTGATTACCAATAAGCCTTACCAGTTTGTACCGGATATTCTGGCGGAAATGAAGTTGGATCATTATTTTTATTTGGTTTTAGGCGGTGATTCACTAAGTGAGAAAAAACCTTCGGGTCTGCCCTTATTGTATGCTTGCGAGCAATTGAATATTGATAGGAAGAACTGCGTGATGATAGGTGATTCTCTGACGGATATTACTGCGGGTAAAAATGCAGGGTTTAAAACCATTGCCGTAACCTACGGTTATGACCACGGTAAACCGGTACAACAGTGTGATCCCGATCTAGTAGTGGATTCACTGGCTGAGTTGGTTTAGCTCTATTGTAACCCTCTCTATTGTAAAGGGAGGTCGTTTATCCTCTGTCTGTGGCAGAGGGGGACAGGCATAAAAGATACGTTATGCTTATTTATATCAAGCAATAAGTTACCATAATCATGCTATTGATGATCGACAATTACGACTCCTTTACCTACAACATCGTGCACTATTTATTAGAGTTGGGCGCAGATGTTCAGGTCTATCGCAATGATGAAATCAGTTTGGATCAGATTGAACAACTCAACCCTGATCAACTCGTAATTTCCCCTGGCCCTTGCACTCCCACTGATGCAGGTATTTCTATTCAAGCTATCGAACACTTTGCCGGAAAATTGCCTATTTTGGGTATCTGCTTAGGGCATCAAAGTATTGCTCAAGCCTTTGGTGGAGATGTCATTCGTGCTAAAGAAGTGATGCATGGTAAAACCTCACCGGTTTATCATAATCATCAAGGTGTTTTTAATGGCTTAAACAATCCTTTTGAAGCCACTCGCTATCATTCTTTAGTGGTGAAGCAAGATACGTTACCGGATTGTTTAGAGGTTACAGCCTGGACACAAACCCCAGAGGGCGAGTTGGATGAAATTATGGGCTTGCGTCACCGGACACTTCCTATTGAAGGTGTACAGTTTCATCCTGAGTCGATACTGACTCAACATGGGCATGATATGCTAGACAACTTTTTACAGCGCTATCCAAAATAATCCTTAATACTGTTTTTCCGAACAGGGAAATCTATATTCCGGTTTAGCGTAAAGGATATCGCCGTCGTTACTATATATTAAGAGCTATATATTAAGAGCTATATAAGAGTTCGGCTATCTGGTAACAAAATGCGAATAACAGAGGGAAGTGCCGCGGCACTTCGGAACAAACTGCCAAAGAGCAGTTTCAGTAATATATTCAGGGGATACAGGTTATGAATATTCAACAGGCCCTAAACAAGGTTGTTGAACGACTGGATCTGAGTCGTGATGAGATGCGTGATGTGATGCGCCAAATTATGACAGGTCAGTGCACCGATGCTCAGATTGGCGCATTTTTAGTGGCGCTGCGCATGAAAAGCGAAAGTATCGATGAGATCACCGCAGCCGTTGAAGTAATGCGTGAATTAGCCACACCTGTTGAGATCAATCTAGACAATGCGGTTGATACTTGTGGTACCGGTGGTGATGGCTCAAACCTGTTCAATGTTTCAACGGCCGGCGCCTTTGTTATTGCAGCAGCCGGTGGCAACGTAGCAAAGCACGGTAATCGCTCGGTATCATCCTCCAGTGGTAGTGCAGATCTTTTAGAAGCTGCTGGTATTAACCTAGAGCTCAACCCTGAACAGATTAGCCGTTGTATCAGCGAAGTGGGTGTAGGTTTTATGTTTGCGCCTATGCACCATAGTGCGATGAAGCATGCTATCGGTCCGCGTAAAGAGCTGGGAATGCGTACCCTGTTTAATATGCTAGGCCCTATGACCAACCCAGCAGGAGTAAAACATCAGGTGATTGGTGTCTTCTCTGAAGCCTTATGCCGTCCTATGGTGGAAGTACTACAAAAGCTGGGGAGTCAACATGTGCTGGTAGTCCATGCCAGAGACGGTTTAGATGAATTCAGCTTGGCCACTGAAACCTTTGTAGCTGAATTGAAAGACGGTGAAATCTTAGAATACACCGTTAAACCAGAAGATGTAGGCTTACAGAGTCAAAGCCTTTCTGGTCTGGATATTACCAGTGCAAAAGAATCCTTGGTCTTAATTAAAGATGCGCTGGGCAAACAAAGTACGCCAGAAGCGGAAAAAGCAGCGGATATTATTGCCCTGAATGCTGGTGCAGCTATCTACGCAGCAGATATCGCCAATTCTCTGTCTGAAGGTGTTGCGATGGCTCAAGATGCGATCGGTAGTGGTCTAGCCGGTGAAAAAATGAATGAATTATCCAGTTTTACTGATGTTTTTGCTTAGGAGTTTTTTGTGAATACACCCACTATTTTGAAAAAAATCGTTGATCGTAAATGGGAAGAGATCAAAGAGCGCAAGCAAACAGTTTCTCTGGAAATGGTACGAGATCAGGCCCTAAGCAATACAGATGCTCCTCGCGGTTTCGCTGACTCATTGGCGCGCAGTTTACGAGAAGGACGCTCAGCGGTTATCGCTGAAATCAAAAAAGCCTCTCCTAGCAAAGGCGTGATACGCGAAGATTTCCGTCCGGCGGATATTGCTATTAGTTATCAGGAAGGTGGTGCAAGCTGCTTATCTGTATTAACAGATCGTGATTTTTTCCAAGGTCACGAAGATTATCTGAAAGAAGCCCGTACAGCCTGTGATCTGCCGGTTATTCGTAAGGACTTTATTATTGATCCTTACCAAGTCTATGAAGCACGAGCGATTGGCGCTGATTGCATTCTATTGATCGCAGCCTGCTTAGACGATGACAGCATGCTAGAGCTCAATTTACTGGCCCATGAACTGGATATGGATGTTCTGGTAGAGGTTCACGATGAGGCTGAACTACACCGCGCCCTGAAGCTACCTAATCGCTTGATCGGTATTAATAATCGTAATCTGCATACCTTTGAACTTACTTTGCAAACCACGTTTGATTTACTGGCACAGATTCCAGATGACCGAATCATTGTGACTGAAAGCGGCATTCTTGATCGTAATGATGTTGAGGCAATGCGACAGCATCAGGTTAACAGTTTTTTAGTGGGCGAAACCTTTATGCGAGCAGATGATCCCGGTGAAAAGCTGGCAGAGCTGTTTGTCTAAGCCCAATCTTTAATTGTTTACCAGGAAAGATATAGCCCCTGTATCTACTTGTTTTTGAATTACTATTCCGGATAATAAGTAGGGCTTTTGCAGGGGCTTTGATAGAGAAGACTGCTGAATATTCATAAGATCAGCATCTTTCCCGCTAAAATTACTACACTTTGTCTATATAAAGGATATAAACCTGAGCAAAGGTCTTGCAACGAAAGTCATAAGGCCATTAAATGTTATCTGGAGTTTTTATTCTCTTTACACCTACTTAATAAGCTTTTAATGGATTGAACCTTGAGAAAGTCTGCATTGCGCAACCGCATCTCTTTTAAACAGGCTAAGGCAACCGTTTTGGTTGCTGTGGCGTTAGGCTTGTTATTTAGTGGCATTCAAATCGCATTGGATGTCAGGCACAGTCGCATCAGCATGAATGAAAAAGTCGAACAGGTAATCCATCTGGTCGAAGAGTCTGCTGTACAGGCGGCCTATAATATTGATAAAGATCTGGCTCAGCGGGTTGTCGGCGGTTTAATCAATCACACCTATGTACTTTATGCTGAAATACGCTTGGATGACAATACTATTCTGGCGTCATCAGACCGACTGATTCAAGCAGGTAGTGACAGCTTAAGTTTCTTTATTCAGGAACAACGCCAATCTTTTGCCATCCCTCTAACCACGGTATATGAGCAGCACCCCGTGGGCACCTTGATTGTTGAGACTGACCCTGAAGCTGTGGCTATCGATATTCTTGATCGAGCAATGGTGATCATAGGCACTGGTTTTTTACGAAACCTATTACTAGCAATCTGCTTACTTTATGTCTTTCATGTATTGATCAGCCGACCTCTAACTCAGTTATCTACCGGCCTTAATAAACTGAAAGAGGATCACTCAGGTACCAAGCAATTACCCAATCTATACAGCCACCAAGATGATGAACTAGGTTTCTTGGTCAGCAGTTTTAATGAATTATGGGCTTCTAGGAATCAAGCGGAACAGGCTTTAAGAGGCAGTGAGCAGTTTAATCGGGATGTAATGAACAGCATCAGTGATATGCTGCTGATATTTAAGGAAAATTTTTCTATCTACAATGCTAACTCCCAAGCATTTACAACGCTTAATTACGACAAGAAAGACCTGATAGGCATGAGCTTCCATGATCTATTTTTAGATCAGGATCAAGCTAACTCTTTCTTAAGCATCAAAAAACAATTACTGCAAAAACAAGATGTTTCCATCGAAGGCGTTATCGTCACCAAACAAGGTGACCAAATTCCAGTCGAAGTGAAGGCACGCCATATCGAATTAGGCGGTGATAATTATATTTTAGCCCTGGCCCGTGATATCTCTTTACGTAAAGAACAAGAAGCTAAAATTCACCACCTAGCCTACTACGATGCACTGACCGGTCTGCCGAACCGCAGTTTGTTTTTAGATCGACTGAATCAGGTTTTGGCTAAAAGTATTCGTCATGACCAACAAAGTGCTTTGTTGTTTATGGATTTGGATCGTTTTAAAACGATTAATGACTCTCTGGGCCATGATATCGGTGATGAACTGCTGATCGAAATAGCAGACCGATTAAAAGAGATGATGCGTGACGAGGATACCGTGGCTCGTTTAGGTGGCGACGAGTTTGTAGTGATTCTACCTGAATTAGCGACACGTACTGAACCTGCTGCATTAAATGCCCGCCGTATTACCAATCGAATATTAGAAAGCCTAGCGGAGCCCATTCATGTCGGTGAGCATACGCTACATATTTCTGCCAGTATTGGCATCCGTTTATTCCCAGATGCCAATCTAGATGCTAAAAGTATTTTAAAACAGGCGGATACAGCCCTTTATCGAGCCAAAGCGGGCGGGCGTAATACTTTCCACTTCTATCGCCCTAGTATGCAACTTCTGGCAGATCAACACCTAGAGATGGAAAAAGCGCTGCATACCTCATTGCAAAACAATGAACTGTATCTGCACTATCAACCACAAGTTAATCAAAATTTTCAGATTGTCGGGGCTGAAGCTCTGTTGCGTTGGCAGCATCCAAAACAAGGATTTATCCCGCCGGATCAATTTATTCCTTTAGCAGAAGAAACCGGATTAATTCTCCCTATTGGGAAATGGGTGATGTACCAGACCTGTGCTCAATTGGCGCAATGGCAAAAAGACAGTTTATGCCCAGAGAACTTTCGTTTGGCCATCAATATCAGTGCAAAGCAGTTTGAACATGCCAGCTTTATTGATCAACTTACTGATATTGTGCAATCCACAGGAGTCAATCCAAACCTGCTGGAATTAGAATTGACCGAAAGCGTTTTGATTAGCAACCTAGACAATACGATTGCTAAGATGGAACTGATACGGGATATGGGAATTGCTCTATCCATTGATGACTTTGGCACCGGATATTCATCGTTGAAGTATCTGAAAAGAATGCCTATTAATCAGCTGAAGATTGATAAATCATTTATTGTTGATTTGCTAACGGACAGTAACGATAGAGCGATCACTGAAACAATTATTGCCATGGCCAGTCACCTACAAATGGAAATTATCGCAGAAGGTGTTGAAGATGCTGACGTGATGGAACAGTTGTTAGCCCTGGGCTGCAATCAGTTTCAAGGCTATTACTTCAGCCGCCCTGTTGCTGCAGATAACTACACTGAACTACTTAAGGTGCAAAAGTTACCTTTAGGTAATTGAGAATATTGAAATAGATGCAGATAAAAGCCGGCGATGCCGGCTTTTTTTCGTTAGCCTATTCGTTCGTAACTCATGAACAGGTAGAGGTAAACATTAAAAATGTCGTTTTATCGTGTACCGTAGACCACCATGGTTTTACCGTGAGCAGATACTAGGCCTTGTTCTTCCAAATCCTTTAATACACGTCCCACCATTTCTCGAGAACAGCCAACGATACGGGCAATTTCCTGACGGGTCACTTTAATCTGCATACCGTCAGGATGCGTCATAGCATCCGGCTCTTGGCATAAATCCAATAGAGTACGAGCCACACGGCCTGTGACATCCATAAAAGCCAGATCCCCAACCTTGATGGTGGTTTTCCTTAAACGATCGGATAGCTGCTTGCCTAAAGCATATAATAGACGACTGTCATTTTCGGTTAGCTCTTGAAAACGGCTATAGCTGACCTCTGCTATTTCACATTCAGTTTTAGCTTTGACCCAAGCACTTCGACAGTCCTCATCAAACAAACCCATTTCACCAAAAAATGAACCTTCATTTAGATAAGCGACAACTATTTCATGACCGTCTTCATCTTCAATCGATACGGTAACGGAACCTTTGACCAGATAAAATATTGAGTGGCTTTCTGCACCAGCACTGATAACGGTGGATCGTTTAGGAAAACTTCGTCGATGACTTAGAGATAAAAAATCATCTAAGCCAGGAATATCCCTTGTTATAACCGGTAACATACTTCACACCTTTGTTCGAAAAATAAAATCTGTACTTAATAGGAGTAGGCTTACCCTTACACAGAGTGAGGCCCTTGTCATCAATTCATCTGTAAGTTGTGCAAATACTTGCAGGCTGAGAATAGATCGTCCATATTCGCCCTTATTGTAATGGTTTTTTAGTCATTTTATTTTCTAATTAGGAGACTTCAAGTCAATGAAAGCCACTGTAAAATGGACGGATGGAGTACAGTTTGTTAATGAATCAGGTTCTGGCCATGCCATTGTCGTTGATGGAGCACCAGAAAACGGTGGTCGCAATACTGGCCCGCGTCCAATGGAACTATTATTAATGGGATTGGGCTCTTGCAGCTCATTTGATGTATTAACTATTTTAAAAAAATCCCGTCAAGATGTAGTGGACTGTCAGGCTGAGTTAACGGCTGAACGAGCTGATGCCGTGCCTGCCATCTTTACTAAAATTCATCTACACTTTGTTATTACAGGCAATAATCTAAAAGAAAATCAGGTTAAAAAAGCAGTGGAACTCTCCGCTGAAAAATATTGTTCAGCATCCATTATGCTAGCGGCTGGTGGCGTTGAAATTACCCATGATTATGAAATGATTAATCTATAGAGCAAAGGATAGATAGCCGGAACATGGGTTGAAAATTGGCGTATTTTATCTACGCCAATTTTGCTTATTTTTTTTGTGCATTAGCCTTTAAATATAGGCATAATACGCGCCTTTCTAACATCGCTAACCCTAGGGTTAGTAAGTCTTTCTTGAATTTGTAGTGCGCGAGGTCACGGGCGTGAAGGATAAAATCAGGCTTCATGGGTTTAACAACCTCACCAGCTCCCTGAGTTTTAATATCTATGATATCTGTTATGCCAAAACAGAACAGCAGCGTGAAGAGTATATTGATTATATTGACGAGCTTTATAACGCTGAACGTCTGACTCAGATCCTGAAAGATGTGACGAATATTATCGGTGCTCATGTACTGAATATTGCCCGTCAGGACTACGACCCCCACGGGGCTAGTGTAACCGTATTGATCGCGGAACATGAACTGACAGACAGTGATGCGGAAACAGGCAATGAAGTAGGCCCTGGGCCTCTACCAGAAACAGTTGTCGCTCATTTGGATAAAAGTCATGTAACCGTACATACCTATCCTGAAAGCCACCCTGAGAATGGTATCAGTACTTTCCGTCTGGATATTGATGTTTCAACCTGCGGTATGATTTCACCATTGAAAGCGTTGAACTATCTCATCCACAGCTTTGATTCTGATATCGTAACAATGGACTATCGTGTACGGGGCTTTACCCGCGACGAATCTGGTCGCAAGCTGTTTATTGATCATGATATTACCTCGATACAGGATTACCTGTCTGAGGATACCAAAAATGGTTATCAGATGATCGATGTGAACGTTTATCAGGAAAATATGTTCCATACTAAAATGCTGTTAAAGGATTTTAATTTGGATAATTACCTGTTTGGCATCGATAAGAATAAGCTGACCTTTGAAGAAGCCGCTGATATTGAAGCGCGTTTGCGTCGGGAAATGCTGGAGATTTTCTACTCTCGTAATATTGAGCAGAATAACACCTAGCTTCAATACTTAGAGAAAAAGCCAAATACAAAAAAGCCGTCGCAATCTTTAGGATGCGACGGCTTTTTATTTGATTTGAATCGAATCTTTACGCTGATAGAACACAGTACGCCAAGCACCTGTTCCAGGGTTTAGCGCCAAATAATATCCAGTAGATGGGGAGCCATAAAGAACATCATCACTGCAGATGTAATAACACCTAAAACAGAACCTGTAGCAGTCGCATTCTCCCCTGGCATTAATACATGCATCAATTGCGCACAAATACTGGCTAAAATCTGAGAAAAGATAATCGCGCCATACATCAATACTGAAATGACCAAAAATAGATTCAAGGTACTGAGTGCTTGCCACCAGATGCCATCGGGAGTGCTGTTACTTATGAGTAACTTCAACAAACCAATAAGGGCAACAATAGTCGCTGAAACAATAAAGTGATGGCGAAACGGCAGGGACGCGTAGGAATTAAGAAAATCTTTTAGCATGCTTCCAGAAGCATTCATTGCATCGTACTCCAATTAACTTGGTTTAATCCTTTAGGTGCCTCAACCTCCAAACAAATACATTCTGATATTCTTGGAAAAAGTCAGAAAATGCGCTGACTTTTTGTAGGCAAGTTTTTGTTTGGGCGATTATTTCCATTAGCACCTGCGAAAACATTATGTGATTTATGTTACTCAATGTAAGGATTGCTCGCAATCTTGAAACATAAAAAAACATTGTCATAGAACAAGGAATCAGCACTGATCCCTTATCTCTCTTACTAATCGTTTTTTCAGCTCGTTTTCACTAGACGCGATAGACTGATTTTGTCATCACTTTGGACATCATCTTCATAGCCATTTTGACCGGCATAGGAAAACGAATACCACCAGCCGCTAAAGCTTGATCCGCATGTTGTTCTTCATCTGTATACATCTGATCCAGAATCGCCCGACTTTTTTTATCGTTGTAGGGCAGGTTTTGCAGGTGATGATCCAAGTGCTGACAAACCTGTTGCTCTGTTGCAGCAACAAAACCCAGGCTGTATTTATCACCGGCAATACCAGCCGCAGCACCAATGCCAAAAGATAAACCATAAAAAACAGGGTTTAATAAACTTGGCCGACTGCCTAGCTGACGAATACGCTGTTCACACCACGCTAAATGATCAATCTCTTCTTTAGCAGCATGATCCATCTGATCACGTACTTCAGGCAGTTGAGCCGTCACAGACTGTCCCTGATAGAGAGCCTGAGCACAAACTTCACCGGTATGATTAATGCGCATTAAACCTGCTGCATGTTGTCGTTCAACCGCTGTCATATCCAGTTCAGGCTCAGAACGGGCCGGAGATGGACGATAGGGTTCAGCAGCACCAGGAACCAGAGTTCTTAATACCGTATCTGCACTTATTAGCAACTTATCCAAGGGGGTATGTTGGCGTGTACTCTTCATAATAACCTCACCAGTATCTGCAGGCATGGTAACCAATGCGCACTGATCAAGCTATGCTTGAAGATGCTTTTTTTACATAATGGAGAGCTATCTCGTGAGTTATATCAAAATCACAGCAGCAGAGATACGCAAGGCGTTGATCTAAGGCTTACCCTCTGTGTTTTCTTTGAAAAAACACAAAGGGTAAAAGCATTATCTAAAGCGTGTAAAGTAAAGAGGTAACAGACAAATTATCGCAAGAGACCACTAGTGTGACGTGCAATCATCAGCTCTTCATTAGTCGGGATAGCAAAAACCTTTACCTTACTATCATCGGCACTAATCAAATATTCATTGGCTTCATTTCGACCAGAATCAAGCTTCATACCCAGCCATTCATTTTGATGGGCCACCTGAGCACGAATTTCAGCATCATTTTCACCGACACCACCCGTGAATACAAAGGTATCTATTCCACCTAGAGAGGCGGCTAAAGAACCTGTTTCCCGAGAGATACGATAGACAAACATATCAATGGCCTGCCTTGCTTGCTCGGTGCTTTCTTTGTGCAGTGTGAGCATATCACTACTCATGCCACCTGAGACACCTAGCCAGCCGCTCTTTTTATAAAGAAGGGTTTCAATCGCATCTGCATCCATCTTGTGTTCTTTCATCAAATATAACAGAACACCAGGGTCAATCTGGCCACACCGACTGCCCATAGGCAAACCATCCAGAGCAGTAAACCCCATAGTGGAAGAGACACTCTCGCCATTTTCCATGGCACACATACTGGCACCAGCCCCTAGATGCGCAACAATTGTACGACTTTGAGCAATACTGGTATCAAGTTCGTTTAGCTTATTATGGATATATTGATAGGACAGACCATGGAAACCGTAGCGGCGAACACCTTCACGAGTCAGAGCCCTAGGGATAGCAAAATTACGAGCAACATCTGGAATCGTGCTATGAAAGGCTGTATCAAAACAGGCGACTTGCGGTAAACCGGGTAATACTTCCTTACAAACCTCAATCAGCTTTAAATTATAGGGTTGATGAAGTGGTGCTAAAGGAATCAAAGTCTCTAGTTTTTCTAATACGTCATCCGTTACAACGACTGGAGCGGAATAATGATCACCACCGTGCACGACACGATGACCCACTTGAGTAATACGGAATTTAGTATTTTTATCCAACCAGTTTAAAACGACGGATAAAGCTTGATGATGGGCTTGGCTATGAGCCACATCCAGTTGTTCAGCAGATAGTTCCATTTTATCCACTAGGATACCATCAGGTTTTTCACTGTGGTCGTAAATTTCCAAGCGCGCAGGGCCTGATAAATTGGCCACTTTAACCCGAAAATGCTGACGAATATCACCATCAAATTCATCAAAAACAGAACACTTTAAGCTAGAAGAACCAGCATTAACAATCAGGATGGAGTTCATAATGTTAAACCCTGTTTATGTGCCACTAAAGATGCGACTGCACAGGAGCTTAAACGTTCCAAAGGTTTTGCCGCACGGCTGGTTAAAATAACCGGTACTTTTGCGCCTAGAACAATACCTGCTGATTTGGCACCTGCTAGATACTGTAGTTGCTTCGCCAGAATATTACCGGCTTCAAGATCCGGTACTAATAAGATATCCACATCGCCACTGACTTCCGATTCAATACCTTTATCGATAGCTGCCTCTGCTGATATCGCATTATCGAAGGCTAGTGGACCGTCTAATAAACCACCGGTAATCTGTTTACGATCTGCCATCTTGCATAAAGCGGCTGCATCAAGAGTACTTTGCATACCTGGTTTTACTTTTTCTACTGCGGCAAGAATAGCAACTTTAGGCTTTTCAATACCCAAGGCATGAGCACAATTAATAGCATTTTGCGCGATATCTCGTTTGGTGATTAGGTCCGGAGTGATATTGATGGCCGCATCGGTAACAATCAATGTTTTATGGTAGCTGGGAACATCCATAACAAAGACATGGCTTAAGCGAAATTCTGTACGAAGACCCGCTTTTTTATCCAGAATGCTGCCCAATAACTCTGATGACCCTAAGCTCCCCTTCATTAACGCCTGAACTTCGCCATTTTGTGCCATCTTGGCTGATAACGCAGCTGATTCATGACTGTGGGCTGTAGGAATAATCGTGTAGCGATCAATATCGATCCCGCACTCATCTGCAATAGCGCGAATCTTAGCTTCAGGTCCAACGAGATAAGGAATAATCAAACCTTCTTCAGCTGCTTCAATAGCACCTAATAGGCTATTGTTATCCGCAGGATGTACCACTGCAGTGGGAATGGGATCATATTCTTTGGCTTGTTCTAAAAAAGCATTCAATTGCTCATGATGATGATCTTCAATACGAGGTGCGTCCGGCACCAGAATTTCACGAATAATTTGATCCATAACGATACTATTCCTGCTTAATAGCTTCTGTTCTATTTTAGGTTCAACTAATACTGCACATGCGAACATTATCCATACGGATTATGACGTTTTTTATTATTAAAACCATTCCCGATAAGCCATCAGTTAATCAATATCTGAATACATTGTGATTGATCTACATTTTGTCCTATTTTTGGCTATAAAAAATTATCGGGATTGGTACAAAATGGTAATTTTATGTAGAGTAAAGTGGCCTTTCAGTCAAAAAAAAGGACACCAGTAGGTGCCCTTTAATTTAGATCACTTAACCCGGAGGCCAAGTCAGAGATCGACCACCCAGTAAATGCATATGGATGTGATAAACGGTTTGACCACCATCTTCATTACAGTTCATCACGACACGGTAACCATCGTCCGCCATACCCAGATCTTTGGCTATTTTCTGTGCGGTAAATTGTAAACGACCTACCAGTGCACAATCATCTTCCTGCATATCATTCAGTGTTGAGATATGGCGCTTAGGAATAATTAGCACGTGATTGGGGGCTTTAGGATCGATATCCCGAAAAGCCAGCACCTGATCATCTTCAAACACTTTATCTGCGGGAATATCACCAGCAACAATTTTGCAAAACAGACAGTCCATATTTTTACTTCCAATCAAGTTTATTAAGCACGTTAACAGGCTTTATTAGATCGAATCATTGTATCTGTGGTTATTTCTGTTGCCTAGAGACAAACGTCGAATAGCTTATCCCTAGCTTTCAACGAAAGCGGCGGTTCCAAACGTTTCCATATTTTTATTTAGCGAAAACGTCGACTCTCCAATAGCTCATGAATTCTAGGTGTCAAAATCAATTCCATCGCTAGCCCCATTTTGCCACCCGGTATTACGAGTGTATCTGGTCGGGTCATAAAGGAATCTCTGATCATGGATATTAGATAAGGAAAATCAACGCTGAACCTATCCTTAAAGCGGATAACTACCATGCTTTCATCGCTGGAAGGTACATCCTGCACGATAAAAGGATTCGATGTATCAACCGTGGGGACTCGCTGGAAGTTAATATGCGTACGACTGAATTGAGGCACGATATAGGTCACATAATCAGACATACGGCTGTGGATAGAGTCAACGACGGCTTCCTGAGAATAGCCTCGTAGCTTGGTATCTCGATCTATTTTCTGAATCCATTCCAAGTTAATGGTCGGCGCAATACCCACAAGGAGATCGACATGTTGTGCAATATCATGTTGATCGGTGACTAATCCACCGTGTAGCCCTTCATATAGCAACAGATCAGTGCCTTCAGGAAGATCTTGCCACTCGGTAAAGGTACCCACTCTATGGCCCTGTTCCACCATCTCTTTATCTTCCGAGTGGATATAATGACGATAAACACCGGTACCATTTTCAGCATAACTTGCAAACAAGGTATCCAATTCATCCAGCATATTTGCTTCAACAGCAAAATGGCTTAATGAACGATTACGCTTGGGATCCTCTTTCAGGATACGTCTCATTTCATCCCGAGAGTATCGATGAAAGCTATCACCATGAACAAAAGCTGCTTCAATCTGTTCACGGTGGAACATACGAGCAAAGGCATCTTTGACCGTTGTCGTACCGGCACCGGATGACCCTGTCACGGCAACGATAGGGTATTCTCTAGACATAAAGATTTTCCCTAAATATCAAGATGTTTGCTAAATATAAACAATATGAAACCGCCACTTATGCGGGTATTTCAGACTGAGTCTGATCCATCATTGTCTTAAATTCTTCTGGCACAGCAACGGCCTTTCGGTCATTGTAATCAAAAAAGACAATACCGGTTTTTGCCATTGCAACTAAGCCATCATCAGAGGCCTTGGTGACACGGTAGACCAGATCACAACCTTTACGTGACATTTCATCCGTAGCAATTTCGATGGTTAGCGTATCAGGGTAAAACACTTCTGCACGATAACTGATGGCTAAATCTGCCACCACAAGCCCTGTTCCTTTACCGTCAATATCAATCTCTTTATGGCCATGGCTGATAAACAACTGTGCACGGGCATCATGAATTAGCGAGATTAACGTATCATGGGCTAAATGATTGCCATAGTTCAGATCGGTAATACGCAGTGTCATCACATGTTGAAAAATGGTCTGATCTTCTGGGTATTCAATACGTACACGGGCCATAAAAATCTCCTGGTTTTGTTATTGCTTCCGAAAAATAATTAAAGTAATTGTTCAACTTTATCTAGATTGACGACCGTACAGACTGTAAGACAAGTAAGAAATGATAAAGCCGGAGAAAAACTCCGGCTCTATCAAAATCATCCGTCAAAAAACGGTTTAGATCAGCTTATTCACCCTGTTCACGGGCAATGGCGCGGTAGCCAATATCGGTACGGTAGAAAGAACCGTCCCAGCTGATCTGTTCTGCTAATTTATATGCATTAGTTTGAGCTTCACCAACGGTATTGCCCAGAGCGGTAGCACACAATACACGACCGCCATTGGTGGCCACTTGACCATCAATAAGCTGAGTACCTGCGTGGAATACCTTCAAGCCTTCCGCTTCTTCTGGAAGACCGCTGATCACATCACCCTTGTTGTAATTTGCAGGGTAACCACCGGCAGCCAATACCACGCCCAAGGCACGGCGTTCGTCCCACTGAGCGTCGGCTTTATCCAGCTCTCCGGCAATAGCAGCTTGGCACAGTTCAACCATATCGGACTTCATACGCAGCATGATAGGCTGGGTTTCAGGGTCACCAAAACGACAGTTATATTCAATAACTTTTGGTGTACCGTCTGCAGCAATCATAAGACCAGCATATAGGAAACCTGTGTAATCATTACCTTCTGCCGCCATACCTTCAACCGTAGGCATAATGACTTCAGCCATAATACGGTCGTGAATTTCAGGTGTTACAACAGGGGCTGGTGAGTAAGCACCCATACCACCGGTATTAGGGCCTGTGTCTTTATTACCAACACGTTTATGATCCTGACTGGTTGCCATAGGTAAAACATTTTTACCGTCAACCATCACGATAAAGCTGGCTTCTTCACCGTCGAGGAATTCTTCGATAACCACACGGCTGCCCGCATCACCAAAAGCATTACCGGCTAGCATATCTTTAACAGCAGCTTCGGCTTCTTCCAATGTCATAGCAACGATAACGCCTTTACCTGCTGCTAGGCCGTCTGCCTTAACAACAATTGGCGCACCTTTTTCACGCAGGTAAGCAATTGCTGGATCGATTTCGGTAAAGTTTTCGTATTCACCGGTAGGGATTTTTTGGCGAGCCAAGAAATCTTTTGTGAATGCTTTAGAGCCTTCCAGCTGTGCAGCACCTTTTGATGGGCCAAAGATATTCAGACCTTCCAGTTGGAAACGATCCACGATACCCTCAACCAAAGGTGCTTCAGGACCAACAATGGTCATTTCAACTTGATTCTCTTTGGCAAAGTTAACCAGTGCATCAAAGTCCAGCACGTCAATGGCAACATTTTCCAACTTAGGTTCAATGGCAGTACCTGCATTACCTGGCGCCACAAATACCTGAGAGACTTTTGCAGACTGTGCTGCTTTCCAAGCCAATGCGTGTTCACGACCGCCACTACCGATGACTAAAACCTTCATCTTTGCCTCATCTTCACTTAAAAAATTGACGTACTGTTGAAAATTGCCAAGTTTATCTGTGATTCACCACAGTAAACTGAAAATTTGGCGCGTATTATCGCAAAATATGCGGTAGATAGCACTGATCCTAATGACTTTTGCTGTATCTGGGTCAAGACTAGAGAACTTAATCAGTGGATTAAGCGTGAATGGAGAGAGATAGCCCAGCCAATGAGCCCATTAAATGGGCTAAATAGAGGGATCTATGGTTTCTCGGATATCTCTTGGCCAGTGCATATTCATTGTTAATCCCTTACCTAGCTCACTGGAGGCTTCAATATGACCATGAAGCTTTTGAGTCACTAAGTTATATACAATATGAGCCCCTAAACCGCTGCTACCCTGCCCTCTAGCCGTTGTTATAAAGGGGTCAAAAATACGAGGTAACACTTCAGGGGAAACCCCTTTTCCATTATCACTAAACACGATATTAATCATATGATCTTCAGCTAAGGATATGCTTAGATTAATCTGATGTTGTTGATCATTATGATTTGAATCGACAGCCTGATTATTTTTTTCTAATTCAGAAAAGCCGTGCTTTAAGGCATTCATAACTAAGTTTGTTAACACCTGAGATAAAGCGCCAGGATAACTGTGCATCAAAATTTCTGAAGGACAATGGATATCGACTTTGACATGAGCTTTATTCAGGGCAGGGCGTAAGGAGGCCATAACATCTTGAACATACTCATAAAGCATAAAACTACGCAGATCTTCGGCAGATTGATCCACAGCAACTAACTTGAAGGTTCGTACTAATTCGGCTGCTCGCTCTAAATTATTCAGGACTAAGCCATTACTTTCATTCACGATATCCAAGTAGGCATCTAAATCCGCCCGAGTCAGTTCATCGTGAGCCATTTTTTTAGTAATACTCTCAGTTTCTTGCTGCATCGAAGAAACAGCAGTTACACCAATTCCTACAGGTGTATTAATCTCATGAGCTATGCCTGCCACTAGACTACCAAGAGAGGCCATCTTCTCTGATTCGATTAACTGACCTTGAGTCGTTTCCAGATTCCGCAGAGTTTGCTGCAAGGTGTTGTTGCTTTCTTGTAGGCTCTGGGTACGTTCGGTGACCTGACTCTCCAGCTCCTGATTAAAGCGTAAAAGCTGTTGTTCACTGGCTTTACGATCTGAAATGTCCGTTGAAATACCACCAGAAGCTATAATCTCCCCTTGATTATTAAAAATTGGGAATTTCATCGAAATATAGGTATGTATGCCATCAGGATGTTCAGCCATTTCTTCACTTTCCTGAAATTTACCCAGAGCAATAACCTCTTGATCATTTTTTTGAAATACTTTGGCCGCTTCAGGTGAAAAAATAGCAAAATCATCCAGACCAACCACTTGTTCCATCTCTAAGTTAAATATTTTCAAAAACTGCTGGTTAACCAATACATAGCGCCCTTGCAGGTCCTTTAGGTAGATAACAGATGGTGCATAATCGAGTATGGACTGGAGCCGATTTTCTATCTCCCCCTTATCCTGCTCTGCTTGCTCTCGCTGATGCATTTGTTCTTGTAATAATCGAATGGTTTCGGCTTGTTGCTCAGAGTGGCTGACAATAAGTTTCTCCCGTTCTTGGTAATAACTCACTTTAGCCTGCAGTTCATGGGGAGAAATATTTAGCTCATTAAGTAAATCAGAGTAGATATTGCGGATAGATTCACGCTCGGCGGGATTGACAAATGCTGCACGGCTGATGGCTCTATGAGCCGATGCTGCGCCGATAGAACCGGATAAACGATGACCCAGTTCTTTTTGCAACAGATTAAGATCCATTAACGTGACATAACTTTGATCGTTTAACCCTAACTCATCCAAAATTTTATTGAGCAGTTCCACAGATTCTTCATGGCTAAGATATTCCTCTAACACTTCACGGGCTTGAATCACCTTATTAGGGAGAAATATTGAGTGAGGCAGTTCAAAGGTTGGCTTTTCTGCCACCTCATTACTGAGCACTTCTTGAAACTCACGATTGTATTCTCGTTCTTCTCGATTACCGGGGAACAGCAATGAGATAAACAAGAACGAAGTAATATTAAAAATTAGCGTCCAGATAACACCGTGGCTTACGGTGTCCAAACCAGACAACCCTAATAAAGCCTCAGGATGTAGCCATTGGTTGCCCCATGGACCCTGTTCTAACCAATCCAGAGGTAACCAGTCGCTTTTAATCAGAGAGGGGAGTAATAGGGTGTAGCACCAGATAATAAAGCCAGAAAGTAAACCTGCCAGAGCACCCAATCGACTGGCCTTGGACCAAAACAAACCACCTAAAGCCGCTGGTGCAAACTGTAAAACAGCCACAAAGGATAGAATTCCCATACTGGCCAACATATAAGAATCACCCACATGGGCATTAAATTGATAGCTGATATAGATAAAAAAGGCGACTGCAAACCAACGCAGTTTTAATAAGTGGCGACGTAACCATTTTAGTCCCGGAATGACCTCCAACAGAGGTAATAAAATATGGTTACTTAGCATTACCGACATACTCATAGCGCTGATAATGATCATGCCCATAGAGGCTGAAAAACCGCCGATAAAGACAAATAGAGATAACCAAGGACTGTCTGTTTGCATAGGGAGCAAGAGCACAAAAGTATCGGCTTGTTCTGGTGCATACCCCATTACCAAACCACCTAAACTAATAGGAATTACAAATAACAAAATTAAGAAGAGATATAGAGGTAATCCCCATTGCGCCGTACGTACATGTTTGGGATCGGCATTTTCCACAACAGCTAGGTGAAACTGCCTGGGTAGGAAAAAAATAGCCGATGCTGATACCAGTAAATAACAGACCCATTTAACAAAGGTGGGGGTGGATAAGTAGCCAGAAAATCGTTCATCGGTCTGTCTAAGTTGCTCTGCCTGAGTAAAGACATCCTCAAAACCATCAAACAACACATACACCACTAAAAAACCGGCACACATAAAGGCTAGTAGTTTAACCAAGCTTTCCACGGCCATAGCTAATGTAACACCGGGGTGGCGTTCTGTCGTATCTAGGTGGCGCAAGCCAAAAACAATGGTAAATAACACCATAAAGAGAGCACTTAAGACCGGCACCCAGCTATTAAACGCTTGCAACAGAGCATCGCCCTCGGCGCTGATGAGACTAAAGCTATTGTTAATGGCTTTAAGCTGTAATGCGATATAGGGTGTTACACCGACCAAGGCCATAATAGTGACCAAGGCAGCAATACGCTGGGAGCGAAAATAACGGGCGGATAAAAAATCAGCGATACTGGTCACGCGATAGAGATTTTTAACGGCAATCATGCGTCGCAACAAGATTGAGCTGAAGAAGAACGCGAGGATTGATCCCCAAAATATGGAAAGGTAGACACCTCCCCCCAAGGAGGCACTGCCGACGATGCCAAAAAATGTCCATGAGGTGCAATAGACGGATAGAGATAAGGTATATACCCAACGACTCCGCGTTAAGGACAGAAACTGCGAATGCTCATCTGATCGAGCTCCCCACCAAGCGATCGCCAATAAAAAAATCAAATAGGCGGAAAGACTAACAAATAGCAAACCACTATTAATCATATGGACTTATACCCGTCGGTGATTTTACTTTTTCGTTTTAGTAACACTCGTGCAATATTATTCATGGCGCATTAAAAACAGCAGTGTTACTGCGACCAACCAAACACCTGAGATCACTAGAAAAGCCGTCATTAAGGGCAATCTATCCTGATTAAATACAGGCCAGGAAATAGCCAGAAACATCACGGCTGCAAAAAACAGCTTCATTTCGGGGTGTTTGAATAATTGTTTTATTCTTTGCCTAAAATTCATGAACCGATATCCCATCTGACTGGCTTTTTCTTCAGCATAGTTCATACATTATCAGAGCAACATGACGGGATGGAATCTTCCAGAAAAGAAAAAACTAGATGAGTAGATCGAAATCAAAATAGTACGAAAAATTGGTAAAGGGTTCGTAAGACATTGATGTGGAACCGAATAGAAAGAAAAAATAAGGCATAAAAAAACCCCGGTCATGATACCGGGGTTGCTTTCTGTCTCGCAGAGGGAAGAAGAGAGCAGACAAAAAGCTTAAAATGTCAGTCAGTCACTGACAGGACACTACTCACAAAAAGAACAACAAATCTTAGCGAGTAAAAACTTTTTTCAATTGCTGGTCTGACAGCTCAGTCATTTCGTTTGTCAGATCCAGTGTTTTCAGATAGTGACTGCTGGTCTTAACCTGTTGCTCACAAAAAAAGCTGTAGTTGGATTCAACGGCAACAGCTGGATCAGCTTGTTGGACTAAGCTGGCGCAATGCTTGCTAAATTGCTCGGCACTATCAGATAGAAAACGGGTTTGCTGCTGCATAATTTTTTCTGCAACTTGCGTTTTTTCACTCACTAGCTGATTAAAAGCTTCATATGGTTGCCAGTTAGTTGCTTCGGTGAAGGTTTTAGCCGCTTTTTGGCACTCATTTACCCACTGATCAAAAAAGTTCATCGTAATCTCCAGGATCTTAAAAGATCGATTTAATATATTTCTCAGCGCTATATTGCGCTGCAGCAAAGTTGATAAATAGAAATATAGTGCACCGCACAAAAAGCTGCAAACTTTTTTTGTTCGCAATCGCAGCATTTGTTTTTCAAATCTTTTAACTCTATGAAAGTAAGGCTTTTTTTAGGCGAAAAAAAACCAGCCCTTGGGCTGGTCTTTTTATCTATTCTGACGAAATATCAGCTTTAGTCGTCTCTATGAGAAAACATTGATTTTCGCAGTCCTAGAAAAAATACTTTAATTTTCGTCGTCAGCTTTTCCATTTTTAGGTTGGAAAGTCTGCCACAACTTCATATTCTGCTCAGCCGCTCGACGCATTAACTCGATTGGATTCGTAGTCATAGGGTTGCTATTCATGGCTGTTTGCATCTGATCACGCAACGCCTTTTGTTGCTCAAGGAAAGTATTGATACTCTCCTCAAGATAATTACTCATAGTACCTTGCATACTGTCCCCATAAAAACGGATCAGCTGTTGTAGCACCTGATTACTAAACATAGGGTTACTACCACCTGAGGAGGTATTTTCCTGTTCAGTAATAATCTGTAGCAAGATATTACGGGTTAAGTCGTCACCGCTTTTGGAGTCTTCAACTCGAAAGGCTTCGTTGTTAATGACCAATAGTTTGATGTCCTCCAGAGTAACGTAACGACTTTCTGAAGTATCATACAACCTACGGTTGGCGTATTTTCTGATGACTCGCAAATTCTTACTCTCTCTTCCGACCCAAATATTAGCTCTGCCTCGCCTGCGCAGCATATTGTAATGAGTTTCAATGACGGCACAATGACCACAGCCTATACAAGAGCAAAAAAGTCACTTTATTACGATCAAAAACAGCATTTTTGCCAATTCATTGCTAACTCAGGCTAAAAAGAGCTACCCTGATATTACCCTGGATGTCACAAAAACATCACACAACTGTCTTACTGTGTTTTCTGTGGTCTCACAGAAGTAACGGATTTTTTGTTTTATATTGGATAATGATACCTATTCGATAGTGCTTTGTAGGTAAAAATAAGTACGACTTGAATCAACCTTATAGTACTCGAAGGCTGATTCATTGATGGCGTTATCGGTAAGGGTGTAATAACGAACATACCCGAAAATGGGAGGGTAAAATGTTTTTGAAAATTCGCAAAAACTGCGGAATCTATATGCAAAATAACGAAAGTGGTAAAAAGGTGATTGTGCCTGTTTCCAGCCACTTTTATATCAACCTGCAGCTTGTTACCGAGATCTCGTCTTATACCCTGAAAGAACCAAAAGAAAAACAGCAGATTGATGGCTTTACGCTACCAATTCCTCCTGGTACCCGAGTGCTGCACTTCACCATGAGCAGTAACTTCAGCAGCACAAAAGAGAAAACGAAGAGTGGCGATAGTAAGCGCCTCCTGTTTGAAAAAGTATTTTATACCCTGTACTTTCTACCGGACAACATTGGTGAATTTGATCGCTTAAAAGCTTCCATTGATCAAAGTACGCTGAACCGTGATACCTAGTTACACTGAATCTGCTTCAAAGGCCTGCTGTTATTGAACACTAAAGCACCAGGCCAACCTCCCTGTTGAACCATCTTAAAAGTCTAGATTATTTGATCTAATCTCGATTTTGTCACATTAATTCAACTCTCTAACATTATCTCCTCCATTTCTGCCTGCAGTTCTCGTATGATGCGTGGTAAGACGCATTAGAAAGAGTAGAGTACCATGTCGTTTAGAGGACAAAGATCAGCCTATCTGGAAATAAAAAGGGCTGCAGAAGAAGGTGATGCTGATGCCCAATGCCGCTTAGGTGGTTTTTATGAAAAGGGTTTAAGTGTTAGGCAGGATCTGGCCCAAGCAGAAATTTGGTACCAGAAGTCGGCTGATCAAGGATTTCCGAAAGCGCAGAATAAACTAGGCAATATCTTCTTTGTAAAACAAGACTATATCCAAGCAAGAGATTGTTGGCAGTTAGCCGCTGAACATGAAATTGCTAATGCCTATTATTACCTGGGTTATCTCTATTTCGAAGGACTGGGTGTTGACCTTGATTATGATCAAGCCAGAATTTGGTGGGAATTAGCCACTGAGCAAAATCATCTAGAAGCCGAATATTATCTGGGCTTACTCTACTTTAAAGGTTTGGGGGTGAGTCAAAACCTTGGACTTGCTAAAGGCTGGTGGGAACTGGCAGCAGAACAAAGTCATACTGAGGCTCAATATTATTTGGGCCGTATGCACTTTGAAGGTTTAGGTGTTGAGACAAATTATAGTCATGCCCGAAAATGGTTTCAAAAAGCAGCGGACAGAGGCAGCTTTGATGCTCAGTTTTATATGGGGCAGATCTATTTTTATGGTTCAGGTATCACTCCTGATTATAAAAAGGCAGTGCACTGCTATGAAAATGCTGCGCAAAAAGGCAGCGTAGAAGCCCAGTTCCAACTAGGTAAAATTTATAATGATGGTTTAAACGTTGAACAAAACCATCCAAAAGCCATGGGCTGGTTCGAAATTGCGGCACAAAATGGTCATCATGATGCCCAGTGTTGTTTAGGTAATGCCCTGCTTAATGGTGTTGGAATTCGAAAAGACTATGTGGCTGCAAAACGCTGGTTGGAGAAAGCGGCTCAGGAAGGCTGTTTAGAATCTCTGTTTGCATTAGGTCGGGTTTATTATGAAGGCCTGAGTGTTGATCCCGACATCGGCCTAGCTAAAGAGTGGTGGGAAGCAGCCTCTGAACATGGCCATGTTGAAGCTCAGTATTGCTTGGGGCGCTTGTATGCTGAAGCTCCCGGTGAGTTACAAGATTTTGCCATAGCACAAGATTATTGGCTAGAAGCTGCCAAACAAGAGCATATCGGCGCCCAGTATAATCTAGGGCATATGCACTTCAGTGGTCTGGGCATTGAACAGGATTATAGTGCAGCAATGGATTGGTGGGCAGAAGCGGCACGACAAGGTCATGCCGGTGCCCAATTTAATCTGGGGTTGATGCATTTTGAAGGCCAAGGTGTTGAACAGGATTATAGCCAAGCTAAACACTGGTATGACCAAGCTGCTGAACAAGGATATATCAATGCTCAATACTATTTGGGTCTGATCTATGCTGATGGCTTGGGGGTAATCAAAGATTTTTCACAGTCCCGCTGTTGGTGGGAATTGGCAGCAGAAAAGGGGCATACAGAAGCTAAGTATCGTTTGGGCCGTTTATTTTCCGATGGTGTTGATGGCAAAAGTAATTATGCCAAAGCCCGCCACTGGTGGACCTCTGCTGCAGAACAGAATCACTTAGAGGCACAATATTATTTAGGTGAGATCTACTCGAAAGGTCAAGGTGTTGATCAAGAGTTGGGGCAAGCCAAAATCTGGTGGCGAAAAGCAGCAGAACAAGGACATGATGGCGCTCAGCTCCAACTGGGTTGCTTATATGCTGGCCGCTTAGGCGGTAAAGAAAACTATGCCAAAGCCAAGGAGCTTTGGGAAACGGCAGCAGAGCAGGGTAACTTAGGTGCCATCTTCCAGTTAGGGAAGCTGTATGCGGAAGGTCTAGGTGTTGAGCAAGATTTAGAATTAGCGAAGCATTACTGGCAATATTCAGCGGAGTATGGCGAAGCTGATGCGCAATACTTATTAGGTTGGTTATTGCTACAAGAGGAAAAACAAACCAATGACCCTCAAGATCTTGAGGATGCTAAGTTTTGGTGGGAACAGGCCGTTGGGCAAGGTCATACTGAAGCTCAATACAATCTAGGTTGGTTATGGATTCAGGGACGTCTAGGAGCACAGGATTTTGCTCAGGCTAAATCTTATTGGCAATCCGCAGCCGTTCAAGGACACAGTAATGCCCAGTTTCATTTAGGACAGCTTTATTTTGAAGGGCGTGGTGTTAAGAAAAGCCTAGCACTGGCAAAACAATGGTACGAAGCTGCCGCTGAAAAAAGACATGCAAAAGCGATGTATTACCTAGGCGTGATGAGTGAAAAAGGTCTCGCAGGAGAGAAGGATCTAGATACAGCTCGGGAGTTTTATCGTAAAGCGGCAAAACTAGGGCATGTCAAAGCCCAGAAGAAACTAACCGACTTGCAAGATCAATAAGTTTGCTAAGTTTTGATACCTCTTTTTAAAAATGTGTAGTAACTAATTGTTTATAAAGGTTATGTTATAAAAATCTGACATTAAGAATGGCTGTAACTGTTTGGAGTGTTTCCTGACGTAAAGCAAGAGAGCTTAAGATTAAGGGCTGTATTAACCCTAATTAAGAGATCAACTACTTTGCAAAAGTATATTTTTTTGCCAGTCTGAACACTCTATTTTTAAGGTTAGGCAAGTTTATTAAGCGTAAGTGAATATGCTTTGTGAAAGACAATAACAAGTGAAAGGAAAAGGATAGAACAATGAATACGGATCAATTCAAAATCGCAGTTATCGGCGCAGGTGATGCCGGTTTAGAGCTATTAAACCGACTGTTTACGGCTGAATTTATTGATATTTTGGGTGTTGCTGATACCAATGCCCAAGCTCCGGGTATGTTGTTGGCTAAAGAGCATAATGTGCCGGTGACAACGGATATGTATGATTTGCTAAAAGACAGCTCGCAAATTGATATTTTAATCGATGTGACGGGCGTGAAAGCAGTGCGGGATGCTCTACGCACACACATGCAAGAAAGTGGTAACTACCATACCATCATTATGCATGAGCGTATTTCAGCATTACTGCTGTCACTCTTTAATGGTGAAATGGTGGCAACAAAAGCCAGTGATGAGTTTTACTAGGCTGGATAAACGCCCTTAATACAAAAGGCCTTGAAGAGAGAAGTCACTTCAAGGCCTTTGTGTTTTCGCTGGGTACTTAAGACTGAGGCTTAAGAAAATACCGAGATAGGTCTAAGTCTTAGCGCTCAATCAACATAGCAATACCCTGACCACCACCAATGCACAGTGCAATTACGCCATAACGCCCCTGAACACGCTCTAACTCATACAGGGCCTTTACCGTAATTACTGCGCCTGTGGCACCAATAGGGTGGCCCAGAGAGATACCACTGCCGTTAACATTCAGTTTATCTTCTGGTAGCCCCAGGTCCTTAGCCACAGCCAGCGCTTGTGCTGCAAAGGCTTCGTTCACTTCCCAAACATCAATATCATCAACATTTAGTTTATGTTCTTCCAATAACTGACGAATAGCCGGTACTGGACCAATGCCCATGATTTTAGGTTCTACAGCGACAGTACTATAACCCACCAACTTTGCCATTGGTGTTAAACCTTGACGCTCTGCCTCATCCGCAGACATCATGGTGACTGCTGCTGCCGCATCGTTTAAACCAGATGCGTTACCCGCTGTTACCGTACCGTCTTTTTTGAAGACAGGACGTAATTTTTGCATATCTTCTGGTTGGCAATTGGTACGAATATGTTCGTCTGTGGTGAACTCTACAGTGCCTTTACGGCTTTTTAGCTCAATTGGCATAATCTGGCTATCAAAACGGCCTTCCTGAGTCGCTTTTTCTGCTCGTTGATGGCTTAAGGCAGCCAAGCGATCCTGCTCCTCACGATCAATCTCCCATTCTGCTGCCACATTCTCAGCAGTGACACCCATATGGTAGTTTTCCATTGGACAAGTTAAGGCACCTGTCATGGAATCGATCATTTGACCATCCCCCATACGTTGACCAAAACGAGCCGTTGGTAACCAGTATTGAGTACGACTCATGGATTCTGCACCACCTGCTACAGCAGTATTACAAACACCTAGTTGAATCTGTTGAGCTGCGGTAATAATCGCTTGTAGACCACTACCACATAGACGGTTAACCGTCAGAGCAGGAGTATTAACGGGCAAACCAGCCTCTAGAGCAGCAACGCGGCTGATATACATATCACGACGATCCGTGTGTAACACATTACCAAAGACGACGTGACCTACTTCTTCAGGTTGGATATTGGCGCGCTTTACCGCTTCCGCTGTAACAGAAGCCGCCAGAGTTGTTGTTGGGATATCTTTTAAACTGCCGCCAAAACCACCGATGGCGGTACGTACACCACTTAAAAAAACAACTTGTTGTACCATGATCTGCTCCATTAAAAGTTGGTCACATACCAAGCCTAATAAACACTTAGTGAAGCAATGTCTGAGCACACAAAGATTGCTTCGAGCCCTCCCTATCTCTATCTATAGGGCGTTATCAGAAATGGGATTAGTAAAAAATAATTTAAGAATCATCTGCCAGAGATAACCCTTCTGAATCGTCCATTTGAATATTCAAAGCAAATAGTCGTATTACCTCTTCCAGATTAAAGTGCTGGAAGAGGCCAAATATAGTGTTTAAATATTAAATAATGACGTTTGAATCCCATGAAAAGCATGGGATTCCCTGTTTCAATAATGACTAAGACTGTTGTAGGTTTTCTCTAATCACTTTTTTATTGATCTTACCGACAGAGGTTTTTGGAATATCGTCCACCATCTGCATCTGTTCAGGGATCGCCCATTTTGAAAGCTGGCCGCTATCAACAAACTGCTGTAGATGTTGCTGTAAAGTTGGTGTATCCAGATCTGCCGTTTTAGGTACGACCATGGCGTAAGGGCGCTCACCCCATTTATCATCAGGAATACCCACAACGGCTACTGCAGCAACATCTGGGTGCTGACTAATTAGGTTTTCCAACTCAATAGAGGATAACCACTCACCACCAGTTTTGATGACATCCTTGATACGGTCTTTAATTTCAACAAAACCATTCGCATGTACAGAAGCCACATCACCGGTATGTAAGCGACCGCCCTCCCACAGTTCTTCCTGTTTTTCAGCTTCTTTAAAGTAACCCATGGTCAGCCATGGCGTCTGTACCGTAATTTCACCGACCGCATCGCCATCATGAGCCGCCAAAGAACCGTCAGGCTCCGTAATGGTTAGATCCACCATATTGGAAGCCACACCGGTTAATACTCGATATTTCAGCTGCTCTTCCATCGGAAGTGAACGTATCTCTTTATTCAGGTGGGTAATGGTGAGTAGCGGGCAGGTTTCAGACATGCCATAAGCAGAATAAATATCCGCACCTTTTTCAGTAGCAGCTTGGGCAAGCCCCATAGGTAGCGCACTACCACCAATCAACACTTTCCAGCCATCTAAACGTGTTTTCTGGCCTGTTTCACAGCCTAGTAACATCTGCAGGATAGTCGGCACACAGTGAGAAATAGTGACCTTGTAATCACGAATTAGCTCAACCAGCTTGTCTGGCTCATAACGGCCTGGATAAATTTGAGTGCAGTTCAACATCACTGCTGCATAAGGTACACCCCAGGCATGGACGTGGAACATTGGTGTGATGGGCATATAAACCGAATCAGAGCGCAGTAGCGGCAGTCCATCATAGCTGCCCAACATACCGACCATGTTCAGGGTATGCAGTACCAGTTGACGATGACTGAAAAATACACCCTTAGGATTGCCTGTAGTCCCAGTAGTGTAGAAGGTGGTAGCGATACTGTTTTCATCAAAATCTGGGAACTCGCAGGATTTTTCCTGTTGAGTTAATAAGTTTTCATATTCACCGATAAATTCAACACTAGCACTGCTAACAGCGCCGTTATCACTTAAACGAATATAACCCTCAACGGTATTTAAGTGGCCTTGAACCTGTTCAACCAGAGGGACAAAATCATCATGTACCAGAACCAGTTTATCTTCTGCATGGTTCATGGTGTAAACCACTTGCTCAGGGGATAAGCGAATATTTACATGGTGTAGAACAGCCCCCAGCATAGGTACCGCAAAATAACATTCCAAATAGCGATGGCTATCCCAATCCATTACGGCCACGGTATCACCCGCTTCAACACCAGCTGCTTTCAATGCGTTGGCTAATTGTTGTACTCGGTCACGAAAATCCTGATAGCTAAAGCTCTGCTCACCTCGGTAAATAATTTGATTATTGGGTTCAAAGCGTCCGGCGGAAGCAAAGATCTGCTTGATCAGTAAGGGGCAAGCCTGTGCTGACTCTGCCGCAGGGAGTAATTTTGTTGGCATTCTGCATCTCCGTTATTGTTGTTTTGTATCATATTATTTTTAGTATCAATCCGATTGTTGTCTTTAATGAGAATATCAACAAGAGGCTGGCAGACTGATGACAATTGAAAGGCGTGTAAAGACAATTTTTTTATCTTACCATGATTGAAAACCACTTAAGACATTCACCTTAAGTCGAAATAGATAGAGCGGGATACTCTAAAGTGCCGGATTCAGCTGAAGTCAGTGTTATGGGAAGTTGGGCCGTTGTGATTAGCCGTGCCTTAGATTACTACCAAGTAAATGGGCCTGAGCTTTTAGCTCGGGTGGAAATTGATCCGGTTCAGGCAAGCCAATTGGACACCCGTTACCCCTGGATAAAGATTGACCGATTATGGCGTTTAGCACGTAACGTAACCGATGATGAGGCGCTGGGGTTAACCGTTTCCCGCTTTATGCGTCCTCCTTCCTGGCATGCATTAGGTTTTGCCATTTGGGCCAGTGATACACTAATGGAAGGTTTTCAGCGTTTAGCGACAAATCTGCGTATGTGTTCAAACTATGCTGAGATGACACTGATCCCTATGGGAGGAGAGGTCGAGGTTGAACTAAGGCTAAAACCTGATATTAACCCTAGTGATATCTGCCCTGAAGAGATTGATGCCTTTATTGGTACCTGTGTTTTAACTGCTCGCCATATCTATCGACCTGACTTTAGTCCGCAAAGTGTAAGTTTGCGCCGGCCCTACCCTCAGGATCCAACACCTTGGCAGAGGTTATTTAAATGCCCGGTTTTTTTTAATGCCAGTTGTGACCGTATTGTCTTTAATGCCCATGCGATGTATCAGCCCTTATTAACTGCCAGTCCTGAATTAGCGGCACAAAATGATGCACTGATAGCGGATTATTTGGCACGATTGGACCGTAATGATCTGGTGACACGGCTGCAATCACTGTTACTCAATCATGAGCCTATTGGCCATTTAACGATGCAGCAGGTATCAGAAAAGCTGAATCTGAGTCAGCGTACTCTGCAGCGACGATTACAAGAAAAACAGCTGAATTATAAACAGGTAGTGGATGAAGTAAGACAGCAGCAAGCTTTGCAATGGTTGCGTTTAAATTATCTTTCTATGGGAGAGATTAGCTATCGCTTGGGATTTGCCAATGGCGCAAACTTTACCCGGGCCTGTAGGCGTTGGTTTAATGAAAACCCTAAAACGTTGAGACGATCCTTAATTGAGCTGTGAAGAATATATTCCACAGGCTTCTAGCCAATAGAAGACGCTAGAAAGTAGGTTGTTTAAAGTATTGACCAGTTAAAAGACAGACACAAAAAAACCGTAGCCTACTCAAATAACAGTAAAACTACGGTTCTTTTCAGCTAAGAATCAGCTTACTTGCTAGCTTCGTAAGCAGCGATTGATTTAACAATCTCAGCACGAGCAGCTTCAGCGTTACCCCAACCTTCAACTTTAACCCACTTGCCTTCTTCCAGATCTTTGTAGTTTTCAAAGAAGTGGTTGATCTGCTGACGCAGAAGCTCAGGGATATCTTCAACGTCTTGGATTTCTTTATAAACAGTCGTCAGCTTGTCGTGTGGAACAGCGACTAGCTTAGCATCTGGACCTGCTTCGTCAGACATGTTCAGAACACCCACTGGACGACAACGAACAACAGAACCCGGCAGTACTGGGTAAGGTGTGATTACCAGTACGTCCAGTGCATCGCCATCTTCAGACAGAGTCTGTGGGATGAAACCGTAGTTTGCAGGGTAGAACATAGGAGTTGCCATAAAACGGTCAACCATGATTGCACTATATTCTTTCTCAATCTCATATTTGATTGGAGAGCTCTGCGCAGGAATCTCAATTGCTACGTAGATATCATTAGGTGCATCTTTACCCGCAGGAATTTTTTCAAAATCCATCGTTCTGACCCCATAAATTGGAATTAAGGTGATAAGTCGGGGGTAATTCATCAAAGAAAAACTACCTACCCACTAAAAAACTGGCTGGATTATATCGGGTGCTTGGCTTGAATGCCATCAGGTAGGGGGTAGATTCCTACTAAAGAACGGCAGTCAAAAACCTTCAAGAAAAAAATAACCCTGATGGGAGTTAAGTCAGTGCAGCAGAATTATCACTGTAGCATAATATTTGCTTAGCCTTTGGTGTGGGATAAAAATGCCCAGTGAACACGTACAATACATAGGCTCAGCATAGAAATTATCTGTATTTTTGTATGTTTTTAGACCGATTAAAACAAATGCTGCACCAAGGAGGTGCAGCGCTAGGTGAATCAGAGCAATGACGAAAGACAGCCAATTAAAAGTCAGTTATGGCCAAGCCTTTATCGCACCGGATAAAAGCTCTGTGCGCTCAACGATGTCGGTTAAAGTACCAGAGGGCTCCCCTTTGGCTGCTAAAGGTGTGGTAGCAGCGGTTGCCGACTCTACTTGGCGTAATGTGATCGCCAAGCAAGCAGCGGAAACCTGTGTGCGAGGTTTTCTGGCTGACTACTATGCAACGCCGGATAACTGGGATGTAAAAACCTCAGCAACTAAAGTGCTAAGTGCTTTAAACGGTTGGTTATTTAGCCAAGGGAAAAACGTCACCAATGGCAATTACATCAGCTCATTTAGCGGGGTAGTGCTAAAAGGCCAACATGGCCACTTGTTCCATATGGGAGATACAGTGGTTTATCGCCTGCGTGGCGGAGAATTTGAACAACTGAATCGCGAACATACTAACTTTATGGGCGGGTATCGTTATCCCTCAAGAGCTCTGGGATTAGATCCTAGTGTGGATATCGATTACCACCAGTTCTCCTTAAAACAAGGCGATATCTTGCTGTTTACCACTCAAGCAGCAAAAGGCACCTTGATGACGTCAGATTACGTACAATTGATACGTCAATATTCCGGTGATCTGAATCAGGCTTGTGACCATATTTTAAAAACATCCATAGAAAAGGCCAGTGCCCGAGGTCATAGCAGTACGCACTTTTGTTTTCAGTTACTGCGTGTTGATATGTTGCCAGATGAATCCGGGGAATCTATTGGGGATGCTTTTGGCGCATTACCGGTACCAAGAGATCTATCCGTTGGGGGTGAGCTGGATGGTTATCGAATCTTGGAAGTCCTCAATAAAAGCAGTATCAGCTGCATCTATCGCGTGCAAGACAAGCACACTGAGCGGGAAATGGTCTTAAAAGCACCATCGCCACAGCTAAGTTCCCGAAAAGATTTTTTGCGTCAGTTTATTATGCAGCAGTGGGTTGTTGAGCGTGTTAACTCTCCCTATGTCGCCAAAATAGTGGATGCCTCAAGACCAAGAAATTACCTCTATTATTTGCGAGAGTATGTCGATGGTCGAACTTTGGGTGAATGGGTTAAACAAAACCCTCATGCTGAGTTACGCCGTATTACCGATTTACTTGAACAACTAGTGAAGGCGATAAGAGCGTTACATCGACGAGATATTCTCTGTCAGAGTCTGCATCCAGATAATATTATGGTGGATAATCAGGGCATGATTAAGTTAATCGATTTTGCCTCTTGCGCAGTCCCCGATACAGATGACTTACCTGAACCACTAGACATTGCTCGTATGGTGGGCTTTCATAGCTTTACTGCGCCAGAATATCGCCTAGGCCGTAAACCTGAACCTAATTCGGATCAGTTTTCACTGGGAGCTATTGCTTACTGGATGGTCACCGGGCAGATGCCTTATGCCGGGCAGGTCGATGAACTTCATAGCCGTGCTGATTTTTCTCGTTTGGAATATATACCTAGTTTTCAATACAACCCTATGGTGCCGATCTGGTTAGACGGAACTTTTCGTCGAGCGTTACAACCAAATCCAGAATTAAGATACCGTAGACTATCTGAATTTGTTTATGATCTGAAAAAGCCGAACCCCCATTACCTGCAAGAGGGCACGTTACCTTTGTCAGAACGCAAACCTCTCCTCTTCTGGAAAGGATTATCTGGTATCCTGCTACTCTTATTGTTAGCCAGTTTAATGCATTAACAAGTACGGCTAATTCGATTAAATATTAACTTTGATACCCTTGAGTACCTATGAGCCAAGAAAGCAGCGCCAATCACCACCCAAAAGATCCATTACACGGTATCAAGCTGGAAGCTATTCTTACTGATCTGGTCGACAAATACGGTTGGGAAGGGCTGGCTGATCGTATACCGGTGAATTGTTTTAAAAGTAATCCGAGTATTAAATCCAGTCTGAAATTTTTACGTAAAACCCCTTGGGCAAGACAGAAGGTAGAAAGCCTTTATTTGCGTATGCAAGGCCATTCTGCCAGTAAGCGAGCGACAAAAACGGCTAGAGCATTGGAAGCAGAGGTTATGCGTACTCAAGCACCATCGGAAAAGAAACCTAGAGCGAAATTGAGTCGAGGAACCGACGGTACCTCTACAGCTGATAGTCGATCCAAAGGCAATCCAGGTAAAGTCAATCCATGGTTAAATGCTAAGCCCAATAAAGGCTAAACTCGATAAAACGAATCCTAATAAAACGAAGCACCTAAACAAAAGTGACTCTACAGCAGGTACCTATTCTCTCGACTGTGGGCCAGGAAATATAGAAATACTTTTGTTTAGGAAGGTATCTTTCCTATCTCTTACTCTAAATAGGTAAGACTCTTTTCTTCTCAGATCACGGTTATAAGCACGGGACATCTCTCTATCTTCTGCTATGTTGTAAGAATATAAAGAGCTGCCAAAGTGGGAAGATTAACCGTGACAGATACCCATATTGATCACCTCAATACCCTGGCTTCATCTAGAGTCGGCACCTTTAAATGGTTAGTTGACGCCATTCCTGCTTTAGCCTGTTACGTAGATCGGTCATTGCGTTACCAGTTTATGAACACCCGTTATCGTAATATGTTTAATATTCAAGAGTCAGATAACGTGAGCTTACTGTCCATGCCTGATCTATTAGGAGCAGAAAGCTTTGCCAAAGCCCTACCCCATGTAGAAAGAGTATTAAGTGGTGAAAGAGTCACCTATGAGATATTACTGAAGCGAAACCCTGAAGAAGATACTGTCGTACAGGTGCATTATATACCGGACTTTCTGGAGGATAACCAAGTTGATTCTGGGATAATCGGTTTTTTTATGATGGGGTTAGACGTTACAGAGCTTAGATTCACTCAAGCCAACTACCACAGTGACCTGATTAAGGAAGTTGAAAGTAAAACGGAACACCTCTCTGAAGCTCTGGAGTATCTAAAAAAAGCACAGGATTTATTAATTGAGCAGGAGAAAATGGCCTCTTTAGGTGCCTTGGTATCCGGTATATCCCATGAACTCAATACACCTCTTGGCATCTGCTTAACGGCGGCATCTCATCTTCAAGGGGAGAATAAAAAAATAAAGATGCAACTTAAGAAACAATCCCTTTCTCCTGAAAATTTAAATGGTTTTCTTGAACAGAATACCTTAATAACCGGCATGTTAATTGAAAATGTAAAACGCTCTATTAACCTGATCAACAGCTTTAAAGAACTAAACCTTGATCAGGATGAAGATGTGCCTGCTGATCTCTATGTGAGTAAATTTCTTCAGGACGTAGTGGGTTTATTTGCTGGAACCTATAAGCATAAACATGTCACCTACATTCAGCATGTTTCAGATGATCTGCAAGTTAAAACCTACCCTAGTCTTTTAATTCATATTCTATCTAGCTTAATCCACAACTCTAATATGCATGGTTTTATAGGCAATACTGAATATACCATCACAATTACCGCTAATTATCAGGATAAATGCTTAAAGCTTCTTTATCAGGATAATGGGGTTGGTTTGAGTGAGAGCGCTAAAAAACATATTTTTGATCCCTTTTTTACGACCAATATGTCCGGTGATGGGACAGGACTAGGCATGACCGTATTGTATAATTTGATTACCCAAAGATTAGCAGGGTCTATTTATGTAGATCGCACACTAGACACCGGCTTTAGTGTCGAAATTAATATTCCTGTGCTCTGAATATATTGGAGATAGAGATTATCTCTACCCCCTCAATTTCTCCTAATGGTTTAATCGTTTTTATGGTGCCAAAAAAGCTCGTGCAAAAGTAAAAGCTTCAGGACTTGGCCCATGTTGGCGTAGATGTTCCAGCTTTTGTTTGCCTTCTTCAATCTCCGGAATATGCCCTACTGGCACCCACCATAACGCTTGATGGGCTTCAGCCATTTTACCGAACCAAGCATCTCTATCTTTAATCAGCTCCACATGCATGGACTGATAGACATAGTTTTTCAAAGAATCAACATCCTGCCAAACGCTCATATTGACAAGTAGGCGAGGATCATCAAAGGCCTGAATTGCCGTGGCGTCTCCTGCATCAGACTGTAAGCGCCAGACAAAACCTGAGGCATTATCTGCCAGAGTATTGATCTCATCCAGGCGAGCAACAAAGCCACTCATTTCGTCAGAGTCCATATCTGCAACAGCACGGGCAATATTAATTTGAGCCAGTTGGTACTTCATCATTAGTCCTCTCAGATTAATTTTTTAGATGGCTCCAAGATAAACCTGAATGATGAGCGTTTATTGTCAAAAATTGACCGTTTTTTGGCAGAGAGAAAAACGTGATAGAAAATAAGTGAGGCTGGTTCCCTATATCAGGGTAGAGTCTATGCCTACTCACTTTTTTGATACTGTCGAGGTGTCGCAGAGGTGTAATTAACAAAAGCCTTATGGAAGTGGCTTTGGTCACTAAAACCCACTTCTAATGCTGCATCACTTAGATTCGAACCGCCCTTCAATAAAATCTTAGCTTGCTCAATACGAGCATTGTTTAAAAAGGCTTTAGGGGAAATTCCCATATCTCGCTTGAAATAACGGATTAGGGTTTCTGTCCGACAATCCAATTCCTGAGCAATCTGATCCAAGCCGGGAGGTAATGCCATGTCTGCAAGCAAGCTCTGACGGCAGTATTGGGTGAATTTATGTTCAGAAGGTGCTTGAATTCCAGAGGCAATGTGAACAATAGGAGAGAAATGCTGGCTAAACAGCTGCAGCATCAGCTGATCTAACATTAGATCCGCTTGAGATAATTCATTCTCTATAAAATAATTAATAACCTGAATATATTGTTTAAACAGAACAGGGTCTTGCAAGGTCATCTGTGAACAATGGATCTGCTGTAGATCAAATTCTCCTGAGGGAACAACTTGGGAGTAAAGCGCCGAAAGTTTTTCCTGACACCAACCCGCATCCAGGTACAGCATATAATAACTGCGAAAGTGCCCCGAACTGGGATTGCAGTAATGTACTTTGTTTGGATTGATAATAACTAGATCCCCTGCCTGGGCTAATTGCTCCCGCCCTTGATAATTGACATAAGTACAGCCCTCCAATATAGCACCGATGGATAACTGTTTATGGCTATGGGGTTTGTAGTGCTGGGTACTGAACTCCGTACGGCGCAGCTCAATATGAGGAAGGGACTCAAAGCGCCAATACTGCTGATTGATAGAGCGACTGGTTTGGGACACAGATAACTCCTATCGATAGAGATCAGATAAACGATTAGCAAAAAATCAGATTAAACGCAGCGAAAGATAAGAGCAATGGGATTTGTATCGTTAGGGAAGTCGTTTTCTACAAATGGTATTTGAATAACGGAGGGAGCGAAGTAGATAGAAAAGAGTTATCAAAATCCAGAAACAAAAATGCCCGCACTAAGCGGGCATTTTCTAGATAATGGCGGAGGGATAGGGATTTGAACCCTAGGAAGGCTATTAACCTTCGCCGGTTTTCAAGACCGGTGCTTTCAGCCGCTCAGCCATCCCTCCAACTGGTGCGTATACTATAGACTCGATAACTAGTTGTAAAGTATGAATTTTATTTTTTTACGAAAAGTACGTTGATGGTATATAGAAGAAGGATATCGACAGTCTCCACACGTCGGATGGTTCGCTACTCAGCAACATTACGAAAGCATCCTTCATGTTTTGCTTTGTAATACATACACAGGACACCTATTGCTCAGGGGTTTTGACTAGATCTTTATATCTTGTGGTCTTTTAACAGCTGGGATGACTGATAAAAGACTGTAAGATATATACAGACTACGATAGGCGTTAGCGTTGTATATGGTATTTAAGTGTCTTTTGTCCAATCTTGGTGATTATCGTTATAAATAATCGGTCTGTTGGTTTTATTCCTGATTTTCGATTCTAAAGCTATAACCGTCTTCTTCATTACCATTTAGCGATACGATTGCCTTAGATACGCCTTCTAAATCCTGGACAAAGAAGTGCTCAGAATTAAGTACTGCTGAGTTCAGTAGCTGGCCTTCTTGGATTTCAGAAGCAATACCCCAATAAAGTTTTGGTTTAAGCACAAAGGTTGCTTTTTGACCAAAACCAACGATTTTCTTTTCCATCATCAGTTTGCCGTCTTTATAAAGCTGTGCACTGACACCGTTGGGCACGTTGATATCATTAGTAACTTCAACTGAGTTAGTATCTGAGGCATTGCCGTTGGTTTCTAACACAATACCGGTGTCATTTTTAGCAACGGTGTAACGTTTACCGATAGTGGAACTCAACTCTTTAGTTTTGTTTTGACCATCTTGCCAAGTCGCACTGACAGAGGTTTCAATAGGGAATACAAAACTGCTGGAAGAGGCCCTGCCAATATCAGGAATAACACGCCAAGCTACACCTTCTTTTAACGCATCAAATGTAGGGACTTCATTTTTGGTGAAAACAAAGATAGTAGGTAGGTCTTTGTTCATTGATTTGTTGACATAGGTGATTTCTGTATTTAAAGACATAATATTTCCCTAAGAATGTAAACACAAACGACCACACTCCTTGATGAGAGAATCTCGATATATTGTGTTTAGGTATGTGTGTTGATCCAAATATCATCGACTTCTTATTCTATTTGGTGGCTTGTGTTTTTGTATTACAATGCCTTACGCGTCATTACATACAAAGGGTAGCCATTCTCACCTAGACTTTAATCAGCTTCATTTGACCTCATCTTCCTTGCCCTGTATTGTGCCTTCCGTTACTAGGTCGCTCTGCTTTGGCAGAGAGTTAAATGGGAAGTCGGTGCGCACTGAGTGTTTCTTCCTCAGTTTGTAATCCCGACACTGCCCCCGCAACGGTAAATTGGTTAAGTCGTTTCTTAGGCCACTGTGTTGTTTTTGTAATGAAACATGTCATTACATCTGCGATATGGGAAGGCGAGACGATGGAATCCTGTAATCAATCTTACAGTGGTTCACCAATGAGTCCGGATACCTGCCTGATAACAGTATTCTATGGTGTTGCGGAGGGCTTCACCGGGCGATAGCAGGTTATTGTTATCTGGGTGGGCCACTTTACCCGTGATGTAACCTGAATATGCTTATCCTCCCCAACTCCGCCTGTAATCTTTATCAGACGGAGATATTGACGTGTTTAAATCGTTCTCTTTTAAAAATGTTATTGCCAATAGCATTACTTCCAGTCCTATTATTCGCAAGAAAAGCCTATTTTCTATTGCCGTAACGGCTTGTTTGATGGCGTCTCCCGCGTCAGCCCATTTCCAGATGGTCTATACACCGGAATTACTGAAAGACCGTGGCGGTCAGATCAGTTTAAAAATGCCTTTCACGCACCCGGCGGCCAGCGGTCATGTGATGGATATCGATAGCCCTGAAGCTTTTTATCAGATTAAAAAAGGTAAAAAGACGGATCTATTGAACTCAGTGCAAAAAACGCAATGGACCAGTGCTGAGAACACAGGCGTCTCTTATCAATCGGATGTTCGCTTGCGCGGTCTTGGTGACAATATCTTTGTGCTGCAAAGTGCCCCCTATCTGGAAACCTCAGAAGATATTTATATCCAGCAATTCACTAAAACCATCGTCAATGTTGGCAGTTTACCGACGGATTGGGACAGTGAATTAGGCCTGCCCGCAGAGATTGTTCCCCTGACCAAACCTTATGCTATTTATGAAGGGGGCAGCTTTACTGGTGTGGTAAAAAGCGAGGGTAAAGCAGTACCTTTTGCCGAGATTGAAGTGGAATATATCAACTATCTGCCGGATATAAAGGCGGATAAGTTTGCCGACAAAGCCAGTCTCAACCCACCAGCCGATGCCTTTATCACCATGACCATTAAAGCCGATGCCAACGGTACTTTTACCTTTGCTCTTCCTAAGGCCGGTCAATGGGGTTTTTGTGCTTTAGGTGTTGGCCCTAAAACTGAACATAAAGGTAAAGAGTTGTCCCAGGATGCCGTGATCTGGGTTCAAGCTCATTCTCTGCAGAGCAACTAATCCATGCATATTGTTGATGGTGCATTATCCGGCAGCGTTTTAGCTGCTGGAGCGGTACTTGCAGCGGCAGGTGTCGCATTGGGTCTGCGTAAACTGGATTATGATCACCTACCTCAGGTGGGTGTCTTGTCGGCTGCCTTTTTTGTTGCTTCCTATATCCATCTGCCTCTGGGATTTTCCAGTGTTCATCTAATCCTGAACGGTCTGATCGGTTTAGCTCTTGGCTGGGCCGCCTTTCCTGCTTTATTGATTGCACTGATTTTACAGGCAGTCTTTTTCGGTTTTGGCGGTTTTCTAGTGTTAGGGGTTAATACCCTGAATATCGCATTGCCTGCGGTGGTTATGTTTTATCTCTGTCGACAGGGCATTACGGCCTATTCTCCTAAAACAGCCGCGATTTGGGGCGCTATTGGTGGGGCTGGTGCGGTGGGGTTAACCACAGTGTTTGTGGCGGCTTCTTTGGCGTTATCTGGTGAAGCTTTTTTATTAGCGGCAAAGCTTACTTTGATTGCTCATATTCCAGTGATGCTGGTGGAAGGTTTTGTTACCGGAGCGGCAGTACTACTGTTGCGTAAGGTTAAGCCTGAGTTTTTACAGCTATCAGAGGATTGGCAGGAGAAAGCTCATGGTTAAGCCTGTTTTCTCATCTCTATTCTTAGCCGTAATGCTCATGCTAACGGTCTTAATCACTCTGCTGCCTTCTCTTGCTCAGGCCCATAATGTTATCGGTGGTGTTTATGCCATTGGCGATGTAATTGAAGGGGAAGCCGGGTTTTCTAATGGCGATATGGCGAAAGAAGGGACACCGGTCAAAGTATTGAATGCTGAAGGTATTTTATTAGCTGAGATCCAAACGGACAGTGAAGGATTTTTTACTTTCAAAGCCAGTCAGAAAATAGATTATCACTTTGCTATCGATATGAGTGCAGGCCATGTGCTGAAGATGGTTTTATCTGCGGATGAATTACCCGATAACCTCTCAACTTCGGCTAACACGAGTGAATCAAGCGACTCTAAAAGTCTCCGTAATTTAGCTGCGGACAGCAATTCGAGCGTTACAGATAGTGTGCAGTTACAACAGATGATTGAACAAGCGGTGGCCCGACAAGTGAAACCTCTGCGTCAGGAACTGGCGGCTTATAAAGAGAAAGCAGGCCTGCAGGATATTCTGGGGGGTATCGGTTATATCTTTGGTTTGTGTGGCCTAGGTATTTGGTGGCAACAGCGTAAACAGAGAAAAAGTGAGTCTGTTACAGCCAAGGATATTATAGCCAAGAGTGTAACAGCCAAGAAAGTAACGGGATAAACCATGCCAAGATCTCTGGAACACAGCGCCACTTCTTGGAAGGGGCAACAGTTAAAACATCAGCCGTCGGTTATTGATCTGCTGGATGCCAGAGTTCGTTTGCTGTTTACCCTGTTGTTTGCTTTATCTGTCGTGTTATCCGACTGCTTTATTGTGTTGGGCATTGGCTTGATCAGTGCGTTGATATTGGCTGTTGCAGCACGCTTAAATCTAAAGCGCACCCTACGACGGGTGATTGCGATGGATCTGTTTATTGTATTTCTACTGGTCATGCTGCCTTTTACCACGCCGGGCACGCCTATGTTTACCCTGTTTGGTTTACCGGCCAGTGAACAGGGTTTTTTCCATGCCCTAAAAATTGGGTTGAAAGCCAATGCCACTGTGCTCTGTCTATTAAGCATGATAGGTACCATGAGTGCTTCCACTCTGGGCCATGCTCTGGCCCATCTAAAAGTACCGGAAAAATTGGTGCACCTGCTGCTATTTACCGTGCGTTATCTGGATGTGATCGGTCAGGAATATAAGCGTATGCGTCGGGCCATGCAGGCTCGCGCATTTGTTATGGGTTCGAATCGTCATACTTGGCGGGCTATTGGTTATTTGATTGGTATGTTGCTGGTGCGATCTTTAGAGCGATCTGAGCGTGTGGCCGCCGCCATGAAATGCCGTGGCTTTAATGGTCGTTTTTACTTACTGGACTCAATGACTTTGAGTCACTGGGATACTATTTTTGCACTGTTTTCGGTGTGTTATTTCGGGCTGCTTACAGGACTTAATCTTTTATGACCGCTTCTAACGCTCTGATAGAAACCCGAAAACTCTTTTACCGTTATCCCCGTCGGGGCGTGGTGCTGGATCAGGTAGATTTTGCCCTCTATCCCGGTGAGCGAGTGGCATTAACTGGCGCTAATGGTGCAGGAAAAACGACTTTTTTACATTTGCTAGTGGGCCTAAAGAAAGCCAAGGGCGGTGAGATTATCGCCTTTGGCAAGCCTCGCCAGCAAGAACATGAGTTTGTTGAGGTAAGAGCTAAAGCAGGCTTTCTTTTTCAAGACCCAGACGATCAGTTGTTTTGCCCAACGGTACTGGAAGATGTGGCTTTTGGCCCTCTTAATTTAGGGAAAAGCCGAGAACAAGCGCTAGAAATTGCACACCAGACATTGGCTACCTTAGGCATGTCTGAATTTGAAGAAAGCGTAACCCATCAATTATCCGGCGGTGAAAAGCGCATGATCACGCTTGCCACCGTTTTGGCCATGGAGCCGGAAGTACTCCTGCTGGATGAACCCAGTAATGCTCTGGATAGCCAAGCGCGCCAATTACTACTGGATACTTTAAAACAGTTGCCTCAAGCGATGATTATTATCTCCCATGATCAGGATTTTCTGGATCAGTTAGCGACCCGAACCCTTGTACTAGAACAAGGGAAGTTATTGGAAGGCGATAATCAACAAAGTAAAGATGGCGCTAAGGAATCTGAGCATGAAGCTGGCGATCAAGTCAGTACGGAGCAAACCGCCGAAACAGAAGGTGCAGTATGATGACGCCATCTTTTCCCTTTTCTGCGATTGCCGGTCAAAACAATTTTAAATTGGCGTTGATTTTGTCAGCGATTAATCCCGCCATTGGTGGTGTTGTGGTTTCAGGGCCACGAGGTTGTGCTAAATCGACCTTAGTAAGAGGTTTAGCCGATCTTTTGCCGAACGGTTTATCAACGGGTTCATCCGATTTTGAATCGGCAGAGAAACACCATCAGACCTTTATCACGCTGCCATTGGGTGCCAGCGAAGAGATGCTGCTAGGTACTCTAGATCTGCAAAAGGTCTTAGATCAGCAAGAGGTTAAATTTCGTCCCGGTTTGTTAAGCCGTGCCCATGGCGGTGTCTTGTATGTGGATGAGGTGAACCTGTTGGCTGATCACCTAGTGGATCAGCTGCTGGATGTGGCTGCCAGCGGTATTAATCGTATCGAAAGGGACGGTATCAGCCATAATCATCCCGCCGATTTTTTATTGATCGGCACCATGAACCCGGATGAGGGAGAGCTACGGCCTCAGTTACAGGATCGATTTGGTCTGTGTGTTCAGTTGGAGAATGTTTATAGTCCAGCAGAGCGGGTAGAAATTGTTCGTAGTCGAGAAGCCTTTGATCGTGATCCAGAAGGGTTTTATCAGCAATACGCAGAGCAACAAAACCAACTGAAACTGCAGATCCAACAAGCCCGTCAATTACTGCCGGATATCCAGTGCGATGACGTGCTGAGATACAAAATTGCTAAGGCTTGTTGCGAGGCTCAAGTGGATGGCATGCGGGCGGATATTGTCTGGTATCGCGCTGCATTAGCTCATGCTGCTCTGCAAGAACGTACTCAGGTCACAGTAGAAGATATTGATTCGGTAGCTGAACTGGTACTGACTCATCGTCGTAAAGCCGGTTCCGGGCCGTCCAATTCGGGCTCTGGCAATGATGGTTCTGGTGATAACGATTCAGGTGATGGAGGTAAGGGAGAAAAGGAAAACACGCCTTCACAGTCTCGTTTTAAACGACCAGAGAATAGTCGTCGTCCGTCACAAGATAATGCTTTTAATAAAGGTAGTGGAGCTGTCGACCAATCCACGCAAGGCCAGAACTCTGACTCCGAACAGAGCCCTAGCGGTGATTGGGGCAGTATGGCACCACAGCAGCAGAGTATTGCGCAGGCCAATTTAGCCTTACCAGATAAATCAGATCTCTCGGCTAAGCACAGTCGCAACCAGATCCAATCTTCTTCTCCTCTACTGGAGTTTGCCGGTACAGAGAAAGGGCAGGGTGGTCTGGGTGTTTATCGTTCGGATGCCTCTGCATCAGACGCAGTAAAACAAGGTGGCAGTATTAACTGGTTTAGCAGTTTGTTGAATAACCGGGGACAGTGGCCATTAAAAAAGCTCTCTTTCCAACCGAAGCGCCAGAGCCAACCGGTATTGCATTTGGTGTTGTTGGATACCTCTGCTTCAACGCTGACTCAAAATTCTGGTGCTCATCAAGGACTATTGGCACACGCCAAGGCCATCGTTTTGCAGATAGCACAGCAGGCATATCTGAAGCGCCAGCAGCTGGCAATTTTGGGCTTTGGTAATAATCAGGTTGAGTTGCTGTTTCAAAAGAAAAAAGCCCCCAAGGATCTGCAGCATTGGTTGCAACAAATACCGGCCGGTGGCGGTACGCCATTGCGTCAAGCCTTGGAGCAGGCTCAGAGCTATCTTAAGCAGCAGTTACAGCGGCAACCCGGTTTATTGAGCAAAAGCTATTTGCTGACCGATGGCCGTAGTACTTGCTCGCTGTCGGATCTAAGCCTACCCGGTGAATCCCTGTTGATTGATACGGAACAAGCGGGTGTTAAGCGAGGCCGGGGAACGGAGCTAGCGCAGCAATTGGGTGCCCAGTATTTACCTTTTGAACACTTACTTATCAGGAGTTAAACATCAGATGGCGGATAATCCGATTAAAAGAGCCAATTGCCCGGCATTATTTCTGGCAGCTCCTGGTTCCGGTTCCGGTAAAACTACGGTAACAGCCGCATTAGCACGAGCTTTCACCCAGCAGGGTAAGGTGGTACGGGTCTTTAAAACCGGGCCAGATTATCTTGATCCGCAAATTCTGGCGCAAGCCTCAGGTCAGCCCGTAGAACAACTGGATATGTGGATGGCGGGAGAAGCCTACTGCCAGCAGATGCTGTATCAGGCAGCGCAAGAGGAGGATTTGATTCTGGTGGAAGGGGTGATGGGGCTGTTTGATGGCAATCCTTCCAGTGCAGACTTAGCGGCACGCTTTAATATTCCTTTAGCCATTGTGATGGATGTTAAAGGTATGGCGCAAACCGCTGCGGCTATTGCCATTGGTTTAGCCAATTTCCGTGATGATATTCAGGTGGCGGGTTTAATTGCTAACTCTTGTGGTACAGAGCGTCATGCAGAGTTGATTCGGGATGCCTTGCCTGAATCCCTACCGCTATTAGCAACCTTGCCAAGAGATCCTGCCGTAGCTTTGCCAGAGCGCCATCTGGGTTTAGTACAAGCAGAAGAGGTCCAACAAGAGCTAGAGCAACGTTTTAATGCCGGTGTGGATTGGTTATCAGATCAACCGATTACTCAATTGCCCGCAGAAGTGACCTTTTATGCTGCGGGGCCTGAATCGACTGATCAATCAGAGCTAGAGGCTAGTGGACTTGGGCTACCCAATACTGAGCAAAGCTCTAAACAACCACTGTTAGGTAAAACGATTGCCGTTGCCAAGGATAGAGCTTTTAGCTTTATCTACGATGCCAACCTGAGATTATTAAATCAATTAGGTGCGAAATACTGTTTTTTCTCACCGATAGCCGATCAAAAATTGCCAGAAGCCGATGCCCTTTGGTTACCCGGTGGTTATCCCGAATTGTATGCGCAACAGTTATCAACAAACAGCGCCATGCTGCAACAGATCCAGTCGTTTTATCAGCAGGGTAAACCTATCTTGGCGGAGTGCGGTGGCTTTTTATATACCCTGGAAACCCTAACGGATCTGGATGAGCAGCAATATTCTATGCTGGGACTGCTCACCGGTCACGGGGCTATGCGCGGTAAACGGGGGTGTCAGGGTATGCAAATGGCCCCCTTGCCTGAGGGTGAGATCCGAGCCCATGCTCATCATAGATCCCGTTGTTTTGATACGGATCAGCCTATTGCCCACGGTCGTCGCCAGCGCCATCCGGCACCGGGTGAAAGTATCTATCGCAGTAAGGGCTTAACCGCTAGTTATCTGCATCTGTTTTTCCCTTCCAATCCAGAGGCTATTGGGCGTTTATTTTCGGGGAATGAGTTTTCTGGCAAAGGGATTTCAAGTGATCGCCGCCAGATTGCTATAGCAGAGCAATCGCAGGATTGCTCCACTACAACACCCTCTGAATCAGTGATTGAGTAATCGTTTATGTGGCCTGAAAGCTCGGAAACTCCACAAAAACTGCGCTCCGGTTTAACCACTGGTAGCTGTGCTACGGCCTGTTGTGTGGCGGCGTCCCAGGCGTTGCTGGCGAAACGACAGCCGGAGCAGGTGGAAATTACCCTGCCTAAAGGTCAGCAGGTGAACCTGCCGATTAAATATTACCGTGCCTTAGATAAAGGCTTAGATACAGGCTTAGATACAGGCTTTGATGCGAGCAATACCGGCCATCGAGGCATCTGTACCGCCATCATTAAGGATGCCGGAGATGATCCTGATGTGACCCATGGGGCAACTGTCTTTGTGGAACTGAGATTAACAGCAAAAACAGGCATTCAATTTAAAGCAGCTACCGGTGTTGGCACGGTGACTCGTGAAGGTTTGGTTTTAGCGGTGGGAGAACCGGCCATTAATCCGGTGCCTAGAAAAATGATCACTGAGCACTTAACACAAGCGGCTTATACCTACCGTTATCAGGGCGGTTTTGAAGTCTCTGTGGGTGTAGAAAAAGGCGAACAGATTGCGCTGAAAACCATGAACCCTCGTTTGGGTATTCTGGGTGGGTTATCGATTTTGGGTACGACGGGTATTGTACGTCCCTATTCCTGCTCCGCTTATATCGCCTCTATTCGACAGGGCATTGATGTGGCGGGTTCCAATGGTATTCAGCATATTGCGGCCACCACAGGCAGTAGCAGTGAAAAAGCCATCGCTGAACACTATCAATTGCCAGAGATGGCACTGATTGAGATGGGTGATTTTGTTGGTGCAGTGTTAAAGCATTTAAAGGCCGTCAGCCAAAGCAATCAGTCATCTGTTATGTCAACTCATCGCCAGCCCTCGACGCCCATCAAAAAACTCAGTATCTGCGCGGGTTTTGGCAAGTTAAGCAAGCTAGCTAACGGTCATCTGGATCTGAACAGTCGGGTATCTGCGATCAGCTTTGAGCATCTGGTAGAGATGGCACAGCAAGCAGGCGCCGATCAGGCATTAATGGCTCAGATTCTAAGTGCCAATACCAGTATTCAGGTTCTGAAAGCATGCCAGCAGTCTGGAATAGATTTGGGTTATCAGGTCTGTCTAACCGCTTGGCATCAAGCCAAAAAATATCTACCAGAACAGATTGAGTTAGAAATATGGGCCGTAGATCGACAAGGACAATTTGTCGGCCATTACAGTGATCAGGCAGAGGCTTAGAGATGGCAGATAAGATTCTAATACTGGGCGGTACAGCGGACGGACGCAAGTTAGCGGCCCGTTTGCATCAGGTCGGTTTTCGAGTGATCTACAGTGTGGCTGGGTTGGTACGCATGCCTAATCTGGACTGCAAAGTTGTCTCCGGTGGTTTTAGCCAATTTGCCGAGCCAGATGCTGCTCATCCTTCGGTAGCTGGCTTAGTGAGTTTTATTGCTCAACACCAAGTGAGCTTAATACTGGATAGTACTCATCCTTATGCCCTCAATATGAGCACCCACGTCACACACGCAGCAGAGCAAAGCCATATCCCATGCTGGCGCTTTCATCGTCCGGCTTGGCAAGCACAAAGTGGGGATCGTTGGCTGAGTTTTCAGGGCTGGAGCGAAATGCTTACAGCGCTAAAAAGCAGACAAGGCACCGTATTACTGACCACAGGTCAGTTAACTCAGGTTGAACTGGATCAGCTGTTAGAGACCGTTCAACAGGCTAATGATAAAGCCTCATCCGAAGCGGATTTATCCGAGCAGAATCAAGACGTAATCGAGCCATTAAGTATTGTGATGCGCACAGCAGCACCGAGCCGAGTGGTATTGCCGGAGTCCATTCATTGGATTAAAGCCATTGGCCCGTTTGATAGTAAACATGAAAAGGCCCTGCTGGAACAACATCAGGTTCGGGTTGTGATCAGTAAAAACAGCGGCGGCCAGTCCACACAGGGTAAGTTAGACGCCGCCAGAGAATTGGGTATAGAAGTGTTTATGTTGCAACGCCCTGAGCTACCGCCCGCTCATAAAAGTTATACCGATCCAGACCAAATTTTTGCAGTCTTGATGTCTCAGGGGCAACGCTGGCGTTAGGTCGCTTACTGGGTCGATCGTCGTTGATCGAAAACAATCAGGCCGTGATAGAAACAGAGATTAATAAAACCATGCCATTTGATTATGTAATAGATCCTGTCGCCATTGAGCAGGAAAGCTTTCGCCAGATTCGTGAATTGACCGATCTGTCTGGTTTAAGCCAAGCGGAACAACAGGTGGTGATGCGGGTTGTACACAGTGTCGGTATGCCAGAGGTGGCTGCCCAAGTGCGCTTTAGTGTTAATGCCTGCAAATCCGGTTTGCAGGCTTTGTCTGAGAACGGCCCGATTCTCTGTGATGTAGAGATGGTGAAACAGGGTATCACCAAGCGCATGATTGAGCGGGAACCCTATTGTTTTCTCAACCACCCTGATACTCAAATCTTGGCGAAGGAACGTGGTGAAACCCGTTCTATGGCGGCTCTGGAATTATGGCGTCCCTATCTGGCGGGTAGCGTTGTTGTCATCGGTAATGCACCGACGGCACTGTTTCGTCTATTAGAAATGATTGAGCAAGGTGCTGATAAACCCGCGCTGATTATCGGTATGCCCGTGGGTTTTGTCGGTGCTGCAGAATCGAAAGATGCCTTGTGGCAGGTGCATCAGGAGTTGGGTATTGAGTGCATTACCCTGCTGGGCCGACAAGGGGGCAGTGCCGTGACCTCTGCCAGTTGTAACGCCCTATTGCGCTGTAATCGTGGTGAGGTTTACTGATGCTGCATGTGATAGGACTAGGGGTGAGCGAACAGGCTGAACTGTCCCAAGAGGCTGTTCAGGCGCTGCAACAGAGTCATTATATTTATGGCTCAGAGCGTCAATTGGAAACAGTGACTCACTATTTATCGGGGCAAAAGCAGCAGCTTGTGTCTGAACAAGTAGTCACTCCAGAACAAGCAGTGATGCCTGAACAAAGAGTGCTGCCCAAGCTGTCAGAGCTAAAAGGTCAGTTGGAAGAGGTATTGTGCGCCGGACAAACCATCTGTGTCCTAGCCTCCGGTGATCCTCTTTTTTACGGTATTGGTCGTTGGCTGGGTCGCTTTGTTTCCGAGCGTGCTTTCTCAGATGACTCAGATGCTGCAAACGACAATGCTGTTAAACAGAGCATACGTTTCTATCCCGCTGTTTCCAGTATTCAGGCCGCCTGTCATCGTTTAGGTTTATCCCTACAGGATGTTGACGTGGTGAGTTTACATGGTCGCCCGCTGGCCAGTCTGCGCCGCAAGTTAAAACAAAACACTACCCTGGTGATTCTGACGGATCAGCAGAGTTACCCCCGTGGGATTGTTAGTGAATGTATTTCCGCAGGCTTTACGGACTTTACGTTGACCGTCTGTGAAAACCTGGGTTATCCCCATGAGAAGATTACAGCCATTCAATCAAAAGATCTGACGATAGGGGAAGAGGAGATCTGGCTGGAGAATGCCGATTCTTCGCAATTCAGCGCGCCTCAACTGTTATCCGAAAACGCTTTATTGATTGATGCCAATGTTTCGCCTCTGCATGTTAGTGTTTTGCAGTTAAACCAAGCAACTTCCGATAGAGCTTATTTACCCGAATTTCCCGGTATTCCTGACCAATACTTTATTACGGATAGAGAGTCTGGAAAGGGCATGATCACCAAGCGTGAGGTGCGGCTGAATATTCTGTCCCTATTGCAGTTATCCGCAGATGAAATTTTATGGGATATCGGCGCCGGTTGTGGTGGCGTGGCGGTAGAATCCAGCTATTGGCAAGCCAAAGCTCAGGTCTTTGCTATTGAGCATCACCCTGAACGATTGGCCTGTTTAGAAGCCAATCGTCAAATCTTTGGGGTAATGAGTAACCTCAACATTGTAGCCGGTAGAGCACCGAATACATTGTCAGAGTTACCTGCCCCTAATAAGGTTTTTATTGGCGGCAGTGATGGTGAACTGGCGGAGTTACTGCAGCAGTGTTGGCAGACATTACCGGTAGGTGGTGTTTTGGTTGCCAGTGCGGTTACTGAAAATACCCGACAGCATCTTGTGCATTTTTATCAACAGCGCCAACAGGCCAGAGATAGCCGTCAGGAAACCTTGCAGGTAGCTATTAGCCAGGGGGGCGAACTGGCAGGGCAGTTACTTTATCGACCGACCTTACCCGTTGTTTTGTTTAAATTTACCAAAGATAAGAAAGGTGCTGAATGCTGATAAGCAATGAGAAACAAGGCACCTTTTATGGTGTTGGTGTGGGCCCCGGTGATCCTGAATTACTGACCTTAAAAGCGCTGCGTTTGATTCAGCGAGCACCTGTGGTGAGCTATCTGTCCAGTGCTGTTTCTAATAGCGGGCACTTGAATAAAGAGAGCTCGAAGAAAGATAGCCTGAAAAAAGAAGACTCGAACAAGGAAGGCATGAATAAAGGGAGTAGCTCTCAAGCAAGAGAAATTGCCCGTGAGGCATTTGCTTTGCAGACCCCAGAGCAGGCCAAAGCCCAGATAGAAATCTCTATTGCTATGCCTATGAGCACGGATCGTACTTTGGCCAATCAAGCCTACGATGAAGGTGCCGTGCAAATTGCTGAGCAGCTGCAACAAGGCAAGGATGTGGTATTTCTTTGTGAAGGTGATCCACTGTTTTTTGGCTCTTTTGCTTATCTTCTGGAGCGCTTAGAAGGTGAGTTTAGTTGCCAAGTTGTGCCAGGCATTTCTTCCGTACATGCTGCGGCTTCTGTTCTGCAGCAACCTTTGACTCTATTGAAAGAATCTTTTGCTGTGGTCAGTGGTCGCCATACGGATCAACAGATTAAACAAGCGTTGTTGGATCATGACAGCGTAGTGATTATGAAGGCCGGTGTGGCTCGCCCAAGGATTCTGGCTTTATTAGAGCAAACCCAGCGTATCGCTGATGCCCAATATCTGGAATATATCGGCCGAGAAAATCAGCGAATAGTTGATGATGTTTGCCTGCTGGCAGATGAAAAAGGTCCATACTTTTCTCTATTTGTGATTACCCGACAAGCTGAAGCGAGAAACAGCCGATGATCCTGCTATCTGCATCTGTTGAGCTGCTACTAGAGAATATTGACCTGTCAGAGAAAGGGGACAACTAACCGATGTTCTATCTTTTTTCTCTTACAGATCAGGGGCAAGAGTTGGCTCTTAGGCTACAAACTCGTTTGCAGACTAGAGGTGTCCAAACCGAGCTGCATCATAAAACTAAGCCTTTTACCGATAGAGTACAGCAGGTTTTCCAGCAGGCTGAGCAGAAGCAGGATGCTCTGATCTTTATCTGTGCTACTGGCATTGTGATGCGCAGTTTGGCCCCTGTATTGCAGGATAAATATCAGGATGCTCCGGTATTGGTTTTGGATGAGCAGGGACGATTTGTAATTCCCTTTCTATCCGGTCATGAAGGTGGTGCTAATCATCTGGCTGCACAGATTGCTGAATTGCTGCAGGCTACCCCCGTTATTACCACCGCCAATCATTATCTTAACCCGGTTTATACCGTGGGGATGGGCTGCGAGCGCCATTGTCCCAGAGATGAATTACAGGGCTTGTTGGAATCGTGTTTACAGCGGGCAGGCCTAACGATGGATCAGATTCAGTCCATCAATAGCATCGATATTAAAGCCGATGAAGTGGGTTTGATTGAGCTGGGGAAAAGCCTGAATAAACCCTTTAATACCTGGCATAAAGATCAGCTGAATATCATGGATCATCTGCTCAGCACTCGCTCAGATTATATTTTTAAAACAGTGGGTGTTTATGGCGTGGCGGAATCTGCTGCTTTGTATGGTGCCCGGCAGTTAGTGATGTCTTCGGATTGTCTACAGGACTCATCTGAGCCTACTTCAGATACGTCTATATCCGAGTTAGCAAGAACACAATTTAGCCAGCCAGAATTGCTATTAAATAAACAGAAAACCCGCAAAGCAACCTGTGCCATTGCCCGTATCTATCCGCCTGCTGCTGCAACAGTAGAAAGTGGCTTGGCATATTTATCGACTTCATTTACTTCACTTCAATCTAAAGAGAGAGACTAAAACACCATGAGCCGATTATTTGTTGTGGGCACAGGCCCAGGAGATCTCTCTCTGGTTGCACCTAAAGCCTTAAGTGCCATTCAAGCCAGTAGTGATCTGGTGGCTTATGGTTTGTATCTGGACTTATTAGGTGAGGTTTGTGATGGCAAAACACACCATGACTTACCGTTAGGTGAAGAGATTGGCCGGGCCCGCTTAGCCCTGGATCTAGCAGCCAGTGGTAAAACCACCGCACTAATTTCCAGTGGCGATATTGGTATTTATGCTATGGCCACCTTGGTATTTGAACTGTTGGATCAACAGTTAGCTTTTAAGGAGAGCAGTTCTGACAGCAACAATGAAAGCCACCCGGAATGGCTGGATGTAGAGATAGAGGTCATTCCCGGTATTTCCGCTATGCAGGCCGGTGCCAGTCGAGTAGGTGCCATGCTGGGTCACGATTTCTGCACTATCTCCTTATCGGATCTGTTAACCCCTTGGGAAACCATTGAGCAGCGTATTAAAAGTGCCGGTCAAGGAGACTTTGTGGTGTCTTTTTATAACCCGGTTTCGAAGAAACGGGACTGGCAGCTGAATACCGCCCGAGATATTTTGCTGCAACATAGGCCTGCCAGTACGCCGGTACTGCTGGGTCGTCAGTTAACCCGTGAAGATGAAAGTATTCGTATTATTCGTTTGGATCAGCTGGATGCCAAAGACGTGGATATGTTCACTCTGGTTAGTGTGGGCAATAGCGAATCCCGTCATATTGTGAATGGCAGTAAAGAATGGGTCTATACCCCAAGGGGCTACCGTAAAAAACTGGGCAATACCGACAGCAATACCAATACTGATACCAATGAACAAGAGGCTCAGCTATGACGGTTTATTTTATCGGTGCTGGCCCCGGTGATCCTGAGCTAATGACCCTAAAAGGTCAGCGTATTCTGCAAGAGTGCCCTGTTGTGCTCTATGCCGGTTCTCTTATTCCCCGTGAGGTTTTAGCCAGTGTGGAAGGTAAAGCCGAAATCATAGTGGATACAGCCCAAACCAATCTGGATGAGATTATGGACTATATCCGTGAAGCTCATCAGGCGGGTAAGGATGTGGCTCGATTGCAGTGTGGCGATCCCTCTTTATACGGCGCCATTGGTGAACAGATCCGCCGTTTAGAGCAGGAAGATATTCCCTATGAGGTGATTCCCGGTGTTAGTGCGGTATCGGCTTCAGCGGCTTATTTGGGCAAAGAGCTGACGTTGTCTGGGGTATCACAAACCCTAATTTTAACCCGTTATGAAGGTAAAACTCCTTTCCCTGAACGAGAGCGCCTGCCGGAACTGGCCCGTAGCGGTGCCACTTTGGCGATCCACTTAGGTGTCACTCGTATCCATAAAATCGTTGAAGAATTGATTCCCCACTATGGCGAGGATTGTCCGGTCGCCGTGTGTTATCGCACCTCTTGGGATGATCAGGTCAAGGTAATCGGCACCTTAAAAGATATTGTGGCTAAGGTACGTGCCAAGGGGTTTACCCGCACCACTTTGATTCTGGTAGGCCATGTTTTGGACAGTGATGACTTTGCGGATTCTTATCTCTACCACAAGGATCAGGCACATATTTATCGGCCAAAAGTTAAGAAACAGATCACGTCGGACTGATCGTTTAATACCGATCAGGACACAGACCTATACCAATCTCGATAAATTATTGTAGGTCGGAAAAGCCGCAAGGCGCCTTCCGACAATTGCCAAATATTAAGAGAAAATTATGCAGTTAAATAAGATTCCGACCACAGTGGTCACCGGTTTTCTGGGTAGTGGTAAAACGACTCTGTTATCCAATGTATTAAAGCAAGCAGCAGGTAAACGTATTGCGGTGATTGTAAATGAGTTTGGTGAGTTGGATATCGACTCCGAGTTGCTGCGCTCCTGCCCTTTGGACTGTGACGATGAAAGCGGCCAGGCTGCAGAGCAATCTACTGAAGGTTTTTATGAGCTGGCCAATGGTTGTATCTGCTGCACAGTAGAAGAAGAGTTTCTGCCTGTGATGCAGCAGCTGGTAGAACGCCGTGATGACATCGATCATATCCTGATTGAAACCAGTGGTCTGGCCCTGCCAAAACCTCTGGTACAAGCGTTTAACTGGCCGGGTATTAAAGAGTATTGCACGGTTGATGCTGTGATCACGGTTGTGGATGGCCCTGCTGTGGCTGCGGGGCGTTTTGCTCATGATGAAGATCAGGTACAGGCCCAGCGTTTGGCGGATGAAAGCTTGGATCATGATCCTTCTCTGCAAGAGCTGTTGGATGATCAACTCAGTGCGGCAGATCTGGTAGTGGTCAGTAAAAATGATCTACTGGCAGATACCGAGCGTACTCAGGTTGAAGCGGTAGTTAACGGCAAGGTGGCTGAATCCGTTAAAACCGTTTATATCCACAACGGTGAAGCACAATTGGATCTGTTACTGGGTTTGGATGCCGCCGCAGAAAGCCGCATTGATGCAGTGCATAACCACCATGATCATCATCATGCCCACGGTGAACATCACGATCATGCCCATGATCATTTTGACTCCTTTGTGGTAACGCTGGGTGAAGTGGACAGCGAACATTTGCAAGCTTGTCTGAACGATCTGCTGAACCGCTACAATATCTTCCGTGCCAAGGGTTTTGCCGCTTTACCGGGCAAGCCCATGCGCCAGGTATTCCAAGCGGTAGGTAAGCGTCTGGATACTCACTTTGATCGTTTATGGCAGCCGGAAGAAGCCCGCCAAACTCAGTTGGTGTTTATTGGCAAAGGCATTAATCAGGCGGTGATTACTGCAGCACTGAAAAATGCCTTAGCGGTAGAGAGCGCATAAGATGCACCTGTTAGCAGCACAACCCGGTGGTTTTGTGGATGATGAAGGTATTATCGACCTGAATCAGACTCCGGCGGATATTGTGATTTTATCGGCGGCAGATACCTCTCTGGCGGCTTTATCGGAAGGTGCCCGCTGTTTTTATCGACGGTTATCCGATGCATCCGTTTCTGGAGCCTCTCTTTCTGATGCCCCCATAGATGGGAATGTCGATAAAACACTGCCCACAATCCGCTTAGCCAACTGGATGCAGCTGCTAAAACCTGCGGCTTATGATCTCTATGAACATAAGGTGCTGGAGCAAACGGAGCTGGTGGTTTTGTCCCTATTAGGTGGACAAAATTACTGGCCCTATGGTTTTGAACGCCTACAAGCATGGAGCAAGGGCCGAACAAAAGACGGTCGACCACGTCAGCTAATTATTGTGCCCGGAGATGATACGCCAGACCCCGAACTGTTTGCCGCGTGCACGGTGGATCAAGCCAGTAGCCAAAAAGTTTGGCGTTACCTGCGTCAGGGTGGGGTGGATAATAGTGAAAATATGCTGCGCTTTCTGGTGCAGCAATGTTTGTTGCTGACGGGGTGGCAATCCCCATTACCGGATGACTCAGATAATAAACCTGAGGCTTTGTCTGACCGAAATAAATCCTATCTGAAACAGTGGCAGGAACCCAGAGTGCTACCGGGTTGTATGCTCTATGAAAAAACAAAACATAAAATAGGGTCAAATCAACATTTGTACGCTGATCCGTTGGCTTATCAGGATCAAGGCGATAGCGAGTCTAAGGTCGATCAAAATAATCCACCAGTTTGTTTATTGCTGTTTTACCGTAGCCATCTGCAGAGCGCAAATACTGAAGTCTTTGATGGTTTGATTGAACAACTGGAATCTCAGGGACTGAAACCTCTAGCAGTAGCTATTGCTTCGTTAAAAGATATAGAGTCAGTGGCCTTGGTGAATCATCTGGTAGAGCAGCACGATGCTTGCCTGATTATCAATACCACAGGGTTTGCCAGTAATCGGGTCAATAGCCCAGATCTTAGTTCCGAGCCGACAGAGTTTACCTCGCCCTTTGAACGTCAAATCCCTGTGCTGCAGTTGGTTTTGTCCAGCAGTACCGAAAAGGATTGGTTACAACATAATCAGGGTTTACGCAGCCGTGATATCGCTATGCAGGTGGTACTGCCTGAGATGGATGGCAGGGTGATCACCCGTGCGGTAAGTTTTAAAACCGAATCCCATTTTGATCGCCGCTGTGAAGTGTCTGTGGTGCGTTATGCCCTGCATCAAGAGCGAGCTGCCTTTGTTGCACAGCTGGCCAAACGTTATTGCCAGTTATCGCAAAAGTCGAATCAGGATAAGCGAATCGCGCTAATTCTGGCTAATTACCCGACAAAAGACGGTCGCATCGGTAATGGCGTGGGCCTGGATACCCCTGAGTCTGCGGTGAATATTCTGCAAGCGCTCAAACAAGCGGGTTATCCACTGGATCAGCTGCCAGAATCCGGTACTGAGCTGATTGAATGGCTCTTAGAATCGGTGACCAATAACCCCAATACCCTGCACCAACTCCCTTGCTGGCAGAGTTTATCGGTTGATGAATACCGACAGTACTTCCAGCAGTTACCTATGGAAAATCAGCAGGCCGTTATCGAACAATGGGGCGAACCGGAACAGGATATTAAATATCGGGACGGTCGGTTGATGTTATCCGGTATGCGTCTGGGAGAAACCTTTATCGGTATTCAACCGGCACGGGGGTTTAATATCGATCTAGTTGCTAACTACCATGACCCGGATCTAATTCCACCCCATAACTACCTAGCCTTTTATTTCTGGCTACGACACTGCTATCAAGTTGAGGCGGTGGTACATGTGGGCAAACACGGTAATCTGGAATGGTTACCGGGTAAGGGCATCGCCTTGTCTGATCAATGCTGGCCGGATATTGCTCTAGGGCCTATGCCGCATTTTTATCCCTTTATTGTGAATGATCCCGGTGAAGGTGCTCAGGCTAAACGTCGGACACAAGCCGTAATTATTGATCACCTGATGCCGCCCATGACCCGCGCTGAAAGCTATGGCGAGATGGCCGATTTAGAAAACCTAGTGGATGAATATTATCAGGCACTGGGCATGGATGAGCGCCGTGAAAAGTGGCTAAAACAAGAGATTTTGCAGCAGGTACGTAAAACTCACCTATTGGAAGAGTTAAATCTGGTTGTTAAAAATAGAGATGTTAAAAACCAGAGTATTAAAAACCAAGAGGCTAAAAAACAGAATATTAAAAACCATAACCAGGATTCAACTGCCGACATATACCAAAGCGATAGTGACGACGAAGAGATACTGTCTCAGTTAGATGCTTATCTCTGTGATATTAAAGAAGCCCAGATTCGTCACGGCCTGCATATTTTAGGTCAGTTACCTGAGACGGATAAGCTAGCGGATACTATCGTAGCATTACTTAGACTACCCCGTGGTACTGAACCGGAAAGCCAAGGTATCTTACATAATCTTAGTCAGGATTTTGGCTTAAATAATGACCCTGATTCTTCAGAACCATTTGATCCTTTATCTGCAGAAACTCAACCTTGGCAGGGCGAGAAACCTAAGATATTAGCGCAGATTAGCGATGCGTCTTGGCGTACGGAAGCGGATACCCGTGAGCGGTTAGAACTGCTGGCCCTAGAGCTGGTACAGAATCATGTTCTAGCCGAAAAGGCCTTGGTTGATCGTGATCTGTCAGGGCTGAATCTTCCTGCGACACAACAGCAACTGACCTATGCCCGACAGCGCTTATTACAAGCGTTGGAACAAAGTGTCAAAAACGAGTTGTCGGCTCTAGTGGATGGTCTATCCGGTAGTTTTATACCCCCGGGCCCCAGTGGTGCACCCACAAGAGGACGATTAGATACCTTGCCGACGGGGCGCAATTTCTTCTCCGTGGATAACCGCTCTATCCCATCACCAGCGGCTTGGGCCATTGGTGAGCGGTCGGCTCAGGCGTTAATTGAACGTCACCTACAGGAACATGGGGATTACCCTAAACAGCTGGGCTTATCGGTCTGGGGAACAGCTACCATGCGTACCGGTGGTGATGATATTGCTCAGGCGTTTGCTTTAATGGGCGTACGACCGATCTGGGCCACAGGCTCTAACCGGGTGGTGGATTTTGAACTGATCAGCTGCATGCAGCTAGGTCGACCACGAGTGGATGTCACTCTGCGGGTTTCCGGTTTTTTCCGAGATGCTTTCCCTAATGCCATGAAACTGTATGATGCCGCCGTACAAAAAATCGCTCAACTGGAAGAGCCCGGTAATGGCAATACCATCAAAACCAATATTCAGGCGCGACAGCAGGTATTAATTAAACAAGGCATGTCACCGGAACAAGCTCAACGGCAAGCCAGTTATCGAGTCTTTGGCAGTAAACCCGGTGCCTATGGTGCCGGTCTGCAGGGATTAATTGATGAGCGCTGCTGGGAAGAGGCCAGTGATTTGGCTGAAGCCTATCTAAACTGGGGCGGTTATGCCTACGGTAATCAGACCGGAGACGGTGTGGCAGCACAACAAGCCTTTCAGCATCAATTATCGCAACTGGAAGTGGTAGTACAAAATCAGGATAACCGGGAACATGATCTGCTGGATTCCGATGATTATTACCAGTTTCAGGGTGGTATGAACAATGCGGTGCGTGTGTATCGCGGCGAAGCCCCAGAGGTATACCACAGTGATCACTCCAATCCATCAGCACCAAAAATTCGCACGCTAAAGGAAGAGCTCAACCGAGTGATTCGCAGCCGGGTACTTAATCCTAAATGGATCAATGCCATGCGAGAACACGGTTATAAAGGCGCCTTTGAGATGGCCGCCAGTGTGGATTATCTGTTTGCTTACGATGCCACCACGGATCTGATTGACGACTATCAGTATGAAAAAGTGGCAGATGCTCTGGTGTTTGACCCAGAGAATCAGCAGTTTTTACAGCAGCATAATGCCAATGCTTTGGAAGAGATGGCCGAGCGCTTATTGGAAGCGACACAACGAGGTTTATGGCAGAACCCCGGTGATTACGCCAAACAGTTGCAGCACTTATTGCTAGAACTGGATGAACAACAAGAAAGCCAGGATAGCTAACTTTTGAATTAAAAGGATAACCCTATAACCGGATAGCCCTATAACAGGGTAATCAGAGGAAAACCCTTTGAGTCATCAGAAAAATCCTTTTGCTTATTCTGAAACAGAGAAAACCGCCATTCAGCGAGTAATTGCAGAGCGGCGAGATATGCGCCACTTCACGTCAGATCCGGTGGATCTCTCGATTTTGCAGGCCATGTTTAAAGCGGCTCATCAGGCGCCCAATGTAGGGTTGATGCAGCCCTGGCGCTTTATGCGCATTACCGATGCTGAACTAAAAGATCAGATCTCGGCTTTGGTGGAAGAAGAACGACAACAAACGGCTGAGCAACTGGATGAGCGTAAACAGCAGTTTTTACAGCTTAAAGTGGAAGGCATTAAAGAGTGCGGAGAGCTCGTTATCGCCGCACTGCCCGATGACCGGGAGAAACATATTTTTGGTCGTCGTACTCTACCGGAAATGGACTTAGCTTCCTTGGCCTGTGCCATTCAGAACATGTGGTTAGTGGCACGTTCAGAAGGTATAGGGATGGGCTGGGTATCACTATTTGATCCAGAAAAACTGGCCCGGTTATTAAGAATGCCAAAGGACAGTAAGCCGGTGGCCATTTTGTGTATTGGTCATGTACCTGAGTTTTATCAGCAGCCTATGCTGGTGCAAGAAAATTGGGCAGAAGAACGCCCACTCGATGAATTTCTATTTGAGAATTATTGGCCGGACGCGTCTGGTTCAAATAAATAACAGCATAAAAAAAGAAGATGAGAGATAAAGTAATGGCAAAACAAGGCATTATGGTTTGTGGACATGGCAGTCGTGATAAAGATGCCGAACGTGAATTTGGTCTGGTTGCAGCAGGTCTGAAAAAACGTTTTCCCGATATTCCTGTGGAATACGGCTTTTTGGAGTTTTCTGCACCTAATATTCATATGGGGCTGAATTCTCTACTGGATCAAGGTGTGGAAGAGATCTATGCCGTACCGGGTATGTTGTTTGCGGCCACCCATGCAAAAAATGATATCCCATCGGTATTGACCACTTTTGGCGAAGAGCGTCCAGAGCTTAAAGTGGCATACGGTAGTGAACTGGGCCTGCACGATGCCATGATCACTGCATTTCAGGCACGGATTTATGAGTCTCTTGGCCTTGATCCAGAGAACCCGCCAGAAAGCTTGTATGACACCCTATTGGTCGTTGTGGGTCGTGGCACCTCAGATACTCATGCCAATGCGGAAGCAGCGAAGCTGACCCGTATCGTTAATGAGAATATGGGTTTTGGTTGGGCGGATACGGTTTACTCAGGTGTCACTTATCCTTCTGTGGGTGTTGGTTTAGAGAAGCTACTGAAGTTGGGTTACAAACGTGTGGTTGTGGCCCCTTACTTCCTGTTCACCGGTCGTTTGATCAAACGTATCTACGGTTATGTGGATCATATCGCTGAGCAATATCCTGATGTGGAGTTTATTAAAGCTCAGTATCTGAATGATCATGAGAAAGTGATTGATGCCTTTGAAGTACGTGTCAGAGAGATTATGCAGGACAACCAAAAGGGTGATGAAACCCTAATGGAATCCTTCCAGCGCCGCCTAGCAGCCGGTGAAGTGGATGTGCATCACCACCATGCCGAATATGATCCGAATGAAAGTCATAGCCATGGACATACCCATGCAGGTGAAGAAGGTCATGATCATTCTCATAGCCACTCTCATGAACACGGGCATGAACACGGGCATGAACACGGGCACAGCCACTCCCATGATCATTCACACGGGCATGGCCATAGTCACGGTATCTATCGTCATATTGGCCACCCACTAGGTCCACGCACCATGATTGGTGAGAATATTTGCTGTTGTTTTATGGGCCAGTTCCCACAGGAAATTCTGGATGAGGAAGCAGATAAGATAGCCCTGAACTGTCCAGAAACAGCTCTGGCCCATAAGTAACCCATTTTAAGTTGCCAGAAAAGATAAAGCCGATACTCGGAAAAACGAGTATCGGCTTTTTTATTTCCAGCAAATTGAAAATAAGAAAGCAAAAGTTATACCCGGTTTGTTAAGTACTGAGTGCACACGGTTAAGCAAAGAGCATAAGTTTTTCTACAAAGTAATCGGTACATGTAGCGTGGATAAGCCTAAGGCGCATCCGCGAATGCTCGGTCACTTCACAATGAGGGTATGGGAAAACTTTTGTTTCACTGCTTACCAAGTTTTTCTATGGATAAGGGCATCTAGTTAAGCAATAGTAAAAGTGTTCATACGATAGAGTGAATTGACTTTAAGATTCAGCTCTACCGGATAAGTTTACTTATTGACATCAAGTTAACAATCTCCATCCAAGTTGACAAATATCTATTTTTGCATAGAATTAAAGGACATTTCACAATAAGTACATGACTTAATCTAAAAGGACTAAATATTTTGCAGACTCCATGGGAAATTAACCCTCAGCTTAACCAAGAATATCTAATAAAGATGGCTCAGTTCATTGCTGATGTTCGTGCTGAAGTTGTTGACCGTCATGATCCGAATCTACTTGGTGATACTGTTCGAGGCCTTGGTTTTCGAGCATATGAGTGCTGCCGGAACCGCATAATTAAGGCTGCTGCTCATGGAGCAATGCCTTGGTTGAGCATTATGACTGCAGAGCATCGATTCACGTTCGGAATCAATGGGGTGCCAATTCGTTTTTATCGTGGTTCTCCTACTTCACCGGAAGAGCGTAGACTACAATCAAGCATTGAGGCGAGACAGCAGATGTCTCTATTGCCTGTAGATGCTAGCTCTGCAACTCTATTGTGGTTTTTCGTTATTGAAATAGATGAAAACAAGTACACAGATAGGGTAGTATTCTGCGCTTTCTGTGAGGAAACAAGAGAGCAGGTCTGTTACTGGGAAGTTCCATTAAGATCTAAAGTGACTTCTGTTCCAGTTGAGGTTACTCCTAAAGCATCTCCAGTTAAGAAACGAGCTGTAGTTTTATCAGTCAAGAAGCCTGATATAGGCAAAGAAAGAGAAATAAAGAGAAAAAATGAGTAATTGCGCTTTAGGAAACACTTTATGAACGCCGAGTTTATTGGTGATCGCCTGCGCCTCGCAAGATTAATGCGAGGCTATACTTTGCAGGAAGTTGGTACTGCGGCTTCTGTTTCTAGGCAAAATATACATCAACTTGAGAGTGGTATAAGAACACCTAGTAATGATGTTTTAGAAGCGCTTGCAGAGTTTTTGTGTGTAGATACATTTTTTTTTAGTTTTCCTTTAACAAATGAAGTAAAACCAGAGCAGTGCCATTTTAGGAAACGTAAAACCACGCCTGTAGGCATTGCTAATAGAGTAATAGCTTATAGTACGCTTTTTGAGCAAATTGTAGAAATTCTTAGAAATAAGCTTAACTTGCCTGATATTAACTTTGGTATGGCTGAAAACTTAGGTATTGATACCAATAATTTAACACCTGATAAAATTGAAGAACTGGCCGAATTAGTTCGTGAATATTGGGGGTTAAGAACTGATTGCCCAATAGAAAGCATGGTTAATGTTTTAGAATCCCAGGGAGCTGTTGTTACATGTTTTGATGATCTTTCTGAAAAAGTTGATGCTTTATCAATAAATCGTAAATTTCCTCTTGTTATAAGAAATACAGCTAAAACAAGTGCTTGCCGAATGAGATTTGATCTAGCACATGAGTGTGGTCATTTGATAATGCATGATGGAATTGAAACAGGGGATAATAAAACAGAGACTGAAGCTAATGCTTTTGCAAGTGCATTTTTAATGCCTAGGGGAGCCTTTACACAAGAATTCAAAAGCTGCATATCTGGTAACCAGTTTATTTGGAATGAGCTTTATTCCTTAAAACTACGTTGGAAAGTAAGTGTCAGGGCAATTATTTATCGAGCTAATTATCTGGGGCTTATTAATGCCCAGCAGTATAGAAGTGCAAATGTTTATTTAAATCGATCAGGTCAAGCTCGCATAGAAAAACTTGATGATATTATTCCGTTAGAAGAACCTGAAATACTAGAGATGGCATTTAATTTACTAAATGATGAACTACATATTTCTTTTCAGCATGTAGCAAAAAAATTAGGTGTATCTCTAAATACATTATCTCATATTACAGGTTTACCTATCCCTATATCGAAAGAAAATAGTAATGTGGTTTCTATCGGATTGTAAAGGTATTCAGAGGCTAATCATTCTTCCTTTACTTATAGTTCTTTTACTAAGAAGGTAAACAAAATTTATCCCATATTCTAATTTTGGAGTGATGGATCAGTCGCGGATGCGCCTCTGGCTTATCCACGCTACGTGTATCGATGCTTTGTAGAAAAACTTCTGCTCTGGAGCTTAGTAAGGCAGGAGGAATACTCCTACCCTTTAGTATGGAGAAAGTCCTGAATTACTATCTAGTAAAGAACGGGTGGTTGTTCATAGTGTAGAGAGAAAATGGCCGAACGAGATCGGTCGACCATCTCTCAAGGAGTTATACTTATTAGCTCAAAATGCGCATTAAGAAATTAAAACCACAACAAAATAAGGGCCCATCGTATTATCTTTTAGCTCTATCACAGGGACATCTTTATCTTTTGCAAGATTCATCACAAGACGAAGCAAAGGGTCATTTTTATCGTGCACAATAACAGTATCTGGAATCCTTCTCAGAAGTGCACGAGTTGCTTCTGCAATGCCCGGTTTGATCTTGTTGATGTCAGGGATATCGAATCGTTCTTTTATGTTATGAATGACATCCATACAGCGAATATTACGTTGCTGCTCACCGCCTGATTCTATTTTGATAGGGGACTCAGAATAACTCTCTAACGTATTTACGATACGCTGCTCAATCTGATCGGCAAAATGTGCGGAGATATCATGTTCAGAGAGATGTTCATATATAGCAGCACGATGATAACCATCATCTGACCATAATGTTCGACTCGTCAGTCCAGAAACCACGCTGCCTAAAATACCAAAGGGTATTAACCAATCATCGTGGCTTGCGGACAGTGTGGCAACACCGGCAGGATCAGAGGCAACCACTAGGGAATAGGGAATATGACTGAGATCTGGTGCTGATAATGCTTTTTTTAATTGTGTCGCAATGGCACCTTTTCCTGTCCAGCCATCCACAAATTGATAAGAGGCTTCAGGATGTTGAGCCATTATATGCTGCATGGCGGTCTTATCGATGCCTCTATCCCGAATAATACTCACGCCATAATGTGCGATATCCATATCAGGGAAAATTCGATTAAGTGTGCGCTTTAACAAAACCCCCAGTGGTACGCCTGCACGAACCAGAGAAATCAAAACAATCGGTTTATCCTCCGCCTCTTGGGCGATGGCATAGGCTAATGCTATAACATCCCGGGCTAAGCGTTGCGCGCCACCTGCCTCATGCATGGCATACTCAAAAGCCTCCCAGTGGGCTTTAGACGGTGCAGATTCACAGGTAATAAGATCAGAATAGTGCGCTAAGCCACTGGCAATAAGGCGCTCTTTTTCTGCCACTGAGACAGGAGGTTGATTAGTTTTTTCCAACAGAAGGGTGACATCACCTTCGGGGTAGCTACCCGTTCCGATATTGGGTGTATAACGTGAGTATTGATTCAAACTAATCGCCTCCTTTTTCTGTGCCATCTTGCCATGCTTGATCAATTTGGCTTGCTACGGGAAGCATAAAAAAATCACAATATCGCATAAACGGCAGGTCAGACAGGCTGTCCCCTATGCCTATTTTTAGGCGATTTTCCGCTTCGAGTGCCTTCATAGGACCGTTGACCAGCCAATGAACAGCCTCTTTTTTGGAAACACCGGGGACACTTAATGTGATGTTGTTTTCATTTTGGTGTACGGCTACCTGGCCTAAATCAAATTTAAGCTCGATAGCATGTTTAATCATTTTCAGCTGAGCGGTGATCTCTGCTTTTTTTAATGAGACAGCATTATTGAGTTTAATGACAATCTCACTGATTGAGCCATTGATCTCATTAATCATTGTTCTCGATTGAATATTGCCATTGCGCTGCTCATCACAGGCTGTATGACAAATTTCAACCAGATTACGCATTACTTTTTCATGGCTTGTATGTTGTCGACTAACATACTGCTGCCACTCCGTCAGAGGTTCACCAGAAGGAGAAAGAATAATCGCCCCATGATGAATAACTTTATAGGATTCAAAAGGTAATAACGTGCGCTCCATACTACTTTGTGTACGGCCTGTGACAGGAATTACCAGTGATGATTGAGATAGCCAGTCAAAGAGTTGCTGCTGTGTTTGGGTGAGGTAAGAGTTTTTATCGGATATCTTTCCCTTTGCACCTAGCCTTAATTGCTCTGATGGCGTGTCTTTTGGAATCTTTCTTTTTGTTTGGAAAACAGTGTCATCCAGGTCAATAAAAATAATAGGGCTATGCATATTCGTTGCCTTGATCATTATCTACTTCAAAAGCTGATATAACAGAAAGATTGGGAAGGCTAGAAAGCATTTCAGCGGGAATATCTTTGGCTGCAATATCAGTGCAAAAGATTATATGATCCCATTCAGAAGGCGAGATATTGTATAAATAGTTCATACCTTCCGCGCCATAAATATCAGGAAAAGTAATTTTATCAGATATTCCATAATCGCTTTCGTAGTTAAATAGATCAGCGGGTATAGCTGGTGAGCGAGTGGTGGAACTGAAATAAACTTCACTCACATAAGATTGTATTTCTTGGGCACTTTGAAATGGATCGGCTAAATATTCGGCACAACCAATAACCACTACTCTATCTTTTTTGTTGAAATTTATTTTATTAAAAATCAATTTCGTTAAGGGGCTTTTTGTTGGAGCTTCTAACCAAAATTTCCCCGTGTTGATAGGCGCGCTATTGACGCTAGCCCCTCCTCTGATCGAGTCGAATTTGGGCAACTCAAATGATTTCCCATTTCCCTGCCAGTGCCACTGACCTTTGATAAGGGAGATCCTATTGATCTCTATTCCAGAAGGAAATGTATTCTCTTTAAAGGTATCCCCAGACCAATCCGTAAGAGAGATAAAAAAGATTTTTTCGATATTATGGGTGGCATTTTTGATGAGAGCGTTAGCCAGATTGGAGATGGTTTTCCCCGTTGTTATTTCATCATCAACTAATATTAAGGTTTTAGCATTTTGGATCTTATCTTTTATCTTTTCTTCTACGGGTTCTAACAGGTACTGATCAACCGCATGTGAATGTGGCTCATGAAAATTACCCATTATTTTAAAATCTTTGGGGTAACGAGTGGTTGCACCAAAAACCGCATCACCATATCGGTGATGAATTTCTTTGTACACGCCCATGCCCAAACCCACGGCTGTTTCAGCCATGCCAATTACAAGAATATCTTCTAAGTCATCGGGTAATGTCGATGCCAATGCCTGATATGTTTTTTCCATTTCGTTGATACAGGATGGGTAATGCTTTCCAAGGACAGTGCTAACAAATAGGAAACTGCGTTTTGGGTTGTAGCGTTCCGCTATTTTAAATAAATCATGGGCCGAATAATGGTTGCTTTTCTCTTCGATGAGGATGTTTAGGACCCCTGTTTGAAGATGGAAATTGAGTTGTTCCATTAAATGGATTTCCTTGGATAAAAATTCGTTAAGATGAATGATTTTTTCCCATATTTCAAGGGCAACGCCTGCAGACATTCTTAAGTTGAGATAGTTCCTTGTCCGCTATTTCTTATACCATTAAACGGTTGCAACAAACGGTGTGTCTAAAGATAAAATATACTTTCGCAGATAAATGTAAATCATTTGAAATCAAAGTGTTGGGGAACCTTAAGCGGAAGTGGTTGTCATTTATTGTTATTGTATTGAGTGTAGCCTTAGCCTTTGTATATTTTTACAAACAGTAAAATACACCAGATAGCTAAAATAAAACGGCGTCGAGTTTTTTTAGGCGCTGGACTTTTTTGGCACTGGACATTGCTGCCAAAGCTGGCTCTACTATATTTATAAGTAAAATGTATAAGTAAAATTTATAAGTAAAATGTATAAGCGAAATCCTTGGGTACCGCGCATAGCGGTGCATACTGTGTTTATAATCCTGACGATATCATGATAAAGGAACGAGAAAATGGCTATAAAATTGAGTAAAGGACAGACGATTGATTTGGCCAAACCTGGAGGGTTAGACAAAATTTCTTTTGGCGTGGGTTGGGATGTTGCCAAAGGTAAGGGCTTTCTAGGATCTCTCTTTGGCGGGGGAAGCATTGACTTAGATGCAAGCTGTATTCTATTTGATAGTGCAGGCAATCGCGTTGATCAGGTTTGGTGGAAGCAATTAGAGTCACAATGCGGTGGGATACAGCATTTGGGGGATAACACGACTGGCGAAGGTGACGGCGATGATGAAGTCATCCACGTTAACCTTAAAAAACTTAAGCCAGAAATTAGTAGTGTTGTCCTAACCGTGAGTAGTTTTCAGGGACAAACGTTTGAAAAAGTAGAAAATGCTTTTTGTCGAGTTTTAGATCAAAGCAATAAGCCTTTAGCGACCTATAATTTATCCGAGCAAGGCCAACATACTGCAATCTTGCTGGGTGTGTTGAAACGCAAGGGTTCTGACTGGGATTTTACCGCTGTAGGTAAAGCAACTAATGGTCGCACAATCGATGACTTACAGGCGGAAGCGAAGCTTATTCTATGAAAAAATTAACACCAGGTGCTAATACGACCTTAAACAAAACGGCGTTTAGCGTAAGTTTTGAGTTGCCGCAGTCTGTTGATGTTTCGGTTTTTTCTCTGACGTCATCTGGTAAAGTTAAGGGCGATGCGGGTATGACCTTTTATGGTCAGCCTGTATCTCCTTGCGGCTCTGTTAAATTAGAGCAAGGTCGAGTGTCATTCGATTTGTCTAAAACAGCGCCGGATATTGAAAAATTAGCAGTAACGGCAACGGTTGATACGGGTTCATTTTCCAGTTTATCTCCTTTTTCTCTCGTTTCAGATGATTTCTCCTGTGATATATCGACCAACAGTCGCAGTGAAGCCGCTTTGATTCTACTTGAAGTGTATCGTCGCAATGGTGAGTGGAAAGTACGCTTTGTTGACCAAGGCTTTAATGGTGGGCTTAAGCCACTGGCGGAACATTTTGGTGTTGATATTGCTTCGGATGAACCGCCAGCACCTACACCTCCAGTAGCGACACCTACGCCTCCACCACCACCCCCGGCACCCAGTCAGATTAACTTGAGTAAAATTAACCTGACAAAAGAGAAACCTAAAATTGATTTGACTAAATCTGTCGGTTCTATTGGTTTAATTCGAGCCAATTTGAACTGGACTAAAAAGCAGGGGGGATTCTTTAGCTCTTCTGTTGATTTGGATTTAGGTGCCTATATTGAATTGCTGGACGGCTCTAAGACTATTGTCCAGGCGTTAGGCGGAAATTTTGAAGCAGAGCCTTATCTAAAATTACTTGAGGATGATCGATCCGGTGCGAGCACAGAAGGTGAATGGATTCATATTGAGGGCAATAAATTAAATGATGTACAACGCATCATGATTTTTGCGTTTATTTATGAAGGTGCGCCTAATTGGGCAAAAACCGATGCCTATGTGACCATTCATGTGCCGGACATGCCACCCATTGAAACTCGACTCAGTGAAGGTGATGCTAAAAAAGGTTTTTGTGCGATTGCAGAACTCAAAGTAAACAATGGCAGGGTTAATGTTGAGCGCGTTAACCGCTTCTTCTCTGGCCATAAAGATTGCGATGAAGCCTTTAATTGGGGATTCTCCTGGACCAAAGGCAGTAAATAAGAATTCTTTAAGAACTAAAAAAGGTGATACACCATGAGTTTTTGGAACAAGCTAAAAGAAGGTGGTAAATCCATCAAAAGTTCTCTGGCGGATGAAGTTAAGCGCTATAAAAATAAAGATTTTATGGAAGCCTCAACGGCGATATGTGCTTGGGTAGCTGCTGCAGATGGACATATTGATCCAGAAGAAAAGCAAAAGATGATCGGTTTTATTAAGCAGTCAAATGAGCTTAGTGTCTTTGACCAAGATGATGTGATTGCTTCATTCAATAGCTATGCTGGTAAATTTGAATTTGATGCATCTATTGGTAAAGGTGAAGCGGTTAAAGCTATTTCTAAATTGGCTAGAGATCCAGGTGCCGCTCGGTTACTGATACAAGTCGGCGTAGCGATTGGCGCTTCAGATGGTGATTTTGACGCGGAAGAAAAAGCGGTTTGTCGAGAAGCTTGTGTTGCGCTTAATTTGAAACCAGAAGAGTTTGATTTTTAAGCGATAGGTATAGCTTGCTGATTGTTATGGTAATACTCAGCATTAATGTTATAAATTGATGTTATAAATAGTCTCAGCTTTCCTGAAAGGAAAGCATGGACAACTCTAGAAACGATCAGGCAAGGGCCTGAAAATAATAGTACAAGGAATTTAATCATGGCTGTAAATCTAAGCAAAGGCGGTAACATTGATCTGACTAAACAAGATCCTGGGCTTAAGAATGTCCTGATTGGTTTAGGCTGGGATCCACGTGCAACCGATGGTGCATCCTTTGATCTGGACGCCTCTCTTTTTATGGTAGATGATGCAGGTAAAAGCTCTGAAGCAGGTTTTATTTACTACAACAACCTGAAGTCAGCCTGTGGTAGCGTTGAGCACCTGGGTGACAACACGACTGGCGAAGGTGATGGCGACGACGAATTAGTTAAAGTTGATCTTAGTCTAATTCCTGCCAACATTCAGAAGATTGTTTTCGTAGTGACTATTCATGATTTTGACGCACGAAAACAGAATTTTGGCATGGTCGGTAACTCTTTCATTCGAGTTCTAAACGATGCGACAAGCACCGAACTAACGAAATATGAACTGGGTGAAGACTTCTCTACCGAAACAGCACTGATTTTTGGTGAGCTTTATCGCCATAATGATAGCTGGAAGTTCCGCGCGGTTGGTCAGGGTTATGAAGGTGGTTTAGCTGCGATGCTGCCACAATATGGCCTAGCTTAAGCTTCGTTTTACGGAAGGAAGTATTACTTCCTTCCGTAATTTTTCAGCGCAATACTCTTATAACTGAAATCAACCGGGCACTATTTTGTCTGTATATCTGAGCTGCATTATCTACCTTCTCAAAGAGTCTCAGAAACTGGCTATGATCAAGAGAATATCCGGCTTCTGAAGTAATCAGGCAATAAAAGCCATGTCCTCTAGTTGATAGGTAAAGACATGCCAAGCATGATTCAACAGGGATTCAGCCTGTTCTGCAACCCAGGTCTCATCAGATACCAACCAGCCACCAAAATCCGCTTGATCATTAACACCTTCCAACCAGTAAGTTTCTCCATACTGGCGCTGTTCAATGACGACTCCTGCCAATTCAGATCCCAATGTAGAGTTATCCATCTGTCCATTGTGATCACTCAGAAAATCCCCCTTAACATTAAAGTTTGTTACAGCAGATGCATTTTCTGTGTCAAGATTTAGGTTTTCAATTGTGCGACTTGATAAACCTGCCGCATCGAATACGATAGCGTCTTCCCCTGTAGCTAGCGCTGCAGCTGTTGCGAGCCCGCCCCCTAGGCTATGTCCGGTAAAAGACAGGTCAATAGCTTCCTCACCGTGCAATCCATTGTCTTGATTATACTGATTCACCTCGATTTGAAGTTCTCTTGCTAGACTGACAGCTTGCTCATATTGCTCGGATTGACCAAATGCCTGTTCGACATCTTCCACCCAATCAACAGCAGACAGAGGCTCAGTACCTCGAAAGGCAAGTACTAGATCTCCGTCATCTTCTTCAAATAACACATAATCCAACCCTTCACCGCCAATCCAGTCGATATATCCCCCACCATTCTCAGCCCTATTGTAATTATCTGTTGTAAAATCTTGGGCTTTAATATCAGAAATACCGGTAAATACATTCAGTGCTACATTGACGACTAGATAATCATCCCAGTCATAAGTCTGAGAAGCCAGACGGGCAAAATCTACCGATTGCTGATATTTCTGCTGAGAAAGACCTGAAGGTAATGTACTCATGGTCATTTTTGCTCACTCCTTGTCTGCGTACGCAGTATTGGTCAGGCTACAGATACCCGGCTAAAGGTTAGCCAGACCACTAAACAGCCCGATATTATTTTTATTTTCGCCAATAAGGTTATTCAACCATTTATCGAAGTTCAATGCAGAACAGGGCAAGTTATCGTGAATATGCTGCGTTTTATCACAAGATTTGTTTTAAACGTTATTAAAAATGCGTAGTTATCAAATGATTGCGAAGGAAAAAATAAAACATGTGTTTGATCTAGAATAATTAAATAATTGCATAATTAATTTCCATCCGCTGATACCCGTTTTAAAGGAAATCTTGAATGAAAAGTGGAAATAATTGTATTGAATTACCCTGAAACAGCACTAGCCAATAAATAACCCGTTTTAAGCTGCCAGTAAGCAAAAAAGCCGATACCTGCGAGAGCGAATATCGGCTTTTTTGTTATTTTTCAAAGTATTGATAAAACGATTGGTAAAAGTTATCCCCAGCTTGTTCAGCGTTGGATGCACACGGTTACCCAGTTTTTCTGTGGATAATCCCTAGTGTGGATACTTACCTATGATTAATGCGTCTCTGTTTTGCTGATCAGAGCTTTTACCAAAGCTGCAGTCATCAGCACCATTATCAGGGAAAAGGGCAGAGCACCAATCAGCATAGCGGTTTTAAGTGCGCCGAGACCTCCAGCGATTAGTAATGCTCCGATTAAAGCGGTCAAAAATACACCCCAAATGATGATATGACTGTGACCTGCCTGATCAGTATTACCACCAGCATTAATAGTATTGACCACTAAGATAGCGGAATCAGCAGAGGTCACTAGGAAGGTCAGTAGCAGTATCACGATAATACCGGACATTACCTTAGCGCCCGTTTCTGACAGCATCACATTCAGCACTTCATAGATCTGAGCCGAGATATTAGCCCCTAGGATCTGGCCATTGGCCTGACCGCTTAATTCCAGATCCAGCGCTGTACCACCGACAAAGGTAAACCAGATAAAGCAGACCAGTGTGGGTACCAGAATTGCACCCAGAACAAACTCACGGATGGTACGCCCCTTGGAAATACGGGCAAAAAAGATACCGACAAAGGGGGCATAAGCGATCCACCAAGCCCAGTAAAAGATGGTCCAGCCGGATTGCCAATCACCCAGAGGCGTGCCCTTTTCCTCGACGTTCAGAGTCATAGGGATAAAGTTCAGTACGTAGTCAAAAAAGCCTTTACCCAGCATTTCCAGGGCTAGAAAGGTGGAACCAAATACCAGAAAAAAGACCAGTATAAATACAGATAGTCCCATATTTAGATTACTGAGCCACTTAACACCTTTACCCACGCCGCTTACGGCTGACAGTGTGGATAATGCCATCACGACCACCAAGGCTGAGATCATCGCCGCTGTAGTAGGCGTGCCCTGCTGCATCATCCATTCTGCACCTGTGATGTTATACAAACCGGAAGCAAACTGGCTGATGCCAAAACCTATGGTGACAGCAATGCCCAAAATAGTGGCCAGTACCGCGGTAATATCCACCATATGACCCAAACCACCAGTCAGTTTATCGCCAAACAGTGGTGTCAGACCGGATCGGATAGTCAGCGGTAAGCCTCTGTTAAAGCTGAAATAAGCCAAGGATAAACCGACGAGAGCATATACCGTCCAGGCGGAAAAGCCCCAGTGCAGGAAGGAATAACGGTAGACCGAATCCAATGTCTCGGCCTGTTTAGCCGGAACCAGACCCTGAATAATATCTGGATTATTGGCAAAGTGATAAATGGGTTCTCCGGTTGAGTAGGTCAGCATACCGATGCCGATACCCGCACCAAACATCATGGAGAACCAGGAGAAGCGGGAGAACTCCGGTTGGGTGTCAATACCGCCCAGTTTAATACGACCGATGCGGGGTACCAATGCCAGTCCGATGCAAGTAAAAGCAAACAGTGCCATGGCATAGATATAGTAGGTGCCAAAGTTTTCCAGTACGGCACCGTGCACCAGTGATAGTAAGGAGGTAGCCTGATCAGGGAAAACAATGGCCCAGAGTACCAGTGCCATAATCAGCAGCTTGGAACCTAGGGTGACCGCATGGTTAAAACCTTTATAGAAGCCGGACTCTGCGGTGGCGATAGTCAGCTCAGCATTAGGTGTTTGTGTTGTCATACCATTACCTTATTTTTATTCTCATGAGATTAGGATTTCGGTTAATCATTTGTTTTTAAACGTACTTTTCTTTCTCCTTGGGCCCTGTTAGCTCTTTTTAGAGACGATAAAGCTCTACCCGGTGTTAACAGGGTTAATGGTTTATTGGTTTTTAGGAGTTAGAAGGGATCAGGTTTTTGCGATTACTTTTTTGAAATCACGAGGCCATCCACGGCGATACAGCCCGAGGCATTGACGATCAACGGATTCACATCGATCTCGGCAATGACATCGGAGAGTTCATAAGCCAATTGCGAGAAGTTAGCCAAAGTTTGGGCAACCTGCACGACATCAGAAGCTTCCGCACCCCGTACACCGTCCAATAATGGACGGGTGCGTAGACTATCGATCATCTTCAGGGCTTCTTGTTGGCCAAAGGGGGCCAGAGAAAAATAGCGGTCTTTTAAAATCTCGATATAGATACCGCCACTGGCCACCATCACCATAGGGCCAAACTGAAGGTCATTGATCATACCAAAGGCCAGTTCAGTCCCAGCCTGGACCATGGGCTCTAGGGTAACTCGGTTACCTAGGCGCTTAGATAGATCCCGATAGGCCTGTTCCAGTGCCTCTGGAGTGGTTAGGTTAAGTTTACACCACCCACATCAGATTTATGGTGGATATCCGGCTCAGCGGTTTTTAGTACGACCGGGAAGCCGACTTTTTCTGCTGCGTTTAAGGTATCTGCTAAGGTTGTGGTCTCAGTGGGCGTGGCTACCTTGATGCCGTAATCGGCCAGCAGTTGCAGGCTTTCCGATTCGCTAAGCTGCGGTCCTGTACTGATACGCTTGCGCCAATGACTCGCTAAGGTCTGATTAGCTGAGTAACTTTTGATCGACTCACTATCTTGTTGTTTTTGTTGATCCCGAAAAGCCAACAGATTAGCGGTCACTTTAACGGCATTTTCCACGCCATTAACCAGTGGGATATTGTGATCCATCAGCTCTTCAGCGAGACCACTATTAAGCGCACCAGAGAAGGTATTTAGTACGATAAAGGGTTTATCCGAGTAGCCACGGACTTCTTTTGCTACCTCGACCAGCTCAGGCATATAGATAAACGCATCCCGTGCTTCAAACTCAAATACTCCTATGGCGACCTTGGGGTCTTGCATGATGTAGCGTACGCAATCCCGAAATACATTGGCGTAGTCAGGGGTGAAAGGACCAGCAGCATCCAGAGGATTCACCGGCTCCAAGCCTAACGGTAGGCGCTGCGCTAATTTCTGTTCGGTGTCTGGAGTAATTTGAGCAAACTCCAGTTGATACTCTTCAGCCGTATCGACAAATAACTCTCGCAAACCACCGGAGTCGGAGATATAACCCAGTTGACCTTCTCCCAACGCTGATCCTTGCGACAGAATCTGAGCGGTGGTCATCAAGTCATCCAAAGAGTCCGTTTGAATCACACCGTACTTTTTGAACAGGGCTTCGTAGGCGGTATTGTCACCAGCAATGGCACCGGAATGTGTTGCCGCCAGTTTAGCGCTCACTTCGGTACGACCCACCTTGGTAACGACGACGGGAATACCTTTGTCTTTGGCTTTTTCCAATACCTGAATAAAACCTTCGGGATTACGAACGGCCTCCATAAACACCGCCAGCACTCGGGTAGACGGTTGCTCCAGAGCAAAGTCCATATATTGATCCAGTGTCGTGGCGATCTCCTGACCGGCAGAGACCACCAGATTAAAGCGATAGCGGGGATCATTACTGGTGGGCAATACAAAGATAGAGCCCGAGTGAGCAATTAAAGAGATATGACCGGCCTTGCGCTTGCCTGCGGATTGAAAACTGACATGAGTATGATCGGCAAAGTTGTAATAACCCATGCAATTGCCGCCACATACCGGTAGATTCCCTTGTCGGGCTTTCTCTTGCAATCTCTCCAATAGCGTCGGGGAGCTTTCCTGCTCCAGTTTGCAGTAGTCATAGATGGTGACACCGCCAATACCTAAAGCGATGGCCTCATCAATCAGGGGCTCCATACGGTGGCTGGCGACACTCAGTACCGCCATATCCACGGCAACCGGCAGTTCAGACAGACTGTTATAGCAGTGCTGGTTGTTAATCTGCTCGTATCTTGGGTTAACCAGATAGATCTCACCCTGATAATCCCCAGCGAGCAATACATTCAGCATATCGTGGCCGACAGTACCCTCTCTGGGGGATACGCCTACCAAGGCAATCGTTTTGGGTTTTAGCAAACGATCCAGATAATGAGCCTGAGTTTGGGTCTCTTGTACTTGAGGCTCTTGTGTTTGAGCTGTTCGTGTTTGAGAGCCTTGTACTTGAGATAGAGATGTTTTGGTAGCAATGGTCATAACTTAGCGCCCCTTATAAACAGGTAGACGTTTTTCGGCAAAGGCACGGGAGCCTTCCAGGTAATCATCGGAATTCAGCATGGCTTCAAACATGGGCAGACCACTGTTGCCCTGCCAGGTCTGACGAGTCATCTGAAAAGACTGTTCGATATTGAGCGGCGCAGTGGCAGCCATGGTTTCTTTCAGAGCCTGCAGCGAGAGGGGCGCACCTTCTGCTATCTGCTCGGCCATCTCATAAGCGCGGGGGAGTAACTGTTCAGACGATACAACTTCATTAACCAGACCGTAGTGTTTGGCTTCCTGAGCCCCCATGCGGCGACCGGTCAACATCAACTCTGCTGCGATGTTATAGGGCAGGCGTTTTGGTAAGCGCTGTAAACCACCGCCATCAGGCAGGAAACCCAGCTTCACCTCCGGTAACCAGAACTGAACATGTTCTGCGGCTAGGATCAGATCTGCAGCCAGCAGCATCTCAAAACCACCGCCGATGGCCTTACCGTTTACGGCTGCGATAATGGGCTTTTTCAGCCCCCAGAATTCACTGATACCACCTAAACCGCCGGGGCCTAGATCATATTCCGCGCTTTCCAGTATGTCATCGCCATTATCGGCAAACTCTTTTAGATCCCAGCCTGCGGAGAAGATCTTGTCACCAGCGGCGGTGATAATACCGACGTAGATTTCGGGATCTTGTTGAATCTGCTGAAAGGCCTCATACAGATCACAGCTGGTCTGCAGATCAATAGCATTCACAGGAGGACGATTTAATGTCACCTCCATGACCTTGCCTTTTTTTATACTTGTTACAGAAATAGCCATAATATTTTTCCAACACAATCAATCGGAAAGGGGTTGTAAAGCCTCTTGTTACAGGGACTTTATGGCTGTCGATTCTGCCTTTGATGCAAATCATCCGTAAATTGATATAAATATAACCACTGGTCTAAAAAAATAACCAGTTGGAAAAAACATAAAAAAACCGGCGAGTTAGCCGGTTTTTTAATTTTGGGAGATGCTAAATAGGATCAGGTTTTATATAAAGCAGCTGGTTTTTATGACCTGTTTATTACTTTTAATAAGGAATCATCCTCTTGTACCTGTTGCTTTAACCAGCGATGAAATAACTCTATTTCTGGTTTTATATTCTGTTGTTTGGGATAAACCAAATACCAGCTGCCAGGTTCTGGCACTGTGATATTAAAGGGTCGGACAATGCGCCCCTGCTCCAGATCTTTTTTGGCAAAGGCTTCCCGTGCCATTACCAGATAATCCCCCTCGTGAAGCATCTCCAATGCCTGTAAATAGTTATCTACCACGGGGCCTTGATCGTTGAAATCGCAAGCTAATCCGGCTTTATCCAGCCATAGGGGCCAATCGTTTGGCGCCAGCTCGATATTGATCAGCTGCTGTTGGGTTAAATCCTTAGGCTGGGTTAATGCACCAGATTGGTATAACTGAGCAGAACAGACCGGAAACAACTCCATATCAAACAGGTAGTCATAGTGCCAGTGAGACCAGGAGGGTTCACTGGTAATAATGCCCACATCGGCATCATCCTTATCAAAGTCTACATCCACAAAGGAGATGGAGATGCGCACTCGAATATCAGGGTGCAGGCGCTGGAAGTGCCTGAGTTTGGGAATTAGCCAGGTGGTACCAAAGGTGACATAGGTCTGCACTGTTAGGGTACGAGTAGCATTTTTGGCTTTAATACGTTCAATGACATCCGTTATCTGGCTAAAGCTTTGATTGACTGTGGGATAGAGCTCTTCGCCATCCTCGGTCAGAGAGATGGAACGGCCATTTCGTTGAAACAGATAAAGGCCTAGTTCATCTTCCAACAGCTTAATCTGATGACTGACCGCAGAATGGGTCACGCATAGCTCATCCGCAGCTTTTCTAAAGCTGTTATTACGGGCGACAGATTCAAAGACCCGTAGGGACTTTAAAGAGGGTAATTTTCTGACCATAGTTATTATTTTTATAGCTTTAATTATAGTGAAGAAGTAATCGAACTTTAGAAATGACTATAGCATGACAAATATTAGTGGCCGTATGCTTTTCAGTTAAATAAGAGTTGAGAAAAAAAGACCAGTATGTAGCTTTTTCTAACCGGTTAGCTTGGTCTGTTATATGTCCCAAAAAATATTTCGATGCTTACCAGGCTGCGGCCAGTGAACGGGGCAATGTTTTAGTGGGGTATTTTTGTTTGGATGCTCAAGTAAGAATAGATTCTTTCTCATCAGTAAGCCCAGAAGGGGGATCTCTATCTAACTTATATGCTGAAGATTAGCTGAAGAGTCTTGGGTCAATTTGGGCAGATGCTTGTAATCTTGAATGCTATCCAAGGTATCAGCTTCAGATTGTTGAGCTTTATATAAGTCGACACGCATTTGCAGGTTAAGCCAAAAGTCTGCAGTCGTATTAAAAAAGCGCGCAAGTCGTAGAGCTGTGCTGGGAGTGATGCCCCGTTTCTGATTTACCAGTTCGTTAACCCGCTGATAAGGTACATGGATAGCATCTGCTAACTCTCTTTGAGTAATATTCATAGGCATTAAAAACTCTTCCAGCAGCATTTCACCTGGATGTGTTGGAGCTCTATTTGTCGGTATACGCATAGTGTTTATCTCTAGTGATAATCTGTTATCTCTACGTCAAAGGGACCTGATTGGTTCCACTTAAAGCAGATTCGGTATTGCTGGTTAATACGAATACTGTATTCGTCGGCACGATCTCCTACCAGAGCTTCAAGCCGATTACCTGGAGGAATCCTTAAATCATTTAGATCTGCAACAGAATCTAATTGATCCAGTTTTCTAATCGCGATATTCCAAAGCTTCTGTGGACAGAGTTTTCTGGCGCTGCGAGAGGCAATGCCATTAAAGATATCTTCAGTGGCTTTATCTTTGAATGAACCAATCATGATTACATGGTAGCACGGACATCATGCTATTAAAGGGAATTTTATTCATATCGCAGGCGAAACAAGACCTATTCTATTCCCTCGTTTAGTGCTGATAACTCTTCCACCAAATACTGCACAAATACTCTTAGTCTTTGCGGCAAATGTCGGGTTGCGGTATAGAGTAGCCAGACTTCACCCTGGTAATTCGTAATAAACTGCCAGTCTGGAAACACCTGTACGATATTACCTGCGGCCAGATCCTCCTGAGCGGTAAAAAAGGGTAGGGTGCCAATGCCGATACCTCGTTTTACGGCATCCAGACGTACCTTGGTATGGTTGGCGGCGTAACGTCCTGTGAGTGGTACATCAACAGTTTCATTGTCTTTTTTTAGTCGCCAGCGGCCATCAGCAGGATTATTACCGAGGAATATACAGCTATGCTGGCTGAGCTCTGAGGGATGCTCGGGTGTGCCCTGTTGTTTTAGATAATCCGGTGAAGCGCAGAGTAGATGATCCAGACGAAACAGTTTACGACCCATTAATCCAGGTGGTGGTTCGTTGGTAATGCGAATGGCCAAATCCAGCTGGTTGTCGATCAGGTCTAGGGGTCTGTCGTCCAATATCATATGGACATTAACCTTTGGGTACTGAGCTAGAAACTCGGGGATAAGCGGGTGAATCACGGTACTGCCCACAGCCTTGGGCACACATAAGCCGATATCCCCTTCGATCTCTTGATTCAGACTATCGCTGACCTCCAGTACCAATTCTGAGGCTTCCACCATCTGTTTACAGCGGGTATAGACCTCTTCGCCGCTACTGGTCAGGCGCAGCTTTCGGGTGGTTCTTTGCAGCAGACTGGTTGCCAGAGCATTTTCCAGCTTGGTGATACTACGACTGACCGAGGATGTGGAGCATCCCAACACTTGAGCAGCTGCAGTAAAGCTCTCTTGCTTGACTACTTCGACAAAAACAGCCATTTCGTACATCAGAGCATAATGTTGATTTTTGCGCACAGTGCAACAATCCTTTCCTAACTGGGTATCTAATCAAGGTATTGTTTATTGTATATGCTTATTCCAGCTAAAAAGAACTTTTAGCCCATTCCTGCTACAAAGTAATTTTTAGCCCGTCCCAGTTAAAAATAACCTTTAGGCGGTCTCAGCTAAAAAATAGGAGCCTCTGAATCAGAAAGTACTGTTTCAGAGGTAAGGTTTAGCAGTGATGCACAATATTTGATTTAAAGAGGTGTGTTATGGATCTTTGGCAAGGCTTATTACTGATCAGTTCTATTCATTTATTGGCAGCGGCATCGCCGGGGCCAGATTTTGTTATGGTGTCCCAGCAAACACTGTCCAATGGCCGTAAAGCGGGCTTCTTGTGCAGCTTGGGTATTGCTTTGGGGCTCTCTGTGCATATTCTCTATTCCAGTTTTGGTCTGGCGGCGGTGATTGCTAACTCCAGCACAGCATTGTGGGTGATTAAGATTTTAGGTGGCAGTTATCTGATCTATCTGGGCATTAAAGGTTTACGGGCTAAAGCGGCTTCTATTAGTAGCAATGAGTGCACGGAGGCATTACCGGTAGAAAAGCACTCTGCTGCGAAAAGTATCGGTATCGGCTTTTTGTGTAATGCTTTGAATCCTAAAGCACCCATCTACTTTGTTTCTCTATTCACTCTGGTATTGTCACCGGACATGCCGCTGTATCAATTAGCGATTTACGGTGCGTGGATGATGCTGATTCAGATGGGTTGGTTTTCTACAGTAGTGGTCTTGCTGTCTAATCCTGCTATTAATCGTCGCTTTCAGAACGCCAGCCATTGGATTGACCGTGTGCTGGGTGGTGCCATGGTGGCCATGGGGATTAAAGTGATGGCCTCTCAAACTTAGAGACTATTGTAAGTGAGTACTAATCTGTGAGGATGGATTCACTGAGTCAATTTATTGAACACCTCGCCCCTAAGTGCGAGGTGTTTGCCCATGTACAGTTGCGGGCGCCCTGGGGCATTGCCGAGTCCCAATTAACTGGCTGCTGCTTCAGCTATGTACACTCTGGACGCTGTTTATTAGAGATAAATAATCAGTCACCGTTATGGTTGGAACAGGGTAGTTTGCTGCTATTGCCCTATGGTTCACCTCATCGTTTGATGAGTGAACAGGATGTTACCTGCCAGGATGCACACTCCTTATTTGTCGGTAAAACCAGGCAGGAACTGGAAGAAATAACCATCGGAGGCCAAGGGGCTGCCAGTAGCGTTATATGTGGCGTGCTCAGCTTTGCACCTTTTATGCACTGGGCTGGTTCATCTCTATTAGGCGGTTTACCTGAGGTGATCGTGATCCCCGCACAGGAACAGCCTCGTGTTGCTCAGTTACTGGCTTGGCTATATCAGGAGAATGCTCAGTCGGGTGCTGGCAGTCAAGCGGCGTCTCAACGTTTGTTGGATCTGTTATTACTGGAGGTGTTGCGTTATCTGGATCAACAGACATTACAACCCGGTTGGTTATTAGCGGTACAGGATCGTTATCTGGCTCCGGTACTGATGGCGATTCAACAACAGCCACAAGATGATTGGACGGTTGAGTCTCTGGCCCAGTACTCCGGTCTGGCCCGCTCTGCCTTTGCCCAACGTTTTAAGCAGTTGACTGAGAGTACACCATTACAGTTTGTTCAACAGTGGCGCTGTTTATTGGCAGCTCAGTTGTTAGTGACTGGGGATAATGGGGTTAAACAGATTGCCCATCAATGTGGCTTTCAGTCTAGCGATGTTTTTATTCGCAATTTTCGTAAATTCCATGGCACAACACCGAAGCAGTATCGTTTACAGTTTAAAGCCCTAGCTCCTGAATATTCATAAATCGACGGATCGTCCAAGGTTATCGATAGCTTATCCTTCTTTGCTTTCCTTCTATAGAGTCCTGCCTGAAAGCTATTTACAGTGACGCCCATATTCATCAATCAGTTTGCTATATCCGTTAATTGAAAGGGACGTATGATGCAGAAAAAATCTGTTTTGGTAACCGGTGGCACCGGTAATATTGGCAGCGCCGTAGTGGCGGAGCTATTGCAATACGATTATCAGGTCAGTGTTTTGTGCCGTTCAGAGCAAAGCGCAGAAAAGGCGTTAAAACTGGGAGCTCATGTAATATCTGGTGATATCCAGCAACCCGAGGTCTGGCTCGAACAGTTAAATCAGTTTGATGGACTGATCCATCTGGCCTGTGGTTTTGGTGAGGATATGGGGCAAGTGGATATGGCCTTGATGCGGGCAGTCGCTCAAGCGACAGCAGAACGAGATCAAACGCTGACGCTCTTGTACACCTCCGGCTGTTGGACCTATGGTAATCACTCCGACCTTATCACCGAACAAACGCCTAAAACGTCTATCCCAGCTTTTCAGTGGATGTTAGATAGCATTGCCTATCTCAAACAACAACCGAGTATTGATCTTAGAGTGGTGAGTCCGGTCAATGTGGTGGATAAAGAAGCCCCCTCGGTGCCACCGATCCTGTTGTGGGAACTGGAACGTATGGGGCAACCTTGTGTACCTGAATCGGAGCAACTGTGCTGGGCTTTGGTTGAAAGGGGAAATTTAGCTGAGCTCTATCGGTTAGTGCTGGAAAAAGGCCGAGCTGGCGAAGAGTATATTGCTGCAGGCGATGAAGCGGTGACCGTTGGGGGCTTAGGGCAGCAACTCAGCGATCAGCCTGTAAAGGTTGTTCCTATAAGTGAGTGGCAGCAGGTATATGGTGACTGGGCTCAAGGTTATGGTTTAAATCAACCCTTTTCCAGTGCTAAAGCGATAAAAGAGTTAGGCTGGCTGCCTTGTTCAGTATTGGGTTGATTGGACTCCAAACTTAACATCTGAGCAGTTGATAGACGGGATAAAATTAAAAGCAGAGACCCTAAATGGGTTTCTGCCTTTATGAGGTGTCAATCGGCAGCTGACACTGGAATCACATATTTATAGATAACCGTCTCTAATTTGTTCAGGTGAGTAGTGCATTACCTGTTTACGGGTCATCATCTCCCCCTCAGCTAAAGGCTTCAATTCGGCTTCGCCGGAAAAGTGTTCCTGTAGGGCTGCAATGGCAGCTTCCGGGCTACTGCTGTCTCTGAGCTGTCGATAAATGTCTCGGGTTTGAGCTAAGTCGTATCCAGCCTGTTCTGACAGTTGCATCAGGTTGTTGTGATTGATACTGATACCGCCGTCTTTATCCCAGCCGCTAATAGTAAGCCCATCCTGAGTTAATAGATTTGTCTGCGGAACACTTTCCCAAGCTTCCCTTTGCTCTTTTTGCTGTTGTTGTATTCTTGCAGTTGTTTGTTTGGCCAGTAGGATATCCTGGTGCATCTGTTGGTGCTGGATATACGTCTGCTCTTTATAGTCGAGGCCGCTGAATGCTTCATAAGCTTCAGCATGAGTCGGTCCTTTACCCGGTGCAAACTCCTCGATACTGATCTTATTACCGTAATGCTGTTTCAGATAATCAATGCGAGAAGCATTATCATCACCTTCCATCTTCAGATTGTTGCGGGTTGTGGCAGAACCATCGGTCTGCATATAACCCACAACTTCGCCGCTCATTTTAATGATCGCGCTGGTATCATGTTGATCAGCTTTTGCTAGACGGTCTTCCAGAACTTGCTCTGGATTTAACCTTGGAAGATTGAGAGCGAGTTCATCTCCTATTTTGTTCTTATCTACTAGAGAAAGCGTGGTGAGCTTTGCTCCCGTCAACTCCATAGGCAAATAGTCATCAATCTTAAATTGGTTTCCACCAACCTTTGTCGCAGTAGGTATATAAGGTTTTGATACTGGTACTGATGTCGATTGAATGCTCTGCATACCGAGACTCCCTGTATAATTTAAAGTAAATACTCTTAATATCTTTGATTAATGCAGAACTTATGCCAATAAAGGAAGCTTTGTTTGAGTGCGTCATAAAGAAACCAGTCCTTCCGGAAAAGAGAGTTACGCACTCAGGAGATCGCATATTTAGAAATAGGTGATATTTTTCCCATTTTTTATGGAAATGACGGATATTTTTTGCCGCCATTAACGGACAATTATGACCGCCACTGAAGGTTTAGAACATTTTTATTGAGGCATGAAGTGACCTGCTAGAAGAGAGAAACGTATTGCTCTTGATTAAAATGATTGCCGATAACTGTTTGAAAAATAAAATCATAATGTAGCTTTCGGTTATATAGATTTTTATTATTAGGGCACCCTATCTTGGAAAAACAGACGTAAACTAAGATAAAAGGTGAAAATAATAGTTGTTTTTTATTTGGACTCGCTATATTCTGGCCGCGGCTTGAAGTTTAGCCATAAAATTATGCCTGCTTTACGATGTACTATTATTTTCGTCCTGTATTTCATAATTTATAGCGTTAGTTTCTGCCATCTGATCTTTTGTTTTAAGAAGATCATTATTATTAATTATTGAAATTTTTAGGATATTACTATGTCTAAAGTTACTGGTATCGTTAAGTGGTTCAACGAAGAGAAAGGTTTTGGTTTCATTGAGCAGTCTTCTGGTCCAGACGTATTTGCTCATTTCCGCGCTATCGTTGGTGAAGGCTTCAAGACTCTGAAAGAAGGTCAAGAAGTTGAGTTCTCTATCACTCAAGGCGCTAAAGGTCCTCAAGCTGAAGAAATTCGCGTACTTTAATTAGTGCGATAGCTTAGAGTTAGGATATCCGATAGCTGTATCTCAGCTAACAGAGTCCGACCTAGAAGAGAGCATAGTCATTGACTGTGCTCTTTTTCGTTTTAGGAACGATTACCTTCTGGTTATCCTTGTTGATAATATTATTGATATCGTTTTGATAAAGCTATCGATACGGTGTTGGTCAAACGTGTAAAATTTAAATTCCCACTTATTCTGCTATTGATGTGCTGCTGTAATTTTCCTGCCCTGTAAATATAATTTTTAGTATTTGGTTTTAACCGTTCTGATTATTTGTTAATTGCTGCATACCTAAACAAGAGTATTCCAATATTTTCCGACGACCGTCAGAGAAAATGGCAATATTCTGTAAAGATTTTTTTGTTTAGGTGCTTAGGATATAAAATTATTTGGTTTGGCACCTGCTATAGGAAATAGCAACGAGTGTGTTATGGATGTAAGAGAAAAATGTTAGTTAATATTAGTGAAAAAGTTTGTGTTCAGAAATACACATCAAACTATCAAACCCAATGGGCCTGTTATGAGCCTTTTGAACGCCCAGCCCAGCAAAAACGCTGCTCCTGGAAGAAAGTATCAGGCTTGATGTCCACCGCTGAAATGTCCCTTTGGTTAGAACAACGCTACCCAGGCAGTGATCATGCTAAGCACTTTTCCAATGTGCCCAACAGACTATGATCAATAGCTGAGCGTGATTAATAATAGGATATAACTCAGTTCTGCTACTCAATGGATAGATACTATGAAGCATGATCCTAAACCTCTCTGTGCTCGATTATCTATCCGTTCTTATGGGCCAAAACCTAGGGCCCATACTCATGATTTTTGTCAGGTGGTTATTCCCTTGCATGGAGTGATTGAACTCTTGCTAGGGCAAGCTGACATTCATGAAGGGCAGAAAGCTGAACGGTTAGGGCCAGGTAAAGGGGCTTTGATTCAATCCGGTGTTATGCATCGCTTTTTAGCCGATGCCAAAGCCTGTTTTATCGTGGCTGATCTAGACTCTTTGCCTTTAGAGTTGGAGTCTCGCTCTGATCCCTTTATCGATATCTCCGATAGCTTTCTGAGCTATTGTTTGTTTATTGAACAGCAGTTAAACAGCGAACTGAACCAGACTTTGGAACAGAGTATGGGGCTGCTATTTGTTCAACTACTGGCACAGCAATCCAGCAGTAGCAAAAGAGATAGTCGTATCCAAAAGGCCTTGGAGTATCTGGCGCAGGACTTAAGCCATACGCCAGAGTTAAAACAGTTAGCTTCTATAGCCTGTTTAAGTGTGAGCCAATACAAAAATCTTTTCCGTCAGGTGACAGGGCTATCCACTGGACAATATCTGTTAAAACTACGAATGGAAAAGGCTCGTGCCCTGTTGGCCCATACGGACTACCCTGTCGGAATAATAGCCAATAAAGTAGGCTATCAGGATGCTTCTGCATTTAGCCGTCGCTTTGCTGACTTCTTTGATCAATCTCCCAGAGACTATCGTCGTTAGTTTGAATGTGAGTATCAATAAATATCACATCGGCAATCCATTCAATTAGGTTTATTCCCTATTGTTTTTTCTTTGACACACCATGCATATGCATGTAAATTATTTGCATGAGTAAAAATACGATTGAAATTGCATCTGAGCTGGCTCAGTTACCCTGTCTAAACCTGACACTACGTAAAGCTACGCGGGTGATGAATAAAATCTATGACCAGCATCTGTCTGCCTGTGATTTAAAAGGAGGGCAGTTTACGATTCTGCGTGCCTCTTATCTGCTGGGCGAGACCAGCAATAAACAGCTGCAATCGGTCTTAGTATTGGATCAAACCACTTTAACCCGCAACCTAAAGCCCTTGATTCGGGATGGCTATCTGGATGTTCAGCCGGGACAGGATCGTCGTCAGAAGGTATTACGCCTAAGTGAAGCTGGTTTGGAAAAATATAAACAAGCGGAAGTGTTTTGGTTTGAAGCGCAAAAAGAGGTCTATCAGCAGTTGGGGCCTGAACTGAGCCAGCAGTTACTGGGGCTGAGTGAAACCATTGTTGGCTTAGATTGAATTAGGATGGATTGATAGGATTAGCCGCTGTTATTAATCGTTAGTGGCTATTTTTTCAACCCTATACATGCATATACATTTAAGTGAAAATTTTGTATCTAAGAAATTAACAGTATTAAGCGCGATGGGATTAGTTTCCCGTTATTTTTTTAAAAATACATGTATACGCATATTTGTGCGTCATATGAGGGTGTCATGTCTGCTTATGAACAAGAAATAGGTACTTTGCCTGAAGATCGAGCTACTCGGTTTTTCAGCCGGGTAGTTGAGTATCCAAAAATGATAATGCTACTGGGTCTTGTGCTCTTGGTGGCCTGGTTATCCCAGCTACCTCAGCTGTATAAAGATACTCGGGCGGATGCATTTTTGTCGGAGGATAATCCCGCACTGGTTTATAAGAACAAGGTTAAAGAGCAATTTGGCCTATCCGACCCTATGGTGATTGCCGTGGTCAATCGCTCAGAAACCGGTGTTTTTAATCCTAAGACGTTGGCTCTCATTGAGCAGCTGAGTGACAGTCTGATGGTGCTGGATAATATCGATCCGAATCGGGTGCTGAGCCTTTCGACGGAAAATAATATTACCGGTACTGCGGATGGTATGGAGGTGGATGCCTTCTATGAACCTTATCCCGATACTCAGCAACAGGCGGAACGTATGCGTCGTGCCGTCGCTGATTTTCCTCTATATCAGGGCAACTTAGTAGCAGAGAACGGCCAGGCGGCGCTGATTGTGGCTGAACTGGTGGATGAAACTCAGGCGAAAGCTACCTTTAATCAGTTGATGGCCCTAGTGGAGCAGGCCCAGCTTGGTGCGAATGATCAACTACATGTAGCGGGTGAGGGGGCCGTATCCGGTTATTTGGGCAGTTATATTGATGCCGATGCTCAGAAGCTGAATCCTATGGCCGGTCTGATTATTACTCTGATTATGATCTTTGCCTTCCGTCGTTTTATACCGGCATTGTTGGGTAACCTGATTATTGCCGCATCTGTGCTGATTCCTTTATCGGTGATGGCCGTGAGTGACGTGCCGTTTTTTGTTATTACCAATGCCCTGCCAGTCATCCTGATCGGTATTTCTGTCGCCGATGCCATTCATATCTTTAGCGAATATTACGACCTGCAGGCACGTCACCCCGAGCGTTCCGTAAAGTCACTGGTGATTGCCGCCATGGCGGAGATGTGGCGTCCGGTGACACTAACTACTCTAACGACAGTAGCCGGTTTTCTAGGCTTGTATCTGGCGGCCTATATGCCTCCGTTTAAGTTTTTTGGTCTGTTTACTGCGGTAGGTGTTTTTGTTGCCTGGTTCTATTCCATGTTGGTATTGCCTGCCGCTATGGTATTGGTGAAACCCAAGGTGCATCCGAGTTTTATTAAGGTCGCTCGTCAGGAGAAAACGGATCGATTCAGTCAGTTTATGGCTGTCTTAGGCGCTTTAACTCTGCGCAATGCGGGTAAAGTTATTGTCTTTTTCCTGTTGATCTCAGGCATAGGGTCTTATGCCGCCTTAGACTTAAAGGTTGATGAGGATCGCATTGCCACTTTCCATGAGAGTGAAGCCATCTATATTGCCGATCAGGTGATTAATGAGCTGATGGATGGCACAAATAATCTGGATATTGTCATAGAAGCGGATCAGCCAGAAGGTTTATTTAACCCTGAATATCTGTTGCAGATGCAGGCACTGCAAAGTTATGCGCAAACTCTGCCCCATGTAAATGGCTCTACCTCCATTGTGGATTATCTGAAACAGATGAATCGTTCTCTGAATGAAGGAGATAAGTCACAGTACCTTTTACCCAATGACAGAGAGTTGATCGCCCAATACTTCCTGATCTATACCGCATCTGCCGAACCCACTGATTTCGAGGAAGAGGTGGATTATGACTATCAGATTGCCAATATCCGTTTGAATCTGGATAGCGGTAAATACAGTGATATCAAACCTGTGGTGGAAGCACTACAGGCTTATATTGATCAGAATTTTACCTCTTTAGGGCTGAAGGCAACGTTATCTGGTCGGGTGAATGTCAATTATCACTGGATTAAAGACCTAGGGGAGAGTCACTTTTTAGGTCTAGCAGTCACCCTATTACTGGTATTTGCGATCTCTGCTTGGTTATTCCGTTCGTTGATGGCAGGTGCTCTGGCTCTGTTACCTGTGGGTGGTTCGATCCTGTTGGTTTATACCAGCATGGTGCTACTGGATATTCCTCTGGGAATTGGCACCTCTATGTTTGCTTCGGTCGCCGTGGGGTTAGGTGTTGATTTTGCCATTCATACCATTGATCGCCTGCGCGTGGCCTTCCAGCGTCAACCGGGTATTTCTAGTGCGGCCGATCATGAGCAAGCCATTATGTCCCTTTACCCCAGCACCGGTCGTGCCCTGCTGTTTAATTTCTTAGCTATCGCCTGTGGATTTGGTGTTCTGATGAGCAGTCAGGTGGTACCACTGATGAACTTCGGTATTATCGTCGCCCTGGCGGTCAGCACCAGCTTTATCACCAGCATGACCCTGATACCGGCCCTGGTAAAGGTCTTTAAACCCGCCTTTCTCTGTCAGCCCAGCAGCAAACAAGATGCTCGTAATCGCCAAGCAGTCTCTGAAAAACGGGCCAATGCCTAATCTCTAAGTGCTAACCCTGAGGAGTTATTATTATGTTTAAACAGCAATCTCTATCTATTGCCATGGCTAGTATTTTATTAACAACGGTTGCCTTGCCTGCATTGATATCCACTGCTCATGCTACTGCGCTGCCCTCTGCTGAAACTGTGGTCAGTAATATTAATGCTGTGGATGAAGGTGAACACGTAGTACGCAAACTGCGTATGGTGATGACCGACAAACGGGGCAAGGTGCGAGAGCGCCTGACCACCAGTTATCGCAAGTTTTTTGGTGATGAAAAGCGTTCTGTACTCTTCTATCAAAAGCCCAGTAACGTCAAAGGTACCGGTTTTTTAACCTTCGATTATAAAGACCCAAAAGTGGATGATGATCAGTGGTTGTATCTGCCTGCATTGCGTAAGGTACGTCGTATATCCGCCTCGGACCGAGGAGACTATTTTCTGGGAACCGACATGACCTACGAGGATATGAAGCTGGAAGGCAAGCTGGAACCGGCGGATTACCACTATAAGGTCTTGGGTCTGGAGCAACAAAATGGCCAGTCCCTGCTGAAAATGGAAGGGACTCCACACAGTAACGCGATTGCCCGTGAACTGGGTTATGGCCGGGTGGAGTTTCTGGTGAATCAGGACAACTGGGTGATTCAGTCTTCAGAATACTGGGGACCCAAAGGCAACTATCTGAAAAGCGTTATGATGTCCGATATCCGCCAAGTGAGTGGTATCTGGACCCGGCATAACATTGAGGCGGTGAACCATAAAACCGGTCATAAAACCCTATTTGAGTTTTCAGAGGTGGATTATCAAACCCGAGTGAAAGACAGCTTGTTCCGTAAAAACTCATTAACTCGGGGGCGTTAAGATGTCAGAGCACATTTTAGTGAACGCCCGAATAGCAATGAAACAAAAAGTATTAGCCGGTGTACTGTTGTGGCCTTTGGCCATAACTGTACTGGCCGCATCTGAAACGGTTTCCGACCAGTTGCAACAGCAACTGCTTAACCCGGTACAAGCGAGCCCTGCACAGGATTCTGATTATTCAGCTTTCACTTGGCCTGACGGTGAACTCAGTGGCACCTTTGAACAGGAATGGGCCTGGAGCCCCAAGCAGAAAAAGAATCCCGCAGAAAGCCAGAAGTTTGAGTCCCTGTTGGATCTGCAGTGGCAGCAGGATGCGGGCGAGGAAAGCCGTTTCACTCTACTGACCCGGCTGCGTTATGACACCGAGAATCGGTTATCACGGCAAGACCTGGATGATGACAATTACAGTGGCATCAATGGGCCTTTTATACATCACTCTCACGGTGATATCAGTATTCGTGAGTTGTATCTGGATACGGAAACTGATGGAGTCATCTGGCGCTTGGGTAAACAGCAGGTGGTTTGGGGCGAGTCCGATGGTCTTAAGGTGCTGGATCAAGTCAATCCGCAGAGTTTTCGGGAATTTATTCTGGATGAGTTTGATGACTCCAGAATCCCACTCTGGATGGTGAATGCAGAAATAGACGTGGGGGAAGAGGGACAGCTACAGCTGTTATGGATACCTGATACGACCTATCATCAGATGCCACAAATCGACAGTGCTTATGCTTTTAGCCAACCATCAAGAGTGCCTTCTGTTCCGGCAGGTATTCCTGTAACTGTTCCTGTGACTATAGCGCAGGCGGATAGCCCGAATCATGGGTTAAAAGACAGTGAACTGGGTCTGAAATATACAGCCTTTATTGATGGCTGGGATCTCAGCCTGAACTACCTGTACCACTACAATGATTTTGCCGTACTCTATCAAGATCAAGACAAAGGGCAAGATGTTGCGAGCAATGGCGTGACAATTACCCCGGAATATCAACGCTCTCATTTAGTGGGGGGCAGCCTGAGTAATGCTTTTGGTGATATGACTTTAAGAGCAGAGCTGGGCCTGAACAGCGACAGCTATTTTATTAGTCGTGATCTGTCAGCAGAAAGCAGAGGTATTGCTAATAGTGCTGAGCTGTCCTCGGTAATTGGTCTGGATTATCAAGGTTTGAGCGACATTATGCTCAGTATACAGTGGTTCCAAAGCAGTCTACTGGATTATCAGAGTGCGATTATTCGGGATCGAACAGAGCACACTCTGAGTTTCCTCTATGAACAAAACTTTGCTAATGAAACCTGGAAGTTTAAAACTCTATTGCTGCACAGTCTGAATGACGAGGATGGTCTACTTCGGCCTAAGCTCAGTTGGAATGTTGAAAGTGAGCTGGATGTATGGCTCGGTGCTGATGTTATTTATGGTAGTCAAAATGGTTTGTACGGCCAGTTCAGTGAGCAGGATCGCTTGCATATGGGGGTAGAATACGGCTTCTGATGTAATGTTCAGCTGAAAAATAAGCTCGGATAACCGGGCTTAGATCCTGACCTTGTGTTATTTTTTAAAGATACAGGCTGAATTGTGGGCAAGAAATGGCGGATAAAAACGTTATCAGTTTTGATAGTGCCTACCGGCCAGCAAGCTTGCTCCTGCTACTTAAACAAGGTACTGCTGCGCAAAAAGCGGGAGTATTATCAGCTTGGTGTATCAGCCTAATTGCCAGTATTGCACTGGGTCTGGCGACGGTTGTTTTTGATTGGTCTGGCCTGCTTTTCAATTTTGGTGGTGTCGACGTCTATATCACGATTTATCTACCCATGATTATCTGCTTATTGTGGGTCCTACTATTTGGTTATTGGTGGGGAGCTATTCCAGCTTACATTACGACCCTTACCTTAGCGCTTTATTCCGATATGCCTCTGGCGTGGGCTTTGTTATTTGCCTGTGCCAATCCGTTAGGTTTTGCTGTTTATGCGGTGGTTTATCGGGCAATTCCTATCCCTCTGGATTTTCGCAGTTCCAGCTCGGTGCTATTTTTTATCCTGATTGCTTTTTTTAGTTCGGTTTTGGCTTCAACGGGAGCTTTAATTTGGACCCATACCACGGCTTTAGATGCTTATCAGGTGTTTGCCATCTGGCAAGGTTGGTGGTTGGGCGGATTCCTACAAAAGGTTTTCTTAATTGGCCCCCTGCTTTTTTTACTATTACCCGTGATCATTCGCTGGCGTCGAGGGCTCTCCTGGATTGTGGCCCACCCTCCGGTGCGTAAAGGTAATGCCATGACCTTTGGCGGTATTATTGTGGGTACGGTATTTCTCTTCCTGGTTTTTACCTTTAATTTGACCGAACAACTCTATTTTTTAGCCGAAGAATCCCAGGATTATGAGGCTATGCGCAACGCCTTCTCCATCTCTTTACAGTCCGTTTATGCCGTGTATTGGATTATGGTGATTGCTTTTCTGGTGGTGGTGGTTCTGGGTTATCAGTTTTATTCCTATTGGATTACGACTCTGGAGCGATCAAAAAAAGCGGCCGAGCGGCAAGCGAGAACCGATTATTTAACCGGCTTAAATAATCGCCGGGCATTTTATGAGTATGCGAAGGTTATTGATCAACAGGCCCGTCGCTATCAGCATAATTATTGTATTGCCATACTGGATATTGATTACTTTAAAGCGGTGAATGATCAATGGGGTCATGATGTAGGGGATCAGGCCTTAAAAGCGATTGCAAAGCTAATCTCAGATTCTGTAAGAGAGGCAGATATCTCAGCCCGGTTTGGAGGGGAGGAGTTTATTGTGATGCTGCCGGAAACAAGCCTGATTGAAGGTGCCGAGTTTGCCGATAGGCTTAGATTGAAAATAGCAAAAACGGCTATGGGGTGTCATGAAAAATCAATTCAACTAACGGTCAGTATAGGATTATCCGGCTTTTCTGGTCAGATTGATTCATTGGATAGATTGATAAATCGAGCCGATACTGCTTTGTACCGAGCTAAAAATAGGGGGCGAAATGCAGTGGAAATCACTCAATTGGAAAGTAACAACTCAGAGAGTTAACCACTGCGGATCTTCTATTTTCATGTATATCTTTGATGCTCTAAGACAACAGATACTGAGCTAGAAAAGCCTTTGTTTTCTCTTCTAGAGGACTTGATCGTCGAGTGCTCTCATCCATCTGCACAATAACGGTTTCTGCTGTAGCCACACAGCGACCATCCTGAAATAGACTTTGATAAAGACTTAAAGAGCTATTACCGACCTTAGTAACCCCCGTACCTATATCAATATTCCCAGGCCATCTAGCTTCTGCAACCAAGTTTAGATTGATATTAGCAATCACAAAAGAGGCGTTCTCTGCCGTCAGTGGATTTTGAGGATCATAAAGAAACTCAACACGACCAGTCTCAAGAAAAGTGGAAAAAACAGCATTATTAACATGTCCCTGACGATCTGTATCCGCATAACGTACTTTATCAAACGCCTGAAAAGGAAAATCTTCCAAGGTTAAATTTTGCTGTCCCAGAGTAAGAGTTTTCATGCTTAGCATTCCCTTATTTATTTTTTGATTAGAGGGTATTTTTAACCAAGCATATGCTAGGTAGAGCATTGAGTAAAAGCACTCAATATTATTTCCTGGGACTGCTTATCGATCAGAGAATCGACCAGAGTTGGATTTTATCCTATAGAGCCTTCGGCTTTTAAGCGTTAAAAATAATCTTTTCAGCACAATTATATCCTTCTTATGCTTTTACACTGACCTCAGATTCAATGAGACAGAGGACTGGCTATGACAATCTTAAAACGTACTTTAAACCTAACGTCCGGCAGCACTTTTTATGGTTCAGTTTATGGTATTAGCGCTATTGTGCTTTGGGGTGTTTTGGCTCTATTGGGTAGTTTCACCCTTAATGTACCGGCCTTTCAGTTGTTATCCATCTGCTTTTTTATCTCTTCCGGTTTGATGTTTTTAAAACGGTTAATTTATAAACAACCGTTATTTACTCGACCTGAACTGAGCCGTACGGGTTGGCTGGTGGGCATATTCGCCTTATTTGGTTTCCACTTTTTTTACTTTATGGCTCTTAAACTAGCACCAGCCATGGAGGTTAGCCTGATTGTTTATCTTTGGCCCTTATTATTAACGGTCTTTGTGGCTAAAAGCGGTAGCCGTTTGATGGCCTTTCTGGGAGGGGGCATTAGTTTTATTGGAATTGTGGTGATTATTTCTTCGAAGGTCGACTCGGGTATAAATGGGGGAGCAAATCCACTTTTTAGCATGGAGATGATATTAGGGTACTTACTGGCCTTTGCCTGTGCATGTATCTGGTCTTTCTATTCTTGGTATCTATCAAAAACACCGGGCAAGGTTGAGGATATTGGTTGGTTATCATTGGTAGTGGCGGTTTTGTCTCTGTTTGCTCATCTATTGTTAGAACCAGTGCAATGGGATCTATCCCTCAGTGAATGGCTGGGAGCTTTATTGCTAGGTCTAGGCCCTGTGGGAGGCGCATTTTATTTATGGGATGCAGGTATGAAAACGGGCAATCAATCTTTGTTGGCCTCCTTTAGTTTTTCTGCCCCCTTAATTACCGCAGTTTCCTTGGTGCTAGCAGGTATTAGCGCTTGGACAATGGATATTATGATTGCTCTGGTTTTGGTGATGTTGGGAGCGGGTCTTGCTAATAAGAAGCCTGATACATCATCAAATCATATAGAAGTTCATACGGATATATAGAAGAGAAAAGCTCCCGATTCTTTTTTGGGTTTCAAGTAACAACTGTAAGGGATGGGGTGGCATTGGTTAATCAGTGCCTTACTATTGGCTTCTATTGTGATCGCTCTTGTGGCTACTCTATTGATTATTCGTAGTATCCATCGCCTCTTGCAGAAAATCACTGAACTTCTGACGCAGCAGTAGGCACAAAATACCGAGCAGTTTCAGGTATAGAGGAAAGTGTGTTTCCTCTACACCTGTTGGGTACGGGTTGAAGAACAAGTATGCCGCTAAGGGGACAAGAAACAGGGGGGAGAAGAGTTAGTTGCAATTGTTAATCTGAAGTTCTTCTTCAACCAGCAATTTTTTGGAGGTGTTTATCTCAATAAATTGATAGGGCTGGGTTAACGCTGTGGTAACAAAGCAGCCGCTTCCAGGGTGGGAGTAAACAACGGTAGCTTTTGCATAACTATCAAATTCTTCGACTTGACTGACCTTAGTACTATAACCTCCATTGATTTGTACGCCCATATCGATTAGCAAAACTTGTGATGTTGAAAAATCAATATCTATCGGAGTATCTGTAGTTGCAGGGTAGCTGTGAAAATATTTCCCTAGTTCTTGCTCATAGTCTGATGTGTTATCAAATACCTTGATATTCCTGTAACGCCCCTCAACATAAGGATTGTAGCCGCTGTGGATGATGCTATAAGAGACCTCTGCTGGTTAGGCTTTTAGTTGATTGATTTCACTGTCAGAGCTTTCTTCAGCCTTAGACTCAGTATCTGAAGCTGATCCACAAGCCTGAAGAAGAAATGAAACACAGAGGGTAGCAAGCAGTTTGGTTGATATTTTCAATAGTCTACATCCTTATAAGTGATTGATTCCAATAGAATAAGATAGATTGTCACATAAAACAGATTTATGGTTTGTTACGAAATTGTAGGAGAGATAGTGTCATGTATCGAATCACTGGCTAGGGGCGTATTAGCTCTTTTTTAATTACGAAATATTTCTTTTAGGTTTCATTAATATTTCCAAAAAGCTTCATCAATGTTTCATTTGTAATATTTCCGTCATAAAGCTACCTGATAATGCCCTCAATCAAAATTCTTAGCTCGGATGTCAAAATACCTAAACAAACGTTCTCAGCCCTCTAGCTGACGAATATCGAAATATTGTTGTTTAGGTCTATAGCATCCGCTTCCAAATATCAGGTTTGTGTCAGGAATTATCTATGAACACAGCAACATCGACTACACAACAAAACGTCATCCGCTGGGTGGGTATTACCTCGCTTATTTATCTGCTGCTGGTTGCCGTTGGCATGATCGGCACCGGTTTCAAATGGGCGACAGCGGGACACGCACAAGAACTGTTTGAATTTGCTTCTCATCCACTTGTGGGACTAATGATAGGCACGGTGGCAACGGCTCTAATTCAATCTTCCAGTACTGTGACCTCTATTATTGTTGGCTTGGTTGCCGGTGGTTTGCCTGTTGAAATGGCGATCCCCATGATTATGGGTGCCAACATCGGCACGACCATCACCAATACCATTGTTAGCTTGGGTCACATTCGTAATCGTGATGAATTCCGTCGCGCCTTTGCTGCAGCCACGGTACATGATTTCTTTAATCTAATGGCCGTGATCATCTTCCTGCCACTGGAACTGATGTTTGGCATGCTGGAAAAAATCAGTGCTTACTTAGCAGCTCTGCTAGTAGGTGGTGAGTCTCTGAGCATGAAGAGCATGAACTTCATCAAACCTCTGATTAAACCTGTAACCGGTGCCACTAAAGATCTGTTCTCCGCACTGCCAGAACCGACCAGTGGCATTACCATGATTGCTCTGGGTATCGCCCTGATCATTTTCTCTGTTGCCTTTGTGGGTAAGTTACTGAAGAAGGCTCTGGTAGGACGTGCGAAAGACATGCTGCACGGTGCAATTGGCCGTGGCCCTATGACGGGTATTGCATCCGGTAGTATCGTAACCGTACTGGTTCAGTCTTCTTCCACCACCACCAGCCTGATGGTGCCTCTAGTGGGCACTGGTGTACTGAAGCTGAAAGATATCTACCCATTCACTCTAGGTGCAAACATCGGTACTTGTATTACAGCGTTGCTGGCCGCTACGGCAGTAGGTGGTGATATGGCAATCTTTGCCCTGCAAATCGCTCTGGTACACCTGAGCTACAACGTATTAGCGGTTGTTACTATTTTCAGTATCCCGTTCCTGCGTAACCTGCCACTGGTGCTGGCAGAGAAGTTGGCAGCCCTAGCCGCTGTAAAACGTCGTATCGCATTCGGTTATGTCTCTACCGTATTCTTCTTCCTGCCAGGCTCGTTGATTTTTGTCACCGCCTAAGGCTTATCAGATACACCGCTAAAGATTAAAAAAGGCCGCTTTGATAGCGGCCTTTTTGCATTTCAGATCAATCATTCCCGTACAACACCTAACAACAGGTGAAGAATTTGAAGAGTTTTTAGCTGTAATGGATATATAGAAGCAGCTTTGTCCCCTAGCCTAGGTCGGCGTATGATAGAGACTTAATCGTCATCACACTTTGGCATTCCATGAAAAAGCTTCCCATCGGTATTCAAACCTTCTCCAGTATTATCGAAAGCGATTTTGTCTATATCGACAAAACCCCTATGATTGCTCAGCTATTGGAAGGTTCTGGTCGTTACTTTCTTTCCCGCCCTCGTCGGTTTGGTAAAAGTCTGCTAGTGGACACTTTGAAAGAACTGTTTGAAGGGAATAGTCGGTTGTTTCAGGGGCTTTATATCGAAGATAAGTGGGATTGGACAAAAAACTATCCTGTATTACGTTTTGATTTTGCCGATGGCCCTTTTAACAGTGTGCAAGCTTTAGAAAGTGAGTTGCGTTGTCAGCTTAAACTACAAATGGAATACCACGGTATTGAATGTGATGCTGAGAGTATTCCCGCACTATTTCGAGCATTGATCAGAGCTGTTGAGCAGAAATATCAGCAGAGGGTGATCGTGCTGGTCGATGAGTACGATAAACCCATACTGGATAATATAGATAATCCTGATCTGGCAGCAGAAGTTAGAGAGTCTCTGAAAAGTTTCTACTCTGTGTTAAAGAGCCAGGATGCTCATATTCAGTTCTCCTTTATGACTGGAGTGAGCAAGTTTTCCAAGGTCAGCTTGTTTAGTGGTTTAAATCAGATTCAAGATATTACGCTGGATCGTCGTTATAGCACGATTTGCGGTTATACCGAGCAGAACCTACAAACAGAATTTGCTCAACATCTGCAAGGTGTGGATTGGCAGAAACTGAAGCAATGGTACAACGGCTACCACTTTGACGGTGAGGCGGTTTATAACCCCTACGATATTCTGCTTTTTATCGAGGGTGGCTACAGATATCGCAATTATTGGTTTGAAACTGGCAGCCCTTCTTTCCTACTCAAATTGTTTAAACAGCGGCAGTACTTTTTGCCTCAGTTAGAACAGCTTGAAGTAGGTGAAGAGATACTGGATTCCTTTGATATTGAACGTATTGATCCTATTACCCTGCTATTTCAAACCGGCTACCTTACGCTGGATGAGATCTGTGAAACGGGTTTTGGTGATCTGAGCTATCGACTCAAGGTACCCAATCAAGAAGTACGTTCAGCCCTTAATACCCATTTTATTCAAGCCTACGGCGAGCTGGACTCCAGCAGTATGCGGTGGCGACAAGAGATCTTTCAGGTATTAAATATCGGTGATTTGGAGGGTTTGCAAAAGCAGATCACCCGCTTATTTGCTGCTATCCCTTGGCGCAACTTTACCCATAACGACTTACCAGAATTTGAAGGTTATTACGCCTCAGTACTGTACGCCTTTTTTGCCAGCCTGAACGCCACCATCATCCCGGAAGATATTAGCCTACGCGGACAAGCGGATATGACGATAATCTTGGGTGACTATATCTACGTGATGGAATTTAAACGGGATACCCATACTGACTACCAGATCCAACAACCAAACCCCGCACTGGAACAGATCAAACAGCAGCAATATGCCGCTAAATATCAAGACTCAAGCAAAACTGTTTTTCAGGTAGGGATGATTTTTAATACTCAGGTGAGAAATCTGGTACAGATGGATTGGGTTTAGGAGGAAGCAATGAAGAAGGATTATCTGGGTTCTACTGATAGCCATTCCTCTAATGAACAGCCTTTGAAATATTACCGAGATTTAAAAAATGTTATCGATACAGCTCGTGACGAAGGTAGAGAAGAAGGCCTGGAAAAGGGCATAGAGCAAGGTCTTGAACGAGGACTTGAACAGGGTATCGAGCAAGGTCTTGAACAGAGTAAATGGGGAACCGCAAAGAAATTGCTGCAGATGAATATGATGACGGATGCTCAGATTGCTGAAATAACAGGGTTGAGTATTTCTGAAATTATTGGGCTACGAACTGAGAATAAGGGCTCTGAGTAGTGTCTGGGGCTCTCTAAATTAACTATTAAAAATGCCTAAGTTAGAGCCGCTTATTCCATTAAGCGGCTTATTCAGTACAAGCCTAATTTGAATAAATCATAATCAAATCTCGATACTAATCCCTTCCACAAACCTCTCCATTTCCTCCAAGCTAAACCCTTTTATCGTAAAGCATTGCTCCACTAGAGCATCACGTTGCTGTTCGTTTAGGCCATTGGCGGCGAGGCTATGGAATTTATCTACCAGTTCTTGTTCCGTCAGCGGATTTTCTGGATTACCACGGGCGATACTGGGTTCTGATAGTAGCTCGGTGCCATCTTTGAGCAAGATACGGGCATGGGCCCAGCGTTCTTCTGGGAAGAGGGCGTTGTAATTTTCTTCTTCGTGAGTGATTACCTTGTTACTTAGGTTTTTTCGGGTGGGGTTAAACAATCCGTGGTCATTCTCGGCTACGGAACCGGCGGTAATTACATCGTCCATAATAGCGGTGGCAACGGAGAAAGGCAGGCTGTACTGAGCTTGCTCTGTGGTATCCGGTTGTTTCACATGCAGTCGGGTGGCTTCGTGGAAACTGTGGATATGGATCTCGTCAATATCCTCAGCTTTTAACTCATGCTGCTGACGGATTTGACGTACGGCTTCTACGGCTGGTTGTGCCCAACGGCAGACAGGGTAGGCTTTAAAGTACTGCTCCATGATATACCAGCGTTCTCCCAGATCGGCCCAGATATCGGTCACATCATCAGAGGTCAGGGTAATGGCCGGTGCGCCGGTAAAACCGGCTTTCGCCATTAGTGCTGCACTGATACCAGTTAAAGCTCCCCCAGCCTGAGCCGTCTTTCACCATAGTCGGGTGATCGATACAGCGCATCATCTGGCTACGTGGGCCGTAGAATTCTGCGGGGCTTAGGGCTTCTTTGGTTTTTGTTTCATTCAGATAGTGCAGACGGGCGGCAATGGCAATACTGTTCCAGGCGCCAGAGGTATGGTAATCATCGGCGGTGGCATGCAGAGTAATACCGCAATAACGGCTGGCAGATAACCGATCCCCTGACCGATCAGAGATAGCACTGGAATCATTAAGCCAAATAAGGCAATAGAGGTGGGAATACGGTCGTTTTTCGTAGAGACACTTTTGTTTAGGTGCTTATTGTTGGAGTGACTTACTGCGTGAGTGCATATCGTCTGCTAGCTACAGTACGCTGATCGATGGGAGAAATTTGAAATAAAAGCGACATTTTAGAATGCTTATGCGACATGATTTTGATGTGTGATTTCTCTGCCAAGCTAAAAAACACGGTCTGAAATACTTATAATGAATGACTTATTTTTTGTTTGGGTATGTAGAATAAGTAGAGTTATTCTGAACAATATTTAAAGAAGGAACTTTGTATATGAACTCTCGTGGCCAAGTGAATCGTGATAATTCAGATAATCGGATGGATATTGTGCAAGTCGGATCTGTAAGGTATGTACAGGTACAGCAATTCTTATCCGCTAAGGAACGTGACGAATTTGTTTGCCGGATGCATGCCCATAAAAATTCGTTTAGCTCTCTTGAAACCCCTGATGATTACCAATCTATCAGCTCATCACTGTATTTTTCCCCTGAGCACAATAAGACATGGCGCGACACGAGCCCGGTGGATATGGTGTGTGACGTACTTTCTCAACGGATTTTAGAACAGCTACCAATATTATGTGATGCTTTAGGTATTGAGCACTTCCCTGTGCAAAAGCCTTCTATTACTCTAATAAGCGGTGGGAATGGCCACTTAAGCCTTCCCCATATTGATCGTTATGATGAATCTATAAAAATAACGGTATTGTATTATATTCATAGCACCCCTAAAGCTTACCAAGGTGGAGATTTAGAGTTGTTTGAGAGCGATACTTCACTGTCTTCTGGTTATAAAGAGCAAGCGGTCACTAGCATTAACCATCAGGATAATATGTTATTAGCTTTTACTAGCGATACGTATCATGCTGTTACAGAAGTCTGTAATGGATCTGGGGAATTTGAAGACAGTCGCTTTGTTGCTGTCAGCTTCCTTGGCCCGCAATCTACTGATTAAAAAGAATAATTAATCACTTAAAATTCGTCTCTACAAACGTATCTACTCTCTGGCCGTAATATGAGAGTATCGAAATACTTTTCTTTGGGTCTATATGGATCGTAATAGTCGAGAATAAAAAAGAGCTGACTTTAATCAGCTCTTATTATGTTTAGTTTTCTTTTTAAACTGATCGTAATTTTAAGTTATTACAGCTTTAGATAATTTTTAGTCACTGTTTTTAACGATCCGAAAACCAAAGTGATTATTGCCTCTGTCTTCCGGGTCTGAAGCTCTGGCATAAGTTAATAGTGTTGCAGCATGATAATTCCAAGCACCACCTCGGCGTACACGCTTTCCTTCACTACCGGCTACCTCATTAACGGGATTTTCTACACTGCTCATGCCATAAAAATCAGCGGCATAATAATCCTGACACCACTCCCAAACATTGCCTCCCATATCGTATAAACCATAAGGGTTTGCGGCATAGGATCCCACATCAAGAGCATGCCCGGTATCGTTATATACACCAGGAGTATCGCCGTTATAGTTGGCTTGACTGAGACTGATATTACCATCTGCAGTTGGGTATTCTAGCTGTTGTCCACCTCGTGCGGCGTATTCCCATTGTGCTTCACTGGGTAAGTCCACGTCATAATATTCAGCAAAAGCATAGGCGCCATACCATTTCACCCAGTTAACAGGCCAATTGGCTTTATCACTGTCTAATAGCTCAAACTGGTTGCTGGTGTTGTTAAAACTCAACCAACTTTTATTATCAATATGCTCGGTTTCACCGCCACTGGTACAACCACCGGTTTCGCCCATTTGTAAAAAGACTTCGCCACTGTTAGGCGCTTCTCCTGCACCAATGATCATTTTCTCGCTATAAGTGCCACAAGGATCAGAGGTTTGCTGGGTTTCAACGCTAACCCAGCCATCGTTAATCGCAGCGTTTAAAAAGTCGATATATTGCTGATTCGTGATCTCTTTTTCCGACATTTGGAAGGCGGACAACATCACTTGTGTTTCAGGAGTGTCGTTGTTTGTAGTTGTACCACCCATGATAAAGGAGCCTGCGGGGATATCTTTTAAAACAATACTGCTGGGAAGACTTGGGCTGTTCTCAGTCTCTGTATTATTTTCGGTATTGTCTCCAGCAGTGTCGTCATCGCTGGATGAGCTGCTGGAGCTACAAGCTGAAAGAGCCGCCAGAGAACATAAAATCAGTAAGGCTTTTAAGGAATGAGGGAGGAATAGCTTTTTCATTATTATTTCATCCAAGCAATGGATTATAAAATACCAAGTTTTTTTAGCATAGCCTTCAAATAGCTAAGAGACCTTAATATTTATAGTGATTAGGGGCTATTTCTGCCCCTAATTGCCAGATGGAAGAGGGAATACTAAGCCATTTTCATAGCCTGAAAGCGCTTTGGTGTCATAGGTAAATGCACCAGTGCGGCCAGTAAACCAAGGCCTGCACTCACGCTAAGTGCCAAACTATAATCGCCATACCAGTCGAATAATAAACCACCCCACCAACTACCGAAAAAAGCTCCAATTTGGTGACTAAACATAACGATACCAAATAGAGAGGCAAGGTTTTTTGTACCAAAAAGATGGGCAATACAGCCACTGGTAATAGGCACTGTGGATAACCAGAGCATCCCCATAACAATGGAGAACAAGTAAAAGGTTTCGTAGGTTTTAGGCAGTAGCATCAAAAGTATAATCAGTAAGGTACGAGTGCCGTAGATTAGAGTTAATAGGTAGGGTTTGTGCCAACGATCACCTGCCCAGCCAGCAAGGATACTGCCTACAACATTCACTAAACCAATTAAAGCAATGGAATTGGAGGCCACTGAAGAAGGAAGGCCGCAAAAGCTGACAAACCCTGCCATATGTACAGTAATAAAAGCCACATGAAAGCCACAGACAAAGAAGCCAATATTTAATAATTGATATTCCTTAACCTTCAAAGCATCCCCTATCGCTTGCCAGTTAAAGAGAGGTGGCCGGGTTGCTGGAGATGCTAAAGCGCTTTTTTCTGCCAAAGCTTCAGGAGCTGATAATGCATCTGCATCTTGTTCTTTTGAATCTACGGGGTCTGCCAGTAACCAAGATAAGGCAAACAAAACAATTGTTGTACCCGCAAACAATATAAAGGTATCGGACCAGCCAATAATTGGATTTATTTTACCTAGGGCAAAAGCATAGGCAAACTGACCTAAAGAGCCGCCAGCGCTGGCAACGCCGATGGCAAAAGTGCGCTTATTGGCTGGAAACCGCTTACCTACGGCTGCCAATACAATGGGAAATGTTGTAGCACCTACACCTATTCCGATAAGAATGGCATTACCTATAAAAAACAGGCTACCGCTATCCGATAACGCGGCTAGAACTAAGCCTACGCCGTATAACAAGGCACCAAATAATAAAATACGAACCGTACCAAAACGTTCTGCCATAAGACCTGCGAGAGGAGAAACAGCCCCCCAGATTAGATTTTGCACGGCAAAACCAAAGGCTAGTTCAGACTGAGATATACCGATATCCCGATTGATATCGGGGATAAGCAAACCTGTCGATAAGCGAATGCCCATGTTATAGGCCAGAATAATGGCGGCTGCAGCGACGACCCACCAAGGGTTAACACGGATATTGCTCATGGGTGTTGCCTTCAAGGAGTTATGAGGGCGGCTATAGTCGTTAATTAGTTGATTTGAATCAAGTTGTTTATTCACACGTCAGAGAAGAGATTTTCTCATCTGTCTCAATTTTAATATAGACCAAGACAGATGAGCTGGAGAGCTTATGTTGAGGATAATTAAACTTTAAATTTATGCATGTGGCCAGAAAGGGCACTCGTTAACTGATTCAACTTATTACCTGCCATGTGAGTTTTATCCGCTAGGTTATTGAGCTCACTGGTATGGTGGCTAACATCATTAATCGTTTCGTTCATATGCATAGCAACAGAGGATTGTTCTTCTGTTGCGGCAGCAATTTGTGTCGACATATCATTAATGTTATCAACTCCCTGAACAATACGGTCTAGTGCACCTGCCGCCTGATTGGCATTAGTAACGGTATCAGAAACCTGAGTATTAGCACTCTGCATCGCTTTTACTGCATTACTTACACCGTTTTGCAGACGCTCAATCATTTCCTGAATATCTTGTGTGGATTGCTGGGTTTTAGAGGCAAGAGTGCGAACCTCATCAGCAACAACAGCGAATCCCCGTCCAGCTTCACCAGCACGGGCCGCTTCAATAGCAGCATTTAAGGCTAATAAATTTGTTTGTTCTGCAATACCACCAATAACATCGAGTACAGATGCGATATTGTTACTTTCCTGTTCCAGTTCTCCAATTAGATGCACTACATTTTCCATATCGGATGACAGTGTATTGATCTGATTGGATGATAGATTTATAGCATCGTTTGATTCTGCAACATCCTTATGCACTTGTTCCGCTTCTCCAGAAGAGTGCTGGGCACTACTGGCAATTTCATGTATAGCATTTTGTAATTCACTAACCGCCGTGTGCACCTGTTGTACGGATTGTTGCTGATGCTGGGCGCTACTACTGGTTTGCTCCGAGTTCTGACAAAGCTCATCAACGACTTTAGCCATATCTTTTGTATGGAGCTGAGCCTCCGCAATCATGGTTTGTAAAAACTGGGTGAAGCGGTTAACTTGCTTTGCTAGTTGGGAAATTTCATTGCTATTTGGAACAGGGATGCGTTGAGTTAAATCACCATTACCACTGGCCAGTTCAGAGAGCATCTTTTCAAGTTGTTTGATAGGTGCAATAACCGTATTTGGACCAAAAATAATAGCCATTAAAAATATACCTAGTGCGAGTAGTAATACGGTAATAGTTGTCGCGGTTTCTCGCTGTTCGGTTTTAATAATAGCTTCAGCCAACTCGGTAGAACGCTGATCTATTTTTTCTCCCAAAGCATCGTATTGATCTCTCAACTCGCCAAAGGCCTTACTTTCCTGATTATTAATCAACGTTAGCGCCGCAGCATTATCACCAGAATCCGCTAATTGAAGTACTTTCAATGCCAGCATTTTCCACTGACTTAATTTGTTTTTGAATTCTTGCTCCGAGGTTATATCTACCCCAGTAGAGGAGACTAAATCTCTTGCCTTCATCATGCGCTTTGTTGCTTGATCAATATTGTCATCAAAATCCTTTTTTGCTGAATTCCTATCTGCACCACTTTGCTTGGCATTTATATAGTCACGCATAGCAGTGGCTGCTTGGTAGAGATCTCTATCTGCATTTAAAATGGCGCTAGTTGCTGGTGTTAACCGAGTGGCCATAACGCTGGATTTGTCACTGACAGCAGAAATGCCCTGATAGCCAGTGAAACCTATTATTAAAATAAGAAACCCCAGTAATAAGATAGGAAGTAAAATCTGCCAGCGTAAACTGAGGCTTGAGTAGATTTTCATAGGAAAATATTCCTTGTTTTGACATAGGGGGCAAGAGCACTAACTATTATCGAGCAAGATCGGAATGAGTACATACGTCATTTAGCGTAGGTGATAAGTCTATGTTTTGGCCATAGAGTTTAACGCTAATTTAGCCTTTGGGACGTTTAGGGTGAATTTTAGGTGGAAGGGTTTTCTGTCGGAGCTTGTGATGTAACGATACTGATATAGTGCTGTAAACTATGCTCTGGAGTTGTCTGAAAAAACTCATTTAACGGAACGGCTGTATTCATACGATCTATACGAAACTCACGATAAGTATCTCTTAAGTGACACCAGGCAATGAGTGTCCACTTCCCTCCCCAGTAAACCATGCCTAAAGGATCGAGTTTACGTTCTGAGTATTGACCGTCAGCACGGTTATAGCTCAGCTCTATCTGTCGTTTTTGTTCAATGGCATTGCGTAGTGTCTGACTGATATCAGCATACTGACTATTATTAAAATAATCCGGTACCAGCAGGGTTTGCTGTTCTGTTAGGTTTTTCAGGTCATCTGGTAGTATGGCATTAATTTTAGCGATAGCCCTGCCTGCAGCACCGGCTAGTTCCTTATCGGACCAAGCTTGTACCATACGACTGCCTAATAACAGAGCGATGATTTCGCTGCGATCAAACATCAGAGGCGGTAATTCAAAATCATGACGAATACGATAGCCAATGCCTGCTTCCCCTTCGATAGGAATGCCAGATAGCTCCAGTGCCCGAATATCCCGATAGATAGTACGTTCGCTAACCCCAAGCTTTTCTGCCAAAGTTTTTGCTGTGACTGCCATACGGCGACCACGAAGCAGATTAGTCAGTTGAAATAAACGTTCTGCTTTATGCACTAGGCGTTCCGCTTTTAATGGGTTAGAAATCGATACACTGGCGCTATCTGTTAGGCTTGAGTGCTACCTTATGGCTTAAGCCAACTCAATACAGCATTCAAGAGAAGCAAGCACTTCACTATGCTGCATAGTGACACTGCTAGGATCAATCAGTTGCATCAGTTTGCCGCAGACAGGTGATTCCATAAAGGCTTTCTGAGCTGATTTAGCGTTATCCATATTTTGCCAATAAACAATATCGCTCCAGACTCCCGTTTCATCATTACAGCATAGAGAGCGATAGAGCATTCCAGGCAATGTTTTTACAAACTCTTCCACTGCAACATTGGTCTCCAGAAAGGTTTCCTTATTGCTGTTGCTATTCAATTTAAAGCTTACGATTTCAACGACATTATTTTCCATGTTTCTATCCTTTGAGTTCACTAATACCATTCCCGATAAGTTATCAGTGATAACAACCTCCTAGTACGCCTAGAGTTATCGGGATTGGTATATTTGGTTTTTGCTTTTAAATGTTGAAGACAAGGAGAGATACTTGAACCTAAACCATGTCTTAACGAGTGATCTAAGGATAAAACGAGCCTCCTGACAGGGAATGTCAGGAGGTTGGCAGGGAGTGTTTTAAGGCGTGACTTACAAGGGGGCATAATTGCTAATTATTGGGAATAATAACCGGATAGTAGGTTATCCATCATTTGGTCGTAAGTACCATCCTCTTGCATGCTTTTTAAGCCTGCATTAAATATTTTCCTCATTTTTTTCGAACCCTCTTTCGCTTTAGGGAAAAGCATAAAACCTTCTTTAGAGCGCAATGGTCTTGGATGATAAGCCACTTGATGAATCACATTAGGGCCAAAGCGAGTTCTTAATAATTCTAAACCGACCACTAAATCTACCGGGAAAAGATCGATACGTTTGACGAGCATTCGCTTGATGTTTTGTTCGTCAGTATTAACAATTTCAAAGCGATTGGAATTTGCTTCTCGGTACTCGGTCAGCTCTTTTGAATAAAAGTAACCCCGAGTTACACCAATTTTATAAGGATCTAAATCCTTTAAAGTATTCCAATCAAAGTCAAAATTATGGCTTTTGACATAGAAAAAGTGGGCACTGGTCGTGACAAGGGCATCACTATAAAGAAATTTTGCGGCTCGTTCGCTGTTATAAACCCACCAGCTGCTGGCATCGTAGTCACCATTCTGGGTTTGACGAATAGCACGCTTCCAAGGCAGAAAATCATATTCTACGTCATACCCCTGACGAGCAAAGGCTTCAGTAATAACATGACTAATAAAGCCTTTATGTTTTGCTGAGCTAGAACAATAAGGAGGGTATTCACCTGTGGCGATACGGATAGTTTGGCTAAAAGCCGAAAGAGAAAAACAAAACAGGAATAGACTTAATAGTAGTTTTTTCATGGACGGAATCCTTTGCTCAAGTCTGTTTGCAGTATAGCGTGAAACCTTTAAGAAAATGTAGTCTTGATCAGGCATAAAAAAACCCTATCTTTTGATAGGGTTTTTTAGGTTTTCAAAGCTTTTTATAGAAATATGCTTAAGCTTTAAATTCCGGCAGCTTTTTCTCAGCCAATACGTGCTCTAAGCGCACGTAATTTGGTAGGCCAGTTTTTTCGTCGTATGGCAATTCTGCCTCACCACGGATTAACGGCTCAAGATATTCACGACAAGCTTCAGTGATACCAAAACCATCTTCAGTGATAAAGTCACGAGGCATGAACTTTTCAACGTTAGCCACTTGATCCAGTGGTGCTTCTTCAATCGTCCAAGCAAAAGGAGCATTGCTGGTGCGAATAATAGCAGGCATTACGGCATTTTTACCGGCAACGGCCATCTCAACACCGGCTTGACCAACGGCATAAGCCTGATCTAAATCAGTTTTAGAAGAGATGTGACGGGCAGCACGTTGTAGATAATCGGCAACTGCCCAGTGGTATTTATAACCTAACTCTTCACGCACCATATTAGCCAGTGTTGGAGCAACACCACCTAATTGAGTGTGACCAAAAGCGTCTTTAGTACCCGCATCAGCCAAGAAGGTACCGTCTTCGTAATGAGCACCTTCAGAAACAACGATCACACAGTAACCGTTATCCTTCACACTTTGATCAACCTTCTTCATAAAGGCCACACGATCAAAAGCGATCTCAGGGAAGATGATAATGTGAGGCGGTTGACCTTCAGCCTGTTGCGCCAGACCACCAGCAGCAGCAATCCAACCCGCATGACGGCCCATTACTTCCAGAATGAAAACCTTGGTAGAGGTTTCACACATGGATTGAATGTCTAGACCGGCTTCCATGGTAGACAGAGCGATATATTTCGCTACAGAACCAAAACCTGGGCAGGTATCGGTGATTGGCAGATCGTTATCCACAGTCTTAGGTACATGGATCGCTTTGATCGGGTAACCCAGTTTCTCTGAAATCTGAGACACCTTCAGACAAGTATCCGCAGAATCGTTACCGCCGTTATAGAAGAAGTAACCGATATCATGAGCTTTAAAGACTTCAATCAGACGCTCATATTGTTCACGATGAGTGTCCATATCTTTTAGCTTATAGCGGCAAGAGCCAAAAGCACCGCCTGGAGTGTGGCGCAGCGCAGCAACGTCTTCATCAGAGATGGCGTTGGTATCGATAAGCTCTTCTACCAGAGCACCGATAATACCGTTACGTCCGGCATAAACTGTGCCGATTTTGTCGCTGTGTTTACGTGCAGTTTCAATTACACCACAAGCACTGGCGTTAATGACGGACGTTACACCACCGGATTGGGCGTAAAATGCGTTTTGCTTACTCATCGCTGAATCAGGCTCCTGAAGAGTCGCTTAGGTTTAAATTAGAGCAGAACGTTGCCGTGACCCATTGGGTTTCAGGCTACGAAAAAATGCGGGCAATCTTACTTGAAAATGCGGCCTTTTGCATGGCTCTAATACAGGTTTTTCACATTGAATTGTGAAACACATGCTTTTTCATGAACTTACACAGCCAAACAAAAGTTTTTCGACTGATTTTGATGCAGGGGTTTTGTGATGAGATATGCAGTCATGCTAACCTGCGGCCAGTTTTGAGTTTACTGAGTGATTAAGGAGTGGACATGCATCTGCATATTCTGGGTATCTGCGGCACCTTTATGGGCAGTTTGGCGTTATTGGCACGAGAGCTGGGACATAAAGTGACCGGCTGTGATGCGAATGTCTACCCCCCCATGAGTACCCAGCTAGAAGAGCAAGGTATTGAGATTACTCAGGGATTTGATCCTGCTCAGCTTGATCCAACCCCGGATCTGGTCATTATCGGTAACGCTATGAGTCGCGGAAACCCTGCGGTGGAGTATGTGCTGAATAAGGGGCTTGCCTATACCTCTGGCCCTCAGTGGTTATCAGAGCATGTACTGCAAGGCCGCTGGGTAATGGCTGTTTCGGGTACACACGGTAAAACCACGACCACCAGTATGCTGGCTTGGTTATTGGAATACGCCAAAATGGCTCCGGGCTTTTTAGTGGGTGGTGTGCCAGAAAACTTTGGTATTTCAGCGCGCATCGGTGAAACCCCGTTTTTTGTTATCGAAGCCGATGAATACGACAGCGCTTTTTTTGATAAACGTTCTAAGTTTGTCCACTATCAGCCCCGTACATTGGTCATGAACAATCTGGAATTTGATCATGCCGACATTTTTCCTGATCTGGCTGCTATTCAGAGACAGTTCCATCATTTGGTACGCACAGTGCCTAGTGAAGGAATGATTATTCACCAGCAAACCCCAGATTTAAATGATGTATTGGACATGGGCTGCTGGACCGAATGTCAGAGTATTGCAGCAGAGACCTATAACTCATCAAATGCTCAATCCAGTGATTGGCAGGCAAAACTGATTAAAGCGGATGGCAGCCAGTTTAAAGTGCTGCTAAAAGGCGAAGTGGTTGGTGAAGTGAGCTGGCCTTTATCAGGCCAACATAATGTCGCCAATGCTTTAGCGGCCATTGCAGCGGCTCGTCATGTGGGCATTACACCTGAAATAGCAGCAGAAGGTTTATCTGAATTTCAGAATGTGAAACGTCGCATGGAATTGCGAGGTGAGATGAATGGTGTTCAGGTTTATGATGATTTTGCCCATCACCCAACGGCCATTAATACGACCCTGGAAGGTGCACAAACTCAGCTTGCTTTGGAAGCAGATCTTGCCGGTGAAGAAAAAATGGGCCGTTTAATCGCGGTAATTGAACCTCGATCTAATACAATGCGCTTAGGAACACTACAAGAGCAGTTAATAAACTGTACTCAGCATGCTGATGAGGTTTTCTGGTATCAACCAGAGGGGCTTAACTGGAACTTAGGCGCAGTGGTAAGTAACTCCCCTGTACCGGCAGAGCTGGTTTCTGGTTTTGATCATTTGGTCTCCAGGGTAGTACAACAGAGCCAGCCTGGAGATCGTATTGTCGTGATGAGCAACGGTGGTTTTGGTGGTATTCACCAGAAACTTCTGGATGCTTTAGCGATTCAGTAGATCGGTCGCTGTTGTCAGATAATACCATTCCCGATAAGTTGTTAGTGATAACAACCTCCAAATACACCTAGAGTGGTTCGGATTTTCCTTATTTTTATCTATAAGGAATTATCGGGATTGGTATAAGTGTTTTTCTTATTATTACCCGCTACTCTTTTATACAAGTGCCTACTTCCCCTCGGTCAGTGCTGGGTATTTATTGCCCAATAGCTGGTGAGGGTTTGTACAGCACCCTTTTTCAATATATTTAATGAACAATAAATGAGCGATGAATTTTTGTCTGTCGAAAATCAGAAAATAAATGACAAAGCCGATGCCCTAGAGCAGGTATCAACCAAGCGTGAACGTATTACAGTGGCTTTAACCGGCGCATCCGGTGTCCAGTATGGTATTCGTTTAATTGAGTGCTTGGTTGCCTTAAATTGTGAGATTTCTGTCTTAATTTCCAAGGCAGCCCATGTGGTGATCGCAACAGAAACCCAAGAAAAGCTTCCTGCCGACACTCGGCGCTTACATGAAGCCTTATGTCAGCGCTTTGATGCTAAACCAGAACAGATCAAAGTTTATGGTCGTGAGAACTGGATGTCGCCAGTGGCATCTGGCTCTGGAGCCCCCCACAAAATGGTCGTCTGTCCCTGTTCTACCGGCACCTTGTCAGCTATCGCCACGGCAGCCAGTAACAATCTGATTGAGCGGGCAGCAGATGTCGCGTTAAAAGAGCGGCGACAGTTGATTTTAGTACACCGCGAAGCCCCCTATCATGAGGTTCATCTACAGCATATGCTCACGCTGACTCGCATGGGTGCCTTAGTGATGCCTGCTAGCCCAGGGTTCTATCATAATCCAGAAAGTGTCAATGATATGGTGGATTTTATTGTAGCCCGAGTTCTGGATCAGCTGGGCTTTGATCAGAGCTTGATGCCTAGATGGGGTGAGGGTTAATAATAGATAGATTCAGATAAATTCGTGGATAGGCTTTTGTCCTATCCATATACCTTTAACCTTGTTTCAGCCTCCAGCCTTAAGCTTTCTTCTTCAGTGTCTCATTAACCGCGGCGCTAATAATTAAAAAACCACCTATAAATGTTGTTACCTCAGGTATTTCTGCCAGAAGAATAAAGGCCAATCCCGCACCATAAACCGGCTGTAAGCAGGAAATTAGGCTAATACTAGCGGCTTTTAAATAACGAAGGCTATTGGCTAGTAAAGTATGAGGGGCTGCGGTAAATACAGTGCCTAATAATAGTAACTGCCACCACTGATTTTGCTCCAGAGATACAACCGCGTCGCTAGCAAAGGGCAGTAGCATTAAGAAGACAAAAAGCGTCTGCCAGCCCATCGTTAGCATAGGGTTATAGCCACTGAAATATTTCCGTTGAATGATATTCCTTAAAGCAAACAATAAAGCCGATAAAATCCCCCAGAACACACCTAAAGCAATGGGATCTTCAGGGTTTAAGGAGGGTGTCATCATCACAATACCACTGACAACCAGAATGGCAGCAAAGAGATCTCTAGCCTTTAAGCGTGTCTTTTCGAAGAAAGGTTCCAGCAAAACAGTTATTACCGGATAGGTGAACAGGGATAATATTCCGACGGTAACGCCAGCCACCTGCATAGAATGGAAATAAGTGACCCAATGCAGCCCCATCAATATGGATAAGCCTATTATGCCTAACCAGTGTTTTTGACTATCAAAGCAGATTCTTTTCCCTCTAAGTTTTAACCAGCCCAATAGCAGCGTTGCAGCGATAATGCAGCGCCAGGTGGTCAGATCCAAGGCGTTCAATTGTAAAGTCTGGGAAAAAATTGCTGTACCGCCAAAAAGCAGTAACCCGGTATGTAGGCTGACAAGCCCTTTAAGATGATCAGGCATTGAATTCAAAGGGATTGCTCAATAGGCTTATTTTGGATATTTAGAGTGCGATTTAAAAAGTAATTAGCATCTTCTCCGGACTGGAGCGTCGCGGGGTTCAGCTTAATATCGCCGATAATATTATCCATATCCACCTGATTTGAGAGCTGCTGCCAAACCCTTTCCTTTAAAACGATACTGCCATTTGTCGATGTATTTGGCAGTAAAAATAATAGACTGTTATGACTGATACGATACAACTCATCACCGGTACGGCAACTGGCTTGCATGATATGACTGACTTTTTTAATCAGTTGACGACAAGCATATTCACCGTGCTGACTGGTATATTCATCAAGCTCAGCCAAGGTCACTTGTAATGCGGATAATGGCCTCTTGGTTTCTTTAGCCCGAGCCACTTCCGCTTCCAAGCGTGTATCAAGCAAAGCGGCAGTAAACGCCCCCGTTAGACTGTCTTTACCACTTAGCTGTTCAAGGGTTAGGGTCTGCTTTTCTTGAGTATAAGCAAAAACAAAACTGATACCGGCAAACAGCGCTAGATGAATACTCATATCAGAAAAAAGAAAACCATTACTCAGATCATTTCGTAGCAACAAAAATAAAATAAAGAAAATCAGCAAACTGATACTGGCCTGTTTTACCGGCAAAATAAAATAGGCAAATACAGGCAGCATATAGAGCCATTGTCGATACAGTGGGTCAAATAATTGCCCTGTATTAATGAGCACACAGCCGAGAAGGATGAGTACAGGGTAAGGGGTTAGATCCAATGCATCATCCGGCTGTATAAAGCGCACAACGGCTAGAACTAACAGAAAGGGGCTGGTTAATGCAGGCCATAAAATTTGATCATAATGCCCCAATAGTTGATGATACCAAGCGGTAACAGCTAGAGCGATAGCCAATGAAAAGTATAAGGCCGAGGCCAGTTTATCTCGCAATAATTGGATTCGGTTACTGAGTTCAAACATGATTGAATCCTTCCCTGGTATCCAAGAAATCACTGATTAAATAAAGCGGGGCATCAATAGGTTGCTGGATCGCTTCATCAATGGCCGTTTGAGATTTCAGTAAAATATCTTCTTCGGTGTCATGTTCACCAGGGATAATAGCGGCCAGCGCGATACCTTCTTCACGGGCTTTATGAAAGCCTGCACAGTGATGGATACTATCTTTATAGCTTGCGGAAGGTAGCAAAGCTACTAGGTAAGAATTGTGACGGTACAGTCGATCAAAGGGACGTAGCTTAGGTTTAATTTGTTCGCAGAGCTGTTTTAAATCCCCAATAGGTTGCTCACCTCTATTTTGGCCATTATTTTTATTTTGAGTGGGATTTCTACTTTGGAAACAGAGTACAGCTAAACTGGTATTTTCTCGATCTGAACGGGCAAGTTCTCGGGATAGATCATCCTGTAACTGCTGTACATTATAGGCGCCACTGTCATTATCAATACTGACCAGTTCTTGTAGATGTTGTTGTCGCTCACGGCTGGTAAAAATAAAAACACAAGCAATGGTGGTGGCAGACCAAAATAGATAGAGTACTTGCAAGCGCTCGACACCGCCTAGTTGCACAGTGGTTGAAAGATTAAAAATAATGGCATAGGTCAAGACAAGAATTAAAGCGGGCCTGAAAGATAATAAACTAAACAAGTAGAGCGGTAGTATATAGGCCCAGTGGGCGGTCATTAAGGAGGGCACCCAATGTCCAGCAATGGTAAGGCTACCAAATACAAATAACATCAGTAACGGCAGAGCCTGACTGGGCTGACGGGTTAACCATAAATTATAGGCACCACAAAATAGAAGAATTAGCCCGCCGAATAAGAGAGACACTCCTGCTTCAGGCAGTGCATTTTGATAGTGACTCCAACCTAATATGAAGGTGCCTGTGCCAGCCAATAGAAAATAAGCGGCATGTAAGCGTGCTTTGTACTTGGTATCCATTCGCGTATAGTTGCCAGTCCGGTTTAATCAATAACAGGATTATACCGGTTAGCTGTAGTAAAGGTCGATGATAAAGGTTGATATGCAAGAAGGGGCTTAGGGCTTAAATAATGAATATCAGTGAATATATGCAAGAAGTGGGTCGTCAGGCCCGTCAGGCGTCCCGTGACATTGCTAAAGCGGATACCGGTCTAAAAAACAAAGCACTGTTGGCAACAGCAGAAGCCTTAGATGCGGCGCGGGAACAGCTGGTGCAAGCCAATGAAAAAGATCTAGAAAATGGTCGTGCGAATGGTTTGGAAAGCGCACTATTGGATCGCTTGGCTCTGACACCTAAGGTTATTGATACCATGATCGAAGGCCTGCGCCAAGTTGCAGCTCTGCCCGATCCGGTTGGTGAAATCACTGATATGAATTATCGTCCCAGTGGCATCCAAATTGGCAAGATGCGTGTGCCTTTGGGTGTTATTGGTATTATTTATGAATCTCGTCCAAATGTAACCGTTGAAGCGGCTAGTCTGTGTCTGAAATCCGGTAATGCTGTGATTCTACGGGGTGGTTCAGAGGCTATTCACTCAAACCAGGCCATCGCAGTCTGTCTGGCCGAAGGCCTAAAAGCAGCTGGTTTATCTGAAAACGCGGTTCAGGTGATTAAAACGACGGATCGTGCTGCGGTAGGTGAGCTGATCACCATGCCTGATTTTGTGGATGTCATTGTGCCTCGTGGCGGCAAGGGTTTGATTGAGCGTATCAGTCGTGAAGCATCTGTGCCTGTTATCAAACATCTGGATGGCATCTGCCACGTTTATATTGATGCCCATGCGGATCTGGAAAAAGCGGTTAATATTGCGCTGAACTCTAAGACCCACCGTTATGGCACCTGTAATACGATGGAAACGCTTCTGGTATCCGAAGCTGTAGCTGCCGATGTTTTGCCTATGCTATCTGCCGCCTATGCTGAAAAGGGTGTCGAGCTGAGAGGCTGTGCTAAAACCCGTCAGATTCTAACGGACGCGATAGAAGCCACAGAGGAAGACTGGAGCACTGAATATTTAGCGCCAGTACTATCAATCAAAGTGGTTGAGAATATGGACGAAGCGATTACGCATATCAATGACTACGGTTCTCATCATACGGATGCGATAGTCACTGAAAATTACACCTTATCTCGTCGTTTCTTGGCTGAAGTAGATTCCAGCTCAGTAATGGTTAACGCCTCTACTCGTTTTGCTGATGGCTTTGAGTATGGCTTAGGTGCTGAAATCGGTATCTCTACGGATAAAATCCATGCCCGAGGCCCTGTAGGCTTAGACGGTCTGACATCACAGAAGTATGTCGTGCTGGGTGATGGACATATCCGTCAATAATCGTCGTTATTAAGGGATAAATATCGGGCTGGCATTTTTGCTGGCCCGACTTTGTTTGGCCCACAGGTTTGATATGTCTGTAAAATCTGAAAATAATTTAGTGGCTGTGATGGGGGGAACTTTTGACCCTGTGCATCACGGCCATTTACGTTCTGCTCTGGAGCTACAACAATTGTTGTCGTTGTCAGAAGTGCGTTTACTACCTTGCCACCAACCCACTCATAGAGATCACCCCGGTGCTAACTCGGAACAGCGTTTAGCGATGTTACACCTAGCCGCTGAGGGCGAAAGTGCTTTGGTGGTGGATGAACGTGAAATCAATCTGGATCAGCCCTCTTATTCCGTTTATACCCTTGAAAGCATGCGCCAAGAATTAGGGGATGACGCTGTGATCTGCTGGGTGATGGGAGTCGATGCTTTCTCCTCCTTTACTCGCTGGCATCAATGGCAAAGAATCATGGAACTGGCCAACCTTGTGGTGATTACACGTCCAGGTTTTGAATTACCTGAAGGCTCCGATGAGCAGCAGTTATGGCAGCAGCAACAGATCCCTTATAGTGCTTTGTCTGAGCATGTTGCCGGTAAAATCATCCCAGTACGCTTACCTTCCCAGCTGGAAATATCGGCAACATTTATTCGCCAGCAATTAGAAACAGGCCAATCTGTCCGTTATCTATTGCCGGAAAATGTCCTGAACTACCTAAAAAAACAGGGCTTATACCAAAAATAAGTGATTTTTTTCTGTTTTTTGAACATAAAGCTACAAAGCAACTCTAACTTATAAGACAATTGTCGGGTTGTCTGCTTAATCGAACTATTGAGGTCCTATGCAAACTGAACAACTCAAGCAGCTGGTAATTGACTCGCTGGAAGAATTAAAAGGCAGTGACATTGTCGTATTGAATGTTGCTAGCAGTACCAGCGTGACCGATTTCATGATGATTGCCAGTGGTACTTCCTCCCGTCACGTAGCTTCTTTGGCTAATAATGTGATTGTGAAGGTGAAGGAACAGGGTGTGAAGCCTTTAGGAATTGAAGGACAGGGCAGTGAATGGGTACTGGTTGACCTAGGTGATATTGTTGTACACGTAATGCAGCCTGCTACTCGTGAACACTATGATCTGGAACGCCTGTGGAGCGATCTGCCGGAAGATGCCGAACAAGAACAGGTCATGGAGCCTGCTTCTTGAAGGTAAAGCTGATTGCAGTTGGAACTAAGATGCCCCGCTGGGTTGAGCAGGGGTATCAGGAGTATGCCAAACGTCTGCCTCGTGAGTTCTCTTTAGAACTCATTGAAATTCCTCCCGGTAATCGGGGGAAAAATGCCGATATCGAGCGGGCGATCCGTAAAGAAGGCGAGTTGATGATGTCTAAAATTCAGACATCAGACCATGTGGTAGCCCTAGAAGTATTGGGCAAACCTTGGTCAACAGAGCAACTGGCCGAACAAGCGGAACGCTGGCAGATGTCGGGGCAAGATGTAGCTTTGCTGGTGGGAGGCCCTGAGGGTTTAGCACCAGAGTGTAAGCAAAGAGCGAATCAGCAATGGTCGTTGTCACCTTTGACGCTGCCTCATCCTATGGTAAGGATTCTGCTTTCTGAGCAGGTATATCGGGCCTGGAGTCTTATTCAAGGCCACCCTTACCACAGATAATTTACCAGTAGGGTTAACGGTAACGACCGGATGTCGGAAAAGCGCACCTTCAAAAACCTCGAACTTGAGTATCGTTTATTCAGGGAACGAGTCTTTGTCGCCTTCTTTTTTGTGGTACTTATGGTTCTGGTGCTTATTGCCAGAATGCTGTACTTACAAGTGTACCAGTATGATGAATTTACCACTCGCTCCGATAAAAACCGTATGCACGTTCGGGCTATGCCGCCCACTCGCGGTCTTATCTTTGACAATGAAGGGCGTATTTTAGCGGAGAACTTACCCAGTTATAACCTGACCTTTGTTCGGGAACGGGCGAAAGATATCCCAAAAGTCATCGATACTTTGGCTCAAGTATTGGAATTGGACCCAGAGCAAACAGAGGATATTCGTAAGCAGGCTTATAGTCGCCGCCGTCCCTTTCAGGCTGCACTCTTACTCAGCCAGTTGGATGAAGAACAAATTGCACGGGTGTCCGTTAACCGTTATCGCTTACCTGGCGTTGACATTGAAGCTCAGTTGATTCGCCACTATCCTTATGGCCCTCTGATGGCCCATGTTCTCGGTTATGTTTCCCGAATCAGTGAAAAAGATTTAGAAAAAGTAGATCGTTCCCAATATTCAGGGACTCACTATATTGGGAAAAGCGGTATTGAGCGCCAATATGAAAAAGATCTGCATGGTGAAGTGGGCGTGCAAACGGTTGAAACCAATGCTCGTGGCCGAGTGCTAAAGGTTTTATCAGAGGATCTACCCAAACAAGGGAAATCTCTAAAACTTTATTTAGATGCTGAATTACAAAAGGTAGCCACTCAAGCATTAACAGGCTTTCGTGGTGCCCTAGTCGCCATTGACCCTCAAACCGGCGGTATTCTGGCTATGGTCAGCACACCGAGTTTTGATCCTAATCTTTTTGTTTCTGGAATTGATACAAAGACTTACCGGTATCTAACATCTTCCAGAGATCTCCCCATGTTTAACCGGACGATTCGAGGCAAGTACCCTCCTGCCTCAACGATTAAGGCATTCATGGCACTAGCAGGCTTGGAAGAGGGAGTTGTCAATAAAAGCACCTCTATTTATGATCCAGGCTGGTATCAGTTACCCAACGATGATCGCCTATACCGCAATTGGAAACGGGTCGGTCATGGCCGGGTTAATTTAAAAAGAGCCATTGTCGTATCCAATGATACCTACTTCTACAACCTAGCTTATAACCTGGGGATTAACCGTATCCAGCCTTTTATGGCCCAATTTGGTTTTGGTTTAAATACAGCACTTGATCTACCACAAGCCAGCCGTGGTTTGATGCCCAGTCGAGAGTGGAAAAAAACCAATCGAAAGCTACCATGGTTTCCAGGTGAAACATTAAGCGTGGGTATTGGTCAGGGATATTGGCTAGCAACACCACTACAAATTGCCACGTCTATGACTGTTTTGGCTAATCGAGGTCATTGGATTCGCCCTCGTATTGTTGAAAATGTTGATAATCAACCAGCGCATCAAACAGTAGAAAACACTCCTAAGAAAGTATCTGTATCTGAAGAAAGTTATTGGGATCAAGTCATTAATGCCATGGTAGCAGTGGTTCATAGCCCAACAGGTACCGCCCGTAAAATTGGTAAAGATATTAATTATATCATGGCAGGAAAGACAGGTACGGCTCAGGTTACTGGCATTAAACAAAATGAAAAGTATGATGCGAGCAAACTGGTTGAACGTCATCGTGATCATGCTCTTTTTGCCGGTTTTGCCCCAGTTGATAATCCTCAAATTGCCTTGGCTGTAGTTGTAGAAAACGCTGGTAGTGGTAGTGCTACTGCTGCTCCTATCGCTCGTATGGTCTTTGATGCTTACCTAACCCCTGAGCGTTTAGAAAAGAACAAGAAAGCTGAGGTGAAGCCTTAATGAGCACACAAGACTTCCTACACCAATTACCAGGTGCAACCAATGCATTTCGTCGCCCTGTGGGCTGGTTTGAACGTATTCATTTAGATTTTTGGCTGCTTATCTGTTTGTTTATTTTAATCGGCAGCGGTCTCTTTGTTTTGTACAGTGCAGCAGGGGAAAGCATCTATGATGTTAAGCGACAGGGCATGCGTTTTGCCGTTGCTTTAGTGGTTATGTTTGTTATCGCCCAGATAGACCCTAGACACATGCACCGATGGTCACCAGTCGTGTATTTAGGTGGGGCTGCATTGCTTGTTGGCGTGTTATTTATGGGAGTAGGCGCTAAAGGTGCTCAGCGCTGGCTGGCTATCCCAGGCTTGTTTCGCTTCCAACCATCAGAAATCATGAAACTGGCAATGCCTATGATGGTCGCATGGTATTTGGCTCATAGGCCCTTACCTCCTGGCTGGAAGCACTTGTTTGTCTCTGCAATTATCCTGGCCGTCCCCGTATTGATGATTGCTAGGCAACCAGATTTAGGCACCTCTCTTTTAGTGGTCACTGCAGGTTTATTTGTAGTTCTGTTAGCAGGATTAAGCTGGAAACTAATTGGTGGTTTTATTGCCTTAGGAGTATCTGCGTTACCTGCACTCTGGTACATGATGTATGACTATCAGAGGCAGAGGGTACTGACTTTTTTAAACCCAGAAAGCGATCCTTTAGGTGCAGGTTGGAATATTATTCAATCTAAGACCGCCATTGGTTCAGGCGGTATTTATGGCAAGGGCTGGTTAGAAGGCACTCAGTCTCAATTAGAGTTTTTACCTGAACGTCATACGGACTTTATTATTGCTGTACTCGCCGAAGAATTAGGCTTGATTGGTGTTTGTGCGATCCTGCTGGTTTACCTGTTGATTATTGGACGGGGATTGTTTATTGCCTTAAACGCCCAGTCAACTTATGGTCGCTTGGTCGCCGGTAGTATTACCTTAACCTTTTTTGTTTATGTCTTCGTAAATATAGGTATGGTGAGTGGGTTATTACCTGTGGTTGGTGTACCTTTGCCGTTAGTGAGCTTTGGCGGAACATCTAGCGTGACTCTTTTGGCAGGTTTTGGCATTTTAATGTCTATCCATACCCATCGCTCGCTGGTACAAAAGTAGTAATTAAGAAATAATAATGTTTTTCATTTTTCTGTTTGGTAGAGTTGCTTTTTAATGCTTTTCGCACTGACAAACAGAGATTTAGCTTGGACTTTGGCTTGGAACAACGACACATGAAACAAAATATCGGGACAGCGAAAAAAAGGCTGCCACGCTGGCTGAAAAGTATCGGTGTTTTAGCACTACTCCTGCCAATGGGGTACGCCAATGCCAATACATCGACAGAACAATCTGCGCCAACGGATGCTCCAGTTGAGTATGACCGTCAGGTACGTGTTGATGACTTTATTAATGAAATGGTTAAAGAGCATGACTTTAATCCAGAGCAATTAAAGTCCCTTTTTGCCCAATCGGAAAAAAAGCAAAGCATTCTAGATGCTATCTCTCGTCCAGCAGAACGTAGATTACAATGGAAAGGTTATCGCAAGATCTTTCTGACTCAGAAACGTATCAGCAAGGGCGTGAAGTTTATGCGTCAGCACCGGGCTATTTTAGAACGGGCTGAGATGAAATATGGTGTACCCAAAGAGGTGATCGTTGCCATCATAGGCGTAGAAACCTTTTATGGTCGTATCACCGGCAGCTACCGCGTAGTAGATGCTCTGAGCACTTTAGGCTTTGACTATCCTCCTAGAGCCGAGTTTTTCCGTAAGCAATTGCGAGAATACTTAATTCTTGCCCGCGAAGAAGGCGTTGATCCTCTAAGCCTGAAAGGTTCTTATGCCGGAGCGATGGGAATGCCTCAATTTATTCCCAGTAGCTTTCGAGCTTATGCGGTAGATTTTGACGGTGATAACAAGCGAAATATCTGGAACAACCCGTCCGATGTTATTGGTAGTGTGGCAAACTATTTCAAGGTTCATGGCTGGCAGAAAGGTCAGGACGTTGTATTAAAAGCCAAGGTTGAAGGTGAGAGTTACCAAGAAATAGTTAACCAGGGTTTAAAACCAAGCCATTCTGTCGCAGAACTCTCAAAGCTGGGTTTCAAAAGTCAGCAAAAATCATCCTACACTGGCATGGCTTCGGCTATGCAGCTGGAAGGCATACGAGGCACAGAGCATTGGCTGGGTCTGAAAAACTTTTATGTTATCACTAGATATAACCACAGTAAGCTTTATGCGATGGCAGTCCATCAGTTAAGCCAAGCGATTAAAAAGGCTGATCAAAAAGGATGAAGAATCAGATTTCACTGAACTTACGTAGATTATGGATATCTATTGCTCTTGTGGTAGGTGCAGCAGGTTGCAGCAATGAACCTATAGTTAGTACGGATTCAGCCGAAAAAACCGCATCAAAGTCCATGGACAAAACCAGCCCTACATCGGGAGGGCAAAGTAGTTCTCGTTATGCCTTGAAAGAAGACAGAGCCCCTGACGCAGTCTTTGATGCCAGTAAAATTAAAGAGCTTACTCCGATATATGAAGCGCCAAGTGCTGCAGGTAATCGATCCCCTTATACTGTCTGGGGTAAAGAATATCAGGTCATGACATCAAGTGATGGTTACAAAGCTGATGGCATTGCCTCTTGGTACGGCTCGAAGTTTCATGGTTATCACACCTCTAATGGTGAAATCTATGATATGTACCAGCTTACAGCGGCCCATAAAAGCTTACCACTGCCCTCCTATGTGCTGGTGACAAATCTAGAAAATGGTCGTGAGATTGTAGTGCGCGTTAATGATCGAGGGCCATTCCATGAGGATCGTTTAATTGATCTCTCTTATGCCGCAGCAACACGACTAGGTGTTGTGAACAAAGGTACCGCCAAAGTTCGCTTAGAAGCTATTGATCCGGTGACATGGAAAGGGGGATTAGACGGTAAAACAAACCAGCTAACACCTCCTGTAATGGTGCAAGTTGCAGCAATGAGTAAAACTGAATCCGCACAGCGCATTCAGACTAATTTAGCGAAGAAAACGGATCAAAGTATTCGGATTGTTGAAACAGAGGTCAATCAACGCACTCTACATAAGGTGCAAATAGGCCCTGTTGAAACACGTAGCCAGTTACAACGCTTGATACGTATGCTAGCTAAAGAAGGTTTTATTAGACCTATAGTCATAGAGTTAAAGGGCTAATCTCTTTACTCATTCTATAGTCTATAGCGTGTTATAATCCGGGGCTTTATAAAAGCCCTATTATTGGCAAACCACAAAGTAAAGGTTAAGAGTCTGTTATCATGAGGATTTTCCGGCAGTTACGCGCTAAAGCCGTAATGTTAGTTACCACCCTAGGCCTGGTATGTTCGCTTACCGTTCAGGCCGAGGCTCTTATTCCGGCAGCTCCTAAGCTTGCCGCCAAGTCATATATTCTGATTGATGCCGATAGCGGCAGAATTCTAGTGGAGAAAAATGCGGATAAACCGCTGCCTCCAGCCAGTTTAACTAAGATGATGACCGCCTATCTGGTTGAGTCAGAGATTGCCAAAGGCAATATCTCACCAGAAGATAAAGTACGGGTAAGTGTTAAAGCTTGGAAAGCTCCAGGCTCACGTATGTTTATCAAAGAAGGTAACTCAGTCAGCATCGAAGATCTGCTGAAAGGCATTATTATTCAATCGGGTAACGATGCCAGTATTGCTGTCGCTGAACATATTGGTGGTAGTGAAGATGCTTTTGCCGACCTGATGACTCAGCATGCTGGTGTACTGGGTATGAAGAATACCCAATACTTTAATGCCACAGGTCTTCCGGCAGAGGGGCATCTATCGACCGCCCGCGATCTCTCTATTCTGGCTAATCACATCATTAAAGATTATCCCGAGCAGTACAGCATCTACGCGCAAAAGTACTTTACCTATAACGGTATCCGTCAGCCTAACCGCAATCGTCTGTTATGGCGCGACAAATCTGTTGATGGTCTTAAAACAGGCCATACCGATGAAGCCGGTTATTGCCTAGTGGCTTCTGCAACCCGCAGTGGTATGCGCCTAATTTCTGTTGTTATGGGCACCAATAGCGAAGAAGCCCGAGCCCGTGAAAGCCAGAAACTATTAGCCTATGGTTTCCGTTATTTTGAAACGCTGAAGCCTTATTCGGCGGGTGATGTTTTAAATGAACCCCGTCTATGGGCCGGCGAAAAAGAGAAAGTTAAGCTGGGCATCAAAGATGACCTATACATGACCATTCCTCGCGGCCAAGCGAAACGTCTGACCGCTAAACTGAACGTCAACAAGGTGATAAAAGCACCGGTTCAGTCTGGACAGGATTTTGGTGTCGTTCAGATTAGTCTTGATGGTGAAGTACTGGCAGAGCGTCCTTTGGTGGCACTAGAGTCTGTGCAAGAAGGCGGGTTCTTTAAGCGCCTATGGGACAGTATCGTTTTGTTTTTTACTGAGCTGGTGGGCTAGAAATTTGTTTTTTTAACCCAATCAATGGGCCTGTAGCTAGAGTTTATCGTAAAGGTTGCAGGTTTTTGGCAGATAAAAGCGTTCCAATATAAATATCCGACTGGAATAGTCAGGTAAAAGAACGCACAATACTGAATGTCAGAAGGACGGGGCTAATGCCCCGTTTGTCGTTTTCTGAAGACACGAGTGATTTCAATGTTAATTAAAAAGCTTGTGTCGATTTCAAGGTAAATAAGTGATGAGTGATCAAGAAGCACCAAAAATTGAATTTCCCTGTGCTTATCCAATTAAAATTGTTGGCCGTGCTGCACCCGATTTTAAAATGCTGGTTCTGAGTGTGGTCGAGAACCATGCCCCTGGTTTTGATCAAAAATCAGTCAGCATCCAGGAAAGCAGTGGTGGAACTTTTCAGTCTATTCGAGTAACGATTACTGCGACGGGCGAACCACAGTTACAAGCGATGTTTGAAGACCTGAAAGCCACAGGTCGTGTGCAAATGGTTATCTAAACAGGCCTCTCTTGGGTGATATCTTGAACGATACAGATATGAAAACTGATGCTACTCGCACAGTAGAAGAAACACTTCCATTGCAAGTTCGTTATTTAGGTCGGGTGCCTTACGAAGAAACATGGAAGCAGATGCAGGCTTATACGGATACACGTGGCCCTGAGGATCCAGATCAAATCTGGTTGTTAGAGCATCCGCCAGTATTCACCCAAGGACAAGCCGGTAAAGAGGAGCATCTGATCAATACAGGGGATATTCCTGTGGTCAAAGTGGATCGCGGTGGTCAAGTAACCTATCACGGTCCAGGTCAGTTAGTTGTTTACCTCTTATTAGATATTAAACGCTTGGGTAGCGGCGTACGTAAGTTAGTCACCTTGATGGAAGAGGCTGTAGTCGACGCCTTAACCAAGTCAGGGGTCGAGGCTTATGCAAAACCAGATGCGCCGGGGGTTTATGTACAGATCGATGATTCCATTGGAGGTTTTAGCACTGAAGCTAAAATTGCCTCTCTGGGACTAAGAATTCGGCGAGGCTGTTCATTCCACGGTCTAGCCATGAATTTAGATATGGATATGGCACCTTTTCTACGTATCAACCCTTGTGGTTATGAAGGTATGCGTATGACTCAATTGACTGAGATTGCCCCTCAGGTGACCCCTGAACAGGCAACAGAATGGGTGCTTAATTACCTAGTGGCAGGGCTGGGTAACCCGAAAATAACAGAATATAAGGGGCTGGATTAGTTTATGAGTGACACACGCTCTGATAGTGCTGAAATCGCCAAAAGCGTTGCTAAAGCCGCAAAATCCTCAACTAAGGTTGAGGCGGGAGTAAAACTACGAGGTGCTGAGAAGGTATCTCGCATTCCGGTGAAGATCATTCCCACGGAAGAGGTTCCTCGTAAGCCTGATTGGCTACGAGTACGCATGTACGCCTCTCCAGAAGTAACCCGCATTAAAGAAACACTACGCTCTCGTAAGCTGCATACGGTTTGCGAAGAAGCATCATGCCCAAATCTAGGGGAGTGTTTCAACGGTGGTACCGCCACCTTTATGATTATGGGTGATATCTGTACTCGTCGTTGTCCGTTCTGTGATGTGGCTCATGGTCGTCCAAACGCCTTAAATCAGGATGAACCAAGAGAACTGGCAGAAGCGATTGCTGACATGCGCCTGAAGTATGTGGTGATCACATCGGTGGATCGTGATGACCTACGTGACGGCGGTGCTCAACACTTTGCTGATTGTATTTCCGAAACTCGTCAGCGCATGGACAGCATCGAAATTGAAGTACTGGTACCGGACTTCCGTGGCCGTATGGAAGTGGCGCTGGATATTCTTGAGCAAACACCACCCGATGTATTTAACCATAACCTAGAAACCGTGCCTTCGTTATATCGCAAGGTACGTCCTGGGGCAGACTATCAGTGGTCTTTGGATCTGTTAAAACAGTATAAAGATCGCTGTCCTGATGTTTTAACCAAATCTGGTTTAATGCTGGGTGTCGGTGAAACAAAAGAAGCTGTGGTTGAAGTACTGAAAGATCTACGTGCTCATGATGTGGATATGCTGACTCTGGGTCAATATATGCAGCCATCAAAGAATCACTTGCCTATCGACCGCTGGGTGACACCGGAAGAGTTTGATGAACTGCGCGTGATTGCAGAAGGCTTAGGCTTTAAGCATGTGGCTTCAGGTCCTTTGGTACGCTCTTCTTATCATGCGGATAAGCAAGCCCATGGTGAAGAGGTTAAATAAGCTGTCTGGACTTATTTGACCGTACCGCACTGTTTTACAGTGTTACGGCTTGATCTAATCCCCCTTTTTTATTCATTTGAATAAAAAAGGGGGGCTGGATAAAGATTTTATAGGGCTAACTAGGCGTTTAGTGTATCTGCCAGAAGCTCCAGTCGATCCTGTCCCCAGAACTGTTCGCCATTTAATAGATAAGAAGGTGCACCCAACACACCTTGCTCAATAGCATCCGCTGTATTTGCAGTATAGATGGCCTCAATTGCTTCTGAGCCCGCTTGTTGAATCACGTCATCCGCATTAAATTTTAGAATTGTCAGCAATTCACGTAATACTGCCCCATCTGCAATGTTTTTCTCTTGTGCCCAGCATGCGGCCAATACTTGTCCTAAAAAGGCACCAGCATCCTCCCCCGCTTCCTGCAAGGCAATGACGCAGCGATCTGCCAAGCCGGGATCTGTAGGAAAGTGAGCAGGTTGCAAATTAATGGCAAGCTCTCGCTTTTTAGCCCAACGAGTAAGCTCCACCAGTCGATACTCCAAGCGACATTTAGGACGCTCAGGTAACGGTTTAGCACCGGATTCCCCAAAAACCTGACCTAATTTGACGGGCTTGAAGCAAATTTCTGCTTTAGCATCGGCAGAAATTTGTAAAAGCGTGTTATGGCCCAGATAGGTAAAAGGTGAAAGGCTTGTGAAATAGTAATCTATTTTTTGGCTCATGGTCTGTAGCGCTCCATTAATGATGATGCTTTGCTTTATCCTTATAGTGCGGTAAAAATGTTAGATTAAAGTCCGGATTTTATGATTAAAAGTCCGATTATTCGTTTTATCAAGCAATGAATCCTGTTCTGCTCTTAAACAGAATGCTCTATTAATGAGGTTTATAATGACCAAACTTGACCGTCTTTCTGCCTTGATTGCTCGTTTTGACTTACAGGCGGAAATCACCTCAGATATTAAACAAGCCAATCTAGTGCTATTGGCTGACCCTATCAGCGGCTGTCTGTCGAAAATTGAATTCTGGCCGATATCAAAAAGCATAGACGATGATAATAACAATCGGCAGGTGTTAATCTCCGCCTTGATTAATCTGGGCGGTGAAGCGAATCCTTTGGCTGCGGCCTTGCCTCAGAAAATTGTGATTTCGGTTGATGGAGAGGACTCTCTAAAAAATCTGGCATTACTTATTTTGGAGGAAGTGGAGGATCAGCGTTGTGGTCGCCATAGTACACTACAAAGGTTGTTTGAGGTGCTGGTGGTGATGTTGTTAAGACAAGCTATGAAAAAACATGCAGATAAAATAGGTCTCATTGCAGGGCTGTATGATAAGCGAATCTGCAAAGCCATTATTGCCATTCACGAACGTCCTGAATTTGACTGGCATATTGAAGATCTGGCAGATACAGCAGGGTTGTCTCGTAGCCAATTTATGGAATGTTTTAAGACCAGCGTAGGACAAACGCCCGCTCAATACTTAAGAGAGTGGCGCTTGACGCTAGCTAGACAGGATTTAGAAAAAGGTGAGCGAGTTAAAGTTGTTGCTCCTCGTTATGGTTATGGTAGCCAAGAAGCTTTAAGCCGAGCCTTTAGTCAGCGTTATCATTGTAGCCCAGCGCAAGTGAAGCAGAAAAATACTCAAAAGCTGCTCATCAGATGAGCAGCTTTTATTATTGAGTCTAAATTAAAGGGCTAAGAAAGGTTATTATTGACATTGGCCTACTTGATAAATGCCTGATGTCGTCTCTTTTACCCAACTATTAAGGCCGGATACGCTACCGATAAATTCATCACCGCCCGTTGTGTAGTAACCCATCTGATAATAAGCACGGCCTGAAGATTGGTGATTCAGGTTGGTAGTATTCCAATCTTGGCAGGTTTCATTACCTGTACCGCCACCGTTTCCTCCCCCGGAGTCTTGACAGGCTATAGGCTGTGTAGCATACCAAGAACCAGCCTCACCTTCGTATAGAGTAATAGCACTCCAGCTATCAAATGAGCCACCAATATCAGCATGATCACCGTTACTATAGCCTCTTAGGTTGGATATACCACCGGAATAAGCCCGGCTGGCACTAATATGAGCACTGGGTGAAGCTGTGGCTTCGGCACAGGTTTCAATGGGTGCATTGGGATCAAAAACTTCGATGGAACGGGTAGCAAAACCCGTATGACCATCACTATCGGTCGTCGAGTAATCACAAGAGTAGCGACCTACCAAAGCAGTATCCACACCTTGACAATCGGCGCTAACGACCAGAGAACCGTCTTCCTGGTCGTTAGCAGTAGCGCCAGGGTCCGTAAAAGGAGTGTCCAGTGTGACGATCATAGGGTTATCACCCATCAATGTAATAACTGGAGTACCACTGACCGGGCCACTGTGTCGACTAAAGAAATCCCAGATAATATCCGGGTAACTTGGCCCAACCTGTAACGCCCACTTGCCATTCATTCCACTTTCTCCACCAACCCAATAATGGCCATGATCGGTATCTACAACACTGGGGGTATTGAGCGGACCATCCAGATAAACGGTCTCAACAATTGAATGGCTATTCAAGGTGCCATCCTGGGTATATTTGGTATGCACACAGCTATAGTCATTCTGATAAAACGGTGAGCAGGAGGATTGCGAGGCATAGGCTTCTGCAGGAGTATCGTAGTTACTGCTTCCCCAAAGCCGCAGATGAGCATCACGGGTATTATCTGCTGCTGTTTTTAATACGGTACAGTCATTCTTGTTTTGAAGTACCATCAAAGGAATCGGTGCTGGATCGTCTATTTCACTCTGCATATCCGACACTACGCGGCTGACGCTGTGAAAGGAGGCAGAACCGGGGCATTGACCAGAGAGTGATACAGAAGAAGAATCTTCACCGTAAGGTAGTCCAGATGCAGGGGCTGCTGCTGTCCAGTATTCATTATGTGTAGTGGCCGCTATTGTGGTCATAGCGCCACCGGAAGATAGACCTGTAATAAATCGCCGGCCCGGGTCAACACTATAATTAGCCTCTACCGCCAGAGCTATCTGATGCAGATCTTCGACTTCACCTCTCCCCTCACTACGATGCTGAGTGAACCAAAATCCCCAGCAGTTTTCATTGCGTATACCGTCGTAACTGGTGATAAATGGAGCCACAAGTATAAAACCATAGCGGTCTGCAGCTTCTTTTAAGCCCCAGTCGTTTAACACATCATCATTGGTTTGTTTACAACCGTGAAGTGCCATCATCATAGGGGCAGGTGACGTCAAGTTATCAGGTATATAAACCTTGTATTGACGGGTACGAGAATCAGCATAAGCTTGTTGCTGTAGAGTATAGGACTGGGTTTGTCCTGCATTAGCGGTATTACTCAGAGATAGAGTGAGAGCGCTTGTTATTAGTAAACCGAAGACGGCCTGAGTACTTTTTTTAGAAAGGGGTAGATTCACGGATTTATTCCTTATTAGATTTGTTCTGCGGAATATATCTATAGAAAACTTTGTGCCAATAACCTTATTATTTTGATTTATAAGACCTTTTTCGATATCTATTTTTATAAATAGATGGCCCTGTCTAGCCGGTTAGACAGGATCATCTGCTTTATTAGACAAACTTAAAGAAAATATGTCCTAATTATCAGACAGAGCTCTCTCTACCCAATCCAGGCGATCCTGACCAAAGTAAATCTCGTTATCGACAAACATTGTCGGCGCACCAAATACCCCCCTTGTGGCGGCGTCGTCAGAAGCTTGAATCAGTGCCTTCTTGATTTCAGGCTGAGTCATCGCCTCCATTACCTGATGAGCATCAAACCCCGCATTATTTAACACCTCAGTCATGACCTCTACCGAGGAAAGGTCTTTGCCTTCAGCCCAGGCCGCAGTAAACATCGCTTGGTTATAGGCTTCAATTTTTCCTTCTGACAGCGCCCATAAAGCACCGCGCATAGCATTGACAGTACTGAATATAAAATGAGGGTTCATTTGATAAGGAATACCATAATATTCCGCAGTACGGGAAAAATCCGTTTTCATCCATTCCCATTTAGCCGGGATGGTCATTGGGGAAGTATTACCATTGGCTTTAAAAACACCGCCTAACAACACGGGTTTGTAGTTAATACTGGCCCCCGTACGCTGGCAAAGTTCGTTGAGGCGAACCCAAGCAAAGTAGGATGCAGGGCTAATAAAATCATAGTAAAAATCAACGGTTTTACTCATAAGGCATTCCTTTTCTTGTACTGAAACATTCAAATACATTGACTGACAATGAGTCTAAGGTTTTACTTATAATAGATAAAATCGATTATTTTAATGGTAATGATAAATGGTGGTTATGACATGGAATTGCAGCAGTTGCGACTATTTCTAGCCGCGGCAGAATCCGAGAGCTTTACCCGTGGAGCTGAACGGGCTTTTGTATCTCAACCTGCCTTGTCCGCTTCTATTTCAAAACTTGAAACAGAGATGGATACAAAACTGTTCACCCGAAATAAACGCAATGTGGTGTTGACTCCAGCAGGTCGAAAACTACTCAAGCGAGCAAAACTGATTATAGAAGAGTGCTCTAAAGCGAAGGAGGAACTGAAGCGGCATAATGTTCAGAGTATGCTCAGGTTAGGCGTCGTTAATACATTGCCTATTACCCTTGTTGCAAGTTTAATAGAGCAATACCGACGGGAAAACCCAGGGTTGATGCTGCATGTTATTGATGCTTCTGGCGCCGAAATTGAGAAGCTGGAGCGGGATGACCGTATCGATCTGTCACTGACCCTTTTAACAAGCAAACCTTCCGTTAATCGCAGATTTACTTATACAAAAGAGTTATTTGGTGAGGGCTATGTATTAGCCATGACACCTGACCACCACCTCAGCCAATCAACATCAATCAGCTTCCATGATTTGATAATTGAGCCCTTTATAACCCGATCCCACTGCGAACATCGACGTCTTGTGACTGATATTCTAAAAACTCAGGGGATTCGACTGAATAATGCCTATGTCACAAATCAAGATGATAGAGCCCTCGCGTTGGTTAAAGCAGGTATTGGGGTAGCCATTATTCCTGAGTGTTATTCCTCTGCCGATATCATTACACGGCCTTTGCAAGACATGCAGAATCGAAGATCAATCGGATTTGAGTGGGGAGAAGGGGATAACCTAGCTGAAATCGTAAAATTTGTTGAGTTTGCCAGTACTGCTCGCTGGAACTAGTTTGACACTCCAAAGTGAAGGCATTCTTAAATAGCTTTAAATCGGCGGGTTATGAGAGAACCAGCTAAGCAGATTGACTGTTCGGAGCCATTTTCTATTTAGCTGATATTCTCTTTTATAATCTAGAGCGTTTTACACCCTTTTGCCTTTTACAAAAAGATGTCTAAATCTCATCATATTGGAATATTAATCGGAAAAACGCTCATCCATCTCTTCGCATAACCAATGACCGATTAACATATGAGCCTCCTGAATACGGGCAGTTTCAGTAGAAGGCATACAGAATGTTTGATCAGCAATATTCAGCAACTTGCCTCCACTTTCCCCCGTCCAAGCATAGGTATAACAACCGATCTCTTTTGCTTGTTCGATGCCATCAATCACATTAGGGCTATTACCCGAAGTGGACAAGCCAATCACAATATCTTCTGGTTTGGCCAAGGCTTCAATTTGGCGACTAAACACAGTATCAAAGCTATAGTCGTTAGAGTGAGCCGTAAGAATGGAGGTATCCGTTGTTAACGCTATAGCCGCCATGGTAGGACGTTCTTTTTTATAGCGAACAACAAACTCTGCGGCTAAATGCTGGCTGTCTGCTGCGCTGCCGCCATTGCCCATAAACAGTACCTTACCGCCCTGGCGTATGCAGTGCTCTACCTTATCAGCCAGTTGATTGACTGCGCCTTCAAAACCTTGTAGCTGATTAAATGTTTCCATGTGGCGTTGTAGAGTATTCAGAAAACTCATTCAGGGTCACCTTTGACTGATTAAATATTTTTTAGCGCTATGCTTAGTTTGTGTCGCACTTCACGTCATAGTATTGGTCTATGAGTTAGCTTATGCCGTAGCGTCATTATTCTAGTGCTATTGCACTGCTCGTGTATTGAATGGGTTTGGTAGATTGTTTATCAGATTGACTCGATTGTACAACAGTTCAACCTAATCATCAGAGTCAACATGGATCAGGAGAGGTTATGTTTCTGGGCATCGATTTAGGTGGTACAAAGATTGAGGCCGCTGTTCTGAATAAGCAGGGGCAGATGTTATTTCGTGAGCGCTTATCCACACCGCAAGGTAATTATGAAGCAACCCTAGATGCCATATCTGTTTTGGTGACCTGGGTTGAATCACAATTTGGTCAATTTGAACGCTTAGGTATAGGAACACCTGGAGCCGTATCCGTTAAAACGGGGCGCATGAAAAACTGCAACTCTACCTGTTTGAATGATCAGCCTTTAATAGAAGATTTAACCCAACGCCTAAAAAAGACCATTTTATTGGCCAATGACGCCGACTGTTTTGCTCTATCAGAAGCTACCGATGGTGCTGCAAGGGCACAGGAAAGTGTGTTTGGTGTCATTCTTGGTACAGGTGTTGGCGGTGGTTTAGTCATTAATGGCAAGCTCATTCAAGGGGCTAATCGCATTGCGGGAGAATGGGGTCATAATCGAATGCCCGATGATTTGATGCAGGGATTTCGGTCTCGTCAATGCTATTGCGGACGAAAAAATTGTGTGGAGACTTTTTTATCTGGCCCCGGTTTTAGCCTGACTCATGCCGAGATACATGGATTATCTGGCATTAAGCCTGATCCTAAATTGATTACCTCTCAAGCGGAAGATGGTGAGCGAAGATCAATGCAAACCATCCAACTCTATAGCCGTCAACTGGCAGGATCCTTAGCCAATGTCATTAATATCCTTGATCCTAATGTCATTGTGCTAGGAGGAGGCATGAGCAATGTCGATTTAGTCTACACTCATATACAACGTTTTTTACCTGAAAGGGTATTCAGTGACCAAGTGGCAACACGTGTCGTCGCTCCTGAATTTGGCGATTCCAGCGGTGTTCGAGGTGCGGCTTGGTTAGCCCGAGGATAATTGTTTTATTGCTTAAAAATATCCTATCTAGTGTCTAAAAAGGCTTTATAACAAGGTTTTGAGAGGGACTGAGTGATACATTTTGTAAAAAATGTGACTGTAAATACCTCTTTGAGCCATGCATTTTTTTGTCTTTAATTTTTTTTTGTAGTATTTTTACAAGAACTAAAGGGTCACTATTTCTTGTAACGATATTGATCCACATTCTGTGGAGGTCAAATTCCACGGGTGCTAGACAGATATTTATATCTCGCACTAGCGATATATATTGGCCGTAGATGATGGAATAAAAGTTCATCTATCTACAACAGATTAAACAGCCTGCAACATTTCTGGTGTAATTTAACTACAAAGCGGCCTAAGAGCAGCACATACACCGAAAACATCCACATGATCTGTGGAATGGCTGAATCGAAAAATGCGGAGAGTTGATAATATGAGTTTGGATACACGCGCAGATCTTGATCCAATTGAAACTGAAGAGTGGTTAGATGCCCTGGATTCTGTTTTGGATCGTGAGGGAGAAGATCGAGCTCAGTTTATATTAAACGAACTGGGTAACCGTCTGCGCAGAGATGGCGCACAACCCCCATTCTCTGTTACCACCCCTCACCGTAATACGATACCGGTGCATCGTGAATCTCGTATGCCGGGTGATCTGTTTATGGAGCGTCGTATTCGCTCTGTGATTCGTTGGAATGCCATCGCCATGGTGATGCGTGCCAATAAAAAGAATCCAGGCATCGGCGGCCACATCTCAAGCTTTATGTCTAGCGCCACTCTGTATGATGTAGGTTTTAACTACTTCTTCCGTGCGCCAAAAGATGATTTCGAAGGTGACCTGATCTATATTCAGGGCCACACAGCTCCAGGTGTTTATGCTCGCTCCTTCCTTGAAGGTCGTTTAAACGAAGATCAGCTGGATAAGTTCCGTCAGGAAGTCGATGGCGACGGTTTATCATCTTATCCACACCCTTGGTTAATGCCTGACTACTGGCAGTTCCCAACCGTATCTATGGGTCTAGGTCCACTAGGCGCGATCTATCAAGCTCACGTGATGAAGTATCTCGATAGCCGCGAGAAAAAGCCAATGTACGATCGTAAGATCTGGGCTTTCTTGGGTGATGGCGAGTGTGATGAGCCAGAAACTCTGGGCGCTATCTCTCTAGCCGGTCGTGAAAAACTGGACAACCTGATTTTTGTTGTTAACTGTAACCTACAGCGTCTGGATGGTCCGGTACGTGGTAATGGTAGTGTTATCGACGAGCTGGAAGGTGTTTTCCGTGGCGCTGGCTGGAACGTTATTAAAGTCGTATGGGGTCGTTTCTGGGATCCATTGTTTGAGCGTGATAACAAAGGCATCATGCAAAAACGTATGGACGAAGTGGTTGATGGTGAATACCAGAACTACAAACAGAAAGGCGGCGCTTATACTCGCGAGCATTTCTTCGGCAAGTATCCTGAACTGGCTGATATGGTTAAGGATATGTCCGATGAGGACATCTATCGTCTGAACCGTGGTGGCCATGATCCGTACAAGGTATTTGCTGCTTATCAGGAAGCCGTTAATACCACAGGCAAGCCAACCGTTATTTTGGCTCATACCGTTAAAGGTTACGGTATTGGTGAAGATGGCGAAGCGACAAATGACACCCACTCGGTTAAATCTCTGCAGATGGAAGGTCTGAAGAAATTCCGTGACCGTTTTGGTATTCCTCTGACGGATGAACAGTTAGAAGACGTACCCTATTACAAACCTGCCGATGACAGCCCTGAGATGCAATATATGCATGCTCAACGTCAGCGTTTGGGTGGTTACTTACCTGCACGTCGTAAAGAGTTTGAACCGCTACAGATTCCAGGTCTGGATAATAAGATTTTTGCCAGCCAGTTAGGTGGATCAAACGGTCGTGAGATCTCTACCACCATGGCCTTTGTACGTATTCTATCCGGTCTAGTGAAAGACAAAGCGATTGGTGAGCGTATTGTACCGATTGTACCGGATGAAGCCCGTACCTTTGGCATGGAAGGCATGTTCCGTCAGCTGGGCATTTATACGTCTGAAGGTCAGAAATATAAGCCGGAAGATGCTGATCAGATCATGTACTACCGTGAAGATAAGAAAGGTCAGATTCTGGAAGAAGGTATTTCAGAAGCTGGCGCCATGTCTGCATGGGTGGCTGCGGGTTCCAGTTACAGTAACCATAACTACGCTCTGATTCCTTTCTACATCTATTACTCGATGTTTGGTTTCCAGCGTATTGGTGATATCGCTTGGTTAGCCGGTGATATTCAGGCCAAAGGCTTTATGGTTGGTGGTACTGCCGGTCGTACAACGTTGAACGGTGAAGGTTTGCAGCACCAGGATGGTCACAGCCATATTCTGGCGGGCACCATTCCAAACTGTGTGACTTATGATCCGGCTTACGCTTATGAGCTAGCCGTGATTGTACAAGATGGTCTGCGTCGCATGTATCAGGATCAGGAGAATTGCTTCTACTACCTGACGGCTATGAACGAGAACTATGAGCAGCCTGCTATGCCTGAAGGTGCTGAAGAAGGCATTCTTAAGGGTATGTACCTGCTACAAGAAGGCGCAGAAGCAGAGCGTAAGGTTCAGCTGATCGGTTCTGGCACAATTCTACGTGAAGTAATTGCCGGTGCTGAGCTCCTGAAAGAAGACTTTGGTGTTGAAGCCGATATCTGGAGCGTTACCAGCTTTAACGAGCTGCGTCGTGATGGCCTGGCCGCTGATCGCTACAACTTCTTGCATCCTGAGTCCGATGAAAAAGAAGCCTTTATTACTTCTTGTCTGAAAGATCGTCAGGGCCCTGTTATTGCCTCTACGGACTATATGAAGCTGCATGCGGATCAGGTGCGCAGCTTTATCCCTACGGACTACCGTGTTCTGGGTACTGATGGCTTTGGTCGTTCCGATACGCGTGAAAAACTGCGTCACTTCTTTGAAGTGGATCGTTACTTTGTTGCAGTTGCTGCGTTGAGATCACTGGCTGATCGCGGTGATATTGAGCGTAAAGTCGTTGCTGAAGCGATTAAGAAATACAACATCGATCCAGAAAAATGTGACCCACTGACCTGTTAATCAGATTAGAGGGAAATAACCCTTTGGATGCTAGAGCTGGTTACGTTAAGGCGTAACCGGCCAGCTGCTATAACCGAGCAGTTGTGCTATCTAGATTGTTGTTTTTACTAGGCAGTTTTTAACAGGCCAATCTGTTAGCTGGATGAATCAATAGCTGCGATATAACGCAATCATCCAGTCATTATTATCTGAGATCTTCAAGCAACCTAGGATGACTAGGTATATAAAGACCAGATTAACAGGTTGGTATCGTCAGCCAGATTATAGGAGCGAGAGCTTTGAGTAACGAAATTATCAAAGTGCCAGATATTGGCGGAGATTCTGACGTAGAAGTGATCGAAGTATGTGTTGCTGTAGGCGACCGGGTCGAAGCAGAAGATTCTCTGATTGTATTAGAGTCCGATAAAGCCTCTATGGATGTCCCTAGTCCTAAAGCCGGTGTCGTAAAGTCTATTACTGTTAATGTCGGTGATAGTGTTAACGAAGGTCATAATATTTTAGAGCTTGAGATTGAAGGTGCACCGGCTGCAGAGCCTGCGCCAGCACCTGTTGCAGCAGCGCCTGCGCCAGTTGCGGCTCCTGCTCCAACTCCTGCGGCTCCTGCGGCTCCGGCAGCACCAGCTGTAGCGGCAGTGCAAACTGTTTCTGTACCGGATATCGGTGACAGCGGTGAAGTCGAAGTCATTGAAATCAGTGTTTCTGTAGGCGATGAAATCGCTGAAGAAGATTCAGTACTGGTTCTTGAGTCCGATAAAGCCTCTATGGAAGTACCTGCTCCTGTTGCAGGTAAAGTCGTTGAGATCCTAGTTAAGACCGGTGATCAGGTATCTGAAGGTACGGAAATACTACGTGTTGAGACTCTGGGTGCTGCTCCGGCTCCTGTTGCAGATGCGGCTCCTGCTCCTGCAGCGGTTGAGGCAGCTCCTGCACCTGTTGCGGCACCAACACCTGCGGCGGGTCCAGTACGTAAAGAGATTTTTGCACCGGATCTAAGCGGTAACGATGACGTACCTGTCATCGAAATCTCTGCAGCAGTTGGTGACGAACTGAAAGCAGAAGATGCTCTGCTGGTTCTGGAGACTGACAAAGCTACCATGGAGGTACCTGCGCCTTTTGATGGTAAGTTGGTTGAGTTTAATATTACTGAAGGCCAAACTCTGAATACCGGTGATCTGATCGGTGTTATGGAAGTCATGGAAGCGGCAGCTCCAGCGCCTACAGCCAGTGCTCCGGCAGCGGCTCCAGCTGCGGCCCCAACTTCAGCGCCAGCTGCGGCTGCACCTGCTGCCTCGGCGCCTACAGCAGCCACTGGCCGTACAACCGGTAAGGTACATGCAGGCCCGGCTGTACGTATGACCGCTCGTGAGTTTGGTATTGATCTGCTGGATGTGACGCCTACAGGGCCACGTAATCGTATTCTGAAAGAAGATGTTCAGACTTACGTTAAGCAGGTAATGCAGCAAGTTAAGTCTGCACCAAAAGCAGCCTCTGCACCTGCCGCCACCGGTGGCGCAGGTATTCCACCGATTCCGGCCGTAGATTTCAGCCAGTTTGGTGAGATTGAAGAGAAGCCAATGGGTCGTTTACTGAAAGTAGGTGCAATGAACTTGCATCGCTCTTGGTTGAATGTGCCTCACGTGACTCAGTTTGATGAAGCGGATATTACTGAGCTTGAGAAGTTCCGTAAGTCTATGAAAGCAGAGGCAGAAAAACGAGGCTCTCGTTTAACGCCTCTGCCGTTTATTCTGAAAGCTTGTGCCTATGCCATGCAGAAATTCCCACAATTTAATGTGTCTCTGCATCCTGATGGTGACAAGCTGATTCAGAAGAAGTATATACATATTGGTTTTGCAGTAGATACGCCAGACGGACTACTAGTGCCAGTAGTCCGTGATGTTGACCAGAAATCGCTCTGGGAACTGGCGGAAGATACTGCAGATCTGGCGGCGAGAGCGCAGACTAAGAAACTGAAAGCCGATGATATGAAGGGTGGTTGTTTCACTATTTCGAGCCTAGGCTCCATTGGTGGTACGGCATTTACTCCGATTGTTAACGCGCCGGAAGTCGCTATTCTGGGTGTATCCAAAGCCAGCATGAAGCCTGTGTGGAATGGTAGTGACTTTGTGCCACGGCAGATGCTGCCGTTGTCATTATCTTATGACCACCGGGCGATCAACGGAGCTGATGCAGCACGCTTTACTGCGTTTATTGCAACGGTTCTCGCTGATATCCGTCAAATGCTGCTGTAACCCTATGAGGTGCCACTCATAGCGTTTTAGCTTTGGCGTAGACTCCTTGTATCGTTAGATACATGTGCCTGTGAGCGGTATTCTTCGGAATACCGCTTTTTTTATGTTTGCTACTTTTCAAACTCTAAACCGTTTCAAGGCTGCTGACTTTTTTCCCTCTGGCGTTATAATCGTTTTTTATCTGGTTGAGGTACTCACCGTGTCTGAGATCTTATTACAACTGGCATCTTATTTTGATGCATCCCTGTTAACATTTTTGGTAGCGATCACCCTTCTAAGTATGTCTCCAGGGATTGATACGGTCGTTGTGATTCGTAATACCATGCGTGGTGGTCGTATCGATGGCCTTGTGACCAGTTTTGCTATCTGCTGCGGACTTTTTGTCCATGCACTGGTTTCAGCGGCAGGCATCTCTTTTATCCTGCTGCAATCAGCAACGCTGTTCACTTTGCTGAAATGGATAGGTGCTGCTTATTTGATTTGGTTGGGCGTTAAGAGCTTGCGCGCCGCTTGGAGCAAAAGTCCGGGGAATATAAAAATCTCGACTGAGCCTATGGAGCCTGTTGCTCTAACCCAATCTTTCCGTGAGGGGTTTTTAAGCAATGTACTGAACCCTAAAACCATAGTGTTTTATATGGCATTTTTGCCTCAATTTATCCTGCCTCATGAGTCGGCCATGCTGAAATCAGTCTTTTTAGCGGGTTTACACTTTATTATTTCTAATATTTGGCAGCTCTTTTTGATCCTTATGGTAGCTCAGGCCCGCCACTGGCTAAGCAGTGATAAAGCGATGCGTTGGATGGATGGCGTCATTGGTTCTGTAATGATGGCTTTTGGTGTTCGTTTAGCAGTCGAGTCTTAGAGGGCATTTTTTATTCTGCTATAAAATTACGGTAAGCTGTTAGGCTAAAGTTGTAGGAATTCAAAAGGTTGTTTTAATCTTTCATCTATCAGCTACAACGAACGTATCCTTGTCTTTGTAACAGCGTAAGGGTATTGTCTCTGTCCTAATTGATGTAATGCATAGGGTTTTCTTCTCCTATGGAAGGTTGTTTTAAACGATTTTGTGACTGACCATTCATTGCTTACATTGATAAAGTATTTTGTTATGAGCTTTTTGTAACGGGTAATGTTAAACCCAGAAGTTTATGACCAAGCACTAAAGCATAAGTTTTGTAGCAGAGCCGATGAACAGCTTCAACGTCTCTGTAACAACCTAGGGTAAAATAGGGAAGCTTTTGTTTAGCTGCATAACAGTTTAATACTGCTAAGTGATGGCAATGCCTTGTGACTTGGCAGTTGTATAGTTAGACGATTTTTATAATTAGACGGCTTTAATAATTAGAAAGGAGCACTACTCCATGCGGTTGATTTTATTAGGCGCTCCAGGCGCAGGTAAAGGTACGCAGGCTCAGTATATTTGTGAGAAGTATGGCATTCCACAGATCTCTACGGGTGACATGCTGCGTGCCGCTGTTAAAGAAGGCAGCGAACTGGGTCTGAAAGTAAAAGAGATTATGGAAACCGGTGGTTTGGTTTCTGATGATCTAATCATCTCTTTGGTAAAAGAGCGTATCACTCAAGCTGATTGTGAAGCAGGCTTCCTGTTTGATGGCTTCCCTCGCACTATTCCTCAGGCTGACGCCATGAAGGAAGCGGGTGTTCAACTGGATCATGTTGTTGAGATCTCAGTAGAAGACGAAGAGATCATTAAGCGTATGAGTGGTCGTCGTGTTCACCCTGCTTCTGGCCGTACTTACCATGTGGTATTTAATCCGCCAGCAGTAGAAGGTAAGGATAACGAAACAGGTGAAGATCTGATTCAACGTGAAGATGATCAAGAAGCAACTGTTCGTCACCGCTTAAGTGTTTACCATGAGCAAACAGCTCCTCTGGTTGATTACTATAAATCTTGGGAATCCCAAGATGATGCAGCGCCTAAGCACAGCTTTATTGCGGGTGTAGGCTCTGTAAATGATATTCGTGACAAGGTATTTGCAGCACTGGCTTAAGCCTCTGTTTTACAGGCCTAGCTCTGTATTATCTTGATTCACAAAAAAGCACTCTATATGAGTGCTTTTTTTGTTTTAGCTTAACGCTTTATTTGATCCTAACGTCCTATTTTAAGAGGGGGATAGGTGCCGGTCTGGATCAAATAATATCTTTTGTTCAATATCTGTTTTAAGCGCTCTCGGCAGGTATCGATGTGACGGATTGATTATTTACATTAATGATCAAACCATTCACTTTATCGAACTGCAAAGAAACCAAGCTGTTTTGTGAATTCTGATTGTACTGATTCAAAGCAGATTGTACCCGACTCGCTTGAGGCGTGGTTGGCGCCGCAGGCTGTGCACTATCGCGCTCTGCGCTCTGGTAGCTGTAATTGGCTACAGAGTTAAGTGTTTGCACCTGTTTCATCAACTCAGGCTTATTTTGCAATAGCTGAGCAATACGGCCTTTGTCCGGATGATCGCCCACAAAGGGAATCCCGGTAAACGGATTAATATTAATTTTAATCGGTTTACTGGTATCAATACCGTGTTGCGCAAAGGTTGCATCTAAGCTAGAGCTCAAGCGACTACCCAAGGTCTGCACCCCTTTCCAATCAACTCCGGCTTCTTCAGCTACCGTATTTAGGTTTTGCGCGGCAGAAGACAATTCAACCTGTCGATAATGGTGTTTAACCGATTCTTCTGATGATTGCTGTTTCTGACCATTGGGATCAGTAGCGTTAACTTTTGATTCTGGCTTAGTGGCTGCCAGCATGCTGGCAGGTAATTCCAGGGTATTTCTTAATATTTGACCTAACATGGCTTTACCCCCTAACTCTTATTTAACTCTTTACAAGCAGGAGGTGTGCCACATGTTTTATTTGCCCCTATCTTCTCCTATTACGTAGCTATATATTGATTAAATCCCATATTATTATGGTTTTAGGAAAAGTTTTGTTAGTTTTAACTAAAGGATTATATCGCCTTTTATTATGGTTTACGGCAGGTCTAAGCCTTGGGGAAGAAAAAAGCGGCAATATGCCGGTTCATATTTGCCGCTTAAAAACAAGTAATTTTTATGCTGGGTTTGTGACTTTATTTTTCGGAAATAATAGCTCTATGCTTAAACCACCACCGGGTGTATCTGATAGCGTGATATCTCCCTGATGACGTTCTAGAATGCGCTTTACAATAGCGAGCCCCAGACCTGCCCCACCTTCATTACCGTCACGAAAAAAGCGTTCTGTTAGGCGCTGTTTTATTTGGTCAGATACCCCTTTTCCGTGGTCCCGAACTAATAGTTTGAAAGCATCTGCGTCCTGTAACCATTTCACCTCTATATCCGTACCAGCGGGAGAGAACTTAACCGCATTACTGATTAGGTTCTGCAGAAGAATCTCTAAACAGCCCGCTTCTAAAGACGTATTCCAGTCTAAAGCCTCGTCCACGTCTAGGCTGATATCTAATTCTTTCTCCCAAGCAAGAGGCATTAAGCTGGCCAATAACTGGCGACTTTCCAGAGCAAGATTGACTGACTGTAAGCTATTACTCTGAACCTGAGGGTCTAACCGGGCCAACGTTAGTAGCTGAGCAACGATACGAGTCGAACGATCCACACCTAATGTCAGTTGTTCCAGAGCGATACTTCTATCATTGGCCTCTGGGGCCTGTTGAGCATTTTGGGCATGAATTTTTAATACTGCCAGAGGTGTACGTAGCTCATGTGCAGCATCGGCAATCAAACGCTGCTCACGTGCGATCATACTTTCAATTTCAGATAACAATCGGTTAAGAGCTTCTTGTACAGGAGCAAGCTCTGTAGGTAGCGGTTCCAGTTGAATCGGTTCAAGGTGTGTCGGTGCTCGCTTACTAATGAGATTAGCCAATTGGTTTAATGGCCGCAATCCCCAACCCACAGACCACCAGAGCAGTGCCGCAAGCACAGGTAGACCAATAAGATCCGGTAGCAGGTTTTGCAAAACAACCTTATCGGCCATTTCACCACGGACATCCTCCCGCTCTGCAACCAATACCAATAGATCAGGTGGATGGCTTAGGTTTTCTGAGATGGCTTTACCCTTGTGATAATAGGGTAAGGCAAAGGTTCTCCAGTCATACTTATTATCTTTATGCCGACCAAAACCCGATAGCTTAGAGCTAATAGGCTCTAAAGGCGCGCTATTGGAGCGAAAGAGAAGCTGTTGTTCCTGCCAAACTTGATAAGCAATTTTGCTTTCGTATTTATGTCCGCCAGAGGCCTCTACAACGAGGGCCTGTTCAAATACATTCTCCAGGGCTTGGCGTTTTTCATGGGTCAAATCGATCTCTTCAATGCCCAATGTTAATGCCTGTAGTATACGAGCGTGCTGGGCTAGTCGAGCATCAAACATCTCTTCGATTTCATGCCCGGCTTCTTTAAAGCTGATCAAGCTGATCAATAAACTAATACTGGTCAGAAAGAAAAGTACCAACACCAGAGTTCGACGGCGAATAGAACGGGGTAACCAGGCAGTCACTAAGCTTATCCTTTATTTATAACGTTGATTGATCGACCTGCTTTTATGACGGGCTAGAGGCATTTTTATCCACCACATAGCCAATACCGCGAATGGTACGAATCAGACCTGGAAATAGTTTTTTCCGCAAGTGATGAATATGCACCTCCAGTGCATTGCTTTCCACATCATCATCCCAACCATAGAGCAACTGCTGCAATATATCGCGAGTAAAAACATGACCCGGTTGATTGATCATCTCATGTAACAAGGCGTATTCACGGCGCGTCAGATTTACCGGTTTATCCTGATAGCTCACCTGCTGACTTGAAGGGTCAAGCTCAATACCCTGAAAACTGATTAATGACTGGGAGCGACCGGAGCTACGCCTGAGCAGGGCGCGTATACGTGCTTTAAGTTCCGTTGTATCAAAGGGTTTTATTAGATAATCATCTGCACCAGAATCCAGACCATCAATTCGATCCTGTATGGCATCCCGAGCGGTCAGCACTAATACCGGTAGAGATTTTCCCTGAGCCCGAGCCTGCTTTAATACGGACAGACCATCAAGACGAGGTAAGCCTAAATCCAGAATAACCAGATCAAACGACTCTGTTTCCAAGGCATGTAACGCTTGTATCCCGTCTGTTAACCAATCTACTGTGTAGCCTTCCGGCTTTAATGCCGTCTGTAAACCAGAGCCTAATGAAGGATCATCTTCAACCAATAACACGCGCATAGAGAATATCCGTTATTCAAATCTAATAGAGAAATTTTTGTCTATAAATTATCAAACAAGACCTCTCCCATATTCTGATGGAGAGGTTAAGCACAAAGACATAGGATTTCTACAGAGTAACCGATACACGTAGCGTGGATAAGCCAGGGGCGCATCCGCGAATACTTTGTCACTCTTGAATGAGAGCATGATAAAACTTTTGTTTAAGCGCTCAAATGTAGAAATATTCTGTCTGGCTGTTCAGCTTATAGCACTTTTTGTACTTGCCGGATAAATTGCTGGGGGCCAAGTTCACCTTGAATCCGAGCGCTATCTAGCTCCTGTCCGTCGGCTTGATAAAACAACAAGCTCGGGGGGCCAAATAATCCGTGCTCCTGTAAAAAAGCGCTCTGCTCTTGGCTATTATCCGTGATATCCAGCTGCAAAAAGACGATTTTATCTGCAAAGCTTTTGACTGAAGGGCGATTAAACACCTCTTTTTCCATCACTTTACAGCTGGCACACCAATCCGCATAAAGATCAATAACAACAGGTTTGCGCTGCAAGCTAGCCTGCTCCATAGCGGTTTTTAATGCTTTTACAGAATCATAACGACTGAACAGAGGCTCCTCCTGTTGAATACTTTTTGCGGCTGGCCCAGAGATAAACGCTAGAGGGCGTAATGGATCATTCTGACCGGCTAACCCTGCTAATAACAAGCTAATGCCGTAAACCAGTAAAGCAATGGACAAACCTCGGCGAGTCTTACCCCAACCAGAAAGCAACGTATTTTGGCCAAAACTTCCCAAATGCACAGCGTAAACAATGGCAAGCAGCGCCCATAATAGTAGGGTTATCGTTCCGGGTAACAAGCGAGACAGCAGGCTAATCGCCACTCCCAGTAGCAGTACACCAAAGAAGGCTTTAACTTCTAACATCCAGCCACCTGCTCTTGGCAACCATTGCCCACCGCCTGCGCCAACCAGAATTAATGGCAGGCCCATACCTAGGCTTAAAGCAAACAGTGAAGCACCACCCAACAAAGCATCTCCTGTAGTACTGATATACACCAGAGCACCCGCTAAGGGGGCAGAGACACAAGGAGAGACGACTAAGGCAGAGATAAGCCCCATTAGGGCTACGCTTATATATTGACCGCCTTTACTATTCTGGCCCATACGTTCCAGACGATCCCGTAAAAATGAGGGTAGTTGTAGCTCGTAGAAACCAAACATGGACAGGGCTAAAACAGAAAATAGACTGGCAAAAATGATTAATGCGGCAGGGCTTTGCAGTGATGCCTGTAGATTCATCTTAGCGCCAAAATAGCCCACTAAGACACCCGCAATAGTGTAAGTAACCGACATACCTAATACATAGACTGTAGATAAGCCGATGCCTTTTCGGACGGTGATCTTCTCCCCTTGCCCAGCAATGATACCCGCCAGAATCGGTACCATCGGTAAAACACAGGGGGTAAAGGTTAACCCCAGGCCTAATACCAGAAAAGTTAAAACAACCCAGTAACCTTCTGAATTGGCTAATAGTGATGCGATGGCGCCTGCATCTTGCTCTACTGATAGCCGATTTTGATCTGCAGTTAATGCCGTCTGGACTGGTGCCGTTGAGATTGACGCCACTGGATCTGATGCGGCTAAAGTTGTAACGGACTTTAGATAAATTGTCTCTCGTTTTGGCGGATAACATAAGCCATTTTCTGAACAACCCTGATAGCGAATAATCATTTTGTTATCAATCAGTTCAGGCTTATTCAGGCTTAGATTCAACTGGTTATGAAATACTTTTACCAGACCAAAATTAGGATCATTTTTTTCTTCCGCTGGCGTTAGTAGCTCAAAAGGATATTGCTGCTTTACACTATCCGTCACCTTTAAACGCTTCTGGTACAGGTAGTAACCAGGGGCAATTTTCCAGTTCAAATTTACTTGCCGACCATTCTGCTGAAAACTGAATTGGAAAGCCTGTTCTGGCGGCAAAAACTCATCTGAAGAAGCTGCCTGTCCCTGCTCTGACTGACCCAACGTTTGAACTGTGTTTGTCTGTGCCCATAGCTCACTACTCAGTAATTGCAGAGCAATCACGAATACCATGGTGAGTGCATATAACGCCTGCGGCATAACCCATTCCTCTATTGTCCTGATGATCGCTCTAATGACAGCCCAATATAAGCTCAATATGGCCAGCACTATTGTGTAGAAATAGTCTTAAGCCTTTCTTAAGGCTTTCCTTCGAAGTCTTAAGAAAGGCTTAAGTTTTCTCCTTGAAGATAGGTCTTAGGCTTTTTATGGATTTCTGGATACTCAACTCAATCGCAGAGTGTTTGATTTAGATTATTTTCCACCCCTACTGATTGAGTTCGCTCAGGTAAGGGTATAGAGGAGTCATTGATATGACGTTGATAAAGCAATCATTAGCCATTGCGGCTTTGACTCTGGGGTTTTCCACTGGAGTCGGTGCCTCAGATTTAATGGCAATCAATCAGGCAAAACCTGCACCTATGACTGACACTGTCTTAGCTGATATATCCGGTGAAAAAAAATCCCTAGACGATTTTAAAGGCAAGGTGGTTTTGGTGGATTTTTGGGCCTCATGGTGCGGCCCTTGTCGCCAGTCTTTTCCTTGGATGAATAAGATACAAAAGAATTATCAGTCACAAGGGCTGGAAGTTATTGCTATTAATTTGGATGAAGAGTCTGAGCTAGCCCGGGAGTTTCTTGAAAGTGTACCGGCACAATTCACCGTGTTGTTAGACAGTGAAGCCCAACTACCCGATGCCTTTGGGGTGATGGGTATGCCGTCCAGCTACCTGATTGACCGTGAAGGACGTATACGTGCGGAACACATCGGCTTTCATGCCAATCGAGTGGATGCCTATGAGAGCAGTATTAAAGCACTGTTATCAGAATAAATCGGTATCAATAATGCTTGAACGCTTGTCCGTACAACCAGCCGTAGATCAACCTCTAGCCTTATCAAGTATTGGCCCTATCAAGTATTGAGATATAAAGAAGGATATTAAGTGATGAAACGACTCGCCACAGGAGCTCTGCTATTGGCATTGCTAAGCGGTTGTGCTGATCTGGGGGTAAAGCCTTGGCAGCGGGATATTCTGGCCCAACCCGGTATGCAATTGATCAGTGATCCCGTTGAAGCAGGCCTGGATGATCATATCTATTTCAGTAAGGAAGCCACCAGTGGTGGCCGTGGATTTGGAGGTGGTGGCTGTGGCTGTAACTAATGTCGAGACGGTAACAAATATTAAAGCAATGGCTGAAAATAATAGGGATTCCGCTGATTCAGTGGCTCCGCAGGGGATAATTGAGCAACCCCATCAGTCTGAGCCACAGAGCTTGACGGAATCATCGTCAAACTTAAAAAGTTTATTAGCCTCTGCCGGTTGTGCTCTATTGGCGGGCTTACCGAATCAAGTTCAGGCCGGTGAGCTGGATAACTGGGACTTTGAAGCGGCAACTCTGGTTTATGCCGAAAGTGATAGTCGAGTCAGTGCTGCCGAGCCCGTATTAAGCGCCACCCGCACCTTCGATAGTGAAACTAAGCTAAACCTTAAGTTAGCGCTGGATACTTTAACCGGTGCCTCGCCTAACGGTGCAACTCCATCGGATCAGGCGCAAACGTTTGCACGCCCTTCCGGCAAGGGAGAGTTCACCACCAACGCTGGCGATCAACCCTTAGATGATACCTTCCGAGATACACGGGCGGCTTTCTCTGCCACTTGGTCCGCACCCATTAATCGAGACTGGGCTTATAGCACAGGGGCTTATCTATCCTCCGAACACGATTATCAATCTCTAGGGGTTAATGGCTCTGTATCCCGTTATCTAAACCAGAAAAATACTACACTGACCTTTGGTGCTAACCTCTCGGCGGATACGATTGATCCTGTAGGTCGAGCGCCAGAGGGTTTAAGCAAGGTAGCAGTACCGGGCTCTAGCAGTTACGACAGTGACTTTGATACCAGTCGCGGAGCTGCATCGAACGATAAAACCATTACGGACTTTTTGTTTGGTGTTACTCAGGTGATTAACCGTCGCACGATTATGCAGTTTAATTACTCCATCAGTGCCAGTGACGGTTATCTTAATGACCCCTATAAAATTGTCTCTGTAATCGATGATAGCGCCGGTAGTAACTACGGCGGCAATTATCAGGACGGTGGAAACAATCTTTATATCTATGAAAAGCGCCCAGACACCCGTCTAAAGCAAGCCATCTACTGGCAAACAAAGTATCAACGGGAAAATAGCGATATTATCGATTTTAGCTATCGCTTTATGTTTGATGACTGGGGGATCAACTCCCATACGCTGGATCTAAAATACCGCTGGCAGATGGGCGACCATTATCTGGAACCACAACTGCGCTGGTACAGTCAAAGTGCTGCTGATTTTTATCAACGCTACTTAACCGCCAGCAACTATAGCAATGTGGATGAGGTCAGTTCGGATTATCGGCTGGGTGATTTGGATACTTATACGTTAGGTGTTCGATACGGTTACACCATGGTCGGTGGCAATGAGTTATACGCACGTCTGGCTTTATACCAACAGCAAAACAGTGGTAGTAATGGTTTTGGTAAGCTAAAAGATCAAGATCTTTACCCAGATACAACAGCTACCATGTTAACCGTGGGTTATAAGTTTTAAACGTCTTAGAGTGTTTTAAAAAACAGGTACCGAGCCCATGCAGATAACACGGCTAAAAGTTGCAAAAGAATATAACCCTTCAGGGCATCCTGACGGCGAGCTTAGTCGCTCCGGTGATTATTTCTTACTGCAATTTCAAGCCATGGCCAGCACCTGTGAACTCCTGATAGATCTGCCAGAGTCTGAACGGGCTCTGGCAGAGCAGTTAGCGCTACAGGCAATTAAAGAAACCTGGCGTATCGAGTTTAAATACAGTCGCTATCAGAAAGGTAATTGGCACAACCGGTTGCATCAGTCCCAAGGTCAATGGCAAGACCTGGATGAGGAAAGCGCTCGATTGATTGCTTTTGCAGATCAAGCTTGGCAACTCTCCAACGGTCTGTTTGATATTACCTCGGGTATTTTGCGCCAAGTCTGGCGTTTTGATGGCAGCGATCATTTGCCAGAAGTCACAGCTGTTAATGATCTATTGCCCTTTATCGGTTGGCAAAAAGTACAATGGTGCTCTTCTGACAATCAGCCTGAAAGCCAGCCTGATAGTCAGATTGATAGCCAGATTGATCACTCTAATAGCCCCCAGAGCTCCGCTCGAATTTATCTACCAGAGAATATGGAACTGGATTTTGGTGGTATCGGAAAAGAATACGCCGTAGACAGAGTACTGGGTTTATCCTTAGCCCTGTTACAGCAAAACGATAGGACCTCTGATTACGCCTTATTAGTTAACTTTGGCGGGGATATCGCTTGTAGCGGCCCAAGAACAGATGGCAAGCCTTGGATGGTTGCTATTGAAGCACCAGATCAGGAAGGTAAAGAAGCAGCCTTGTTAAGCCTGAAAGGTGGAGCTCTAGCCACCTCCGGCGATAGTCAGCGTTATCTATTAAAAGATGGTAAACGCTATAGCCATCTGTTGAACCCGACAACAGGCTGGTCCATTGAAGGCGCAGTGCACTCCGTCACTGTTGCAGCACCAACCTGTACTCAAAGCGGCTTGATCGCTACCCTAGCTTTGCTGCAAGGCTCTGAAGCCGAGAGATTCTTACAACAAACCGGTTTGAAGTACTGGTTGTTGTCTTAATGTTTCTCAGATTGGCTTTCAGGTCTTTCATTCAGGCACTCATAAGAACCCATTTCGAATTCTCTACAAATCCAAGGGCGGTTTTCATAGATAGTGCACATAAACGTTTCCCGGTCTAATGCAGAGCACCAACCGTCCGATAAACGTCGCATGGTTTCTCCGCCCCATTCATCAAAAGCAATATGCTTCTCAGGAACACCTGTGTCACTAATAATCATGACTTCTAGACGACAGCAACAAGCCCGGCAGTTCGAACAAGACACTTTGGGCTCGGTTAGATTCTTAATAGGAATGCTCATTAATATCTACAGTTAGATCAGTTGTCGTATCCTAGCCTAAACTGACCGTTTTATCGTTGATATTTAGCCCTTAGAGATCAATCTAGAAGGTTTTATCTGTCAATGTCCGTTTTTGTACAGGATTTAGACATATTCTAGAACTCTAAACACAACATCTGCTGTAATCGTCAACTCCGTTAAGGCTTCGGCTTTTTGCTTACCTTCAAAACTGGCGCGATAAAGATGCGGTGTCATCACCATAAGATCTTTTACTTGCTGTTGGTTTAGTGTTTCTGGACTAAATTGCAGACTTCTTTCTTCGATCAGCTTATAACCCTTATTGAGCGCATCACTGATATCCGGTAAAGGCGTACGGCGTACTTCCGGGTAGATCAGCTCCCTGAGTTCGATCAGATGCTCTGTACCTGCTTCAGCTAACAAGACGATACCGCCGGGTTTAAGCAGCGCAGCAAAGCGTTCCAGATCATAAAAACCAAACATACAGATAATTATATCCACAGACGCCGGTTCGACAGGCAGGTGAGCATTAGTACCTACAATCCAAGTAATCTGTTTATTACGCTTTGCCGCCGCTTGAACAGCCCATTTGGAGATATCCAAGCCAATCAGGTTGTATTGGTGTTCTTCTAGGTCAGTAGCCAGCTGCTGTAGGTAGTAGCCTTCTCCACAGCCAGCATCGATCACACAAGGTCGGCCCAGAATATCTGTACTCTGACTTTTCGTGGTCTTTTCTTCTGTTGAGATACATTGCTTTTCTAGCAGAGGCTTAATCAGCTGATTGAGCTTCTCTGAAATAGGCTGGTAGATACCGGCATTAAGAAAATTTTGGCGAGCAACAATCATCTCTTTACTGTCGCCAGGGTCTTTAGAGCGTTTCTTTTGCACTGGTAGCAGGTTGATATAACCCTGACGGGCAATATCAAAACTATGGCCGTTTTCGCAGCGCAAGCAGTTGTCCTCTTGCTGTAGTTTTGCTTGATCTAGAGGGCAAATAAGGTTCGTTGCGGGAATTTTATGGGCCATAGTGTGATTAAAATCCTGTGAAGTGTGGTGATATCTGCCAAAATAATCGGGCAATCTAGGCTTTTGCCCGAATAAGGTCAAGATAGGGCCTAATTTCTATAGTAATTATGTTCAGCCATGCTACTCTGGCTGCCATTGAAACATTGGCCGCTCTGGCCCTGACTGATCTGATTCTGGTGGATTTATTATGACACGCCTAACCGATAATCTGGACGACAACAACGCACTTTTTGTGGAAGAGATTCGTTTTAACGGTGAACTTTGGGGAATCGAATCAGATGATGGTTGGGTTGTGGTTGATTCTCAAGAATTTGAAGAGACCGATGTGATGCCTTTCTGGTCTGATCAGGAAGATGCACAAGTACACTGCGTTGAAGAGTGGGCCGGTCATCGAGTGACTAAAATTGAAATCGAAGAATTTGTTCAGGAGTGGTTACCTGAACTGGATCAGGACAGTGTATTAGTCGGCGTTAACTGGAATAGTGAACTTGAAGGTGTTGAGGTCGAGCCTTTACAACTGGCTGAAGCGCTTGCCGGTGTTGATGTGGATTAATACCTTAGCTTATCTTTCTACCAGATAATTCGTCAGACTTGGCCTAAGCCCTAGGCTTAAACCAAGTCTGAATGGATACTCATAGAATACCCACTTCTGTTATCAGCAAACTATTTTAGCGAACAAATATTGCAGTTTTTCTTCCACCAGCAGTTGAAGTGTAATCACTCTCAGTCCAAGTTACTACTTCCCATATATGGTCGCCTCTTGCATAGACTGCCGCATGTCTGTCTGGAGCTGAGTATCTTGCATCACCGATTAAGCTAACGTCAGCGCCCAGTCCGCCTACACACCCCCCTGCATTTACATGGAATAGGGTATGGTTAAGTATATTGCTGGATCCCTCTTCCCAGCTTTTACAGTCGGGTTCTAATCCTTTTATATTGTCGAAACGTGTATAGAAGAGCCGATCGTTACCGCCTGCGTAAAGCATTATCCCCGATGAGATTGATTTTAAAGCGAGCCAAGAGTCATTGGATATTGCCCCTATGTCATTAGAGGTCATATCAGAGAAACTTATCCCTTGTTCGACATCCATAGTTTCGCCAGAGAACTCAGTAGGGTAGTAGACAGGTCCTGCTAAATTATAAGCTGTTTCTAGCGCTACACCATTCTCCCTATTTTGTACTAAGGTCCAGCCTCCAGCTTTGCCATCAATTTCAGTCTCCATATCACAGAAAGTGTCAAAGCTATCCAGTGGGCCGCTACCATCAACATCAAGTGTGTAAACTCCTGATCCTGTGCTATTACCTGCGTTAAGGATAGCTAAGCAACTTGTGGCTGCAGTCGGTACTGGATCTATAAGGGTTAAATCAAAGTTATTGATGCTTAAAGCAGCCGGGGTAAGGGTTTTAGTATCCTCTAAGCCATCTTTTTCTGCTCGGACTAAATGGCTTTCTTCAGGTTTAACAAACACCTTAAGAAAACCCTCGGTACCAAAGAAAGAACCTGTAATGCCTTGTAGTTCACCGTTTACATAAACTTTGGCACCAGATTGAGCGACTTTTAATTCATCTAATACATTGATAGACAAGGTAGCCAATAGATTACCGTTAAAACTGTATTCTTGTTCAACACCACAATTCATGGTGTTGACTGCTCCAACTGTAATAACCTTTGTACAGGAGGCAAAAGATTCAGAAGTACCACTGCTACTATCTAAAAAAGATAAGTCTGCGGTTAGGGGATCTTCTGGCGTGTGATTTAGAAGGTATTCAGCATAATAAGTACCATCAGAGTTTTGTTGTACCGTTAACGGATCATCGTAAAACTCCCCGTTCGCATCGACTAGCTTGGCATGGACGTTTAGATCATTGATATCAGTGACTCTATCAATGACTTCTTGAGGAATATTAAAAATAATTCTGGCACTGTCTTCTAGACCGTCCACATCTACGGTGATATCGGCTTGTAGTTTAATGATGTCAATCTTCAGTGTATCGCCAGCAAGGATGTCAGTGCTCTGAGGGCCTACAGAGCTTCGGCCAATTAAGATATCACCATTATAAAGTTTAATATCATAATCACGGGGGCCTGCAGGTATGTTCAACAGTACATCAGCGATACCTGTAGCGGTATTAATGGCAAAAACATGCTCTACGCCATCAATCACAACACCTATCTGCGGTGCATCAATCGATACCAGCTCGCTAGTAGGGTAGTTTAAGCTTAGCTGCGCCTGGGACATGATAATATCGACAATAGTATCGCCAATAACAGGTTCCAATGTCATATCTAAGCGTTCTTCGGTTTCATCTGTAATGACATACTCTGTCAGCATGGCGACGTATTGTGAGGAGCCTTTATCTACACTCAAGCTAAAATTGTATATACCCGGTTCAATAGATACAGTTTTTTGAGATCCCGTCATACCCTCTTCATTTACCATTAATGGCCAATCGAAGATCTGCTCTTCACCGGTCACAGTATTAACGGCGGTTAGACTGGCACTGTAATACTCAGGCCCTATAGCTGGCGTAGGCTGTGATTCATCGACATCAAGGGACTGTCCATCTTGGGCATTATGATCCACTCGGCCCATCAGTAGAGCGGCAAAGGTAGAATCGATTGGTACTTCAACCTTAGATACTTCTGGCTGGGGGGTTGGCTCTGGTGTATCCACGGCATCAGAACCGCCGCCACCACAACCGGTTAAAGCAGCAGTAACTGCTGACGCAAGGACTAAAGGTAAGGATTTCTTGGAGATATCATTGTTAAATAAGCGCATGCTGGAAAAGATCCATTTTAGTTATAAGACATCCATGAAGCATGCATCAAAACTAAAAAGCGCCTGTCGGCCAGTTTGCATCCTGCACAATATCAGACACTAATCGTCTGATGCCATTCCATGGTGATGCCATATGTCGGCAGAGGATCGAAAAACTTTATTGATTTAAATCAATATATTGTCATGGTAATCTGATTTTTTAGGTAAACCCCAATCAATCTACAAGCATTTAAATACTTGCGTCCGTCGGTTAACTCCGATATAACGTATAAAAGCCTCCTGGCGTTAGACTTAGGTCATAACGCAAGGGGGCTTTTTTTCGGCCTACCGTTTTGGTAGAAGCAGAGGCAAAAAGTGATGAGTTATACATGGTTTGATCTAGTGGGCAATCTGGGTGTTTTCTTGGTGGTCCTGGCATTTTATCTGCTGCAGACAGAAAAGCTAAACAGTCATGACATCCGTTATTCGTTATTAAACCTGACGGGAGCTATTTTACTGCTGATCTCTTTAATGGTGAGTTGGAACCTGTCATCGGTGATTATTGAGGTGTTTTGGATCGCGATTAGTTTGATTGGTATCGTGCGTCATTTTGCTCGGCGTCGAATGCTTTCTGAAAAAACAGCCTGATGTATTACTAGGTGTTTACACTATTTAAAGATTGATCCACTGGTTTTTTCATCTGACAGATGTTTTCAACAGGGGATATCTAAACTGTTTTCTAGAGACCAAAAAATGCTAAAAATACTTAGAACTCTAAGCATTACCGTATTTCATGAATAGAGCTTTTTGCTATTTAAAGCTGTTTTCCCATAAGAAAACACTGCAAAGATAGGCGAGAGCTTAGTGCTTAGATAGGCGAGAGACTAGTACTTAGATAGATAGGAAAAGTGTTTCCGCGCTAAAAAGCGCGGAAGCCACTAAAGGCTAGGCACAACTGGTTTAACAGTGGCCAGCTACTGCCTTTATCCAAACCTTTGATCTTTCGATCCACTTGTTCGGCTTGTAGAAGAAGCTGATGCAGTTGCTTACCGGAGTGAGTTTGCATCGCTCTTTGGTAAAGAGGCTTACGTTTATCCCAGATTCTCAACTCCCGGCAGATACGATCAAAAGATTGTCCTTGATCGGTTCTGTGTTTCAGGGTGATCAGCTGGCGTAATTCCCGCGTAATACCCCAAAGCAGAATAGGCGGTTCGACACCTTCACCCTTTAAGCCGGTTAAGATACGGCTGGTACGCACAGGATTGGCCTGCAGAAGCGCATCCGTTAAGGTGAAGACATCAAAGCGTGAGCTATCATGTACAGCGCCTAATATGGCGTCCTCATCCAGTTGCTTTTGATCCGGATAGATCAAGCGCAGCTTCTGGATCTCCTGATCGCAGGCTAATAAGTTACCCTCAACTCGCTGAGCCAGAATAGAAACAGCCCCAGGAGAAGCTTGAAAGCCCGCCTTACGCAAGCGTTGGCTGATCCAGCCCGGCAAACGTTGAACATCTACCGGCCATACCGGCACATAGACACCCACTGCATCCAGAGTTTTAAACCATTTGCTATTACTGGCAGAACCTTCCAGTTTGCCAGAGATAATCAGCAGCGTGTTATCGCTCTGGCCCTTATTCTCTGACACCGTTTTAGCATAGGCTTGTAGCGCTAGACTGCCCTCTTTACCGGGCTTTCCGGTAGGTAGGTGCAGTTCTATCAGCTTGTGGCTGGCAAACAGGCTCATACTGGCACTGGTGTCATGCAAGGTCGACCATTGGAAGCTAGCATCTACATGATGAACTTCTCGTTCCTCAGCACCTGCAGAGCGTACAGCGGCGCGTACCTGATCACAGGCCTCGCGCATCTGTAAGGGTTCATCACCGGCAATAAAATAGATCGCTTTTAAACCGGATTTAAGATGATCCGATAGCTTATCTGCAAAAACCTTCATGGCTGTTTTTCGGTATCCGGTGAATCCGTGCTGTTTGCTTGAGGCGTCGATTCAACTGGCAGCTCAGGTAAACTCACTTGACTTAATTGACGACTAATCCGATTGGCCAAGTCTCGCTCCATATCAAGGCGTAGAGCGGCAATATCACTGGCTTCGCTATACAGGTTGTCATTACTGACATAAGTACGACTAGTACGCAGTGTATGTTGGTTGTTAACGGCTTTCCCAGCTTGATCTAGTAACTGATAGTCCACTTCAGCAAGTAGCTCGTAACTGCTGGAACCGGAGGTATAAGTGGTCTGTTTTTTACTATGACGAGGTTCAGACAACCATAAACGCCAGTGGGCATTTTCTTGTTGAGCGCTGAGGGTTACACCATTTTGGCGTAGCTGCGTCGATAGAGAGGAGTAAACAGTATTTTGTTGTTCGGAGAGGTAGAGCGGCGAGAGTTCAGCCGGAAAACCGGCTGACCCTCGAAGCTGAAAACCGCAGCCACTGATAACCAAGACCAGAAAAACTGCGACCGTCCCCTTAGTTATAGTACTAAGCATATTAAAATGCAAACCCTTTAATACTAAGGAGCTTAATTCGCAACAATGTTGACCAGTTTTCCCGGTACAACAATGATCTTACGAACGGTGACATCTTCCAGGAATTTAGCGACTTTTTCGTCTTCCTGGGCGATGGTTTCAATAGCGTCTTTAGCGGCATCTGCAGCCACGTCAATCTTGCTACGCATCTTACCGTTAACCTGAACTACCATCTGGATGGAATCGCGGGTTAGAGCGCTTTCATCAACCGTTGGCCATACAGCATCAATAACAGCATCTTCATGTCCTAGCATCTGCCACAATGTGTGAGCAATATGTGGCACCATAGGTGACAGCATAACGACACAGGCTTCAATGGCTTCGTGTTGAACCGCACGCATCTCGTCGCTAGAGTCATTGACCTTAAGAATGGCGTTGCTCAGCTCCATTACAGCAGCAATAGCAGTATTGAAGGTTAAACGACGCTCCATATCATCACTGATCTTAGCAATGGTCTCATGAGCCTTACGACGCAGTTCTTTTTGCTTGTCGTTTAGGGTTTCAGGATTCAGTGCTGGAGCTGGGCCTGCATCAACATGGCTCTGTACCATCTTCCACAGACGTTTCAGGAAGCGGTTGGCACCCTCAACACCTGAATCAGACCATTCCAGAGATTGCTCTGGAGGCGCAGCAAACATGATAAACAGACGTACGGTATCGGCACCGTATTTCTTGATCAGTTCCTGAGGGTCAACGGTATTGCCCTTAGACTTGGACATCTTGCTGCCATCTTTCAGTACCATGCCTTGAGTTAGCAGGCGCTGGAATGGCTCGTCAGAGTTCACCAAACCTTCATCACGCAACAGCTTGTGGTAGAAGCGGCTGTATAACAGGTGCAGGATAGCGTGCTCGATACCACCGATATAGTGGTTTACTGGCGTCCAGTAATCCGCCTCGGAGTCCAGCATGGCTTCACTCTGATTACGGCAAGCGTAACGAGCGTAGTACCAAGAGGATTCCATAAAGGTGTCAAAGGTATCCGTTTCACGAGTTGCCGCACCGCCACACTTAGGACAGGTTGTTTCGTAAAACTCAGGCATTTTCTTGATCGGTGAACCAACACCGTCAAAATCAACGTCTTCCGGCAGTACAACCGGCAGTTGATCCTCAGGTACCGCTACGTCACCACAGCTATCACAATGGATCATTGGGATAGGCGCACCCCAATAACGCTGACGGGAAACACCCCAGTCACGTAGACGGTAGTTGATGGTGATCTTGCCTTTACCGTCGGCTTCCAGCTTAGCAGCGATAGCATCAAAGGCTGCTTCAAACTCCAGACCGCTAAACTCACCGGAATTTACCAGGCGGCCTTTTTCAGTATAGGCTTCTTGGCTTAGATCAATTTCAGCACCGTCAGACGCTTCAATAACCTGATCGATCTCAAGACCGTATTTGGTGGCAAACTCCCAATCGCGCTGATCATGACCCGGAACCGCCATTACAGCACCTGATCCATAATCCATCAGAACAAAGTTAGCGACCATTACCGGTACTTCACGACCGGTCAACGGATGGATCGCAGTAAAGCCAGTGGCGATACCTTTTTTCTCCATGGTTGCCATATCCGCTTCGGCAACCTTGGTGTGCTTGCATTCTTCAACAAATGCCGCCAGTTCAGCGTTGTTTTCAGCCGCTTCCAGAGACAGAGGATGCTGAGCCGCAACCGCAACATAGGTCACACCCATCAGGGTGTCAGGACGAGTGGTGAAGACTTCTAGTTCTTCCGAACGGCCTTTCAGACCAAAGTGCAGTTCAACACCACGGGATTTACCAATCCAGTTGCGTTGCATGGTTTTAACCTGCTCAGGCCAATCAACCTTATCCAGATCATCAATCAGCTGATCCGCATAGTCGGTGATCTTCAGGAACCACTGAGGAATTTCACGACGCTCAACCTCAGTGTCACAGCGCCAGCAGCAACCATCGATAACCTGTTCGTTAGCCAGAACGGTCATGTCGTGTGGACACCAGTTCACAGCAGAGGTCTTTTTATAAACCAGACCTTTTTCAAACAAGCGAGTGAAGAACCACTGTTCCCAGCGATAGTATTCCGGGTTACAGGTGGCAATTTCACGACTCCAGTCGTAAGCAAAACCCAGTTGCTTCAACTGGTCGCGCATGTAATCGATGTTTTCGTAGGTCCATTTAGCTGGCGCTACGTTGTTTTTAATCGCAGCATTTTCAGCAGGCAGACCAAAAGCATCCCAGCCCATAGGCTGAAGTACATTTTTGCCACGCAGTCGCTGATAACGGGACAGTACATCACCAATGGTGTAGTTCCGCACGTGACCCATATGTAGGCGGCCACTTGGATATGGGAACATAGACAGGCAGTAGAATTTTTCGCGGTTAGCGTCTTCTACGGCTTTGAAACATTGATTTTTATCCCAGAAAGCCTGTGCTTCCTGCTCGATCTTATGAGGAGTGTACTGTTCGTCCATCGCTGCGTCGTTACCTTGCAATTCCGGCTTTACCGGAAGAATTAACAGATTCGGCGGGTGGAATCCGCGCGTATAGGGTCAGTCTAGTCGGGTTATTTAACAAACAGATAACTGCTTGTTAGACCAATAAAAACTTTCGGTTATTTACTTTAACCGGAAGGCTTGGTCTTTAATGCTTCGCCCAGAAGATTCTTGACTGTAAAAACCCACTAGTTTACCTCAGACAGAAGCATACAGGTAGGGGGGAAGGAGCCGTAGCTTAATTACCTTAGAATAAAGGATTAATAGCTCCAATAACGGAGTTCTTTGCTGAAAGGTTTAACAGTTTACGTCGTTTTATGGGCCTTAAGACTTATGGCAATCTGTACCAGTTCCGATAGAGAACCCACCGCCATCTTGCTCAGCATATGAGCACGGTGGCCTTCAACGGTTTTGCGGTTGATGCCCAGAGTATCGGCGATCTCTTGGTTGGATAATCCTTTCACCACCTCATCAAATACTTGGCGTTCACGGCGGGTCAGGCTGTTATAACGACTCAGATGATCCTCTATTGAGGTCAGTGTTTGACGATAGGCTTGATCTTTTTCAAGAGCTGTATGTACATGATCGATCAGTTTTTGGTCATCAAAAGGCTTTTCAATAAAGGTCAGCGCCCCTTGGGTCATGGCGGTGACGGCCATATCAATATTGCCATGAGCGGAGATCATAATCAGTGGTAGATCGATTTGGTATTCCGATAACTTGGTTTGAGCATTAATGCCGCTTAACCCTGGCATACGCACATCCATAATGATGCAGCCGCTACTGCCGGGAATAAACTTTTGGAAAAAATCCAAGGCGTTTTCAAAACAGCTGACCTGTAATCCCACGGACTCTAATAACCACTGTAGAGATTCCCGTACATCTGGATCATCATCGACGACAAATATGGTCTGCATCTGTTTCTGGATCATGCTGTTCTCGTGCTCTGTCTTTTATAAACGTTTAAAAAGAGTACATCTAGTTTGATGCGATGGGTACGGTAAAACTAAAACAAGCACCGCCATCGGCATTGTTTTGTGCTTGTAGCTCTCCACCCAAACTTTCAACCAAAGAGCGACTGATAGCCAGCCCCATACCTAAGCCCTTGGTTTTGGTGGTAAAAAAGCGTTCAAACACCTGATTAGGGCTATCTAAAGGTAAGCCGGGGCCGTTATCCATTACTCGGATCTCAGTCGTGTGTTGATCCAAGCATTCAGCGGTGATGATCACTCTGGATGCAAGAGTCTCATCATTGCTACAGGCTTCTATGGCATTCATTATCAGGTTTAATAAAACTTGTTCTAACTGAATGGGATCAGCCCAGACTAAGCGAGTTTTATCAGAGATCTGATTTTCCAGTACAACCCCATGCTTCTCTGCATTGGTGGCGGATAATTCTATCAGGTCTTCAAGGATATTATTAAGATTAACTCCTTGTTTTTGTGGCTCTTGTTTACGGGTAAAGTCCATCATTCGATGAATAATACTGCCAGCCCGCATAGCCGTAGCGGCCATCTTCTCCACAGGAAACTCGACCTCTTTCCAGCTAACCTGCTCTTTATCAGAAAAGCGACGTTGGATGCCTCGACAATAATTCACAATAGCGGTTAAGGGTTGGTTTAACTCATGGGCCAGACTAGACGCCAGCTCCCCCATGGTCACTAAACGAGCCGCATGGTTGATCTCGGCTTGATAGCGTTTTAATTCGGCCTGAGCTTGTTTTGCTTCGCTGAGATCACGGGCCACCAATGAATAATATTCCAGGTGTCCCTGAAATGAGTGATGAGCCAGCAATTCCAGCAGTACAGGAATGGGGGTTTCTCGTTGCCCCTGCATCTCAAGCTCGCCACTCCAGACCTCTTTTTGACTGCCCTCGCCTTGACTAACTGCTGGAAAACCTTTTTCTATCAGTTGGTTAAAGCTGTCAGAAGGTAATAGTTGAGACAGCTTAAGTTGATCAAGAGGGAGATTTTTTAGACCCAGCGTGTTTTGAGCAGATTCATTCAGGTGAGTAATCGAGAGATCCTGTGTCACAAAAACCACCAGATCACTGGTACGTTCCAATACTCTGGCCAGTCGATGATTCGCTTGTTCTGTTTCGATGCGATGGCTGGCATCGCGGGAGACCACTAATATCTCTTTCAGATCACCGGTTTCAGGATCTCGGATACTGCGGCTGGTGCTTTCCAGCCAGGTATAATGACCATCTTTACAGCGAAAACGATAGGTATGGGTATACAATCCTCGGTCATAACTGACACTGGGGCTACGATGTTTGAAATCTTCTACATCATCGGGGTGATACAGATCATAAGCCGACATACCGACAATCTCTTCTGTCTCATAACCCAATAGATGTTTAACAGCCGGTGATGCTGAGATAAAACACCAGTTATCTGGAGTATGTCGGGAGATCATATCCGTTGATTCTTCAGCCATTTCGGCCAATAAACGGTTACGCTCGGCACTATCTGACGTGGACATTTTTGAGCTGGATAAGTCGTTATTGGATCTGTTATCTGATGTGTTAGATAAGGGGCTGCTCATAGGCTCCGAGCCATCTCTTGGGCCATTTTTCTGATAGGGATAATTATGGCGATAGGGTTGTTGGCTCAGGAGCATATCACAGACACCTCTATTCATTCTCGATGGTGTTAATATCGGATCTCAATCGGTTGGATTAAAAGAGGTTAATCGTATTGGGTTTTGTATGATTCAAGCGTTATCTGGCTGGTGCTCGAATCCTTACCATATATTTGAAAGCTGATTCAGCGTGAGGCTTATGTAGGTTGGTGTAGAGCGGCATACTATAACCTATTGATAGGTATGAGGTTTAAACCGCGAAACCCAACATCAGATTAGCGTGCCCCCCATACATGATTTTTTTATCCATGCATCAGATAAGCACCTAACATTCATGTTGTCAGCGGTCTTTTTAGCAAACCGATAGATCCAGCGTTGGGTTTCGCGGGGCAAGATAATTACCTTCAATTAGCACCTTACAGCCGCTCTACCCAACCTACACAAGCCTCACTTCGAGGAGAGAACCTTACTCGTTAAGCTTGAGCAAGGTTCTCTTCTATTATGAATTAACTACACACCCAAAAATTAGAGAAACCTTTGTTTTAGGGCTTATCAATCTAAGTTTTTAATCAGCTCTCTTAAAGCAAACTTCTGAATTTTACCGGTAGCAGTTTTAGGCAAGGCATCAAACACCACCTTTTTCGGACACTTAAAGTGCGCCATATGATCCCGACAGAAATTGATAATCTCCTGTTCAGTCGCTTCTGCACCTTCTTTTAAGGTAACAACGGCACAGGGAATCTCACCCCAAAAATCATCAGGTCTGGCCACAACCGCCGCTTCCATAATGGCGGGGTGGCGAAAGAGCACATCCTCCACTTCGATGGTGGAGATATTTTCCCCGCCGGAGATAATGACATCCTTAAATCGGTCTTTAACCTCGATATAGCCATCGGGATGACATACGGCGATATCTCCGGTATGGAACCATTCCCCTCTAAAGGCTTCGGCAGTAGCCTCTGGATTTGCCAGATAGCCCTTCATTACCGAATTACTGCGAATCAGTACTTCACCTTGGGCGATTCCGTCCTTTGCCACCGGTTGGCCCGTACTCATATCCGCCACCATTAAACCGGCGACACCGGGAGCACGAACCCCTTGGCGGGCCATCTTGCTGGCTTTCTCTTGCAGCGGCAGATCATTCCAGGCTTCCTGTGGATCACAGAACACACTAGGGCCATAGGTTTCTGTTAAACCATAGGCATGCACCACCTGAATTCCCAGATTTTCCATACCCTCGATAACACTGGCCGGAGGCGCGGCACCACCTGTGGTAACCGTGACAGGGTTATTCGGTTTAAGTTGTTGTTCTTCCGGTGCGTTGATCATCATATTCAACACCACAGGGGCGCCGCAGAAGTGCGTCACACCGTACTCTTTAATAGAGGAGAAAATAAGATCGGGACGAATATGGCGCAGACACACATGAGTCCCCGCAACAGCCGTCACCGCCCAGGGATAACACCAGCCATTGCAATGGAACATGGGCAGTGTCCAAAGGTAGACCGCATGTTGCGGTAGGCTTTGCCCCATAATATTACTGACGGCATTCAGATAAGCACCCCGATGATGATAAACCACCCCCTTGGGATTACCTGTGGTACCAGAGGTATAGTTCAGTGTAATGGCTTGCCACTCATCTTCTGGGGGCTGCCAGTTAAAGTCATCTTGACCTTCTGCTAATAGATCCTCGTAGGTGATCTCACCTAATAGCTCACCTTTGGCATAGGGGTCATCAATATCGATTACTAAAGGCTTGTGTTGGCATAAAGTTAAGGCTTCAGCCACCGTGCCGGAAAAATCTTTATCGGTAAATAACACCTTGGCTTGGCTGTGATCCAGCGTAAAGGCGATAGTTTCTGCATCCAGTCGAGTATTTTGAGCATTCAGCACGGCACCTAACATAGGCACGGCAAAGTGCAGCTCTAGCATCTCAGGAATATTAGGCAGTATAGCGGCCACGGTGTCGTTTTTACCAATACCACGCTGATGCAGAGCCGAGGCTATTTTCTGACAACGTTGGTAGGTTTCAGACCAGTTACGGCTGACTTCGTTATAGATAACGGCGGTACGTTCTGGATAGACTTCTGCGGTACGTGCGATGAAATTGACCGGGCTGAGAGCGGTATAATTAGCACCGTTGGTCTCAAGATCCTGATCGTATGGGCTCTTATTATTGTTCTGCGTCATTGGGTTTCCCTCCGATTGAGCGGTTGATCACTTTGCTCGTGTCTCAGCCCCGACTGTCTGCGTCGTAATAGCGATTCCTTGTATCTATCGACAGATTCTTGTTACCCGGGTGCCTAGATAAAACACTTTGTCTCACTATCCACAGTGATTTATCCCAAGTATTTCACTTGAGCACCCAGGCCAAGCATTCTGTTTTAGCGCAGGAATTCGGTGCTAAAGGTTTTAAATTGAGGGGCATCAGATCGACGCACCCATTCAAAACCGACCATTTCACGGGTCAGAATTTTAATACCTTCTTCACGCATACGAGCAATAGCAAACTCGGTATCCACAGGATTACGGGCAGAGATCGCATCAGCGACAACCACTACCTGTTTGCCTTCTTCTTTCAGGCGTAGGGCAGTTTGTAAGACACAAACATGAGCTTCCATACCGCAAATAACGATCACCTCACGATCCATGCCTTGGATACGTTCCATGCATTGGGCATCATCCGCACAGGAAAATACGGTTTTTGGCAAGAAGTCTTCATCCGGTAACAGGTTTCTTAAGGCTTCAGCACTTGGGCCAATACCTCGTGGGTATTGCTCAGACCCCAAAACCGGTACTTCCATTAACTGGGCGACCTTCATCAGCCACTCGCAATTTTTTACCAGAGCTTCGTTTTCATGTACGCCGGGCAGTAACTTATCTTGAACATCAATAACCAATAGTGCAGATGTTTTCGCGTCGATTAACATGCTTTTTCCTTTTGTCAGTAGTGTGATTTGCGTAGTGAGGCACTGGATTGACAGTCAAGTAATAACCCTTGGTTTTTACTGTCCAGGTTGATTTATCATCTTGACCCGATATCCGATCCTGCCTCAATTAGAGTCCTATTCAGCCGGACGACGATCCACCATATTGGTGGCCACACCTTGAGCCACAACCTTGTCTTTTACCCGACAGATGGTTTCCAGTTTCACACGACGACGCTTCTCGTCTACTTCTAATACCGTGGCGGTTGCTACAACCGTATCACCAATAAATACGGGCGCTTTAAACGATAATTGTTGATCAATATAGATAGCACCGGGCCCAGGCATACGTGTGCCCAATACCGCAGAGATCAGACCAGCACTGAACATGCCATGGACAATACGCTTTTCAAACATGGTGGTTGCTGCGTATTCCGCATTGATATGCACCGGATTGTCATCACCGGTAACACCCGCAAATAACACCACATCCGCATCCGTGATGGTTTTAGCGTAGCTGGCGGTCATGCCCGGCTTAAGGTCTTCCAAGTAGTAACCGTGCAGTTCGCTATTCATATCATTTGACATGTCATTCATCCTATTTTTATTGATCTGTTCTAGCTCTTTTACAAGCATATCTTCAAGACTATGCCCATCAATATAGATACAAATACTCGTAAAGCCAAGTAAAAACCCTTGGTTTTTTAAATAAGCTTTGCTAGTCTGATTTCCAACAGATCATCTGTGGTGCGGTTTTTAACCGCACCTTGGTTAATGTCATTTTGGTTAACGGCATTTAAGGTTTAAACAGAGGAGAGTCCCACATGCAGGATCAAGCCAGCAGCATTTTGGATAAAACGATCCGTCGTTTAATGCCTTTATGGCGTGACAGCAGTGCGGGACGTCGCTCGTTAGATACTCTGTCGTTATCACCGGATCTGAACGATGCGGACAGAGAAGAATTAAAAGTCTGGATGGATGCGTGTCTGTCCGATGAGGGTGGAGAGGTTGCCGCACGGGCCAAAGCCGCTGCACTTGGGCGCAGCTTTTTAGGGTTGAATGAACAAGGGCGTATTCGTTTTCTTTCCTTCTTATCTGAGAACTATGCCATTGATGAGACCCGTGTCAGTGAGATGATAGAAGACTGGCAAAACGCTCAAGGGGAAGCGCGTCTGAGCTGTGCGAATGCTTTAAGAGATGCCTTGGAACCGGCCCGTATGAAGCTGTTAACTCAATTTAATGAGTTACCTGAGGGCGTTAAATTTCTTGTGGATATGCGGGCCGAGCTATTGGCCCTGAGAAAAAGCCATCCTGAATTAAAACCTCTTGAGAATGACCTAAAACGCTTACTGACCTCTTGGTTTGATGTGGGCCTGTTACAACTGGAACGGATTACCTGGCAGTCCAGCGCCGAGCTATTGGAAAAGTTGATCGCTTATGAAGCGGTGCATGAGATTCAAAGTTGGACAGATCTTAAAAATCGTCTGGATTCGGATCGTCTCTGTTTTGCATTTTTCCATCCTAATATGCCTAACGAGCCGCTTATCTTTGTTGAGGTGGCACTGGTTAACGGTTTATCGGACAACGTTCAGCACTTATTAGATATCTCTGCACCAGTAGAAGACCCCAATAACGCGGATACCGCCATTTTTTATTCGATTTCCAATGCCCAGCGCGGTTTGGCCGGTATCAGCTTTGGTAATTTTTTGATTAAGCGGGTCGTGAAGTTACTACGGGCAGAGTTCCCTCAGTTAAAACAGTTTTCCACCTTGTCACCTATTCCGGGGTTTTGCCGCTGGTTAAAACAGATGGGGCAAGCTTCCGACTTTACATTGGTTAATGCAGATCAATGGCAATGGTTAAAGCCAGCATTAGCGGTCGAGTTTATGTCTGTGGCTTTAACGGCGGAGCAAGAAGAACTGTTACAAAATTTAGCGGCTTACTATCTGGCAAAAGCCCGTCGTGCCAATGGATCTGATGGCTCATTTTCTTTGGCCATAGATCCTGTCGCACATTTCCATCTGAGTAACGGGGCCAAAATAGAACGGATTAACTGGATGGCGGATAGCTCTCCCAATGGTATGAAGCAATCGATTGGCATGATGGTGAACTACCTCTATGAATTGCCATATATCGAAACTAATAGCCGTAAATACAGCGAACAAGGAACGGTGGTGCTGTCGGGGAAAATTCAAAAACGTTTGAAGACACCCCGCATACGCAGAGCTATATCTGCATAATTTGAATAATTTTTTTTGAATAAAAACAACAAGTCCACCCATCTCAATTCATATTCTGTGGATCAATATCCCAGTAGATAGAAATGGGTCGTATAACCTCTTAATGGAGATCTCTTATGACACAGAAAATTGCAGTAGTAACCGGTGGTACAGGCGGCTTAGGTCTTTCAATGTGTAAAGCACTGTGTGAGCAAGGGCATCGTGTTATCTCTACTTATTATCCTTCTGAAGCCATGGAACAGGATGCCAAGGAACATCAGGAAATGATGAAAGCAGAAGGGGCAGAGATTGCATTATTGCCTCTGGATGTGTCTGATTTTGAGAGCTGCCAAAAGTTTGTCGCCACTGTTGAAGCAGAGATGGGGCCTATTGATATTCTGGTGAACAACGCCGGTATTACTCGGGATGCACCGTTAAAGCGTATGGAGCATCAGCAATGGCAGGATGTAATCGATACTAACCTGAGCTCTATGTTCAATATGAGCAAGTTAGTGTTTGATGGCATGTGTGGTCGCGGCTGGGGTCGTATTGTGAATATCTCCTCGTTAAATGGTGAAAAAGGTCAGTTTGGTCAGGCTAACTATGCCGCAGCTAAAGCCGGTATTTATGGTTTTACTCGCTCTATCGCTCAGGAAGGTGCCCGCAAAGGTGTGACGGTAAACGCCGTATCACCGGGTTATATCGATACACCTATGGTACGCCAAGTACCTGAAAATGTTCTGGAAAGCATTATTCAAGGTATTCCAGTGGGTCGTCTGGGTCAGCCGGAAGAGATCGCTCGTGCCGTGGCCTTTTTAACGGATGAGAACTCAGGTTTTATCACAGGTACCAACCTTTCCATTAATGGCGGCCAATATATGAGCTAATAGCTGATAAGCCTTATCAGTGGCCAGTATATATATTCTGTTACTGGCTCTGACGAGCGCCCAGCTCCCACGATTTTATTTTCTATTGATACCGCAGCCTCTCCCCCGCAATAAGATACAAGGAACGGATAATGACTGATTACACTGCCCCGCTGAACGATATGAACTTTGTTCTGAATGAGCTGGTGGATTTTCCTCAACTGGCACAGACCATCGGCAATAGTGATGCCACGCCGGATCTGGTGAATGCTATTTTGGAAGAGGCGGGTAAGCTGTCGGCATCGGTTGTTGCGCCCTTAAATACTGTGGGGGATAACACAGGGGTTCGTCTGGACGATCAGCATAATGTGGTAACACCTGAAGGCTTTAAAGAAGCTTATCAGGAATATATTGATGGTGGCTGGGGTTCGCTGCAGTTTGATCCTGAGTTTGGTGGTCAGGGCCTGCCTTTTTCTCTGGCGATTCCCGTACAAGAGATGTGGCACTCCGCCAATATGGCTTGGGGTTTGTGTCCGCTACTGTCTCAGGGCGCGGTTGAGGCGATCGCCTCCAATGCCAGTGACGAACTAAAAGAACGTTTTTTACCCTCCATGATTACCGGTGAATGGACAGGCACTATGAACCTGACCGAGCCTAATGCCGGATCAGATCTAGCGGCCATCAGCAGTAAAGCGGTGCCAGACGGCGACCATTATCGTATCAGTGGACAAAAGATCTTTATCACCTGGGGCGAACATCAGATGGCGGAGAATATTATCCATCTGGTCTTAGCGCGTCTGCCGGATGCGCCAGCAGGGGTTAAAGGGATTTCTCTGTTTCTGGTACCAAAATTTCTGGTGAATGCAGACGGCTCCCTTGGCGAGCGCAATGACTGCAAAGCGATCTCTCTGGAACACAAACTGGGTATTCATGCCAGCCCCACCTGTGTCATGAGTTATGGCGATAATGAAGGGGCCATTGGTTACTTAGTAGGCGAACCCCATCGTGGTCTGGCCTGCATGTTTACCATGATGAATAACGCCCGTCTTACTGTGGGTTTACAGGGCGTTTCTATCTCCGAGCGGTCTTATCAACAGGCCTGTGAATATGCGCGAGATCGAGTACAGGGTATGGCTCTGGGTGAACAGAAACCGGGAGCCATTATTCATCACCCGGATGTGCGCCGTATGTTGATGACGATGCGTAGTTTAACGGAAGCCGCACGGGCCATGGCCTATACCGCCTGCGCCGAGGTTGATCTGGCAGAAGCGGATCTGCCGGGAGATGAGCAGCAAAAACACAAACGCCGCTTGGGTTTATTAACCCCTATAGTCAAAGGTTGGTGTACGGAGATTGCTCAGGAAGTGACCTCTTTAGGTGTACAGGTTCATGGCGGCATGGGCTTTATCGAAGAAACTGGCAGTGCCCAGCATTTCCGGGATGCTCGTATTCTACCGATTTATGAAGGCACCAATGGCATTCAGGCCATGGATCTGACCGGCCGTAAACTGACCTTTGATAAAGGTTTGGCCATGTCGGAGCTATTGGAAGAGATCGCTAGCAAGCGTGAGGCTATTACCCCTTCTGATAGTTTGACCGCCGCCCAGATCAAACACTTTGATGACAGTGTGGAAGCGTTAAGCGAAGCCTCAAAACTCCTGCTGCAATGTGAGGATAAACGTATCGTTGCGGCGCTATCTTTTGATTACCTGATGCTCTCCTCCTATGTGGTCGCCGGTTGGTTGATGTTACAAGCAGCGGATAAAGCGGGACAGAGGTTAAGCTCAGATTCCGATAATACCTTCTACCAAGCTAAGAGTATTACCGCAGCCTTCTATCTGGATCAGATCCTGCCTCGTTATCAAGGGCATATGGGTACTATTCGGAACGGTGCGGGCAGTACGCTGTCTCTACCAGTCGATCTTTTTTAATAGGGGGAAATCAGGTTATGTATATTAATGGTATTTGGACACAAGAGAGCGATGCTCAAGCCTCTTTCCCAGTGTTGAATCCGGCCAATGGTGAACAAATTGGTCAGGTACTGGATAACAGTATTGAGGAAGCAGAAAAGGCCGTTTTAGCCGCCGAACAAGCTTTTAAGAGCTGGTCAAAAACAACCGCTTACGAACGCTCTGCCTGCTTATACCGTGCTCATCAACTGATGCTGAAGCAGAAGCAAGAGCTGGCAGAATTGATGACTCTGGAACAGGGTAAACCCCTTAAAGCGGCCTTAAATGAGGTGGGTTACGCAGCGGATTTTTTGCTGTGGTACGCAGAAGAAGCCAAACGGGTTTATGGCGAAAGTATCCCCTCCGCTCGTAAGGATCAGCGTTTCTGGGTGAACCACAGTCCGGTCGGTGTAGTGGCGGCTATTACGCCTTGGAATTATCCTATCTCCATGATTACCCGCAAGGTGGCGCCAGCTATTGCAGCAGGCTGCACACTGGTATTAAAACCGGCAGAAAGTACGCCCTTATGTGCTGTGGCCATGTTTAAGATTTTTGACGAAGCAGGTTTTCCACCGGGTGTAGTAAATCTAGTAACCGTAGCCGATCCTGCACCTGTGGGGGAGTTGTTCTGTACTCATCCGGCTATTCGTAAAGTGACCTTTACCGGCTCTACTCAGACTGGTAAACACCTCGCAACACTGGCAGCACCACACCTAAAACGTGTCTCCATGGAATTAGGCGGGCACGCCCCTGCCATTGTCTTTAATGATTGCGACGCGGTGCGAGCGGCTAAAGGCTTATCTCTGGTTAAATTCCTGAATACCGGTCAAGCCTGTATCAGTCCCAACCGTATTTTTGTCCAACGAGATGTAGCTGATGCCTTTCTCGGTGAGTTCAGCAAACGCATCAATATGATGAAAACCGGTAGCGGTATGGCACCGGATACCCGCATTGGCCCCCTGATTAATCAAGCTGCCTTGGATAAGGTTTCTACTCAGGTAGAGGATGCTGTAAGTAAAGGTGCCACTCTATTAAATGGTGGTAGTACGGTAGTGCCGGAAGGTTTGGAACAGGGACACTTTTATGCCCCGACACTACTGAGCAATGTCACCGAAGAGATGAAAATCTACCGGGAAGAAACCTTTGGCCCAGTGGCTCCCGTAATTATCTTCGATACGGAAGAAGAAGTGCTGGAACGTGCCAATGATACCAATTACGGCCTGGCCGCCTATGTTTATACGGAGAATCTATCCCGCTCGATCCGTATGTATGAAGGGTTAAATTTTGGCATTATCGGAATTAATGATATCAACCCGACCAGTGCCTCAGCGCCATTTGGCGGTATGCAAGATAGTGGTATGGGACGAGAAGGTGCCAAAGAGGGGATTCAGGAATATCTGGAAACCAAACTAGGAGGTATTGCCATCTAACAGGATTGTTTACTCGTTAACTCATTTATTGTGCTCACTATTTAGGGGAAAAGGTTTCACAGCCTGTTCCCCTTTTTTTATACCTCATGGAATGAGATCAATAAAAGCAATCAGTTAGCGGGAAAAATCACGGACTTAGGATGACTAATTCCGTGAATTAGTGAATACTCAGACTATACTTCTCGAAGAGACCTGACAGGAGGTTTTATGTCTGAGCAACCACAAAAAGAGATTCGTGAAGATAAACTGGCGAGTCACTATGACAGCGCTCTAGCGCGTATTGAATCCCGTTTAGCGAATATCGAAGTCAAAACGGTAGAGGCTTTACAGCAAGAGATTAAAGATGCGGTAGAGTTTGAGTATGAGGTTGAACGCTTAACCAAGGATGAAGTGGCTCTTTTGAGCACTTGGTTAAATCGAGATCTGCAACACCTGGGCCATTTTGTTTCTACCACAGGTCGAGGGTTAGGCGAGTGGCTGAATATAGACCTTTCAGCGCTGGAGCTTTCTTTAGTTAAGGCATTACAGTCTGTCGCAGATAAAACCCGTATCGATCAGCTGGAACTGGGACAAAAGCTAGAAAGTGATATGGCCACTTATCTTGAGGGTGAGTTGGCAACAGCCGGGACTTTCTCCTGTACCAGTTGCGATAAAATGGTAGTGGTGACCCATACGAAAACCATAGAACGCTGCCATCGTTGCGATAATCATATTTTCCATAGGGTCAGCCAGTTTCACGGTATGAGCGAATAGCACTTTATATTAATAAGCGGCTCTTTTAGTCCTTTTGAGTTCTCTTTAGCTCTCTTATCTAACACTCTTTTTAAGAAATGCCTGTGCACAGTTTTGATTCACAGGCATTTTCATCTGACTAAAACAGTGCAATTGGCATTGTCTTCCTTATCTTTTATCTCCCTGAACGAACAGTGATTTACTACTTTTGGCTTAGAAATAGGCGTGATTGTGTTTGGATCTGCGTCGATTGTCTTGGTTACATTGTAACGGCCATGTCTGGCAAGCTTTGTGCACTTACCTTTATGGGGGATAAAGTGAGGAGCTAAATATGACAGCTGTTAAAGCGAGTCCAACGGTTAGCCACCGTACCGGCTATCTTGCCGGATCGGCGCTGCTGTGTTTCTGGTTAGCACTCTTGCTAATGGCTAGCCTATTAGTCACATCAGGTCTATTAACCTACCTATTTATTACTGCAGTACTGGCTATTGCAGGCACCGGTTTTTTTATGCGTTTTTATCGGCAATGCCAGCAAGAAAAACAGCAAGTAATGAAGCTGTGTCAGGCACTGGGAAATGGTCAGTATCAGACACGTTTAAAAGAGAATACACCCAGTGCCCAAAGCCTAGCGCTTAATGATTTGGCTCGAAAACAGGAGCAGATGTTACAGGCCTTAAGTTCTGCTGCCAGTGAAATTGGTTATACCTCACAAGAGCTAGATCAAGTAGCCCGTCAACTGGTGGAGGGAGCAGAGGAGCAACAGACTCAACTAGACTCCATCGCTGCCGCCAGTGAAGAAACTGCCGTAACCGTTAAAGAGATCAATGGTCATGTGCAGGCGACACTGCGCTCTGCTGTTGAATTAAAGCAACTCAGTGAACAAGGCGATCAACAATCACAGCAATTGGATCAATCACTGACACTTAGCTTGCAGATCTTTGATGAAACCCAACAGGTACTCGGTCAACTATCCAAACAAACCGAAGCCATTGGCAGCTTTATTAACACCATTGATGAAGTCTCCAACCAAACCAATCTACTGGCTTTAAACGCTGCTATTGAAGCGGCTCGTGCCGGAGAAGCGGGTCGAGGCTTTGCCGTAGTGGCCGATGAGGTACGAGGCCTTGCAGCACAAACTGCCGAAGCGGCCAGTCAGATCACCACATTGATCAGTAATGTACACAGCGCAGTAGAAGCCACGGATAAAGAGTTTGAACGCTGTCGGGAGGTACTGAAACAAGGGGCTGAAACCGGTCATCAACTGCGTAATGGCTTGCTATCGGTAGCGGATTATTCCGAGCGGACAGAAACCATGATTGCCAGTATCGAGCAAGCGATTCAAGAACATGAAACCGCAGGCAACAGCATCAGTGAACGCATGAACCGCATGAGTGAGCTGGGTGCCGCACACCATATTAAGGTTAGGGATGCCCTAGAGATTGTGGAATATCTGGAGCAGGTGTCTAAGAAGCTTGCGCCTTACCAAATTAAATAACGTGATCTATCTATCGCATACTCAAATAAAAGTATTTGGCTGCTTAGAGCTATTCTTGTTCCCACGCTCTGCGTGGTAATAAATAGCCTCAGTCTCCCACGCAGGAGCATGGGAGCCAGAGTGCTGACAAATGATTTCTGTATTACCAATTAAGTACCTGAGTGAAGGGGATACATTATGATACTTACGCTTATCTTACTGCCCATACTGTTTGTTACGGGTTTATTAGCGGGTTATCTCTATCGGCAGTACAGGATTAAACAGAAACAGCAGAAGGAACGTATGCTGGCTATCCAATGGATACAACTGCTATTGGATCTGATGGTATTACTACAACAACGGCGCGGACTAATGGGGGCTTATCTTAATGGCCAGAATCAATTTCAGTCCAAATTAACAGAGATTTCTCATCAAGCCTCTGTCTACCAAAAGCGTTTAAACAATAGCGCCCTACCCAGCGTTAAAGGGGATAAATGGCGCTTGGTTAACCAACAGCTAACGGATCTCCTACATAAAGATTTTCAGGATTCCGGCGAGAGCTTTGCAGCCCATAGTCAGTTTTTTGCAGCCATCCTGGATCATATCTGGTGCATAGCAGAACGTTACCAGCTCACCACAGGTGCCGATAAAAAATCCCGTAAACAAGCGGATCAAGCTCTAAGACGCCTGCCGGGTGTGGTCGAACTACTGGGACAGATGCGCGGCCTAAGCACCATGACCGCTAGTCAAGGTTATTGCAGTTCAGCCTTTCGCTTACGCCTGATCTATCTGGCAGAACAGGTTGAATCAACCGCCGGTAAAACCAGCCTATCCACCGAACCTGCCCATGACTTTTTACAGTTGGTTGAAAAGGAGGTGCTAAGTAATGAAAGGGTTATCGTCAGTCCGGATCAACTGTTTGCCAGCGCCACAGAAGCCATTGATATCTATCTGGGGCAATCCAAAGCGATTTTGAGTCGGTTGTGATTGGATTGTAGAAAAGGGAAATGACAGACTATATTTGCTTTTCAAAAAGACCTGCTTACAGGTCTTTTTTGCTTAACTGAATTATGCTTTTTTCTTGTGGATACCTTATGACTGGTATATAAAAATACGTAACAGTCCGTAAAATACGGAAAAGGTAGCGATAATGAAAAATATGACAGCGACAAACGCAGCTAAAAACTTTGGCCAATTGGTTAACACAGTACAATCCGAGCCTGTAACCATTGAAAGTAATGGCAGAGCCGTAGCCGTGGTGTACTCATACAGTGAAGCAATGGCACTGCAAGCCGAAATTGAGAAACACGCGGAAGACAGTGTCATGCGTGGCTTAGACGATGTGAAAGCAGGCCGTACAGTCTCCTTTGATAACGACTTGATCCAAAAAATAAAAGCAGAAGTTATTAAAGAGCTAGATGAGCGCTAAAAATGAGACAGGTAAAACTTTCGCAGGAAGCGGAACATAACCTTAAAGAGATCTTCTTGCATATAGCCATTGATAGCTATGTGGAGTACGCAGAAAGACAGATAACGACTCTATTGAAACAGTGCGAAGTCCTCACTCTAAATCCTCGCATTGGTAGCAAAAAAATAATACAGGGAAACGATGTTTACTTTTTCCCCGTTGGCCGTGTAAATATCTATTACCAATTTGATGATGAGGCTCTTTTGGTGCTTTCATTCCATCATAGCCGTAAAAATCCAGATGACTTGATTCTTGATCGTTAACACTGTGCTCATATTTGAAATGCGATATTCACACCTTAATCAACTACTGAAAGTTCGTGGATAGCCTCCTATTTACAGGCTATGCCCTTTCGTGGTGTCTACACTTCACTACCATAGTGTAAACGACACCGTAAAGAAAAAGTCCTAAATTACAGCCATGAAAATCACATTAATTACTTTACTATATTGCTATACAAAGTAGGTTCTATATAGGTTTAAATATTCATCTGAGTCTGGATCAAATGCATGTACAAATCCGCAACTTGTATGTCTATTCTCATCATCGTGAATTAGAGGTGTGACAAATTTTTGCTTTTCTAATATTGATCCCATAGTTACGCCAAGCTCACCACATACCCAAAAAATAGACTGATTCGTTTTATGTTTCTGGGGTATTGGATCAGGAATTGACCTAATTAGAATAGATATAGATTGGTCTTGAAGTAGAGATGTACCTTCAAGGGTAAAGCTCCCATAGTGAGTGATTTTTGGTGTCTCTACTTTACCGCCGCCTGTAACAGAAGCCTCCCATTCCATATTTTCGCAATATAACTGATAGCTGAATCCAGGAGGGCCGGATACTTGTGGCGGATGCTCTATAAATTCAGGGTACTGTATCGTAAATCCAATACGGCGCATCTCATAATCTGATGAATTCTTTACCGTAATCGTGTGTTCTACCACATCTCCTATGGTTTTTTCAGTAACGGTAAATCTTTCGGTTGCTGAAAAAGTTACCCCGATACCTTTTTTTATACTAATTTCTGGAAGCAACCACTTATCATCAGCCTGCCCCCTTATTTGTGACTCATGCCTTTGTTTCCATTCAAACAACAGCTCAGGAGGAAAGCGTGATGCATTACAATCAATTTCATTAGCATGGATTTGGCATAGATAAATGGCATTGGCAATGTTCTTTCTTTCATCCGTTGTCTGCGATGAATCATAACGAGGGCCTTTAGGGCTTGCAGCATGAATGTGCGCAGCGATTCCAACAGACGAAGCGTTGTCTGGACCGTCACCTGGGAGCCAGCACAACTTATCACATCCTGGTTTACTACATCTTCCACCTGAGCGTTGAGCAAGAACTCTTTTTGTTGCTGGTGTGAAATCATCACGTGCCAAAATAAATACCTCTTCCTAGAAAATATACCGCTTTATTCATCCATTCTCGCAATCTTTAGAAGATTACAAGGTTCGCCAGCGTATTCTATAAAAATTTATTTTAAATTAGTCCGCATTAAATCAAGGACATCTAACTTAAAAAAACAACCTTATGCTTTTACAGTAAATATCTGTCATAAGAATCACTCATTGTGTGCCCTTTCTCGGTGTTAACACTTTGCTAGTAAAGTGTTAACGACCTCCCCTCCAGAACCCTACAGTTAATGCCATTTTCTCCAGCTTATCGGGGTTGGCGTGTATCGCTGCTAACATTTGACCTAGTGGAAGTGTTAATGCGGTTCTATCATTTCATAATAATTTACGCTTTTATTGCTATATCCATAAAAGCGTAAGTTAAGTGAGAGTTGAGGGGGGATCGATCCCATAAAATTAGGATTATCCTTTTGAGAATATTGATGTTTTAGTCACGATAAGCACTGATCTCATTACTGTCTTTAGTCATCAGCTTCATAAGCTTTGGGTGAACGAACAGTTTCTCTTTACCGGCTATTACTTCTTGTAGTACACCAATATCGACCAGTTGCTTCAGGTAGCTAGAGGCTGTTTGACGCTTGGCAATGCCTCTATCTACTAAGTAGCTAATACGGCAATAGGGCTGTTCAAATATTAACTGAACCAATTCATAACTATAAATTTTTGGTAATTGATCACGAATATACTGGATAGTCTCTTCCATCAGATCTTTAATCACTGCGATTTTATCGTAAGTCCAGATAGCTGTTTGCTCAACTCCTCGGAGCATAAAAAGTAGCCATTTTTCCCAGTCCTGATTGCGGGTAACCTGATTAAGCAGTTGATAATAATCTTGCTTGTTGTGAACAATGTAGCGACTTAGATAAAGAATGGGGAGCGTCAATAAGCCTTGCTCAATTAAGTATAAAACATTCAGGATACGCCCTGTACGACCATTGCCATCATAAAATGGATGAATGGCTTCAAATTGATAGTGACTAACCGCCATTTTAATGAGAGGGTCTATTTCATCCTCTTCATGTAAAAATTGCTCCCAATTGGTTAGCAAATCTCGAATATTTTGTTCACCTGCAGGTGGCGTATAAATAATTTCCCCAGTGGTTTGATTACCAATGACAGTACCAGGGACTTTACGAACGTCCATTTCGGCATGTTTAAGAGTGCTACACACTTCGATCGCTGTAGTACTGCACAGCGGTTTTCTCTCCAGCTGAACAAACCCCTGATAAAGAGCTGTTCTATAACGCAGAGCCTCCTTGGTTGCATGATCGGCTCCATTATTTTCTTGGGCGTACTGAAATAAAAGATCAGTTGTTGTAACGATATTTTCTATTTCAGAACTGTCTTTTGCTTCAAGCAGAGGGAGCAGATTGATCAACATACTTTGGTTAGGAATTAGTTCACCGGCTTGTTTTAATTCTGCTAATGCTGCACGTGCCGAGATACAAACTTTCAAAACTGCCCTAGTTTCAAGCAAGTCGATATCAGGTGGTAATAAAGGTAATCGATTATAGGGCAGATCAGCTTGCCAACTCATGTTTGAATTTTCCAAAAATTTCGACGTATATTATTTAAAAGACAGTTTATGTCGATCCTATCGACATAACAATATAACGTGTCGATTTTTATTGATTTTATCAACACGTTACTTCGATATGTTGATCCCATAAACATGTCGCCTGTACACGTCGAAAAAGTTAGCTCTTTTCGGTATACCATTCCAATACTTGATTTAGGTCTCACCAGCCATATTACCCGATATAGGGAAGTCCCATAAAACCTAGTTTTCGATTGAGACAAAACGAGCTGATTGACACAGTTTCCATACAGCCAGCAGGCCATAGCAGATTCTTATCCTATTCCTCCAACACCAAGGGTTCCTGAAAGGCGTGGGAGCTTAACCATTGCCGTACTATTTCGACGCCTGATTTAGGGCGGTAGCGTTCCGGTGGTTCCAGCAGATAAAACTGGGCTTCTGTGGTTAGGTTGTTTTCCACGGGTTTGACTAATAAGCCGTTGTCGAGATATTCATCAAAGAAGTTAGCCCAAGCCAATGCTAAGCCTTGCCCGTTTAATGCGGATTGAATCACTAGGGGATAGTTATTCATATTAAGTTTGCGGGTATTTTCCGGTGGTATCGATAAATCGCAGCGTTCAAACCATTCTCGCCATCCCAGCCAGTTTTCCCGTACTTCTAACGATAACAGTGTGCCGGTATGAAGTTGTTCCGGGTCTTTGATTTGCGGGTTCTTTTCTAGGTAGCTGGGGCTACACACCGGGAAGACATTTTCAAAAAATAGAGGTGTTGCTTTTAGGTTTTCCGGTGGGGTGCGGCAGTAATACAGTGCGATATCAAACTCATCAGGGCGGATACGTCGTAGGGAATCCACTGCGATAATACGTAGATTAATCTCTGGATGTTGCTCCTGAAATAGGCTGAATCTGGGCAATAACCAGAAGGAGGCCATGGCATTGGTAGTCACTAGAGTCACCTGTTGATCCCCTTGCCATTGCAAAATATCCCCGGTAGCACTGGACAGTTGCAGCAGTGAAAGCTGTACGTGTTCGTAATACTCAGCTCCGGTGTCCGTTAGTAAAAGGGCGCGTTTATCACGGATAAACAGGGCTCTGCCAAGATAGTCCTCCAGATGACGCACTTGTCGGCTGATGGCACCTTGGGTGACGCTCAGCTCATCGGCCGCTCGGGTAAAGCTGAGATAACGGGCGGCTGCTTCAAAAGCCACTAGGCTATTCAGCGGTGGCAAAGGTTTAATTCTCATAATCAAGTCCCAACGCTATGGCTTTAGTAGCCAGAACTGAGTGGGCCGCAGGCTCAGATAACTCTGAGCTGCGGCCTTATTGTTGTCGTTATTTTTGCATTAGCTTTTACATGAGCTGTCTTTTGTAATGCATTCAAATGTCGGATGGCGCTTCGCTTATCCAACCTACTCTTAAAAGAAAATAATCCAGCTTACGTATACTCATCCTGCATTACATCAAAGTAGGTCGGAAAAGCCGGAGGCGCCTTCCGACAATTCTGATCGTCTAACGGTTCCTGATGCCGGATGACGCTTCGTTTATCCGTCCTACTATTGATGCTAAATACCTAAACTTAATATCAGAATCTCTTTGTAATTAGTATTAAACACTCTCCGCTGTTACGGCTTCTCTATTTTTTTGCTGAGTATGATTTTTAGCGTGTCCCTGTGCTGTTGAGCCCTGAGCCGTCGCTTGTGCTGCTTGAGCGGCGGTTAAAGAGACCACCGCTTCGGCAAAGTTTATCTGAGCAATATCTTCTGTTTTGATGGCTTTATAAATGGATAGTGCCATCAAAACTACCAGTACGGCAGCAGGTAGTGCCGCACATATGGTGGCGGTTTGTACTGTTTTTAAACCACCGGCCCAGAGTAATCCCGCAGCAATGGCACCGATTACTAAGCCCCAAGCCACACGGCTGGCTTGTGGTGGTTCTAAGCTCCCCCGAGAGGTCAACGTACAGAGCACCAGAGTGCCAGAGTCAGCTGAGGTAACAAAGTAGGTCACTAACAGAATGGTGGCTAATGCACTGAGGATATAACTAACGGTTGCACCAGAACGTTCTTCAATCACATCAAACAGCGTGAAGATGGCTTGGGTCGAATCGGCTTTTGTGGCTAGCAGAATTGCACCGCCTTTAAACTCTGCCGCTTCACCTGTGAGCTGTTGCTCTTCTACCTGAGTTTGATGAGCGGCTTTATCTTCCTGCTCATATTTTAGGGCGGAGCCACCAAAAGCGGAGATCCATAGGAAGGTGATCAGAGCGGGGACAATTAAAGCACCGACAATCAGTTCACGAATGGTACGACCACGAGAGATACGGGCAATAAACATACCCACAAACGGTGCCCAGGTTAACCACCAAGCCCAATAGAAGGCAGTCCACCAGTTCTGCCACTGGGAGTCATTTTGTGCATCACTCCATAGGCTTAAACCGATAATGTTTTGCGTGTAATCTGCCGTACCTTCTAACCAAGTGTGCAGAATATAGCGAGTTGGGCCAAATAGCATGACGCCTGCCAGTAATAAACCTGACAGTACCACGTTACCAATGGAGAGCAGACGAACCCCACGACCCACGCCGGACATTACCGACATAATAGCGATCAGGGAAATACCAAAGATCAGCACAATTTGGGTGCCAATACCCACTTCCACATTAAACAGTTTTTCGATACCAGTACTCATCTGCTCAACCCCTAAACCGAAGGAGGTTGCGATACCAAATGCCGTAATGGAGACCACCATTATATCGATGACCTGACCGAACCAACCCTGCATACGCTCTTCACCAAACAGAGGTTCCAGAGTTGAGCGGATGGTCAGTGGGCGTCCTTTACGGTAGGACATATAGGCAAGGCCCAGTGCTACCGTGATATACAGCGCCCAAGGGTGCAGTCCCCAATGAAAAAAGCTGATACGCATGGAGGTTTCGGCCGATGCAGCACTCATTCCCGTGTCAGAAAAAGGGTTGCTCGCGTAGTGCCACATGGGCTCTGCCACAGACCAAAACAGCAGACCGATACCCATACCAGCACTGAATAACATGGATAGCCAAGAGCCTAGGCTAAACTCTGGTGCTTCATCATCTTTGCCCAGTTTGATATTGCCAAAACGGCTTATCATCAGGTAACTGAGAAAAAGTAAAACACCTGTAGCCATGGCCAGATAGAACCATTTGAATCGATGCAGTATATCTCCCGATACTTCCGTGAACAGTGCGCCAGCTTTATCGGCTAAGACACCGCAGACAACCACAAATCCTATCACTAGGATTTTGGATATAAGGGTTAGGGTGGGATCTATTCCATGGAACAGACCAGTATTTTTATTCATCTATCAGTATCCTTTTTATTATATCGATAGGATCTTGTGCATGATCTTATTATTCATCCAGCCAGTGGATGTTTTGTATTTATCAATGCTGACAAGTTATGAGACAGAGCTCGAATTGTGATGCTTTATGCAAAGACATAAGCGACACGGCAAGATGAATAATCTGAAAAACAATGATCTGCATCAAACGACTTTTTGGCCGTCTATTAATGAGTATTTGTCATGGATACGGATAAATGGATACAGGGCTAGCCCATTTAATGGGCTAACGGTTTTTTGGGATTCTTGATTGAGAGATCGAGGTCTCCGAATTTCTCTGGCCACAGGCCAAAGAATATCGAAACAACTTTTTTGAGGTATCTATAAACCCAAGGCTATCAATTCAGGGCTATCAAGCCTGCTGGAGTTTGTTATGACTCCTTGATTGCGACCAAACCATCAGTAGAGCGGCACTGATCACCAAGGAAATACCCAACAGCCCTGTGGCTGTAATCGCTTCTTGTAGCAGTAACCAAGCCCACAGTATCGACGCGATGGGTTCTGTGGTGGAAAAGATAGCTACATCGAATTGTTTTTGTAAGATACCAATACCCTTGATCAGCAGTAAAAAAGGGATCAGGGTGGAGATAACGCCCAAAGCCAGAACCATAAGCCAGCCCTGAGTTCCCGATGGCAGTTCGGCATAACCTGCAAGGCAAGGGATAGAAAATACCAAGGCAGCACCAATTAATGTCCAGGCAGAACTCCCCAATGTATCTCCTGATGGCATCCAGCGGGGAGCTCCCACAATGTAGGAGGCATAAAAAAGTGCCGATCCTAAGCCAAAGAGAATACCGCTCCAGCTACCGGACAGGTCACCATCCAAGGTGCAGTAAATACCCGATAATGCACCTAATAAAGCCAATATACGCAAAGCAGAGAGCTGTTCCTGTCGTCGTAACCAGCCCTGAATAAAGACCATCAACGGGAACAAACTGAAAAGCATAACCGTAAGGCTGACACTCATCTGATGCAGGGCGGCGAAATAACACAAGGAGGCAAAGCCGTTCAGCACACCTAACCCCCCTGCCCCTAAACGAATACGTCGGGTTTGAGGCAGTAGTAAAAGCACAAATACGCTAGGCACCAGCATTCGCAACCAAACCAAACCCAGAGTGTTTGCGCCAGCGGCGTAAATCTCACGGGCGAAGATGGGTTGTAAGCTAAAGCCCAAGGCGGCTAAGACAATTAATCCGGCACCCAGAAGATAGCTTCGAGTGGTTGGTGCCATAACATCGGCCGGTGCTTTTATCGCGGACTTATTTGTAGAAAAATTGCTCATAGGAACAAGGCCTAACGCAGCCAGTCCTCCTGCCATGGATAGGTTGAAAGCGGCGTACAGCCGTCCTTGGTGATCAAGACCTGTTGTTCAAGCTTGATGCCTTCTTTGCCGCCTTGTTCGCCGATATAACTTTCCACACAGACCACCATGTTCTCTTCAAAGTGGCCGTTATAACCGGCGCTTTTCCAGTCACTGCCCTGATGGGCTACGGCGGGGAATTCATCCGCTAATCCTATACCGTGTAAGACACAGCAATAACGATTGTGATGAAAAACGTCTGGAATAGGCCAGGCTTTTTCGCTGAACTCTTGATAGCTAAGGCCAGCTTTTAACAGACCCATATTAAACTGAACCTGTTCATGGGCGAGTTGATAAAGACGACGTTGTTCGGTACTAGGAGCGACATGTCCCACTGTCCAGGCACGGGATATATCGGCGCAATAACCATAAGGACCGATTAGATCGGTATCAAAGGAGACAATTTCACCCTCTTGCATAATTCGGTTGCTGGCTTCCTGCATCCAAGGATTAGTGCGTGGGCCAGAGGCCAATAAACGGGTTTCAATCCACTCACCACCATTACGAATATTCTCGTAATGCAACCAAGCCCAAAGCTCATTCTCGGTCATGCCGGATCTAAGCTCGTCGTGCATACGCTGAATACCTTGCTCGCAGACTTGTATTGTCCAACGCATCAGCTCCAGCTCTTCGGCGGATTTAATCTTACGGGCTTCCTCCATCAGGCTATGGCCCTCAACAAGCGTAATATCCTGAGCCAGTAGCAGCTCTAAGCCCTCTAAATCGGCTTTATCCACGGCTAGCCTAGGCTTATCTCCGGCGTATTGGCGCAATACATCTGCGATCTCGTTGGCCCATTGATTAGCCTTTTCACTGATACGGGAACCGGCGCCAAAATAGCTCCAATTCACGGCGGTACGGACCTCATCCACCAGATTGTTATCCCCTAGCAGATGCTCACAGTTATGGAACTCCCAGAGGATTACCGGGCCTTCGGCAAAGACCAGTACGTAGCGGGCAAAATTATGCAGCGTCCAAACCTGCATATTGGAGCTGTCCGTGGCATAGCGAATATTCACAGGATCGTAGAGCAGGATGGCGCTGCAATCCTGCTCTATCAGCTGTTGTTGCACCCTTTGCAATCGATAACTACGAGCCGCGTGATGACTGCTTGTTGAAACCGGATTAGTCAGTGGTTTATTGGCCGCTTCTTGATTGTTATAGCGGGTGGTGTGTTCCGGCAGTAAGGGCTTGTTCATAGGTTGGTCTCAATTTTCTTTCTTGTTTTTTATGTCATTGAAGAAATGTCGCTAGAGAGGTGTCACTAGAGAAATCAACGAGCAGAAAATAGAGCCAGTACGGATCTGTTGTAAAACGAGCAATCCTCATGAGCTTATGAGGTTTTATCAGGCAGGTTTTCTTATGAGCCTATGACGATGACTTAGGCAAAATGTCTCTGAGACTAATCCATGAGCTTTACTCATGACCTAGCGGCTGAAAAATCGTTTTTTTGAAATTCTTCTCCTCAGTAATATCGGTTGCAAATAGAGCCTGCAGTGCAAGTGCTATTGAGAGCAAATATTTAAGCATGTCATTAAAACGCGTTATTAAAACACGCTATTAAAACGCGCCATTAAAACGCGCCATTAAAACAAGAATAGTGACTCATCAACGGATGAGCAGAAGTGGAGAGTTTCCAATGAGTGAGAAAACCAAACTACAGCAGATCCCTACCGAAACCCTAGACGCAGTACGTCAGGATATTGCCGAAGCTAAGGGTATGCCGAATGCGGTTTATGATGATCCCGCCCTGTTCGAATATGAGCGTGACAATGTATTAGGGAAGACTTGGGCTGGTTTGGCATTTGCCAGTGAACTGCCAAAAAATGGTTTTGCTAAGCCTGTTGATTTTATGGGTTTACCGTTGGCGATGATGCGTAATCGTGACGGTGAAATTAAGGTGTTTCATAACATCTGTAGTCACCGTGGCATGATAATGCTGCGCGAGGAAACAGAAGTTGAAGGTATGGTGCGCTGCCCTTACCACTCATGGACTTATGACCTGAACGGTAACCTAAAAGGTACCCCTCATATTGGTGGTGTGGGTAAACACACCGCTGAAGGTTTTGTTTGTGAAAAGCATGGCCTGAAAGAAGTCAGTGTTTCCACCTGGATGGGCATTATCTTTATTAATCTATCCGGTGATGCAGAACCCTTTGATGGCTTTATCGCACCTCTGGTTAATCGTTGGGAAGAGTTCACCGGTAAAGGCGGTTTTGAGAAGGTCTTTGTTGCACCAACGGGTTCCAATATGGAGCTGACGGTTGAAGCCAACTGGAAACTGGCGGTAGAAAACTACTGTGAAGCCTACCACCTGCCTTGGGTTCACCCGAGCCTGAATACTTATTCGCCTCTGGATCAGCACTATAATCTGGTTATTAACGACGATATGTCCGGTCAGGGTAGCTATACCTATAACCTGTCTGATGTTGCGGGCACCAGCCTGCCTCAGTTTGAAGATTGGCCACAGGATAAGATTCGTCAGGCAGAGTATATCTCCCTGTATCCCAACGTACTGTTAGGTGTTCAGGCGGATCATGCCTTTGCCATCATCCTGCAACCGCAAGCCAATAACCGTACCTTAGAAAAACTGCAGCTATCTTATGTGGGGCCTACGTCAGGTGGCGACCAATATGCGGCTTGTCGTTCAGCGGTACTGGAAAGCTGGAAAGTGGTATTTGGAGAAGACGTCTTTGCCGTTGAAGGTATGCAAGACGGTCGTAAATCACCAGCCTTTACCGGCGGTGTCTTCTCGCCTGTATTAGATGGCCCAACCCATCACTTTCATATGTGGACGGCTAACCAATACGCAAAGGCACAGCAAGAGGCTTAAGTCTGATATAGACAAGCAAGACATTTGAATTAGATCTTTGGATGTACTGGATCGGTTACGGGCTTTCTTAAAGGAAAGCTTGTAACCGTTTTAACCGAATAAATACTGCTCTTAAAACAGCAACGGGTTACTGCAGATTGACGCCCGTTAGAACACTATAAAATTGATAATTCTTATAAATTTGATAATAACAATGAGAACACCACTATGACGCAAACAAATCACTGGCTAAATTTCATCGGCGGTCAATGGGTTGATTCGGCTACAGCTATCTCAGTGGATGACCCTGCTACAGGAAAGATTTTTGCGACTATTGCCAATGCAGATGCATCGGCGGTAGATCAGGCCGTTAAGGCGGCCAGAGCCTGCGTGGACTCTGGTGTGTTATTTGATTGTCGCCCAGTAGAGCGCGCCGCTTTAATGCAGCGTATCGCCGTTGAAATTCGTGCTATCTCAGATGAAGCGTCTCCTTTGTTGGCACAGGAAAACGGTAAAGCATTGGCCGAAGCGGAAGAAGAGTTTCTGATGGCAGCCAAGTACTTTGAATATTACGCCGGTATGGCGGATAAGATCGAAGGCACCTCTATTCCTCTGGGTAAGGATTATGTTGATTTTACGGTTTATGAGCCTGTGGGTATCTCGGCCCAAATCGTCCCTTGGAATTTCCCTGTGGATATTTGTGCCCGCTCTTTAGCTCCGGCTTTGGCTGCCGGTAATGCGGTAGTGGTTAAATCCCCTGAAATTTCGCCTTTGGCTATGACTTGGTTAGCAACCGCCTGTGTCCGTGCCGGTTTGCCCGAAGGCGCTCTGAGTGTCTTGTGTGGTTACGGTCATGAGGCGGGTGCGGCATTGGTGGCCCACGAGGATATTGATCAGATTGTTTTCACCGGTTCTGTGGCTACAGGACAATCGATTTTACGTACCGCAGCGGAACGGGCCATTCCTAGTGTGATGGAGCTGGGCGGTAAGTCTGCCGCCGTTGCCTTCTCTGATGCGGATATGGATCAGCTATTAAGCAGTGTCCGTTGGGGCATTTATTACAATGCCGGACAGGTGTGCTCTGCTATGTCCCGCTTGTTGGTGCAGAGAGATATCTACAACGAAGTGGTTGAGAAAGTGACCGAACTTGCCCAAAGCCTAAAGCTGGGTGCCGGTTCCGAAGGGGCTGAGTTAACCCCAGTGGCATCTCGTCGTCAACAGCAGCAAGTTTTGTCTATGTGTGATCAAGCGGTTGCACAGGGTGCCCGCCTGTTAACCGGCGGTAAAGCCCCTGAGCGTGACGGTTACTTTGTTGAAGCCACGGTTTTTGCCGATGTTACCCCTGAAATGAGTCTCTTCCGTAATGAAGTCTTTGGCCCAGTAATCGCCATTACCCCTTTTGATACAGAGGAAGAAGCTTGGGCCTTAGCCAATGGTACCGACTTTGGCTTGGTATCCGGTGTCTTTACCCATGATTTGACCCGCACCATGCGAGCCACTCGTGCCCTAAAATCCGGTCAGGTCTTTGTGAATGAATGGTATGCCGGTGGTGTAGAGACGCCATTTGGTGGACTGAAACTGTCTGGTTTTGGTCGTGAAAAAGGTCAGGAAGCCCTGTACAGCTACGTCAATACGAAGAATATCGCTATTCGTATCAGCAAATAATCGGGGGGATTAATGATGGCTAATCAAACAAAAAAATGGCTCTGCATTATTTGCGGTCTGATTTACGACGAAGCAAAAGGCTGGCCCTCCGACGGTATTGTGGCAGGCACGCACTGGGACGATGTGCCCGATGACTGGCTTTGCCCGGATTGCGGTGTGGGAAAAAGTGATTTTGAGATGATCGAGATTACCGCATCCGCAGTGGCAGAAGCGCCTGAACATGTGACTATCGACAGTAAAGAAGATCCACTGGTGATTATTGGTAGTGGTTTTGCCGGTTATAACCTCGCTGAGGCCCTGCGTCAGCGTGCACCAGAGAAAAATATCATTGTTTTAACCGCCGATGATGGCGCTAATTACTCTAAACCGGCTCTGTCCAATGCCTTTGCCAAAAATAAAACGGCGGATGATCTGATTTCAGAAACGGTGCTGGATATTGAGCAACGTTTAAATATCCGTATTTACGCTCGTTGCAAAGTACTTGCTATCGATACAGAACAGCAGTCTCTGCAAACAGATTTTGGGCCATTGCGTTATAGCAAATTGGTATTCGCCACGGGGGCCGCACCGGTTCGTTTATCCTTTGAAGGTGATGGGGCTGGAGATGTTCTGAGCGTCAATGATCTGGAGGACTATCGTCGTTTTCGTCAGCGTCTGCAGCCGGGACAGCATGTGACCATTATTGGTAATGGTTTGATCGGTTGTGAGTTTGCTAATGATCTGGCCGATAGTGGTTATCCCGTCAGTGTCGTGGGTTTAACCGGCTGGGCCATGGATCGTTTATTACCTCAGCAGATCGGTGAGCAACTGCAAAATAACCTGTCTGATAAAGGCGTACAGTGGCAGTTAAATAATACCGTTCAGCGTATTGATCGTATCGCTTCGGATAGCTCTCAAGATAGCTCTAAAGACGGTACTCAAGATGGCGCTAATAATAGCTACCGTATCACTCTGGCGGATGGTCAGCAGTTTGATACGGGTCTGGTGTTATCCGCTGTCGGTCTGGCACCTCGTACAGAGTTAGCCAAGGCTGCAGGTATTAACTGCAATCGCGGCATTGTGATTAATGGTGGTTTGCGTACCAGTGCGCCTCATGTTTTTGCTTTAGGTGATTGCGCTGAAATCAATGGTCAACTGCTGCCTTATATTGCCCCTATCAATATCGGGCTTAGAGCCTTGGCCGATTGTATGTTGGGAAGACCTACCATGGCGCAATACCCATTGATGCCTGTGATGGTAAAAACACCGGCACTGCCTTTAACCTTACTCACGGCTGCTCCTGATATTGAGGGCCAATGGCATGTAGAACAAACTAAATCAGGACTGCGTGGTTTGTTTGTCGATACAGAAGATCAGATCCGTGGCTTTGCTTTAGCCGGAGATCTAACCTCAGAACGCCAGCATTGGCTGGATGAAATTAAGCAAGGTCAAAGTTATTCCCAACTTAAGGAAGTCGTATGAGCCGGGGCAGCACTAGCGCAGAGAATGGAAATAGCGTGAATAGTGTAAAGAGTGGGAATAGCGAGCAACACTGGAAGAGCAAGAAAAACAAGGTCAAGTTACCTAATGATGACCGCAGTAATGGCTGGTATGAGGTTTTAAAAGATCAGGCCCCCTCCAGACCTTTAAAAGGCAGTGTTAAGACCGATTGGCTGGTGATCGGCGGTGGTTTTGTCGGTATGTCCGCCACTCGTCGATTAGCGGAGTTAAACCCAGATCAAAAAGTGATGCTGGTGGATGCCCAGCGTATAGGCCATGGCACGTCTGGTCGTAACTCGGGGTTTATTATCGATCTGCCTCATAAGGGCGATCTTGAAGGGCCGGATATTGAACGTAAGCGCAAGTTTATCGGCCTAAATCGTGCAGCTATCGCATATATGGAGCAGCAGGTTAAAGCCCATAATATCGATTGTCAGTGGTCTCATGCGGGTAAATTGCAAGGTGCCGTGAGTGAACGGGGCATTAAGTTTCTGGAGCATTTTCAGTACATGCTGCAAGAGCTGGGTGAACCCGGTGAGATGCTGGACGGTGCAAGCCTGAAACGCAAAGTGGGTACGGATTATTACCAGCAGGCTTTGTTTACGCCGGGTTGTATTTTGATGCAACCGGCCGCTCTGATGCGCGGTCTGTTAGATAACCTACCCGAGAATGCCGTCTGTCATGAAGAGACGCCAGTGCTGGGGCTTGAACAACATAACGGTGTTTGGTCGGTTAAAACGAAAACCGGTGTGATTCAAGCGAAGAAGATTCTTTTAGGCACCAATATCTTCACAGAGCAGTTAGGGTTACTGACCTCTCGTATGTTACCCATTATGACCTTTGCCAGTATGACACGGCCCCTAACGGATCATGAATTTAAAGCCTTCGGTGGTAGTGATGATTGGGGACTGACCCCAGCGGATTATGCCGGTACAACTCTGAGATTTACTCAGGATCGTCGCATGATAGTACGCAATCAATATCGCTTTGTGCCGAACTACAGCAGCAGTGAAAAGGAGCGAAAACATATTCGTGATCAACATCGACAGGCTTTTTTAGCCCGTTATCCCATGTTGTCGGATGTGCCTTTTGAATATACCTGGGGCGGTGTCTGTACATTATCCAGTAACTACACCTCTTTCTTTGGTGAGTTAAAACCGGGGCTGTTTGCTTCTTGTTGTCACAATGGTGTGGGTGCTGCTCGCGGGACTATCTCCGGTAAATTACTGGCAGAGCTGGCTAGCGGCGGTGATAGCCAGTTACAACGAGATATGCTGGAAGTCTCAGGTATGCCCGCTTGGGTGCCACCACAGCCCTTTTTAGGCATAGGTGTCCGTGCTCGATTAAAAATGGCCGAATGGGCCAGTCGTAGTGAAGTCTGAGTTTTAAGATCCATGAAGTTATCTTTAATTTTTATCGTATAAATAGGTTTATTATTTAGATGTTAATTATTTTAATTAATAAACAGTATTAAATACTTTTAAGTTGCCTGCCTTAAAGGAAATAAGAAGTTAGTAGTCAAACAAAAGTTTCTCATATTCTTATTCAGGAGTGACAGTGTATTCGCGGATGCGCCTCTGGCTTATCCACGCTACGTGTATCGGTTACTCCGCAGAAAGACTTATGTTCTTGTGTTTACTTTACATTGATTATTTCCTTTTCGCCTTTGAGCCCCTAATGGATAGGCGCGTGCATTGTTTCTATTCTTAGGGGCTTTTTTTATTTTTATCAGTATTAATTTTAACCATAAGAGAAAGCGACTATGTCTAAAGCTCAAGTTATTCGTCATGGTGATTTAACCTTTACTCATCGCGGTGGGCCTCCGGGTTATGCTGAAGTGGCACGAGCCGTTGGAACAGATATCAGCAATAGTATGGCAGCAGGCTTTGCTCGTTTTGATGGTTGCCAGATTAGTTGGACACTGCTCTATGATGAAGTGGCTGTGGTGCTAGAAGGTGTCTTTCGGGTACGTACACCGGATGGTGTGCTTGAAGGTGAAAAAGGCGATGTACTTTGGTTACCGGAAGGCACAGAGCTGCAATACGAGGGTGAAGAAGCCATGATCTTTTATGCAGTACAACCCGGTAACTGGAAAGAGATTCATGGAATAACGTCTTAATTTATATTGATGTAATTAAACTGTTAATTTTTGTTACTGTTACTTCAACTATTATCCGGTAATGAACCCTATTGGATAAAAAAGTTGTCTATAGGTCGTACACAGGCAAGTCCCAAGAAAGAAATTCCATATATTAACGTTCTACTATTAATACCCCTAATAACAATAAGGCTGGTAATACCCAGCCCTCCCTAAGTGTTCTTCCGTGAGGAGAGGCATGATGCACAATAATGTCCCACAAGAAATAAAAGTAAAAACGGATCAATGTGTTATATCCACGACGGATAAAAAGGGCAATATTCAACACGTAAATGACTACTTTGTTGAATTGTCTGGATACTCTAGGGAAGCGCTTTTAGGAGCACCACACAATATCATTCGCCATCAGGATATGCCCAAAGCCGCTTTTAATAGCTTATGGGGCACCATATCTAAGGGTAAAACCTGGATGGGAATTGTTAAAAACAGAACCGTTAGCGGCGATTATTACTGGGTGGATGCCTATGTAATGCCCATCTATGAAAATGGCGAGATAGTGGGTTATCAATCCGTCCGCCACACCCCGGAAGAAGAGCATATTCAAAGAGCGGATAACCTGTATCGTGAGATTATGGAAGGCACGGCTTTTAAGTTTAATACCTTGATTAAAAGCCGTACGCTGATCACTGTTTTACAAGGTTTACTCTGTGTCCTGCCTGTACTCTTGCTGCTCTGTCAGCTGATGGGTTTACCCCTGTTTATGAGTGGTGTTTTGGCTTTAGGAGTTCTCCCGGCGATCGCTGTCGCGGGCTATTGGCAATCCACACAATACCGACGCTTAGCTAAAAAGAGTCGAGAGATTTTCTCTGATCCTTTGGCGCAAAAAGTTTATAGCCAACATGCGGATGAAGTGGGTGAAGTCGATCTGGCCCTGCACTTTATGCAGCGTTCCATGAAAACTATTTTGAATCGCTTGGAAAATGCCTCAACCATGATGTACTCCCATCTAAAAGAGGCATCGGATCAGGTAGGACAGGTCAGTTCTGAAGCAAACTCCCAGCTGATAGAATTAGAGCATGCGGCGAATGCCATGGAGCAGATCTCGACAGGAATCCACAATGTGGCAAAAAGCTGTGAAACCGCAGCAACCGTATCGCAGAAAACCGATGATACCTGTTTGGAAGGCATGTCTCTGATCCACAAAAGTGACCGGCTTATCGGCGTACTATCCGACAATATGCGTCTTTCTGCTGGGCAACTAAAAGAGCTGCAAAGCAAGAGTGACAATATTGATCAGGTGCTGCAAGTCATTAACGATATTGCGGACCAAACCAATCTATTAGCACTTAATGCCGCTATTGAAGCTGCCAGAGCCGGTGAAGCGGGACGAGGTTTTGCCGTCGTCGCCGATGAAGTACGTACCCTGGCTTATAACTCGCAACAATCTACTGCAGATATTCATTCTATTTTATCCGAATTCAGACGCCAGACTCATGAAGTGGTGTCGATTATGGATCAATGTGAAGAACAAGCCGCCAGTACCGCTAAAGGTACGGTTCAGGCCGAAAGTGTTTTCTCTCGCTTGCAAACTGTGATTGAGCAGCTTGGTGAAATGAATACTCATATTGCCACCGCTACGGAACAGCAATCGGTCTCTTCTCTGAATATGAAAGAGCGGATCTCCCAGATCTATCGTTCATCACAACAGGTTTCCGTTGCGGCCCAAGAAGCCAATCAGGTGAGCGACAAAATACTGCAGGAAGCTAAGGCCCTATCCAATCTTATTCAGCAGTTTGGTTTGAATAATCGTGGATCAAAGAACAAGTCGGCGTAGTAAGTCGGCTTATTCAGCCAGAAGGCTTTATCAACAGCCCCCTATTTCTCTGAATGAACCCATAAAAAGTGTCAGTGCCTTTTTATGTTTTTTAGGTGCCCTATGAAAATTAAAAATAGAATTGCTGCGGCCACAGGTGCTTGCCTAGTCGTCTCTGCTGTTATCTTGCTAATCGCCGTGGCTTGGAATTACCGATCCGTAGAAGCTAAAACGGTGGCGATTGTTAATCAGGAGCTTGGAGATAAAGCTAAGGTTTATCTTGCGGCTTTGGCAGAAGCGGAAGCCAATAAAACAGCCTTGGAACTGAACCGGGCCTTATATGTAGCAAAAGGCATATCGGATACCACGGATAGCATCATTACTCAGCAGGGTGAAAATACCTCTCGTGATATGTTTTATGAATATCTGAAGCGAGTCATGGAGCTGAATCGCAATATCACAGGTGCCACCATGGCCTGGTTAAAAAATGCCGTGGATGGTAGGGACGCAGACTCTCTAGGGCAGATTCATGCTCACACCAATGGTCAGTTTGCGGCTTATTGGTTTCGTACCGGTGATGGTAGTTTAGGCTATCGTCCCGCTAACTTAAAAGCCGTGGAAGATGCCCTGGCAAAACAGGATAACTCCGCTACCTGGTATACCTGTCCGGTGGATACTAAGAAAACCTGCATGATGGAACCCTACTCTTGGCAGGCCGGTGGCCGTACCATTGTAGGCACCTCCATTATGTTGCCGATCCTGATCAATAATCAGGTGAAGGGTATTACCGGTGTGGATATCGAACTGAGCTTTTTAACGGAACTGGTTAAAAAGGTAGATCAGAGCCTGTACAACGGCAAAGGTCAGGTACTGCTGGTCAGCCATAGTGGTTTGGTGGCAGCGGATTCCGATGATCTACAGGATCTGGGCAAGATGTATCAGGGTGAGCAAAAGGCAACGATTCTGGAACGTATCAAGGTAGGTAATAGCGGTGTCTTGCAGATGGGTGGACGTTTTTGGGCCATTCAGCCCGTGCGCTTAAAAGGCGTCGATACGCCTTGGGCTGTTGTGATCAGTATTGAAGAGTCCACCGTATTAGCCGGTGTAATCCAAGCTCAACAGTCTATGGAAGAGCAGTTTAACAGCAGTATTGTTACCTCAACCCTGATCGGCTTAAGCGTGGCAGGTTTGGGCATTATCTTATTAACCTTTATTGCTCATGGTATCGCGGCACCGATTCGCAGAACCTCTAATATGATCAATCAACTGGCGTCAAAAGACGGTGACTTAACCCAGCGTCTGCAATTGAATAGACCGGATGAAGTGGGAGATTTGGCCCGTGGTATCGATACCTTTATCGCCAAGACCCACAATATTGTCAAAGACATCGCGGTTGAGATGAGCAGTGTTGAAGACTCTGCCAGCCGGGTCAGTCAGGTATCGGATAATAGCTCTAAGAGTATTAAAACCCAGAGAAACGAAGTGGATCTAGTGGTAGCCGCGATTAACCAGATGGCATCCTCTGCCGGTGAAGTGGCTAAAATAGCAACCACAACAGCCAATGCCTCCAGCGAAGCCAGAGCCTCTGTGGATAGCAGTGCGTTAAATGTAAATAAGAGTGCAAAGTCTATCCGCTTACTGTCGGAACAGATCAGCACCACCTCCAGCGTGATGGATCAACTGGCGCAGGATAGCCAGAATATCAGCAAGATTGTGGAATCCATTCAAGGCATCTCTGAACAAACCAATCTATTAGCGCTAAATGCTGCTATTGAAGCGGCCAGAGCAGGAGAGTCGGGCCGAGGCTTTGCTGTGGTAGCCGATGAAGTACGTAATCTAGCGTCTTTAACCCAACAATCCACAGAAGAGATCCAAGGCTTAATCCATCAACTGCAATCCCGCAGTGAAACCGCAGTGGATGCCATGAAGCAAGGTAATAGCCAATCCAGTGAATGCTTAGAGCTAGCCGATGAAGCCTCAAAACATCTGGAGCAAGTGGTTACCGCCATTGCAGAGATTGATAACAGTACCAATCAGATGGCCTGTATTGTTGAAGAACAGAAAACCGTAACGGAAGACCTAACCCGAAATATCAGCAATATCAGTGATGAAACCAATCAGGTTGCCAATGGTACAACAGAGGTAAATCGAGAAAGTCAGGCGTTATTGGATCTGGTGAAAAAGCTAGAGGGACAGTTGGGGCGTTTTCGATACTAATCTCTGTATAGAGATTACTTCGTTTAAGCAGCCTTTGAATTAAAGGATCGGTTCAGGGCTGCTTTATTGAAAGGTGTATTTTAAACTTAAATCTAGTGAATGTTAATGATTGCAGGCACCAGCAAACAGTGAGAAAGTGAGCAAAATATCAGATATGAAATAATCCGATGACACAGAAAATAGCCTCTAAACTCCCTCCATTGAATGCACTACGAACGTTCGAGGTTGCGGCTCGATATGCCAGTTTTAAGGATGCTGCCGATGAGCTTTGTGTAACTCAGGCTGCCGTAAGTCGACAAATTCGTTATCTGGAAGAATGGTTAGGCTCAGAGCTTTTTATTCGAGGCCACCGCAGAGTCGATTTAACGCCGACAGGGCATCGGTTATACCAAAGTGTTCATAGTAGTTTTACCAATATTTCAGAGACGGTTAGAGAGATCAGTTTAGGAACTACTGCAAAATCAATAAATTTATATGTTACCAGCTCCTTTGCCCGTTTATGGCTAATCCCTCGACTTAATATCCTTCGTAAACAATACCCTGAGTTACACCTGAATATTATCAGTGTGGAAGAAAACCCCTCCATGATTGATCAGTTTGATGTGGGGATTACCTTAGGTCTGGAAGATGATCCGGGGTATCAGTCAGATTATCTATTTTCAGAAGAAATCTTCCCTGTATGCACTCCCTGTTTTTACCAGAAAAATCCTGATGCTATGACGCTACTGGGATTATTACAATTGCCTCTTTTAGACCTTGATGCCCAATTCTGGAAAGCGCGTTGGTGGTCTCCTATTGATTGGCATTTTTGGTTGCGCCAATATCAGGATGAGACGTTACAGTTTCAGCCTGAAATGACATTTAGCCACTATTCCTTGCTTTTGGATGCTGTCTTGCAGGATGTGGGAGTCGGGTTAGCTTGGCATCATCTTGTACAGGATATGCTGGCAGATGGGCGTTTGATCCGTCCGGTTTCTGAAACCTACGTAGCATCATCCCGTAAACACTATTTTGTTTGCCGGAATGATTTGGCTGACTCACCAGAGGTTCTCTTTTTACGCAGTTGGTTATTAGAGCAAACGACTGATTTACGGGATACCAGTGAAGGAAGGTAACTCTCTTTCTTTACCTTTACTTTTTCCTCTGGAATGGAAGAGCAGGATAAATCCTGCTCTTAAAAGTAATGGCAGCGTTTAAAAGGGTAAGGGTAGTTTTGCCGTTCTACCGCCATCGACAACAAAAATCTGGCCTGTGATAAAGCTGGACTCATCTGAAGCTAAAAAAGTGACCATAGAGCCTATGTCTTCGGGTTCACCTGTGCGCCCTATAGGATGCATTGCGTATAAATCCTGCTGAGCCTGCTGCGGATTGTCCTGAGCATTAATGTAATCATTACTCAAATCAGAGTTGATCCAACCTGGAGCAATAGCATTACAACGAATGCTATCTTTACCAAGATCAACGGCTAATGCACGAGTAAAACCATGTACACCGGCTTTTGAACCGCAATATGCCGCATGATATGGGTTCGCGCCGATACCCTCAATCGAACCTATATTGATAATGCTGCCGCCTTGGTTTGCTCGCATTTGATTGAGTAATGCTTTGGCAAGAAAAACCGGAGCACGCATATTAACAATCATCATACGATCCCAGTCTTCTTCTTGCATATCCTCAATATGTTGCTCAAACATAAAGCCTGCGTTATTGACCAGAATATCACAGCCCCCTAGTGCAGCAGCAGCTTCTGCAATCTGATAAGGCGCTGAATGCTCTGTCAGATCGGCCCGGATATAAGATACTCGTTCATCGCTGTGTAAATTATTATCGAGAGGTTGACGCTGGGCGATCAATACCCGTGCTCCGGCAGCCAATAGTTTAGTGGTAATACCTTGTCCTATACCTCGCCCACCACCCGTTACGATTGCCAGTTTATTATTTAGATTCATGAGTATCGTCCTTAGCCTGAAACAGGCTTGGCGCCTGTTACTTCAATAGTTTCTCCTGCGATATAACGGGCTTGGTCAGATGCTAAAAAAGCAATGACATCGGCAATATCTTCAGGTTCAGCAATACGGCCCAAAGGAACCGTTTTGTTTAGTGCTGCAACGGCTTCATTAGGATCTAAGCCTCGGCGCTCAAATCCTGTGCGTATCATGGGTGTATTAATCTCGTGAGGACAAACAGCATTCACTCGAATTTGATAGGGCGCGCAATCACGTCCTAAATTCTTGGTGAGTGCTGCAACAGCACCTTTGCTGGTGCAATAAGCCACATGTGCAGGGCCGGGATGAGTCCCCCAAACCGATGATGTATTGACGATGGCCCCGCCACCAGACTGCTTCATATGAGGAATTGCGGCGCGACAAAGAAAAAATACTGCATTCAGGTTGACATCCATTGCGGTAAACCACATTTCATCGCTGGTTTCTTCAATCGTGCCACGGGGAATAATGCCTGCATTATTCAATAAAATATCCACTGTCCCAAAAGACGTTACTGTTTGTTCAATGACTTGCTCACAGTAGTCTTTTTCGCGCAGGTTACCCGCCAGATATGTGACTTGGGCGCCTAATTTTTCTGCCGCTCGTGCCGTAGATTGCAACCCATCTTCATTCATATCTGCCAACATTAACCTGGCACCTTCGGTGGCAAACAGTGTGACTAATGTTTGTCCAACCCCGCCGGCTGCTCCCGTAATCACCACTACTTTATTTTTGAATCGCATTGAATGAACACCTCTTTTTTGTTGTTTTAAACAATCTGTTTGAGGCAATTTTGTGTGAGATGAGTTGAGGTGACAAACGACTATTTTGTTGCTTTCACTTAACTCTATGTAATGTGAACAGGAGGAAGAGATCTCCCTCCTGTAATGTTATTTTTCTATAGAGAATTCCGTTTTAAACTCTATTCTGAATTAATCAAAGTTCATCAAAGCTAATTCATTTTTACTGATTTCAGGTTCAACCCCAAGACCCAAACCACTCGGTAGTTTCAACTGCCCTTTCTGGATAGAAATAGGATTATTCTGATCATAATGACCATCAATATAAGGCGCTGCAATCCAAACTCCATCACATAACTGAGGCTGTATTGTGGCACCAAGATGTAAACAAGCTGATGCGACCAAATCCCCTCCCCAGCTATCATCTGATGTCATGGGTAAACCAGACACCGCACAAATATCTCGAATAGTTCTCATCTGACTAATACCGCCAACTCTGCTTTGCTTCATACCAAAACCATCTGCAGCATTGTCTTTAATGGCTCGTAACAGTGTGTTTAGGTTATCGATTACTTCATCCAAATAGAGGGGATGGACGATATGCCGACGAACATCTAAACACTGTTCGTACGTCATGCATGGCTGCTCCATTACAAAGCTCAGTTCTTTACAGGCAAGAGATAAATTTATTGCATCGCGCGGTATCAGCCCTCGGTTTGCATCAACCGCCAGTGATGTCCCCATTGTCAAAACCTCTGAGACTTTGTGTACGGCTGCAATATCTTGATCCAACTCCCTACCGCCAACCTTGAGCTGGAGTCGACGAAATCCTTGTGCCAGTTTTTCTTTGGCAATCTCTGCGGCTTCATCCGGTGAGGTCAGGCTGATCGCATAATAGGACGGTATCTGTTCTCGAATGGCTCCGCCAAGGAGGTCGCATACACGGACTCCATATGTTTTACCGGCGATATCCCATAGAGCCATATCGATAGCTGCCTTAGCATATAGGCTGCCACAAAGTGCTTGATTCATCACATCATAGACACGATCAATCAATAGAGGATTCAGGCCTATTAGATGAGGACAGATCTCTTTTAGAGCGGCTCGACCACCCAGCATATGCTGGGGTTGGTAGGCTGGACCAAGTGGGCAGAATTCTCCATAGCCGATGACACCGGTATCAGTGATGATACGCACCAGAGTCGAATCAAGGGAGGTCAGCTCCTGAAGAGCCATGCGATAGGGTGGACCGTTAATCGGTAATGGTCGGTCAAAAACTGATATTTCAACGATTCTCATAAATACCTTCCTTAGGCGGCAGTAATACTAATTTCCCGACGAATTTTTTAGCCAGAAAATCTTTCTGAGCCTCCTTGATTTTCTGTAATGGGTACTCTTGCGCAACTAAAGGTTTTATTTCTCCAGACTCGATATATTGGATCATATTCTCAAAAACTAACCGAGACTGGTAAGTACAGCCAAAGAAACTTAAATCCTTGAGATATAAGGTTCTTACGTCTAAATCAACAATAGGGCCTGCAATTGCACCTGCTACCGTGTAACGGCCTCCTCTGCGTAATACGTCAGGTAATTCTTTCCATTGGCTCCCTGCAACCAAATCAATCACGATATCTATTGAGTCGTGACCCAGTGTATCTACTAAGCTTTGTCCTCTTGGAATGACTTGATCTGCACCTAGTGCCTTAATTTGATCCATCTTCTCTTTGCCACAAACGGCAATAACGTTAGCTTGACGTCGTTTCGTTAGCTGTACGGCTGCAGATCCTACACCGCCCGATGCTCCTGTGATTAGTACCGTTTCATTGGCTTTAACATCAACCCTATCGATCATGTTTTCGGCCGTTGCATAGGCGCATGGGAAGGAGGCCAATTCCGCATCTGTTAATGAGCTTTGGATCGTAAATGCTTCACTTGATGGCGTCTTGGTATATTGTGCAAAGGCACCATTGCATTCGGATCCATAGGTAATACAATCGAATTCACCTTCGGTTGTGGCTGACTGGAGGTTACGTACCAGCACCCTTTCCCCTATTCGATCAGGGTTGACCTGTGCACCTACGGCTACAATCTCGCCACAGCAATCAGCCCCTTGTATTCGTGGAAACTCAAGTGGAATGCCAGACCAGCTTGCGTCATCATCATCCGCCGTTTCAAATCCGTCTGCTGCCCCTGAGTTAGTTTGCCCAGTGACACCTTTTGAATACCAACCGATGCGGGTATTAATATCGGTATTATTCACCGCGCTTGCACCCACTCGAATAAGCACTTCTCCGGCTTCAATTTTTGGTAAAGGCAAATCAGTACGATATTCCAGTTTTTCCAAACCGCCATGTCCCGTTAATACAACGCCTGCCATTTGGTTCGGAATTTTATTTACTGTCATATTGTTCTCTATTTTCTTGTTGGGCTAAGGAGCTCGCTTGTTTTATCAATATTCCGATGTCATCTTTTAACAATGATGGGCAAGCGGTGTGGGAGGTAGAGTGGTTTCTAACGTTCAGACCTCACTGTCAAGGCGCCATTGGATTGACCATCCGTAGATTCTTCGACAGTGAGGCAACTATCTAAATCAAACCTATCTTAATCAGGCAACAGAACCATGAGGATCAATAACAAACTTCTTCGCGGCACCGCCATCGAAGTCGGCATAACCCTGTGGGGCTTCCTCCAAACTGATCATCTGAACATTCACCGCATCGGCAATTTTTACTTTATCAAACAGGATCGCCTGCATCAGGTTGCGGTGGTATTTCATTACGGGGCATTGACCGGTATGGAAGGAGTGAGATTTGGCCCAACCCAAACCAAAGCGCATACTCAGTGCACCTACTTTTGCCGCTTCATCTTCAGCACCTGGGTCTTCTGTTACGTATAAGCCAGGAATGCCGATCTGACCACCGGCACGGGTAATCTGCATGGCGGAGTTCAGTACAGTCGCGGGCGCTTCGGTATGGTGGTTACAGCCACAACCATGGGCCTCGAAACCCACGCAATCGACAAAGCAATCCACTTCACGTTCACCAAGGATCACTTCCAGTTTATCCTCCATTTCGCCCTCTTCTCGCAGATCGATGGTTACACAACCAAAGCTACAGGCCTGAGCTAAACGGTCTTCAATCATATCGCCAACAATGACACAGGCAGCACCTAGCAACTGTGCGGAGATAGCGGCGGCTAAACCAACAGGACCTGCTCCTGCGATATAAACCGTTGAACCGGGGCCAACACCTGCGGTGATACAACCGTGAAAACCGGTAGGGAAAATATCAGACAGTAGGGTCAGATCCTGAATCTTTTCCATAGCCTGTTCGGAGTCTGGGAATTTTAGTAAGTTGAAGTCGGCATAAGGCACCATAACGTATTCGGCCTGACCACCCACCCAGCCTCCCATATCCACATAACCGTAAGCGGCACCGGGGCGAGCAGGGTTCACATTTAAACAGATACCCGTCATACCGGCTTTACAGTTACGGCAGCGACCACAGGCGATATTAAAGGGTACGGAGACGATATCACCGACACTTAGAAACTCCACATCCCGGCCTTTTTCCAGAATAACACCGGTAATTTCATGGCCTAAAACCAAACCCTCTGGTGCGGTTGTACGACCACGCACCATATGTTGATCACTGCCACAAATATTAGTGGTAATCACTTTTAAAATAACGCCGTGATCACATTTGCGATCCCCGATGGCCAGTTCAGGAAAGGCAATGGATTCGACACTGACTTTTCCGGCACCTTGATAGGTCACACCACGGTTTGCTGTACTGTTCATAGTTAACACCTTGTTTTGTTTTTATTGTGCTGATGGGGCTTATTGTTTAGAGACTGGACTGATTTTCTACATCACTGAATTTGTTCATTATTAAATGAAAGAGTGCGGAGCAATCTTTGCTGGTTGCTAGGGATTCTATACTCTCAATCAGGGCATTCTGTCTGTTTTGGCTTAAGCTGCTTTTGGACAATAAGCGGAATTTTCCCAGCAACTCTTCTTGGCTCATGGCCGTTTCAGGATCACCCTTGGCCGGTGTAATGGGACTGATGATCTCTTGGCCACTTTTTAACAAAATAGTGATTCGGGAAAGAATCTCTTCAGGAAAACGGGCCGATAAGTCATCCGCTTCTACTATTTCGATACAACGACTGATCGTTAAGATATCTTCTGCCTGAATGGCATCCCCTGTGACTTCAGCAGGGCCAACTTGCCCACGACTGATCAGCGCTGCCAATGGAAAGGCTAATCCGTACTGGGCTTCATCTGCATTGGCCGGAAAATGACCTTGTAAGCGCATGGATTCATGGAAGGTTTCTACTTGGATTTTTTCGATATGATCTGCTGATATCTCAGAGTGATCCGCCATCATAGCCGTCACTGCGGTTAACGCCGGTTGTGCCCACCGACAGACTGGCCAAGGTTTGAAATACTGGGCATCAATCTCCCAACGTTGTCCCAGATCCTGCCAACAATGCTGAATAACGGCTTTTTCTATTGTCTCAGCAGGGGCACCCGTGATGCCGGATTGAGCCATAAAGATGGCATTTATTCCGGCATAAGCGCCAGCACCATGAGCATCTCTAAGCATGGAAGGGTAATCCACCAAGCGCATCATAGGACAGCGGGGGCCAAAATATTCGGCGATGCCCAAAGCATGTAAAAATTGCTCTTTATCCAGATCCAATACCCGGGCAGCCGCGCAGACTACGCCAAGACCTGAAAAAGCCCCGGATGCATGGTATTCCTCAGCAGTATCCATTAAGGCGACACCGGCCCGTAGGCTTGTTTCGTAGGCGATGGTCAGAGCGATTAACAGTTCTTCTCCGCTGATCTCTTTGCCTTGTTCTAAACAAGCATCCACCAGTGCCAGTAATGCAGGAACGACAGTGGCTCCGGCATGCCCTTTGGAGGTGAAATGTCCCTCATGGGCATCCAGGCTATCAGCGCTAAACCCTCCTGCCCAAGCAGCACCAAGAGGGTGTACTTCTCGACCATCAAATAACAGGCGGCTTTTCAGATCAGAAGCCAGATAATGCTGTACCGCATAGTTACGAATATTTTCGCTAGTTTGGTTATCTCGGGCTCCGGCTAATATGCCCAAAATATCCAGTAATGAGATACGAACCAGATAGCGGGTATGTTCAGGAATATCACTGTATTGCAGTGTTTTGACAAAGTTAAACAGAGACATGGGGTGTTCCTTCGATCAGGAGAAGAGATACAGGGCTTATCTTTTATTCAGAGGAATAGGCACCGTGGGTTCCTGTATCAGGACGGTGCCTTTATGACTATCAATACTTGGATTATTTAGCGGCAGCTCGTGCTTGAGCCAACCAGTTATCGAACTGAGATTGGTGAGCAGAGATCCAGTCTTGAGCGTGGCGCTTGATATCCTTCATGGATTTTTCGCCATTTTGCATCTTCAGGTTTTGAGCACTTTCATCACTGGCGCTGATCTGGACCAGAGATAGCAGTTTAGTGGCTGCGGGGTTCTCTTCTGCGAACTCTTTATTTAATACAGATTTCACCTGATCAACGGCAAAACCTAGGTTTTTACCTTTAAAGCTGGTGTTCACATCATTTTTGCCACCGGGAAGATCCGTGTGTGGTACTTCTAACCAAACCACATCTTTATCTTCCACCAGTACACCGGCAATCCACTGAGGCACCCAAGTGAAGTACAGCACGGGTTGGCCTTCTTTATAGCGAGTGATGGTATCTGCCATTAAAGCAAAGTAAGAACCTTGATTGTGACTGACAGTATCTTGTAAACCATAGGCTTCCATATGATGATTAATCACCAGCTCACAGCCCCAACCTGGGTTACAGCCGGTTAGGTCTGCCTTGCCATCATCATTGGCATCAAAAAGCTTGGCGATTTCTGGCTTTTTCAGATCTGTCAGTTTAGTAATATTATGTTTTTCAGCGGTCTTTTTATCGATCAGGTAACCCTGCAATACACCTGGAATAACATCTCCCGCTTTGGTCATGGTGTCGTCACCACCCGCTTTCTGATAGAAGCTGTCGTGTAACAGATCCCACATATGAACACTGAAGTCGGCATCACCATAAGACAGTGCCAGCATCATGGTGGCGTATTCTGTTTCTTTTGGCTCTTCTACTTCATAACCTAGGGCTTCTAGGCCTGCGATAGCGATCTCACCGCGGAAACGTTCTTCAGCGATGCTTGGAAAGATAGGGGTGACTTCAACGCCTTCACCGGGCATCGATGACCCTGCCTGTGCGCCAGTGGCTAACATCAGGGTCATAGCCGCACTGGCTAGAGTGCGTTTCAAAAACGATGGTGTCCGTTCTGTTAAACGTGAATGCATCATGATTATTACCTCGTTGTTATGTTTATTTTGCAGGTTGCGTGTTTGTATTTACTTTTGGGGTATTAACTTTCAGTCGTGTTTACTCGCACCGTGATCAAATCACGGTGTAAGCATTTGATGATTTATAGGGTTATTCGCTGGGTTTTATTTCGACAAGGCTCCGCGATAAGCCCGTACGGCAAAACCAACAGGGCCTGTTTCATACCAGTGCAAGGTGTCCAGATTACCGGAGCGTTCTCCCATGGCTTGAGTCAACCGATCCAAGAAAATGGCCAATAGGACTAAACCAACACCACCAACGGTTGCCAGTCCCATATCCAGGCGACCAATACCGCGCAGTACCATCTGACCCAAACCACCGACAGAGATCATGGATGCGATCACAACCATAGAGAGGGACAACATAAGGGTTTGGTTGACACCGGCCATAATGGTGGGTGTGGCCAGGGGCAGCTGAACCTTGAACAACATCTGACGAGGTGTACAACCAAAAGCACGAGCCGCTTCAATTTTATCTACCGGTACTTGGCGAATGCCTAAGTTGGTTAAACGTACCAGAGGCGGTAATGCAAACACGATGGTGACCAGTACACCGGGTACGTTACCGATACCAAACAGCATGACAACAGGTACCAGATAGACAAAGGCAGGTAGGGTCTGCATGGCATCCAATAGAGGACGGACGATCTTTTCCACTCGATCACTTCGGGCCGACATAATGCCTAGAGGAACGCCCATCACAACGCAGAAAAACAGAGAGGTCAGTACCAGAGATAGCGTGGTCATGGATTCTGACCAGACACCGATTAAACCAAGGAAAAACAGTGTAATCGCACAGAATATTCCCATGTTCTTACCGGCCAATTGCCACCCTAATAGTGACGATAAAATAATACCAATCAGGGGAGGAATGGATTGTAGAATATCCTCAGAAACATCCAACACCTGATCAATGGGCCAGCGAATTGCACGGAAAAAGCCGCGAAAATTCTGTACTAAATAGTTCAGTATACTTTCGACCCACTCACCTAAAGGCAGGTTGAGATACTGAAAAGGGTCTAATAGGCTAAATTCGGACATTGTTATTTCATCCCGTGGTTATTCTTATTAATAGTGGGGTTTATTAGCTCAAGGTCTGTAATAAAAGGTCTTTGGAGATCACACCTTTGAACGTACCGTTATTCTCGATAACGGGGACTGGATAAGGAGCGTCCGCTACTTTTTTCACGGTATCCTGTAGCGTATCGTTGCTAAAAATCTCTTGATGGAACTCCATACGCCGGGCCATCAAACTATCGGTATTGGTATGTTGCGACGGATCAATACCGGCAAGAGGGATAATACCTTGCAGCTTGTCGCTGTTATCCAATAGGTAACCAAACTGATTATCTGCGGTATTGAACGCCTGCATGGCTTCATCAAGGCAGATGGTGTAGCTGTTTTTACGACAGGCAATATCACCGGCTTTCAGAATCTTTCTGGCATCAACGCCCTTGAAGAAGGTTTCAACATAATCATCGGCAGGGTTACGCATAAGCTCCTCAGGGGTACCCACCTGAACAACACGGCCCCCTTCCATAATGGCGATACGGTCACCAATACGGATGGCTTCATCTAAATCATGAGAGATAAAGATAATGGTGCGTTCCTGTTCCTGCTGTAGGCGGATCAGTTCCCCTTGCATCTCATAGCGGATTAAGGGATCTAGAGCAGAAAAGGCTTCATCCATTAAGAGAATGGTTGGATCATTGGTCAGTGCACGGGCGAGACCCACACGCTGTTGCATACCACCGGAAAGTTGATGCGGGTAGCTATCACCGTGTTCTCCAAGACCAACCTGAGCCAGTGCTTCCTGAGCCCTACGATTACGTTCCCCTTTTTCAACACCAGAGACCTCCAGACCAAATGCGGCATTTTCCATTACGCTCATATGAGGCATCAGAGCAAAAGACTGGAACACCATACTCATCTCTTTACGGCGTACATCCAGAAGGTCTTCATCTCCCAAACGGGTAATATCTTTACCATTGAGTTCTATCGTGCCAGCGGTGGGTTCAATAAGTCGGTTCAGTAAACGCACCATAGTGGATTTACCGGAACCGGAGAGGCCCATGATGACAAAGATTTCCCCTTTCTTAACAGAAAAGGAAGCATCGAAAACACCGACGACTTGACCGGTTTTCTCAAAGATTTCATCTTTATCTGCACCGTTACGAAGCATCTGCATTGCGGTATCAGGTTGATCACCGAACACTTTATAGACGTTTCTGATAGACAAAATATCATTGGTGTCTGTCATACTGCCCTCTGATTTTTTATGGTTATTATTTACGGCACTTACAGGGTGGCCTTTTGCCAGAATCTGGGTATTTGTTTTCTGGCATTAAGCATGTATTTCGGTCAGTTGTAGCCATTGACACAATCTGAAAATACACACTGACGAGAACCTCTGCGGTGCTTGTTCTATTACTAAGTTAAGGACTTTGCCAAATATCGTCCAACGACATATTTTCCGTAAAAACCATAACCTTGAGTTATTAAGGCCGGGGTAAATGGCGTTTTTAGGCAAGACTTATAACTTAAAGTTACAAAAGTAGATCGTATTTGTGAGAGAGCGTATCTACGGGGCATCAATGTTGATTGTTAGGCGGCATTCATATGCTTGTTAGGTGAGGAAAAGCAGTAGGAATAACAGAGGGGCTTCTTGATGTGATGTGGCTGTTGATTGATCTCATGGGGCTGTAAAATCCAGAGTGACAGCCCCATAAAAGCTCAGTTTGGCACTTTAATTCTGAAATTGTTTGCCCAGTACCCGTAGACGACTGCTAAATTCCGATCGATCCACATAACAGCCTCGCAGATGACGCTTGCCAGAACTGTCTTCAAATTGATTACGACCATGCAATACCCGACGGTTATCAAACACGACCATTTGCCCTGCTTTGAGTTTGAGTTCAATTTTGAATCGTTCGTCTTTCAAGCGTGCCATCAGGTTTCTATAAGCCAGATAATAGTCGTGCATAACATCTTCAGGCAGGTCAAAAATATCGGCTAGGTAAGCGTTGTATTTTATCTCAATGATATTCCCAAAATTATCCAGATTAATAACCGGGTGGTGCTGGCGTATATCGTGTGAATGATCGTGGAAACGAAAAGGAATGGCGTATTTGCTTAACAGCTCAAAGTGCTCTGGACACTGACTGCGCAATTCCTCTGCGACTTTCAAACCATCCACAAAAGTAGACTCGCCTCCTTCGCTTTCATTGGCTAAACAATGTAGGAATTGATAACCCGGTGGGACTTCTTGATTGGCCAGGTCGGTATGCAAAGGCAAAGCAATTGATGTATAAGCCAGATTAATCGGATCTGTCACGGAGATAACATCAAAGGTAATGCCAAAGTTAGTTTGGCGTAGATAATCAATGCGCTGAGCGGTATTTACAACGGCGTCTTCACTGCCTGGCATACCATTTACAATTGCCAGTCCATAGCGATCCAAGTCTAACATCCATTGATATAGAGCTTCGTCACTGTGCATTACGGCATCATGATTACCAGAGGGAATCTGATGGACAAAGGAACAATCCCAACTTTGGTAGTTGGTGCTGTGGTGTTGATTATTTTTTCGGGAATAACTATGTGCATACAACCAGGCTTGATTATATTCACTGATATGTTGCTTCTCTGACCAGGTAATATTCAGGAAATCACTCTGTATTGTAATATCAAGGGGGTGAATTTCTTCACTGACACTCAATAGGTCAAAACTCCTCTCTCCCGTTTTAGGATGAAAGGCAGTGGGGCAGTTATCTCGTAGCCAAAGATAGTGATATACCGATTCTGTTTTGTCAGTCCAAAGGATACGCAAGCTATGTTTGTCTTTTGTCGCTGATTGAATAGACGGTGTTTTATTTTTAGATATATCCGATGGTTCCGGGCATAGGGACAAGCTCATTGAGTCAGTACTCCTTCGTTTTGCAAGATGACAAGGCTACATGCCCAAACAAAAATATTTCGATGTTTACCAGATTGCGCTCAGTGAATCGGCCATATTCTATAGGGTCGCTTTTGTTTGAGTGCGTCCCTATGCTATTGGCATTGTATTTCTTATTCAAACAACCTATTTTTAGTCTTTTGATAAGTCAGGCTAATATATACGTGAAAACAGACCTTCCTCCTATGAACTGGCTCAAAACATTCGAAGCGGCGGCACGTTTGCTTAATTTCAGTGCAGCTGCTCGGGAATTACATATGACCCAGTCAGCGGTTAGCCAACAGATTCGCTTATTAGAGCATCATCTGGATGATGATCTTTTTATCCGCAAGAATCGGAAAGTAAGACTGACTAATAGTGGGAAGGCCTATTTACCCGTGGTTCAAGGGGCTATCTCTCACCTAAAACGTAATACTGCAGAGATCTTTTCTCCGGTAGGTAAGGGCCGCTTAGTATTGGAGGTCAGCTATGCGTTTTCTTCCCTCTGGTTAGCGAGTAATTTACATAAATTTTGCGCTAATTATCCTGGGATTGGTTTGCAACTGATTCATTCAAATTGGGACAGCGATTTTTTTCGTGATACGCCAGACTTAGCCATTATTAATGGCAATGGAGAGTGGCCAGGATTGACGCTACAGCCTTTATTAATCCCTGAACTAAAACCTTATTGTTCCCCTCATGTGGCTCGTTTACTGAATGATCCGATTGATCTGTTATCTTTGCCTCTATTGGATGTAGTGGGGATCAATACCGGGTGGCCCCAATGGTTTGAAGCGGTGGGTATCAACCCGGATTCAACGAATGTGCTCTACCATAAAATGGATAATGCTCTGACGGCAATGTTAATGGCAGAGTCAGGTCTGGGGGTCACTTTGGGATACCCAGAGTTTTTTGCGGATCAATATATCAAACATAAACTTCAGGCCCCTTTCGAGGCGAGTGTTCAGACCCGAGATAATTATTTTCTGGCTTATCCAGAAGGAAAACCTTTATCAAAATCAGCCATGCTGTTCAGTGAGTGGCTAATTCAGGAATTAAAAGAGACGCGCAATAAACCATAAAATAACAGGTATAGTGCATCGCCTAGGTTCTATGCCTTTTATGTCGCGAATATCCAATTCAGGCTGACAATCGCAGCAATGAATAGGAAGACTGTTTCTGCAATAACCAAGGCTATCTGCCCTTTGCCCAGAGTTAACATCGCCTGTATTGAGGTACGTACTCCCAATGCCGCAATGGCGACGACCAGAATGCAGCGAGAAATATAGCTGCCTGTTTCAACAATAACCTCGGGTATTAGATGAAAGGTATTTAATGTGGCCAGTAAGGCAAAGCCGATCAGAAAACCTGGCAGGCCTATGGATGAGCCATTCCCTTTACGACCTATTGTTATCAACACGATGAGTAAAACCAGAGGCAGACAGGATACCCGCATGAGCTTAACAATAGTGGCGGTTTCCCCAACAGGTTCTGAAATAGAATAACCGGCACCAACGACCTGAGCCACATCATGAATAGTGGCGCCGAGTATAAAGCCTGCCATCTGCCCGCTTAAACCCAAGTACTCAATAATCATGGGGTATACAATCATAGCCATGGTGGAGAGCGTGGTGACGACAATAACGGTAAATAGAGTCTCTTTATCCGCTTGTTTATTGTTTGGTAGTATCGCCGCTAAGGCCAAAGCTGCAGAAGCACCACATATGGCAACAGAGCCACCTGTTAATAGGCCGAATTGCCAACTCTGCCCCATTAACCGAGCCCCTAATAGACCGAAGCCTATGGTTAATATCATCAGGGTTACAGTCCCTACCAAGCTGGCGATCCCTAGATCCATAAAATCCCCTGCACTGATTCTAAGACCTAGTAGAGCAACTCCCAGACGTAATAAGGATTTTGACGCGAAGTCTATACCTGCAGCACAGCGGCTTTCCTGAGCTAAAAAGTTGAATGCCATACCGATGAGTAAGGCAAATAACATCACAGGTGCTCCGTAATGGGCGCCTAAAGATTGTGCTGCAATAGCAATAATCCCTGCGAGCAAGAGACCCGGTGTATAGGTTTTCCAAAGTTTACTTAATCTTTCTGGAAGCTCTTGCACATTAGGGGTAAAGAAATACATAGCAAAATCCAAGGAGGCATAGGATAGAAAGGATTATTAAGCGCTAAAAGAGTATTTCTCATAGTGTGCTTATACAAGCTATATATTTGGGGTAAGTTGATAAGTTCTGCTTATTGATTTTTATTGGTCAGTTTAATAATAGGGTAGGAAAGAAGACTGAAAAACAGGGTGAGAATAGCGCTGAATCTTAGGAGGGAGATCTTAAGGAGCCTCTAAAAAATGACTTCATCAGAGGTCCCATAAAAAAGTATTCCGATACTCTCTGGCCAGCGACCAGAGAATATGGCGATTTTTTTCAGAGATTCCTTAGCCTTTACTGGAACGAGCCAGCAGAATCGTTGCAATTAAGACCAAAACACCACCGATCATTGTCATCGGTGATAACTGTTCACCGATCAAAGAAACCGCAATCAAGATAGCGACAACGGGCTCCAACGTTGAGATTGTCGACGCAGTAGATGCACCTATCTTAGGAGAACCGCCAATAAAGGTAGCGATTGGCGCAATGGTGGCAAACACTGCTAAGCCCAGCACCGCCCACCAACCCTGACTTGTTTGAGGCAGGGTGGCACTTTGGAATAAACTGGCAATCGTAAAGGTAAGCATTCCAGCAATAAGAATAACGCAAGCCGAGGCCATAGGGTTTTCTGGTTTGGCACTGTGGGAGCCATAAATAATGGCACTGCCGTAGCTTAATGCGGCAAATAGCGCCCAGAAAATCCCCTGCATATCTCCTTGTGAATCACTCCCGAAATCAATTCCCGTGGCCAATACCACACCAGCAATGGCCAGTAGCATACTGGCAATACGTATCCAGGTAGTGGGTTCTCTTAATACCAAAATAGAGTACAGAGTGACAAACGCCGGGAAAGAGAACATCAATATCACGGCCAAGCTGACAGAGGTTGAGTGACTGGCACTGTAATAACCCAGAGCCGCACCCGCATAACCCACACCAATCAAACTACTTTGAAGGAAGAGGCGGGGTTTAGGCAGAGGAATACCTCGGAACTTTAACCAAGACAAAAGCACCAGAGCCGCGACACTAAAACGAGCCAGTAACAAGCCGATAGGGCTCGCACCATCATTATAAGCAAAGTACGCAAAAAAGGGCTGCAAACCATAACAAATAGCCGAGACCAGCACTAATAGATAGCCTCTGGTAAATTCCTGTCTCTGGCTTACTGCCGCTGTGGAAATAGATGTCATAACGACCTCTGGAGAAACGATAAAACGGCACGTTAGATCTTGTTTTAAGGCAGGGCAATGCTGTGCATCTGAAATGTCGTTTAGGGTTAGCTAGATGTCTTTTTCAGCACAGTGGGAGGGACGTTATTAGAAAAAAGCGACATACCAAAAAGGGTATGCCGCTAAGGCTTACATGGCGAATCGTTCAATCAGCTGAGTTCATCCTAGCTTTCAACTAGGGCATCTTCAGCAGGGCAATTAGTGACTTATTCCGCTAGCTTGTTCTTCATGGTGTCACAGTACCAATCCACAAACTGACAGACCCCATTTTCTACCACATCTGAAAAAGGCCCTGGTACATAAGACGGCGAGCTCACCCCACGGAAGGTTTCTTCGACCAGTTCTTTATCCTGATCATTGGTGGCTAACCAAACTTTGGTCAGGTTTTTCAGGTCATAATCCACACCTTCAACGGCATCCTTTGGTACCAGCCATTTTGTAGTGACCAGAGTTTCACCTGAGCTTAAAGGCAGTACGCGGAAGCTCAGAGCATGATCACCTAAGAAGTGATTCCAGGTGGATGGGTAGTTGAAGTACAGCAGAGCACCAATATCTTCTACATCGGTATCATCCAAACGACCATTCACAGCAGGCTGACCATTCATGGTGTAACTAATCGCACTGTCAGATAGTGGAATACGTGTCATACGGTATTGACCGCTGTCACCCATAACAAGACGACTTGGCAGACCCGCTGCTTCGCATTTATCCCAGTGTGCCACCAGTTCAGGGTCATCATCACCGCCAACGCCTGCCACGGATAGGTTTTCCACAAAGGAGTTCAGCAATTCTGGATGATTACCTTCACAGTGGTAACACTCACGATTGTTTTCAAAGACCAGTTTCCAGTTACCCTCTTCGACCAGATTTGCCTCATGGGCGACTTTACAGTTTTCCAAATTATGAGGGGTAATAAAGGGTGTTAAGTCCTTACGGAACTGCTCAAAATCCGGTGCCTGTTCAGCCACACAGATATAGATATAGGTATTTACAATTTCACAATTAACCGGCAATAAACCGTGGTCATCGTTATTGAATTTTTCTCCCATATTGGCGGCAAACAGCAACTTACCGTCCAGACCAAAGGTCCACTTATGATAAGGGCATACTAGCTTAGCGACTTTTCCTTTGGATTCCGCACACACGCGAGAACCCCGGTGACGACAGGCATTATGGAAAGCACGTACTTCACCTTGATCGTCACGAACAATGACCACAGGGTAATCACCCAGTTGGATCGTCATATATTCGCCCGCTTTTTCAAGCTCAAAGATATGACCTGCAAAAATCCACTCCTTATGCCAGATCTGCTCAAGATCTTGCTGATACACCTCTTCATCACGGTAAAGCTCTCGGCTTAGGGCATAGCGAGCTTTACGTTCGTTGATGAGCTCCAGAGTTTTTGTTTTGCTTGTCATCTTAATTACTCCCATCACACTACACTGAGGTAGGTTTCTTCTTGTTGTGGTTTTATTTATCTGAAGAGGTACACTGAAAATATAGAACTTTTCAGGTGTGCCCCGACAGCTTTGTTCACAAGAGGCGTAGCTGATTGTCGTTATCAACTTGTGAACGTTGTAGCCGGAAATTTTCAGTGCACGAACACTGAGTTTTAAATTTTCCTCTACAGAAAGTAGGCTTATTGAACTTGCCAATCAGTGTATTGATGGGTTGCAAATCATCAAAACGACTTTTTATTTAGAGAATTGAATACCTGAAGTTATGGTTAAACATGTAGAGCCAGATCAGATTCTGGTAAAGATGCCTTCATTACGGGCAGTAAAGTCTTTTGTTGCAGCAGCGAAGTACCAGAACTTTACTCGTGCAGCAGAAGCCTTATGCGTCACGCAAGCGGCTATTAGCCGTCAAATACGGGAGTTGGAAGCGGCTCTTGGGGTGGAATTATTTAAGCGTGCGGGTCGAGCGGTTGAGCTGACAGAAGCGGGGACGATTTTTTACGATGCGGCTTATTTGTCCTTTGTAAATATTGCTCAGGCCGCCCAGCGGATAAAAAATACAGATAAGCGCAAACAAGAAGTGACCATCTGTTGCTCACCGGCTTTTTCCGCTTTTTGGTTATCTGCCCGCTTGCCCAGCTTTTTTGCCAGCAATCCAGAGATTGACGTTAATGTCGTCACCACCAACAACTTCCTGCATATGGAACCCGGTGTACACCCGGATATCTTTATTAATAAGGTCAGTGATCCCCGTGAAGGCTATCACTCGATTCCTCTGTTTTACGATCTGACTTTTCCGGTGTGTTCGCCTCTATTTTTAAAACAGAATCCAGAAGTGGCGACTTTAGAAGGACTGCAAAATACCACCCTGCTTAACCTAAGCCCCTACGGTCGCTCGCAAATTGCTGAGCATGTGGACTGGGGTGTCTGGTTTAACAGTCAGGGCATTGATATTGATATCGATAACGGCCCAGAAGGTAAACGGCATATCTTTAATGCCAATGATTTCAATATGCTAATCCAAATGGCACTGAATCATCAGGGAGTCTGCTTGGGTTGGCAGCAACTGGTTGCCCCCATGATTGAACAAGGCTGGCTGGTGAGAGCAGGGGATGTAGAAGTTCAATTTAAAGAGAAGCTGCACTATCTGACTTATTCGGAAAGCAAAAAAGATAATGAGGCATTCAATACCTTTAAAGAATGGTTTCTAGAGAATGTTGCAAAGGAGCCAACGGCAATAGGGTAAGCTTCAGGAGTAAAAGTCAGAGCATTATGAAATTTCTTATTGCTCAGGGAACTGTAGTCGCCGGTCAATAAAACGGCATCCCTGAGCGTAAGATCCTTTAAGCAAACAGGTTACTCCACATCCCTCCACTGATGTGATGAGCATTGCACACATAGCTGATGTTCCTCCCCAAACCAGTAAAGAGCCACCATTGTCTGATGGTACGTATTCCCGTACGATAAAGATTCAAATATCGGAGAACGATCATGCAATCTCTTACAGCCAGCGAAGCCAGAGCCAATCTTTACCGACTTTTGGATCAAACTGCGGAGTCCCATAAGCCGGTTACTATTTCTGGTAAGCGAAATAGTGCTGTTCTAGTGTCAGCCGAAGATTGGGAAGCAATCCAAGAAACCTTATATCTATTGACCGTTCCAGGTATGCGGGAAAGCATTAAGGAAGGTATGGAGGAGGATGTTGACTCCTGTTCAGAGGATCTTAATTGGTGAGTTGGAAACTCGTTTATACCAAGCATGCCCAAAAGGATGCCAAGAAACTGGCTTCATCAGGCCTGAAAGAGAAAGCTAAAGAGCTTCTGCAAGTTATTGAATTGAATCCGTACCAGAATCCTCCACCCTATGAGAAATTGGTTGGCGATCTTTCCGGCGCTTATTCAAGGCGAATCAATATTCAGCACAGGTTGGTATATCAAGTTATAGAAAAGGAAAAGATCATTAAAGTGCTGCGAATGTGGACGCATTATGAATAGTTAACTGTTTTCCAACCACGAATCTAACCGCCCCCCACTCGAATCATTCCATTAGCCAAATATCATTTCAGGCACCACAGCCCGATCACTGGCAACATAAAGACAATCATCAGTCGATAACTTGCATAGCAACTGAATAGCCCCTCCCTTCCATAACCTGAGGTTATGTTTTGCGCGAAAAAAAGGTTGATTGTGGCCTATCTCGTCACCTCGTTACCATTTACTAAAGTTCGGATGTTCGATCAAAGCGATAAAAATCCGATTCCTAAGAACAATGATAACTAAGGTGAAACAGATGCACTTCGAAGGGATCTATACCCCAGTCATCACTCCGTTTCGGGATGACCATACTATCGATTTCGATGCTTATGCTGCCCATGTGCGTTTCCTACTGGAATCTGGTGTACACGGTCTGATGATCGGTGGCACGACAGGTGAGTATTACGTAGAAAGCCATGAAGAACGTGTCGAATTATTAAAGATTGCCCGTGAAGTGTGCGGTGATCAACTGCAGATTATTTTTGGTACGGGCTCTATGAATCCCGATGCCTCTATCGCGTTAGCCGAAGATGGTGCCAAGCACGGTGCTGATGTTCTGCTGGTTGCGACACCGCCTTATTCTTTACCCACTCAACGTGAACTGGCACTGCACGCTTTAGCCATTGACCGAGCGGTTGATATGCCGATTATGCTGTATAACTACCCGGATCGTATGGGTGTGAATATGGAAGCGGAATTCCTTGATCGTGTGGCTCGTTCAGCGAATTTCTGCGGTATTAAAGAAAGCTCCGGTGATATCAATCGCTTGCATATGCTGGCTCGCGATTATCCTCATATTCAGCTGTCTTGCGGTATGGATGATCAGGCGTTGGAGTTCTTTGCTTGGGGGGCGAAAAGCTGGGTTTGTGCCGGTTCTAACTTCCTGCCAAAAGAACATATTGCACTGTATAACGCCTGTGTGTTGGAAGGTGATTTCAACAAGGGGCGTCGTATTATGTCCGCCATGATGCCGCTGATGCGCGTATTGGAACAGGGCGGTAAGTTTATTCAAAGTGTGAAATATGGCGTTACTTTAGATGGTCGTTTTGCTGGTGAGGTACGTAAACCTCTGCGCGGCCTGAATAAAGATGAAAAGCGGGCCATGACTCAAGTGGTTAAAACGCTGAAAACGGCTATTTCAGCCATTGAAGCTGAGAGCGTGACTCCTTTTATAGAATCCATCAAAGCCAGTATCAGTGAAACTGAAACTCTTGCTCAAGACACTCGTGTTAAGAAGAGCAGCACTCAAGAGGCGGGAGAATAAACCATGTCTGATCTATTAACTCTGGAAGAATATCAAGCTGTTGCTGCTGAGCTAAACCCGCCAGCCATGAGTTTTGTTGATGGAGGTTTCCGCCCTTCGGTTTCAGGTAATACTTTTGAAACCCTTAACCCGGCAACAGGTGATGTACTGGCCAACGTTGCAGCCTGTAATGCTGAAGACGTGGACTTTGCTGTCAGTAAAGCACGGGAATCCTTTGAAGACGGTCGCTGGAGCAAGCTGCACCCTGGCGAGCGAAAAGAGATTCTGATCACCCTATGCAAATTGGTTAAACGTAATAGTCGCGAGTTAGCCGTACTGGAAAGCTTGGATTCCGGTAAACCCATTGCCGATTGTGAAAATATCGATATTCCTGAGTTTATTCACACGCTGACTTGGCATGCGGAAGCTATTGATAAGATCTACGATCAGACCGCTCCGGTTGGTCCTGATGCTCTGGCCATGGTCGTGCGTGAACCTATCGGTGTTGTGGGGGCGGTACTGCCGTGGAATTTCCCTCTATTAATGCTGGCGTGGAAGATAGCCCCTGCACTGGCAGCGGGTTGCTCTATGGTGGTGAAACCTGCCGAACAAACCTCGCTAACAGCCCTGCGCATTGCTGAATTAGCGGTCGATGCAGGTCTGCCTCGCGGTGTACTGAATGTAGTAACCGGTGGTGGTGCTGAAGTGGGTGAACCTTTAGGTTTGCATATGGATGTGGATATGGTGACCTTCACCGGTTCTACGGTAACCGGTCGTCGCTTCCTGCGTTACTCAGCCGATTCCAATCTGAAAAAAGTGGTATTGGAGCTGGGTGGTAAAAACCCATGCATCGTACTGGATGATGCGGAGGATCTGGATAAGGTCGCTGAACAAGTATGTGCTGCAGCCTTCTGGAATATGGGGGAGAACTGCTCGGCAGGTTCTCGTTTGATTGTGCAGGAAGGTATTAAAGACGCTCTACTGGAGCGTATCAAGGCACATTCCCGTGACTGGAAAACCGGCGACCCTCTTAATCCAAACAATGAACTGGGTGCCATGATTGATCAGGGACACTTTGCTAAGGTTTCAGGTTATCTGGAGCAAGGTAAGGCCGCTGGCCACAAGGTTGTGTTAGGCGGCGAAACCATGGACGGTATTTTTATTCAGCCTACGGTATTTGACGGTGTCAGTAACGATGACACTCTGGCTCAGGAAGAGATCTTTGGCCCTGTGTTATCCGTCATTACTGTGGCCAGTTACGATGAAGCCATCGCTGTGGCTAACGATACTGAGTACGGTCTGGCGGCGTCTGTTTTCACCGCTAATGCTAAAAAAGCCCTACGTGCTGCTCAAGCGGTACGTGCAGGTACCGTTACAGTGAACTGTTTTGGTGAAGGGGATATAACCACGCCTTTTGGTGGTTATAAGCAGTCTGGTTTTGGTGGCCGTGATAACTCTATTCACGCCCATGACCAATATACCGAGCTGAAAACGATCTGGGTTGATCTAAGCGATGATGCTGTAGACAGCTGCGTCGATTAATTCAATCTACCTCTAAACCAAATCTATAGTTCTCTAATGGGGAGGGGCCTTGTGCCCTTTCCACAGCTGCCCTTTGCCTAACGGTTGGTCAGTTTAAAAGATTTGGTCTGCTTGGGAACGAACAATGAGTAAAAAAATAATCTCAGTAAAACGCTTACCCAAAGATCCAGGCCCTGCAGCCTGGAACCAGATTCTGACCTCAGACCCTGGTTACCCAGTGCTGGACCATGATATCCAAGCAGACTGGGTTGTTATCGGTGGCGGTTTTACGGGTTTAGCCGCAGCACGTCGTTTAACTCAATTAGTGGGTAATGAACGTATTGTTCTAGTGGAAGCCGGACGTTTAGCCGATGGTCCTGCAGGTCGTAACAGTGGCTTTATGATTGATCTGCCCCATGAGCTTAATTCCGAAACCTACGCGGGTTCCCATGAACACGATTTGCAACAGATTCGTCTAAACCGAGCAGCCATCGACTTTGCCGCTGATATGGCCAAAGAATATGCCATGGATTCTCAAGTATTTGATCCTTGCGGCAAGATGACGGCGGCAGGCTCAGACAAGGGCGTGGCTCATATTGAAAGCTATCGCCAGCATCTGGATGCCTTGAATGAACCTTATGAAATCAAAAGTCCGTCTGATATGAAGGACTGGACAGGCAGTGATTTCTATCAACAGGGTTTGTTTACTCCGGGTGCGGTTATGATTCAACCCGCAGCTTTTATCCGCCAAGCTGCCCGAGGTTTAAGTCAGCGCCTTGATATCTTTGAAAACAGTCCGGTTACCGAGATGACTCTGGGGGATGAGCATCAGATCCAAACCCTTAAAGGCCGAATCAGGGCTAAAAACGTTATCTTAGCAGTGAATGGTCACGTGCAGTCCTTTGGTTTCTTTCCAAGACAACTATTACATGTCTTTACTTATGCCTCCATGACACGGGCCCTAACAACGGATGAGGTAAAGCGTTTGGGCGGTGTCGGCGATTGGGGCATTCTACCCGCAGATCCTATGGGGACAACGGTACGCCGTAGCTCTAATTATAGGGGCAGTGGTGATCGTATTGTGGTGCGTAATCACGCGACTTTAAACCAATCTATCGAAGCCAATAGCGGTAACTTACGCCGTGCTGCGCGTTTGCAGGATCGCTCATTTAATAATCGCTTCCCTATGCTAGAAGGGGTCGAAATGGAGCATCGTTGGGGCGGGCGTTTGTGTCTGTCCTGGAACTCCATGCCAGCCTTTGGCGAGGTTGAACATCGAGTATGGTCTGCATGTTGTCAAAACGGTTTAGGGACAGTTAAAGGTACTTTGTCAGGCATGATGGCCGCCGAGCAAGCGGTATTGGGACAGTCGGAGATGCTGACAGAATATCTTAACCATCAATCACCTAAGCAACTGCCACCGGAGCCCTTTCTCTCACTGGGAGCAAATATGACCATGCGCTGGAAAGAGTGGCAGGCGGGAATAGAGTTGTAGATTGTAGAAGCATAATTTGAGCTGTAATTCATAGCTATCCTAAAGACTTCCCTTCTCCATAATGGGATGGGTATACATATAACAATAATCAGCAGTCCAGATCCGTTACCCCATTCAGGATCGTGAACACACTGCAGGAGAAGAAGATGAGCGAATTTAATACTTCTGATTTTATGGACACCATGAGCACACAAGTCTGGACTAATGGCCGTCATCTGGTGCGCTGTGTCAAGGTGATTGCAGAAACCCATGATGTCACCACGTTTACTTTTGGCATGAGCGAACCGGTGCTTTTTTTCTTTAAGCCAGGGCAGTTTGTGACTTTGGAGCTGGAAATTAATGGTGAGCGTGTGATGCGTTCCTACACCATCTCCAGCTCTCCTTCGATTCCTTATAGTTTTTCCATCACTGTGAAACGGGTTGACAGCGGTCTGGTCTCCAACTGGCTGCATGATAATCTAAAATCAGGTGATCAGATCGCTATACACGGCCCTGTGGGCCAGTTTAACAGTATGGATTTTCCATCCGATAAAGTGTTGATGTTATCGGGTGGCGTAGGTATTACGCCCGTGATGTCCATGGCGCGCTGGTGGTTTGATACAGATTCCGAAGTCGACATGGTATTTGCTCACAGCGCCCGGACTCCCAACGATATTATCTACGCCCGTGAGCTGGAGTATATGTCCAGCCGTATCGATAACTTTCAGATGCATTTGATCTGTGAACGTAATGAGATCGGTCAAGCTTGGGGCGGCTATCGCGGTTATATGAATATTCATATGCTCAGCCTAATCGCCCCGGACTTTATGGAACGGGAGGTCTTCTGTTGTGGCCCCGAACCTTATATGACAGCAATACGCAATATGCTGCGTGATACTGGTTACGACATGGATCGTTACCACGAAGAGTCCTTTGGTGAAACGCCGGTCAAAGATGTGGAGCGTGCGGAAAAACACGCTGATCAAGCGGAAGAACAAGAAATTCTGGATCAGGATCTGGATACTGTTCGGGTCGCCTTTACTGATGCAGGAGTCCAAGTCCAAGTGCCTGTGGGCACTAATCTGAACGAAGCCGCTGCTCAAGCTGGCGTCAATATTAGCAAGGCATGTGGTCTGGGTATCTGCGGAGCGTGTCGTGTACAGGTCACTGCCGGTGAATGTGATATGAACCACGGTGGGGGTATTACCGACGAAGAGATTGCAAAGGGTTATGTATTGTCCTGTTGTGCTACTGTGCAGGGGAATATCCAAGTGGACTACTAGTTATAGTAAGGAAGATCGATAATGTCGTTTAGTGCCTATCGTGCTCAATATTGGCAAGGAGTTCGTGACCTCTTACCACTGGTCTCTGGTGTATTGCCCTTTGGCCTGATCGCTGGAGCCAATGGTGTTGCCTTAGGCATGGCGCCAGAAACGGTTATGGGTATGACCCTGCTGTTTTTTGCAGGGTCAGCTCAATTGGCGGCTTATCAGCTGATTCAGGAGAATGCGCCTTTTGTGATTATTGTCATAACGTCAGTGGTGGTTAATCTACGCTTTGCTATTTATAGCGCGACCTTTGCCCCTCTGTTAGGCCCCTTGAAAAGACGGCACCGCTGGCCCATAGCCTATCTGTTATCAGATCAGGTTTATGGCTTGTGTGCTGTCCCTGATCAGATGTCTCGCACTGATGGTGAACGTCTCTGGTATATGGTTGGTGTTGCCACTTCTATGGGGGTTAGCTGGATACTCTCTGTTATCGCGGGCATTGCCCTAGGGGCCAGTATTCCGCCGGAGTGGTCGTTGGAATTTACCATTCCATTAGCTTTTCTCGCCATGCTAGTGGCAACCATTACCCGGCCCGTGATGTTATTGGTGGCGACTGTCTCAGGCACTTGTGCGGTGCTTTTTCAATTATTGCCTTATAACAGTGGCTTTATTGTTGCTGTGGTGGCAGGTGTTGCTGCGGGGTGGTTACTGCCAGGGGTGTTTAAACAAAACAAATCGGGTCTTTTGAAATCTAAAGCATCTAAACTCAAAGCATCGAAATCTAAAGCATCGGAATCTAAAGCATCGGAATCTAAAACATCGGAATCTAAAACATCAAAACTCAAGACATCGAAGACAGAGGAGGAAGGCTAATGGATACGCTGTCACTTTGGTTGTTATTTATCTTGGTTGGTCTAGGCACCTTTCTTGTTCGACTCTCCTTTATTGAGCTGCATGGTTCGACTCAAGAGTTATTGGAGCGTAGTCGTCATATTCTGGTTCTGCTTCCTCCTGCTATTTTGGCCGCACTCTGTATTCCTGCGATTTTATTCAGTCGCCCGGCATCGGAGTTTCAATGGGATATCAGCCAGATTATAGCGGCGATTGTTGCCATAGTGATCACTCGGTTGAGTCGCAGCGTTGTCTGGCCGATTGTTGGAGGGATGCTGTGTTTATGGGGATTAAGATGGTTGCTGTCGTTATAGATATGTAGATATAGCGCTGTGTTTTTTATCACGGGTATTACAGAGAAACTCTTACCGATAAAACGGTTGATACCCTTCGCTTAATAAACGAAGGGCATCACTGTTTGAATATTGTTTGTGTAATACCATTCCCGATAAGTTGTTCGTGAGAACAACCTCCGAAGACACCTAGAGTAATCCGGTTTTTTCTTATTTTTCACCTATAAGGAATTATTGGGATTGGTATAAGCAATCGCTATTCAGGCAGCAATACCAACTTACCAATAAATCTTTTCGCTAAAAAAATCTCCTGTGCTTGATGGATCTCTTGCAGAGGAAAGCTTTGTGCGATCATAGGCTTGATCTCTCCTTGTTCGATATAGGTCACCAGGTTTTCAAACACATGCCGAGGCTGAAAGGTGCAGCCAAAGAAGCTCAGATCTTTTAGATAGAGGGTGCGGACATCCATTTCTACGATAGGGCCTGCGATAGCACCGGCAACAGCGTAACGACCACCTCGACGTAACACTTCTGACAGCTCAGGCCATTGAGGACCTGCCACCAGATCAATGACCACATCGACACTATCTTTACCCAGCGCTTGTCGCAGATCGTCCCCTCGGGCAATCACTTGATCAGCACCAAATTCGGCCAGATCGGACATTTTACTTTCACTACAAATCGCAATGGCACGGGCATTACGGCGTTTAACCAGCTGGATTGCAGCGGAACCTACGCCACCGGATGCACCGGTAATCAATACGGTTTCACCGGCTTTAATATTGGCTCGGTCGATCATATTTTCAGCGGTGGAGTAGGCACAAGGAAAGGAGGCCAACTCAGCGTCCGTGAGATCACTGTTTACCGTAAAGGCTTCACAGGCACGAACAATCGCATATTGAGAAAAACCACCGTCATATTCTGAACCATAGGTGATGCAATCAAAGGCATCATCCCGTTGAGAAATAGACTGCATGGTACGAACAAGCACACGTTCACCCAGACGGTTAGAGTCGACATCTTGACCGACGCGAACCACCTCGCCACAACAGTCAGCCCCTTGTATTTTAGGAAATATCAGAGGAATACCGGACCAGCTGGCATCATCGTCATTAACGCTATCAAAACCTTCCTTGCCACCGGCATTGGTTTGTCCGGTGACACTTTTGGAGTACCAACCGATACGAGTATTAATATCGGTATTATTGACGGCACTGGCACCGACTCGAATCAATACCTCATCAGCCTTTGGAGTCGGCACCGGCAGATCCGTTTTATATTCCAATTTCTCTAAACCACCATGGCCTGTTAAAACCACACCGGACATCTGCTCTAGAATTACAGCTGAGGCACTTGTTGATAAAGAGTGTGAGGATAAAGACATAGATAGCTCCGCTAAAATTATTTCACAATCGGTTGTCTGCTCTGTCATTCCTGTAGGTGCTTATCATCTACTGGTTGAGCGCTTGTCTTTAACCTTAAAAAAAGTCCATACTTCAAACAAACTAATAATAGTGAATCAATAATTCATAATTTCTAAATCACGGTATGCATAAGGGAGAAAACGATGGAACCGGTACTGAACTTAGAATTACTGCGCACCTTTGCCGCCGTTGCCCGTACCGGGGAACTGAAACAAGCCGCTGAGCTGATTTGCCGCTCTCAAGGGGCAGTCAGCATGCAGATGAAGCGTTTGGAAGAGCAGGTTGGTAGTGAATTAATGCAACGGAATAACCGGGGCGTTGAGCTAACAGAATCGGGAAGAACCCTATTAAGCTATAGCGAGCAACTGTTGCAATTAAACGGTGCCGCCTTATCTGCGTTAACTCAACATGACCTTTCTGGCCGACTGAGTTTTGGTATTCCAACAGATTATGCTCAGAACTTTCTTAACTTTTTTATGCCTGTTCTTTGTCGTGAATTACCCAACCTTGAAGCACGAATTATCTGTGATCGTAGCCGAAATCTACGTAAGAAGTTAAGCACAGGGGATCTGGATATCGCCATTGTTGCCGGTGAACCTGAAAGCCAGGATGAGATGCTACTCTGGACTGAGAAACTGGTTTGGTCAGCACCAACCCATCATCGTTTAGAAGAAAAAACACCTCTGCCAATCGCACTGTTTGAAGATAACTGTATTGTACGGGACAAAAGCATTGAACAATTGAAAAGTAAAAACCTGCCTCACAAAATTGTCTTTACCAGTACCGTATTGGAAAACGTTGCCTCCGCCGTAGAGTCGGGCCTTGGCATTTCTCTATTGCCGGAGTCTCTGCTTAATTGCCAAAAAACACGACAACTGCCACAAGATATTTTATGCAGTAATCAGGTGCTTAAAATCAATATGATTAATTCATCGTCTATTGATCAGCAAACACTAGAACGGGTGTCCCAGTGTTTTAAGCAAGCGGCACAAGAACAATCAAAACGTACTTAAAGTAGCGTTACAATCTTCCACTAATTCTTATCGATCTTTTGATTTATTCCAATGGAATTGCCATCTGGAGCAGTTATACTACTAGCCGTGCTTGCCGCATAGCAAAACAAGTCATATTTTGTCACACACATTAGAACAGCTTAATGACTAAAAACAGGCTCGCGATATACGGCATAGCTTTCTATCTACTTTATTGCAATCACCTATGGGCAGAACCTCATAGATTGAGTCCTATTGCGATGATTTAATCGTGGATTCAACATGGGGCGATTAAAGCACTATTATTACTTTGCTTAGAACTGAGACGGCTTATTTATGAATGATCTCGTGATGTTAAGGAAGCTTGCCGAACAACAACAATATAGCGAGCTAAAAGATTCTGCCGAAGCCGCTTGGACAAATAATCAAAACCCAGCAATCTTACCCCTATGGGCCATAGCTTGTGCTCAATGTGGTTTGCAGCAAAAAACAGAAACGTTATACAAAGAATCATTGAAATACAAAGCAAACTTTGACAATGATGCTCTTTGCGATTTAGCTGCTGTATTAATTATGATGCAACGGTTAGACGAAGCAAAAGAAATATTGACTGATATATTGGCAGATGACCCCGTACACTCCTTAACCTTGGCACGTTTGGGCTATTCTTGCTTACTCTCCGATGATGCAACTAATGCTCACATCTATTTCACACAATCTCTAGCTTTTACCCCAGAGCGCCTGCCAGTCCACCTTAGTTTGATCACTCTTAATATTGCCCAGAATTTATACCCTAAAGCTCAGGTTCAACTTGAAAAGGCATTCTTAGTTCTGGAACAACAATATGAATATTTGAGCGAGCAACTCTATCAGCATTACTGGTTACAACTTAATACGACCCAGCTGCAACTTTGGGCAATATGCGCACAGTATGCCCCGGCTGAAGAATGGTTAAATACTTTGCACTTGCAGCAGCAAGCTGGAGAGTGCGAAGAAAACTTATTTATTCACTGCTTGAAGCATTACAGTCGCTCTCTGGCTGAGCTTGATCAACATCAACAGGCGATGGATATTCTGCGTGAATATATTAAGTACTACGAAACCAATAGCGCCCTTTTTCTGAGTTTGGCCGAACTGTCCCAAGTACAGGGACACTTTATGTCTGCGATCAATCTATTGCATAAAGCTTTAGCCCATGATGATGAAAATATAGATATATGGATTGAGCTATCTCATGCCTGCTTACATAGGCTCGATAAAAAAGCGCGCCATGCCGCAGAAAAGGCCACAGAGCTAAGTCTGCAATTAGAGAATGACGATGATGAGCAAACACAGCAATATATAGAAAGACAAAGAGCAAAGGCAAAACATGCCTTAGCACAAGTAGAAAGTCAGGAGCAAAATTTTACGATAGCTGAATCTATCTATAGAGAGTTATTGGCAGAAAACAATAGTTTTGTACCTGCCCTTTTAGGGCTAGGCCAACAGCAAATGCAACAAGGCCATATTGATGAAGCCTTAGAGCTATTTGAACAGGTAAAAGCCCTTGATCCTCTGAAGGGGTACTCAGCGCTAATCAATGCTCGCCGCTTTCCTGACAAAATAGATATATTAAATAAACTGGAACAAGCGGCATTATCCCCAAGTATGGAAGGTACTCTGCGCTCAGGTATTCTGTTCCAGCTAGCTTCCGCTTGGCAACACCGTAAGGAATATAATAAAGCCTTTCATTGTGCCCAACTGGCCAACCAAGGCAGTAAAAAGTTTTTATCTTATGATGCTCAAAAACACCGTAACAAGTGTGCCCGTATAAGATTATGCTTTTCACAATCCTTGTACCAACATCGACCCAATTACGGTATCGATTCGACATTGCCCATTTATGTACTCGGCATGCCTCGTTCAGGGACTACACTAGTTGAACAAATATTATCTGGGCACAGTGATATTTTTGGAGCAGGGGAACTTGACCTTATACCTCAAGTAGCTCAAGGGTTAAACCGTTGGGAACGTCATACAGGTTCAGGTCGAATATACCCCGATTGCATCGACGATTTAACCCCTTATGTTACTAAGGGTTTTGCTAATAAAATCTTGAAGGAATTACAAGAATACGCACCAAATGCAAAGCATGTAGTCGATAAACTGCCTCATAATTTTGAAAATATTGGCCTGATTAAGTTTTTATTTCCCAATGCTAAGATTATCTCGGTACGCCGTGATCCCCGAGATATCGCCATGTCCAACTACTTTACAGATTATCAAGCCAAACATGGGGGAATGGGCTTTGCCTATGATCTTGAAACGATAGGGGAACAATTAGCCGATCATAATCTGCTGATGGATCATTGGCATAAAACCTTTCCAGGAGAGATACTGGAACTCAATTATGAAGACGTAGTAGATGATCTAGAAGGCAGTGCTAAAAAAATGCTCCATTATATTGGAGTGGAATGGCAGAAAGATGTCCTGAAATTTAATGAATTGGATCGTACAGTTAAAACCGCCAGTGTTTGGCAGGTACGCCAGCCAATCTATAAAACATCCAAAGCAAAATGGAAGCGCTATGAAAAGCACTTAAGTCCTCTAATAAAAGGGACTAATGCCTCCATTAGGCCAGATCCTATAGACAACATAATCACCCTGCCTGTACCCGGTTTTTTAACAGATGGCGTTGCACTCTATAAAGAAGGCAAGCTTGATGAAGCTGAAACCTGTTTCAAAAAAATGTTGCACCATAATCCAGACCACGCTGCCTGTAACTATATGGTGGGGCTGGTGTATTTAAGTAAGAATTATCTACAGGATGGAATAGCCTTTATTGAAAAGGCCTTAGAAATATCTCCATGGCACAAAGAGTGGAAGGATAACTTGATCAAAGCCTATAGGTTATCTGGAGACATGGAAAAAATAGATGGTCTGGAAAGTAAACTACGCGACTCTTCTTCAGTAAAGCAAAATTACGATATGAATGATGAAGAGTATTCTGGGCACTAGAATGAATCCCCCTAGGCTGCGGTATAGGGGATATATCCAAATAATATTTTACAAAACATGGAATATCTATACATTATTACACTAGATATTGTTGCAGTTCTTTGGCGAACACCAAACTATTCGATCGATAAATTAATTATTTTAATAAAATAAACTCAATAACTTAGTTTGTAGTAAATGATTATCGTCAATACCAGCATCGAAATATCTTATTTTGCTGATTAATATCATCAAATAGGAACGATAACAGGAAAATAAAACAAATCTAATTTAATATATGCTAAAAAAGACATTATTGAAACACAACCATCCCGTTTATTAGAACCTATTAAAATAGCAATATCGAAAAGCTATCATATAAGGAAAATGAGGATATTAATCAAACAAATATAATTACTGAGGCTTCATCGTATAGTTATGCTTTTTTAATTCTAGTCACGATATTACTTATGGAAATCATCCAATGACTCAATTGTCCTTAATCGCCGCAACACAAGGCAGTAAATCTGAGACCATCACGCTAGCAGGATTGCAGATCTTGGTCGCTCAAAACGGTGGGATTTACACGCTGGTCGATCAACAGACACAACAAGCGCCTAAAGGCCTAGTGTTGAAACGCAACGGCGATGATTTAGATATTGAAGTAGACGGTGATATCGTTGCTCAAATTACAGGATTTTACAGCGATGACGTCAGCGCTGCATTCAGTGTTGACGGTACGTTAACCCCTGCGGAAGGTATGTCCATTACCAGTGCTGACAACAGCGCTGCCGGTGCAGAATCCGCTATCGTTTGGCAGGTCAGTACTGAAGCGGGAGCGACCGATGATGCGGGTATCGGTTTAAGTACTGCTTTATGGGGCGGT
>JAKZRG010000007.1:0-31781 GCA_047518265.1 Oceanospirillum sp.
TCCCTCGGTGAATCAATATAGAAAACGAGGGAAGTGAAGGGTACAGGAGCCGTATACGAGGTCCGTACGTACGGTTCTGTGAGAGGGCTGAGGCGGTAACGCCTCACCCTACTCGATGTAGGCAAAAGAGGAGGGGGATAAAGTATTAGCCTCCTTATCAGTGTTTACTTACTGCTGACCGGGCAAGTTTTAATACCCAATACAGTGTACAGAGGGCAGAAGCCCATTAGACCGGTCAGTAGCGGTACTAAACCCACTAATCCCCACATGGACTGAGGGCCGATAACTGTCAGGCTTAGCAGTATCAGTCCAACGACAACTCGTAAGATTCGATCCAGTTTTCCGGCATTGGCTTGCATGATAATACTCCTAATCTTGATATCTGACGGGGCTTGTTTTAGCCCTTTTGTTAAGTGTTGATTAGAGTTTAACGATGCGGAATAAAGAGTTCAGTGACATAGTCACATAAGATGTTAACTTTCTAATATTTATGATCCAGAGCAAATTCTTGCTTCAGATTAACGTTCTGATTCTAATATTTTGATACTGCCGCGATGCAATTCAACGATGCCTTTCTTTTCAAGGCTTTTAAGACCACGGCTCACGACTTCTCGGGCCGAACCAATCTCGACAGCAATAGTTTGATGGGTGATATGCAGTGTTTCCCCTTTATCGGCTTTACTACCAATAAACTGACGAATTCTTTTCTCGATACTATCAAAAGCAATTTGCTCAATTTGTAGCATAAGATCGCTCAGGCGGTGACCAAAGTTATTAAATACAAATTGTCGGAAGATCTCTGATTCGGCTAACAGCTGATTGAAATTTTTCTGAGAAATAATATGAGCCGTCACATCCGTTTCTGTAATGGCTTCTGCGGAATATCGGGTATTGCCCATAATGCAGGCAGTGGTGAGTACACAGACCTCACCGGGTTGAATGCGGTATAAGACGATTTCTCGACCGTCTTCGGAGCGGGCAAATACTTTCACTGAGCCTGAGGTCACAACGATATAGTTTTCGCAGATATGCCCTTGAGCAAAGACCTGATGATCTGCGGGTAGAGTAACCGCTGGGTAGTGGGCAATAATCTTTGATATAGAGTTGGTCATCACGGTGCTTTTGATATGAGGTTAAGGACAATCATTAAGGTTTCTATTTTATAGAAATACAGAGAGGGCAGCTTATAACAACACTGAACCCTCTGCTTTCTATTTTTTGAGCCTTTTGTTTTCAGAGCTTTTTATCGGTAGAGAACCCTATCTTATTTTTGTAAATAAACGATCAGGCACCTGTTTTCCTTTGTTTGGCATCCGTCATAATGGCGCGATAGGTACGAGACAAGCTACGGGATTGAGCCCGTTTCTCTGCAAGAGTTGCACTATTGAGTGCTTGTTCTCGCATCAGTTTTTGATAACTGATGAGGCGTCGTTCTTCTAACCTACCCTCTTTAATAGCGGATTGAACTGCACAGCCTGGTTCTTCCTGATGTTGGCAGTCTGAAAACCGGCATTCCATTGCTAACTGACTGATCTCGGCAAAAGTATCTTCAATACCTTGAGCGCAGTCGGCCAGTTGCAGCTCTCTCATACCCGGTGTATCCAGTAGCAGTCCACCGGAGGGCATTAGATGTAGTGAACGAGAAGTCGTGGTATGACGTCCTTTGCTATCATCTTCTCGAATGCCCCTTGTTGCCTGAGTATCTTGGTTTAGTAAGGTATTCACCAAGGTGGATTTGCCCACGCCGGATGAGCCAAGAAAAGCCACGGTTTTTCCAATACCACACCAAGGTACTAACGTTTGTACACTTTGGTCATCAAGTCCGTTGACTGCTTCTACCATTAACATGGTATCAAGGGCTCGAACTTGCTCAATAAAGTGATAAACATCATCGCATTGGTCTTTCTTGGTCAATACGATAACAGGATCTACCATGGCTTCTTTTGCTAATGCCAAATAACGTTCAATACGATTCAGGTTAAAGTCGTTGTTTAATGAACAAACAATAAACACAGTATCAATATTGGCAGCAATCAGTTGTCTGTTCACCTTACTGCCCGGTGCTTTACGAGCAAATAAAGATTGTCTCTCCAGCTCCCGATCAAGGTGTCCTTCTGCATCCACTAAAACCCAGTCTCCTGTGGTCAGTGTGGGGGTTGCGGAAGTCACAGGCAGAGAAAATTCTCCCTGCTCACTGATGAGTTCGATATTTGAGCGGTGCAAGTTAATCACTCGTGCAATCCGCTTGTTTTCCAGATCTTCTAAAGAAAGTTGTTGTTGAAAAAAAGGTTTCCATCCCAGTTGGGATAAAGAGATTGTATTTGTCATGAGAATCACCGATGCCTATAGGGCATCAAGAAATAGAAATTTCTCAGGGACAACGTTTTTGTCCCGGTTTAAAACCGGGCAGGGAGATCCTATTTTGATCTGTCGTATCTATGAATATAGGTTTAGCTCACAGGCTGCCCGGTTGGCGTGATTACTATCATGGGTACTTATCCTCCTGAGAATGGTTTAGGTCTTAACCATATCTATTTCACTATGGACTTGCTCAGCTCACTATCTCTATTCATTATCTCGGCTATTAAGTGTCGGTTATTAAGAGTGTCGAGATAAAGGCTAGGCCGTATATTTTAATCGTAAAACAGGGTGGCCTGTTTCTGCATGTTTGGTTTCGGCTATTGGTTTGAATCCATAACCTGCATAGAATTTACGCCCAATTGGATTGTCTTTAAAGACTTCAAGCTCAATATTTTGGTAAATTTCTACGGCTTTATCTACCAGAGCTTTTCCAGCCCCTTTGCCATGATGGTTAGGCTCGACAAAAAGCGCTCCTACCTCATGGCCTAGTAACGAGATAAAACCGATAACGGTGCCATCCTGTTCTGCTACCCAGGTATCGGCATTAGGTAGATAAATATTAGGAATATCGTGTCTTACTTTCGCCTGAAATTCAGACGTTAAAAATGGATGAGCCAGAGTAGAAGCCTTTTCCCAAGAGTCGAGTACCAATTTCAGATCGGTATCTTGATATTGTCGAATGGTCAGGGCCATTGTGTTTCCTTCGCTTTATATCGGTTTGGATTAAAATACTCTTTGAGTTTATGCCTGAGGTTTCAGGATTGATTGAAGAAAAGCGACAAATTATGGTTTTAATGTTGGGCTGCTTTTAATTTCAATTGCCGCATATAAGACGACGTATTTCAAATGCCGCATTTCAGGTATTATTTGCTCCGGATATGAGGGTGTATGGGGATTTTTACTTGAAACGAAGGAATATAAATATGTGGGCTCAGGGTATATTGGGACGTGTTGGGTTTATACGTAAAATACGGCTTGTGGCCGTTGGCTGTGTTTTGCCATTTTTACTGAGCTCATGCACCTATTTGAAATATACCTCTATTCAGGCTGAATATGCTCGGCTTCAGAATGCAGATCCTAGTCAGGTTAATCTGAAACATATGCTAGATAGGGAGAAATTTTTTGTTTTTGGCAGGACGTTAGATGACGCCGGGGTGTATGCCAAATCATCTATGGCCATATCCGCTTATTCCAGTAAGTTTAAAGATAACGAACGTGTCAGTACTATGTTCTTTGTAGGCTCAGGTACTCATTATGGGCTAAACCTCCCCGAAGGTGATTACACGTTGGTGGTGTACTCCGATAATAATAATGACCAGGTTTTTCAACGCTCAGAAATTGTGGGACAGAAGGATATTGAGCTTAAGGCTACTGAGACGGTAGAAAAAGTTGTGGGTAGCATCGATATTAAGTTGGAAGACGCTAGGGTAATCGACTGGGTTGAAACAATTCCTGTGCCCGGGATGACACAAAACAAGCAATCGCTATTTTATCCCTCTGGCAGTATTCGTAATCTTGATGATCCTATTTTTGATGAAGAAGTCTCTGTCTTAGGTATGTATGACCCGGCATCCTTTATGGAATACGCTCCGACGATGTTTTATGCATTAGAAGAAGATCTGGGATATAAAACCCCTGTTGTTTTTGTTCACGGTATTGGTAGCGGCCCTAGATCTTTTGAAGAGATTATTAAACACCTTGATCTAACCCGTTATAAGCCTTGGTTCTTTTATTACCCTTCAGGCGGTGATTTAGACCAGCTAGCAGACCTTTTTTACCAACTTTATCTTTCTGGTGAGGTGATTCCTCTGCAGGGGATGCCGATGATTGTTGTCGCTCATAGTATGGGAGGAGTCGTGGTACGAGAGGCTCTTAATAATTATGAAGGTGATGAGGAAGAAAACAAAGTTAAGCTTTTTGTCAGTATTGCCAGTCCATTAGGTGGGCATCCATCTGCGGCCTTAGGTGAAAAAAATGGCCCCATTGTTTTACCTGCATGGCGAGATCTGAATCCCAATAATACCTTTATTAAAGAGCTATATCGTAAACCTTTACCTGAGTTTTTGAGCCATCAACTGTTTTATGCTTATAACAACTCCCGTGCCCTCAAAATTGGTCAGAACAGCGATGGTGTTGTGCCTTTGTTTAGTCAGCTAAATCCTGATGCCCAAAGACAATCCGATGGTCAGTTTGGTTTTAATAGCGATCATGTGGGGATATTGAAGAATCAGGAAATGATAGATTTGCTATTGGATAAAATGGATCAGGTTGAGACTATTTACTCCAAAGAGCAGATGGCTTTGTTGCTTGAAGGTGGTTTTGATATTGAATTACCAGATGATTATAGTCCTATAGTGCAATACCTTATCCATTCGGTCGGAAAGTATCTTGTTGCTTTGGCACAGGAAAAAGTTGAGCCCATTAGTTCTGGACAAAAGCACTTTGTTCAAGCGGTTAAAGGTGAAGCGTTTAGTCCAAGACCGTTAGAGAAAGAGTTTATTAGATTTATGCAAGAGTATCCTGAGGTCATTAAAAATGCGCCTTGATAAATTTCTCTGTAAAAGCACCTGTCTTACTCGAAAGGAAGCGATTCAACGGATTCAGCAAGGAACGGTCTGTGTAAATGGTGAGGTGGTGAACCAAGAATCCTTTCAGGTACATGAGAATAATCTCATCACTCTGGATAGCTTGGAGCTAACGGCCAGAGCTTCCCGCTATCTGATGTTGCATAAACCGCCCAATACGATTTGTTCTAATATTGATGAAGCTTATCCATCACTCTTTAATTATCTGGATCTGGAAAAAACGGATGACCTGCATGTGGTGGGGCGCTTAGATGCAGATACAACAGGTCTGGTTTTAATCACCGATGATGGTCGTTGGTCATTTAATATTATTCGCCCGCAGATGAAGTGCGAGAAGGTCTACCGGGTTGGACTACGAGACCCCATTGCTGAAAATGCCGCCGATAAATTCCAACAAGGGATATCCTTGCAAGGAGAGAAAGCTCCGACATTACCGGCCAAACTGGACGTTATCGGCCCAAAAGAGGTGCTATTAACCATCACCGAGGGTAAATACCATCAGGTAAAGCGTATGTTTGCAGCCATTGGTAATCGAGTCGTATCTTTACATCGACAACAAATAGGTGCAATTCAATTGGACTTGGAAGTGGGGCAGTGGCGTCACTTAACCTCGGAAGAAGTGAGTCATTTTTAAGCACAGTATTTTTATGGAGAAACACAATGAGCAATGCTTACGTTATTGGCCATATCACAGTAAAAGATGCGGATAAGTGGGATGAGTATCGCAATGCTGTACCGGCCACAATAGAGCCTTGGGGAGCGGAGCTGGTGCTACGTGGCAAGCTTGATACTGTCTTTTCTGGTAGTCACACTCATACGGATACTGTTGTGATCCGTTTTCCTGATATGGAAGCTGTAAAGAATTGGCATGAATCTGCAGCCTATCAGGCGATTATTCCTTTAAGGCAAGAGGCCGCAGAGGTTGATCTACTGTCTTATGAGGCTTAATTTTTTATATTCCAGAGCTATCTGCCTGAGTTAAAGCAGCGCTGCTAATCTTGCCCCGCCTCGCTAAAGCCCGCTCTTTAGTAAAAAATCGACAGTTGTTTAAATCTGATTTGTTGCTTTTTAATGACTACTTTTAGCGACTAGGTGAATCGGAGTATGCTTGTTAATCTATTGTTTAATGAGAATTATTTCTAAGGTGCTTGTTGATGAAATTTGCCGTGTTATCGGATATCCACAGTAATGTTTTTGCTTTGCAGGCGGTACTGTCCCATGCGGGACGACGAGGTGTGGATCAGCTGATTAATCTGGGAGATATTCTCTATGGTCCAATTGCACCTAAGGCGACCTACAATCTATTAATGACCCATAACTTTGTTACGATCAGTGGTAATCAGGATCGACAGATTTGGCAATCGGATCAAAAGGCTATAGAAGACAATCCAACCCTTCAGTTTATTTTGCAGGATCTGGGGCAGGAGCCTCTGGATTGGATGCGACAATTACCTTTTGATTATCAGCTGAATGAAGATATATATCTTTGTCACGGTACGCCAAAAGATGACTTGGTTTATTTGTTGGAAAAGGTGGAGTCATCCCGTCCAGTCCTACGAGATGATGCCGAGATTATTGAATTATTAGCCGGACAAACGGCTTCCGTTATTTTATGTGGCCATACTCATATACCCCGTACGGTTCAGCTGAGTACTGGTCAAATTATTATAAATCCTGGCAGTGTGGGTTTGCCGGCCTATACAGATGATGAACCTTGTATTCATTCTATGGAAAACTACAGCCCTCATGCCAGTTATGTCTTATTGGAAAAGCGTCATGATCAATGGCTGGTAGAACATATTAATGTACCTTATAACGTAGCCGCAGCGGCTGAGGCTACTAAATTACAAGGCCGTGACGATTGGGTGCATTTCTTAACAACTGGTCGTGGCAAATAAGCGCATATCGCTAAAAAAGTACCTAGGTATTCTCTGATCTGTGATCAGAGAATACTTCGTTTTTGTAAAGAAGCTTTTAGAGACCTATTTTTAGGGATCAAGTGTTTTGCCATTATCGAAGGAATGCATCAATTCAGTTTCTGTTTATAGCGTCCGCCGTGATTGATTGTTTGTACTTGGGGGCGACTGTAGCTCACGGTAACTCTGCCAATGACTTTTGGAAACTGAATCTCTAGTTCTGATTTTTTCTTTCCACTAAGCGCCTTGCCATTGGGTAGCTTGCCGTTCACTCGAATGGTGAGATAATCTCTTTTACTCATTCGTAGCGCTTTAGCCATACCGGGTTTAGATGAAGGCTCCATATTTCCTTTTCTCTGACCTGGTGGTGTAGGGCGCTCATTGGCCAGAGTACGGAGGATGTGTTTGATCTGCATTAAATTGGGCAATCTAATTCGTTGGTTTGGAATGGCTTTTCGATCAACTAAGATTTTTAACTCCTTGTTGAATAAACGTTGAATCGATTTACGAAAAGCATCCAGTTGTTGATCGTTACCTTCTTTTAGTTGTCCTAATGTGGCGGGTTTCCCCGACCATTGGCTATAACGAAAGAGGTTTTCAATGGGGGCGTTGATACTGATATTGAGCCGTTTGTCCTCTTGCAGTAATACTTGAACTGTAGCCATAGGCGGTGGTGCCGCATAGACTGGTTGCAAGAATATTGCCGCTAGAAGAATAGTAGTACTGAGAAATCGGTAAATAGATCTCATGAATATATCCCCTTTTATAGAGCCTAAGCACCCAAACAAACGTTTCTCTACAAACTGTCGTTATATTATCTGGCTATAAGCCAAAAAACCTCAAATAACTTTGTTTAGGTATGTATAAAGGTTTAAAAATCTTGGTTATATCTTAGCTTATTATGTTTTTATCGATGGGTATTGAGTCACAAAAATGGCCATAGATTGATTATCTGCAAGGAAGGCTTTTGTCACTTTTTCTTGTCAAAGCAAAACCGCAAGATTTGTTAAATCCGCTAGTGTTACTTTAACTCCGTCAACAGAACGCACTGAAATAGGCTATTTGAATAGCAACTGGAATAACAATTGAAGCAAGAACGGGAAGCACTATGGCTCAGGTAGATGCACTACAACAAGGTCGTTATCAACAGCGGCTGGAACGATTAATCGATTATATCTATCAGAACCTAAATGCACCTTTAGATCTGATGCAGATGGCGGAGGTGGCTTGTATCTCTCCCTATCATCTGCACCGAGTGTATCACGCAATTTATGGTGAGAGCTTAGCAGCAACCGTTAAACGACTTAGGCTTCATTATGCTGCTGGTCGCTTAGTGAATACCGATTTGGCTGTGAAAACCATTGCCGCTAATTCAGGTTATACCAGTTTGCAGTCTTTTACTCGTGCGTTCAGTGATGTCTATGATATGCCCCCTGCTCGTTATCGAAAAGAGGGGAGTCATACTCAATTTCATATGGATTACAGACCGTCTTTGACGGAGGAGAATGGTATGCACGACGTTAGAATTGATAGCTTTCAACCAATCAAGGTCATGGGATTAAAGCATCAGGGCAGCTATATGGATATTGGCCAATCTTTTGAGAAGGTTTTTGGCTGGTTAGGTATGAAAGGATTATTGGATGAGAGCATGCGCTGTATCGGTATCTATTATGATGATCCATCTAGCATGCCTGAAGCCGAGCTGCGTTCAATGGCTAGCGCTGGCTTTGCCAAATTGGGAGATACTGAGGTTGATGCACCTTTTGAAATAGTAACGATTGAAGCAGAAGAGTGCGCAGTACTGCGCTTTAAAGGTCCCTATTCCAATATGCACAGTGCTTATCAATGGTTGTACGGTCAGTGGTTACCTCAATCGGGACGAGAAGCCAGTGATCAACCTGTGTTTGAAGAATATCTGAACAATCCTCGGGAAGTGGCCCCCAATGATCTGATTACAGATATCTATTTGCCATTAAAGGCGTTGTAGTGATTTAACAGCGACTCTTTTGAGGTGAATGATACCTCCACTATTTGAGCGATCGGGTAAATACAGATATTTCGATTTATCCGGTTGCTTGAATCTATATATAGCTATTAATTGCATCTTTAGCAGGTCTTTATTGCTTTCGCTTTACTCCTATTTTTGGCATCATCTACGCCTACAAACCAAATGGTATATGGATATCAGTGGCTAATCTTATGAGTAAAAGCGCTAAGAGCATATGGATGGCTGTTGGCTGTGTCTTGGGTTTGTTTTTTAGCCAAGAGATATTGGCTGATCTTTCCCCTAATTCGTCCACTACCCCTCCCTCTAATACATTAACTCTGGCCTATGCTAATCAATGGGCTCCGTATTCCTATGCCAATAGCGAAGGCGATGCGGAAGGTATTTTGGTTGATATTGCAGATCATCTATTATCTAAAAAACTAGGCTTGTCATTACAACATATCCCTCTTCCATGGGAGCGGGCGCAAAAGTCAGTGAGTAATGGTCGCTACGATGCTTTGATTACCGCTGCAAGGCCTGAGCGTTTATTTTATATGGCCAGAGCTCAAAGTGTGCTTTATTCCCTAAAGTGGCAAGCTTTTATCTCACAGAAATCCCCCTTTTCTGATCAACTTATGGCACTGGAGAATCCTCTGACATTACAGGGTATTCGATGCATAGTTGTCTTAGGTGATCGAACCAGTGAAGCCTTATATCGACAGTACAATATTCCCTATTTAAAAGTGAAAACGCTCTCTGAGGCCTTAAATATGTTAAAGGCAGGGCGAGTGGATCTGTTTGTACACTCTCGGGCTATTATGCAGACCTTCCTTGATCAACCGCCCTATCAATATCAAGAGACGATAGCGATGCATGACAAGATACTTAAAATGGTGCCTTTTACACTCTTAATCAATAAACAATCGCATCATGTGCAGCAGTTAATTCCCAAGTTGGATAAACTGGTAGGCGTTATGCGAGGTAACGGTGAATATTCACAGCTTTTACGTCGTCTGGAGCAAAAAAAGCGCAGCTCTGAATAAGGTTCTTTTTATCCAGAAGCAATAAAAAACCCTATTTTTAAAGTGAACTCTCGTAAGGTTATTCATGCGTAAAACGGATAAGAAAATAGACAATCAGCTTAGAATCGAGTTAACCGATGTCTGCGAAACTGCTTTAAAAGAGATCGAGGGCTTTCAATGGCTGACCCATTTGGTGGATTATTCCAATTTCCCCAAAAGCCTGCGGGTGGTTTGTGTTTTTGATACCAATGACAATCTTTCAAGTTTTATGGGGGCTGGTGCGGAAGAAGGCTTAAATGCTTTGATTGAAAAGAAACTGTTAGGAATGGGGATTCAATTTAAGCAGGTAGGAAAGCATATTACCTACGATACAGAGGAGAACTGTCTTCGTAGCCATAATGGTAAGTGGGCAGATCGATTGAATTAGGTTTTAGTGGCTAAATCAGAATTAAATAACCTTTGTGCTGTTCTGGCACAAAGCCTGCAATTTCATCTTTAGAACAGAAATAACCTATATAACTGAATCTATGCTCTAAAAAGAGGCGTTAGGTTTTGTCGTGCCGTATGGGTGTGTCTTTTTGGTGCAAACTGTTTGCTCTTGCTGCAAGAAATCTTGTGGGCATTATGGCGTTAACAGGTGTATCAGATTATTTCTACGATAATAATAAAGATGACGTAATGCCTGCATCCCAGAGAATATTTAGAGTTCGCCGTCACTATAATAAGTGGGTAGCGGATCAGACCTTAGAAGACTTCGCTTTGCGTTTTACTGCTCGTTCAGCTCGTCATATGAGCATAGAGCGCGTAGCAAAAACGGCTCTGGGGGCTACGGCCTTTCTGGCGCTTGAGGGCATCGCGGCAGCGGTGACGCTAAACTACGGCTTTATCAATACCGTTTGGGCCATGTTAACGGTATGTCTGCTCTTCTTTATTACCGGTTTTCCCATTGCTTATTATTCTGCCAAGCATGGTTTGGATATTGACCTGCTCACCCGTGGTGCAGGGTTTGGTTATTTAGGCTCCACCGTCACCTCTCTTATTTATGCCTCGTTTACCTTTATCTTTTTTGCCATTGAAGCGGTGATTCTCGCTTCAGCTCTGCATGCTCTGTTGGGCGTTCCTTTAGCTATTGGTTACTTCCTTTGCGCTGTGGCGGTGATTCCCATTGTGACTCATGGAATCTCGGCTATTAGTCGTTTTCAGCTAGGTACACAAACCCTTTGGTTGTTACTGCAATGTGCCGCTCTCGTGGTCGTGGTGTTATATGAATCTGAACAGATGGCGGGTTGGATGGCCTATGTGCCTGATCATCTGGTTATCGAAGGGGCTTCTCTAGAAACGGAACAAAACAACCCTGCTGGTGAGTTTAATATTCTGTTATTTGGGGCCGCAGCCTCCGTGTTTTTTGCCCTGGTGGCTCAAATTGGTGAGCAGGTGGATTATCTAAGGTTTATGCCACCCAAAACAGAACAGAATAAAAAGCGCTGGTGGTTCTGGTTAATTCTGGCTGGCCCAGGCTGGGTTTTTATGGGTGCCCTGAAAATGCTACTAGGTTCCTTTCTGGCTTATCTGGCCATCACACAAGGTATGTCTTATGAGCAAGCCTCTGATCCTACGCATATGTACCAGCGAGTCTTTAACTATTTGACCCATTCACCGGGGCTTTCCTTAGTGTTGGCGGCACTCATGGTGATTATCTCTCAGATGAAGATTAACGTGACCAACGCTTATGCAGGGTCTATTGCTTGGTCAAATTTTTTCTCCCGTCTAACTCACTCTCATCCGGGGCGTGTGGTGTGGTTAATCTTTAATGTCACTATTGCTTTGCTACTAATGGAGTTGGGTATTTATCAGGCGTTAGAAGCCATTTTAGGCATTTTTGCCATTGTTGCGGTGAGTTGGCTAGGCTCCTTAGCTGCTGATTTACTGATCAATAAGCCCCTTGGATTGAGCCCAGATTATATGGAGTTTAAACGGGCCCATCTGTATGACATTAATCCAGTGGGTACAGGATCTATGTTATTGGCCACCGGTTTTGGTGTCCTGAGTTACTTGGGTGTTTTTGGTGAGATCAGTAAAAACCTCAGCCATTTTATTAGTCTGGCAACCTGTTTTGTTTGTGTGCCTTTTATCGCTTGGGTGACCAAGGGACAATATTACATTGCTCGTCAGTCGCCAGAACTGGTGCCATTAATAGCGGAGGAGAATAAGACCAGAGAGTACTTAATCAAGCCGGGATATCATTCTCATACGGATAGTCTGACCTGTGGGATTTGTGAGAACCGCTTTGAAACTGAGGATATGAGTTATTGTCCGGCTTATGCTCTGCCCATCTGTTCATTATGTTGCACGCTGGATGTGCGTTGTATGGACAGTTGCAAGCCCCAGGCACGGGTCTCCCGACAGGTGATGAGCTTTTTATCACGATTTATGTCTCGTAAAGGTGCGCGCTGGATTAATTCAAGATATGGACGATTTGCGGGTTTATTATTGGTGGTGAACCTATTAAACGGTGCTTTATTGGCCGTGGTTTACCGGCAGATGAAACCGGAGTTAGCCACCGAAATTCTACTGCTGGAACAAACCATCTGGAGTCTGTTTTTTACTTTATTGATCGCTTCTGGTGTCGTGTCATGGCTGTTTTTATTAGCCCATGAAAGCCGGGTGGTGGCACAAAAAGAGTCTAATCGCCAGACTCGAAAACTGACCCGAGAGATTGAAGCCCACAAAGAAACCGATCAAGCCCTACAGCAGGCCAAAGAACTGGCCGAACGCGCTAATGCGGCTAAAAGTCGTTATCTGACAGGTATTAGCCATGAATTAAGAACACCTCTGCAGTCTATTTTGGGTTATGCCCAATTATTATCGGATAAACCAGAGACTCCTGATGGCCATAAAAACGGTTTAGATATTATTCATCGCAGTGGTCAGTATTTGACGGATCTTATTGAAGGGTTACTGGATATATCTAAGATCGAAGCCGGTCGGTTAGATCTGTATCGCAGTCGGGTAGAGTTGCCCCAATTGATCGAACAGCTCAGCGCTATGTTTGCTATGCAGGCAAAACAAAAAGGCATCGCTCTGAATTATCAGATTCATGGGGCTTTACCGCAATTTGTTATGGCCGATGAAAAACGCCTGCGTCAGATTTTGATTAATCTGCTGTCTAATGCGGTGAAATACACACCGCAAGGAGAGGTCAATTTTGATATTCGCTATCGTAATCAGGTGGCGGAATTTTCCATTCGGGATACCGGGCCCGGTATTGCTGATGATTACCTAAAACGGATTTTTGATCCTTTTGAGCGGGTACGTAATAGCGATACCGCCAGCTTACCGGGCACTGGATTGGGTTTGACCATTGTTCGTCTGTTAACCGAGATAATGGGCGGAGATTTACAGGTGGATAGCCAGCCCGGAGTAGGCAGTTGCTTCAAGGTGGTTTTGATGTTGCCTTGGGTCAGCCCTGAATCGAAATCTGATGATATTGAGGAGATTGCTGATCAGCCAGATCACCATCGTATTATCGGTTATGACGGTTATCAGCGAACACTCTGCTTAGTGGATGATGATCCTGTCTTACGGGGGTTATTATCGGATCTACTGGCGCCATTGGGCTTTATCACACTGGAAGCCCATGATGGTGAAAGTTGCTTGAAACTATTGGATGAGCTAGATAATAACCGTCAACCCGACCTGTTTTTACTGGATGTTTCTATGCCGGGTATGAATGGTTTAGAGCTGGCCAGAGTCTTGCGTCAGCGACAAGTCACAACGCCCATTGTCATGCTATCGGCAGATGCTCAAGAGCATTATCGTGCGGCAGAGGATCAAGCGGCCTACGACGACTATCTGGTTAAACCTATCAGCAATCAGAAGTTATTGGATCAATTAGCCGGTCAATTAAACCTGCAATGGAATTGGCAAAAAGAGCCCGCTTCATCAGAGACTGATACCGAACTGAACCCTACTGTCGAATATGACGCTTCCCTACAGAGCACAGTATCGAGTCTATCGGATAAAAACATTTCCAACGCTTTACCGGAGCACCCTTTATCAGAACATCCTTTACTGCTTGAGCTAAAAGCTTACGCCGAAATGGGTTATCGCAAAGGGGTTAATCAGTGTTTGGCTCAATTATCTGAGCAAGCAATTCTTCCATCGAATCAGTTGGCTTATTTGGAACAATTGGCAAAAAGCTTTCAGTTTCAGGTCTTGGCCGATGGGATTCATTCCGATCAAAACCGACGGCTAAATAACGACTTTCCGCCCCAAAACAAGGAATCAGTATAATGAGCACAGTATTATCAAATACTGCAGCATCTACGCATGGGACGGCGCAGTCCGAGCCCGTTAAAAATGATGTGTGCGATATTGTTTTGGTGGTGGACGATTCTCCAGATGCTCTAAGCCTAATCAATGATGCCTTGGAAGCCGCTGGTATCGATGTTTTAGTGGCATTAGAAGGCAAGCAGGCGTTAACCATAGCCCGTAAGGTTCGACCGGATATGATTCTGATGGATGCCATCATGCCGAATATGGACGGTTTTGAAACCTGTCGTCAGTTAAAAACAGATCCTGAACTGGCCGCTATTCCTGTGATCTTTATGACAGGCTTAACGGATACGGATGATGTTGTTAGAGGCTTGGAAGCCGGAGGTGTGGATTATCTGACCAAGCCTATCAACCCCAATGAATTGCTGGCACGCATGAAGGTACATCTGTCCAATGCTCGACTAACCAACAGTGCCCAGTCTGCGTTGGATAGTACGGGACAGCATCTGATGACCGTGGATGAAAAAGGCCTGATTCGCTGGGCCACGCCGCAATCTTATGCGTTGTTAGCCAAAGCACGGGCCGATGAACATTGGCAACAGCAGCAACTGGCGCCTCAGGTTCAACAGTGGCTGAGACACCAGCCTGAACTTAACAATCAATTAAAACTGACCCATCTGACATATTCATTATCAGTCAAGTTAGTCAGCCATCAGGATAATGGCGAGAAGTTGTTAAAACTGGTGGATGGTGAACGCCCCACGGGTGCTGCTATGTTGAAATTACAGTTGAACCTTACAGAGAGGGAATCCGAAGTACTCTATTGGATTGCCAACGGTAAAACCAATCGAGATACCGCAGAGATCCTGACCATGAGTCCTCGTACGGTAAATAAACATTTGGAGCAAATCTTCCCTAAATTGGGCGTGGAGAATCGCACCGCTGCAGCCGGAATAGCCTTAAGATTGTTGGCGGTGGAGTGAGACCCCATGTCGAGATAGCCTGTTATTGAACGTATTTATAAATTGTGAACTAGTAAGCGGTTTGTTTCACTATCCTGATAACCCTACCGAAATGAGTACCACTCATTTCGTTTTAGTCTGACGCTTACTCCTTTTGTTGTGTAAAATGATGCAATGTGATGCAGATAAATGAAAAGGCCATCAAATGAAAGCGGTAAGGACAACGGTTTCCCTTCCTTCGGATCAGCATGAAAAACTCCAGACATTGGCTGAAGCAAATGGTCTTTCTATTGCTTGGATTGTTAGGCAAGCGGTAAGCGAGTTTCTTGAGAAGGTTGAATCTGAGGAACGCTTTAATCCAATTAATGTCGCTAACAATGATAAAAAGGGAATTTAAAAGTGGCAATGTTTACCTCTCATCAAAGTGCTTATTTTGCACACTGGTTGACTCAAAGCGGGAAAATTGAAAACCAGATATCACGCACAATGGCATCCGCCAGAGTGGATATGAATCCGCATCAGGTTGAAGCTGCTTGTTTTGCGCTCAAATCACCATTGGCTAAAGGTGTTCTGTTGGCTGATGAAGTGGGCTTGGGTAAAACGATTGAAGCCAGCTTGGTGATTGCACAGAAGTGGGCAGAAGGTAAACGTAATATTCTTTTGGTTGTTCCTGCCTCGTTGCGTAAACAGTGGAGTCAGGAACTGGCTGATAAGTTTGAACTGCCCTCAATTATTATCGACAGTAAAATCGCTAAAGATTTGAAGAATAATGGGGTGATTAACCCGTTTGATCATACGGATCGAATTGTTATCTGTTCCTATGAGTATGCGGCTATACAGCAAGATAAAGTGGCACTGATTGACTGGCACCTAGTGGTGTTTGATGAAGCCCATAAGCTAAGAAATATCTACAATAAGACGGGTAGCAAAAGAGCGAAAGCGGTTGTTGAGGCCACAAAAAGGGCAGAGTCAAGAGTATTGCTGTCGGCCACGCCTATTCAGAACAATCTGATGGAGCTTTTTGGCTTAGCTTCTGTGATTGATGAGCACTACTTTGGTGATGCAAAATCATTTAAGGCCTTATATGCCAATAAGCAGAAGAATAAAGATGCGTTAGATGAGTTAAAGCAGCGTATCAGCCCTCTTTGTCATCGTACCTTGCGTAAACAGGTTCAAGAAGAGGGAGGGATTAACTTTACTAATCGTTATTCGATAACCCATGATTTTACACCTACGAATGAAGAGTGGGATCTGTATCAAAAGGTTTCGGCTTATCTGCAAGATCCTGACAATCAAGCCATTTCACCTAAAGCCCGTCATCTGGTTAGCATCGGTCTGCGCAAGATTCTGGCATCATCTTCATTTGCTTTGGCAGCAACTTTGAAGGGCATGGTGGAGCGTTTACGCAGTGAACATCAACTGTCTGAAGAGAGTTTAGGGGACCTGGAAGAAGCCGATGACTGGTTGGATCAGTTTGATGAGAATGAAGCCAAGGGCACTGTTCAGAAAGGAAAATTGCGGGAAGAGCTTGATAAGCTGAGCCGCTACCAGAAATTAGCCGAAAATATTAATGAAAATGCCAAAGGTAATGCACTATTAACCGCATTGGAGAAAGCCTTTGAGGTGACAGAAAATCAGGGGGGGCAGCGTAAGGCGGTTATCTTTACCGAGTCTTGCCGTACTCAGCAATATCTGCATGAGCTACTAGAAAATAATAGCTATAAAGGTAGAACCGTGCTGCTTAATGGCAGTAACGATGATACGAGCTCTTGCCAGATATATAACGAATGGATAGAACAACACAAGGGCAGTGCCCGTATCAGTGGCTCTAAAACTGCGGATATGAAGGCGGCCCTAGTAGAGCGCTTTAAAAGTGATAAGGCGGATATCCTAATCTCTACAGAAGCCGGTGGGGAAGGTATCAACCTGCAGTTCTGCTCTTTATTGATCAACTATGATCTACCGTGGAACCCTCAGAAGGTCGAACAGAGAATTGGTCGTGTCCATCGTTACGGTCAGCTGAATGATGTTGTAGTGGTTAACTTTGTTAATCGAAAAAATCCTGCTGATCAGCGTGTATTTCAGTTATTAAACGAAAAACTGAAATTGTTTGAAGGTGTTTTTGGTGCCTCAGATGAAGTGTTAGGCGTTATTGAAAGCTTTGATATTGAAAAGCGCATCTACGAGATTTATCAGAAGTGTCGAACAGATCAAGAGATTCAAGAGCAGTTTGATCACCTCCAACAGGATATGGCAGCTGTTCTGGAGGTCAGGGAAGAAGCAGCCCGTATGACTTTGTTCAGTAATTTTGATCGAGATGTCGTCGCTTCACTAAAAACCAAGCGAGATACCAGTCAAGACTTCTTGAAAGGGTATGAACAAGTATTGTTAGATCTGGCACGAGCTGAATTGCCTGATGCAACGTTCAACCGCAATCACTTTGTTTATCAACAAGACCGCTATGATTTGAGTTGGTTACTGGCCGAGCAAAATGACTCTGAATTTTTCCGTCTGCAGGCTCAAGAACACTATTTAGCCTGGGATTTAGTGCATCAGGCTAAAGAAAGACCGTTAGCGGATGCTCACCTGCAATTTAACTACGATCTGTTATTGGGCAATTATAGTGCTCTGGAGTCTTTGATCGGCCAGCAAGGTCTCTTAAAGGTGGTTAAGCTAACATTCCGCTTTGCCAATACCCATAAAGACCATTTGCTAGTGGTAGCAAAAACCGATGCAGGTGAAATACTGTCTCAAATTGATGCTGAACATCTGTTATGCATTCCTGCCGAAGTCATTGAAAATGATCTTTCTCTTGATACCCGAGTGCTTGAATCTCATCTGGACGATGCGGTTGCTGAAATGGAAGTGGAAACAGAGCAGCAACTTGAAACCTACTTTGAGCAGGAAAATGACAAGCTTGAGCGCTGGGCAGAGGATCGTCGTAAAACGTTGATGGAATCGGTGGATGAGCTGAGTGAGAGGATTGCAACGCTGAAAAAAGAATCCCGTCAGCTGGCCTCTATGCCAGAAAAGATAGCCGCTAAAAAAGATTTGCGTAAGCTTGAGCGTAAACGGGATGATGCCCTGGATGAATATCATAAGGCCCGTAAATTAATTGAGCAGGAAGAAGATGCGCTGTTAGAGGATGTTAGTGCTAAGTTGGAGCTAACCTCTGAGCTGGATATTCTGTTTAGTGTGCGTTGGACACTAGCAGGTCAGTCATAAATTTAGGGTAACCATGAATAGAGAAAAGCTGGTCAAAGAGCTGCTATACCATATTCGTTTAGGCGAAGATTCCAGCATTGAGTTTAAAGCCGTACGGGTTGAGGGCAATAAGGTCAAAGCGCCTCACAAGGATAGTCTGGCTCTGGAGATTGCCGCCTTTGCTAATGGGCAAGGTGGTCAGCTGGTGCTAGGCGTGGATGATAATCGCCATGTGGAAGGTATTGCTGAAGACGAGGTTTCTAAGGTAGAAGAATGGGTCGTCAATCTTAGCCAGCAGAATATCCATCCTGCGATCAACATCGTTACCCGCTTGCTGCAACTGCCAGACCGTGCGGGTAACCTTAAAACGGTTATCTATGTAAAAGTTCCGCGCAGTATTATGGTTCACTCCTGTGGTGGTCGTTATTATCAGCGCGTAGGTTCCAGTAAACTGGAGATGCAGCCTGATGTATTGGCACGCTTGTTTCAACAGCGCAGTCAATCGAGACTGATTCGTTTTGATGAAACCATGATCCCCGGTTCAGAGCTGGAGGATCTTGATAGCAGTTTACTGCAGCGCTTTTTACGTCCTGAAACTCCAGAGCATACCCAGCTCAGAAAACTGCATTTAAGTGCTTCAGAAGATGGTGACATTGGGCTATCAGTGAGTGGAGCGCTTTTGTTAACCCCAGATCCTACCCAGTGGTTAAGCAACGCCTATATTCAATGTGTGTTTTATAGCGGTACCGAAAGAGATGCTAATGATCAGATTGATGCTGCTGACTTTACCGGCCCTCTGGATCAACAGATCAATGGTGCCTTTGAGTTTGTCCGCAAGAATATGCGTATAGGAGCGGTTAAAACAGTCGGACGACAAGATCTCCCTCAATATGATCTAGGCGCTATTTTTGAAGCTATCGTTAACGCAGTAGCCCACCGAGACTATTCAATGACAGGGCGAAAAATCCGCCTGCATATGTTCTCTGATCGGCTGGAACTATATAGCCCAGGTGCACTGCCCAATAGTTTGACTCTGGACGGACTGATGGAAAACACCGTTACCCGCAACGAGAATATCGTTAATCTTTTGAGTCGCTATTACAACGCTCGTGAAGAAGCAGGCCGACAAGCCCTAATAGAACGACGTGGTGAAGGCGTACCCAAGATTATGCGTACTGGCGAAGCGTTAAGTGGTAAACACCCAGAATATAGCCTGATTGATGATAATGAACTTTTACTGACAATCTTTGCTGCCAATAAACCTACACATTGATTTTGTGCAATGCTGCAAGATTAAGCCGATGTGCATAGAGAGCAATCATTAAGCTTTATTGTGAGCAGATAGCTTGACCCGTCTACAAGTGCCGTCCTGATGATCGCTTTTTAAACGATCTATGGGGTCAACACAGATGCAGTTATTAAACAGACAAGCTATTTTAAAACGATTGGAGCAGCAGCTTGATCGTATTATACCTTCGAGTCTAAAAGGGATTTTACTGGCCCTGATCTCTACGGGTCTGTTTGTAATTGTGGCTGTATTGGTCAGAATATTAAGCGAACGTATCGATCTGTTTCAGATTCTGTTGTTTCGTCAGATCGTCTTTATGGTGCTTCTGATCCCCGCTATGAAAGCTTCTATAGACGTTCTATTGAAACCACGACAGATCAAACTGCATTTCTTTCGAATCTTTGGCGCATTTCTAGCGTTATATTTGGGTTTTGTCACTGTGAGTCATATCCCACTGGCGGATGCGACGGCACTGGGGTTTACTCAGGTATTGTTTGTGGCGGTGATCTCCCGATTATTTCTATCAGAAGCCGTTGGTGTCTCCCGAATGATCACGGTACTAATAGGCTTTGTAGGTGTAATGCTGGTGGTGCAGCCGGAGTTTAATGAGGCTTCAACGTTTTTCATTCTTGCAGGTTTAATAGGAGCATTTGGCGCAGCAATCGCAGTGGTGTGTGTGAGAAAAATGGCGCAAACGGAATCCCGTGTTGTCTTGCTGACTTATCAAGCGGTATTTGTTGGCTTGATTGCTCTGATTCCCAGTCTGATTAACTGGCAATGGCCAACGGGATATGAATTGGCCCTACTGATATTGGTTGGAGTGATTTCCTCTGTCGCTCAGTGGATTGGTGTGACCGCTTATAAACTGGCCGAAGCCAATGTGGTGGCTAATGTGGAATACGCCAAGATCATCTATTCGCTGGGATTGGGTTATTGGTTGTTTGCCGAAGTACCCAATGATCTGGCGCTGATCGGTGTGATCGTGATTGTAACGAGTGCGTTTGTGCCAGTGTTAGCTGCTCATGTGTTAAAACGGCGCCAACCCTTACCTGTGACAGACTGAGAGAATAATACCAATCCCGATAATTTCTTATAGGTGAAAAATAAGGAAAAACCAGATTACTCTAGGTGTCTTCGGAAGTTGTTGTCACGAACAACTTATCGGGAATGGTATAATTGACCCGTCTATAGGTGTAGGCTTTAAATTAAGTAGCTGAACCCTATTAAGGCACCTACATGATTACAGTTTCTCAACTGGCAAAACAATTTGGACTCTCCAGAACCAGTATTCTCTACTATGAAAGAGAGGGGCTTTTACTACCCGCCTGTCGCTCTGATAATGGCTATCGCTGGTATGGGGCTAAAGAGATTGATCGACTGGAAAAAATACTGGCTTACCGTTCCTTTGGCTTGCCTGTGGCTCAGTTGGCCGCTTTACTTGATCGAGATGAAAAGGATGAAGCCACTCAGGAAAATATCCTGATGGCACAATTTAATACTCTAGAGAAAGAGATCCAGCAGCTTAGGCTCCAGCAAAAAGCCATTATACAGTTTATGGAGCGACCAGAGTTGCTGGAAGATCAGATGATCACTAAAGAGGGTTGGACGCAGATAATGCGTAATGCCGGTTTGAGTGATGAAGATATGCAAAACTGGCACCGTCAGTTTGAAAAGACGAAACCCGGTGAACATCAGAAGTTTCTGGAATCCTTGAATATTGATGCCGAGGAGATTGAGGCAATACGTGCCCGATTCCGGAGTTAAGTCTTAATCCATTTAACAGAGCTAGCCATTGAGCCGTATTGTTTCAGATATCTGTTTTATGGTGTCCGATACAACCAGCACACAAGGATCTGTTTTTTGTTCTTGAGCGATTATCAGATCCAGCGAACAGGCCATCTTAGGTGTCATCGATTGCCGTAAAACAAGCTGTGACCAATTAGGGGGAAAAGCTAATCCTGGGACAATGGATATGCCGTACCCTGCACTCACAATCGAAAAGATTGCATTCATATCCGAGACCGTCATTTTAATACTAAGATTTAAGCCATAGTCATTGAATATGGCCTGAATATCCTCTTGGCAACCCGCTGAAGACATAATAAAAGACTGCCCGTCTAATGCTGACAGGGAGATACTGGATGTGTGTGACGATTGTTGTTCAGAGATGACATAAAACTGATCTTGTATCAGTGATTCTCTGTTCTGAGGCTCTAGATTATAGGCCAATCCTATATCAGCGATACCGCTGGCCACCCATTGCTCAACTTCTGTATCGGTGCCGATTAATAACCGAACTTCAATATCAGGATAACTGCGCCTTAAGTGGGTTAATACTTCAGGAATAATCGTTCGAGATGCACTAACAACCGTGGCCACTTTGATCTCGCCGGAAATAGGATTATTGGCGAGTTGTAAAATTTCATGGATGGACTTCAGAACGGTATCTGCGGAGTTACATGCTTTGTCACCCGCGGCCGTTAGTACAACTCCTCTGGGTTCTCGTATCAAAACCGGAATGCCGATTACGGACTCTAATGCCCGTACTGTATGGCTAATGGCCGACTGTGTCACATGCAGTTGTTCAGCGGTACGGCTGATACTGCCTGTTTCACGTAGTGAAACCAGAGTTTTGAGCATAGTGATAGTGATATTATTTTTATTCATGCTTTAGATAATAACTATCATTTTAATCATGTCAAATCGCTGCGTATGCTGAACTGAAACATTTATTCGCAGAGAGTAGTAAAGATATGGATCAAACGATTGAAACTCATAAAACTAACGCTATTTTAGGCGTATCGTGTGCTCTTGGGGCCGTTATTATCTGGGCCAGTTGGATGGCAATCACTCGGCTTGGCGTGACTACCTCGTTGTCTGCTCAGGATGTCACTATGTTACGTTTTGGCATCGCAGGGCTGCTTTTATCTCCGGTTATTTTGAGGAAAGGATTTAGTATTAAAAAACTAGGCCTCTTTAGATTTTTGATCTTAGTGTGTGGTGCAGGAGCCCCGTACTCTCTGGTTGCATCCTCAGGACTTATTTATGCACCTGCGGCTCATGCGGGTATTCTGATTCCTGGGGTAATGCCTTTATTTGTCGCTATATTGGCAATGTTGATCTTTCAGGAAAAATTTACCAAACAGCGCCTTACAGGATATGGATTAATATTGGGTGGTTTACTGGTGATTGCAGGTATCGGTTCGATGACTTACCAAGTAAGTTATTTTGCAGGCCATATGTTGATGCTATCTGCGTCATTGATGTGGGCTTGTTATACCCTCGTATTGCGCCAATCCCAACTGGATGCCTTACATGCTGCTGCAATTGTTGCCGTCAGTTCTATGATTCTGTTTACGCCGTTTTACTTTTTTATGAATGGATTCAATATTATTCATCTACCAATGACGGATATAGCGATACAAGCGGGTTTCCAAGGTATTGTCGCGACCATTTTTGCACTCTATTTATTTGGTAAGGCTATCTCTCTTTTGGGGGCACCCTTGGCAGCTTCTTTTGGCGCTCTGGTACCAGTACTTGCTGCGCTTATTGCAATTCCTATCCTTGGAGAGTGGCCCTCTATTCTGGAATGGACAGGAATTGGTATCGTCACAGGAGGCGTCTACTTGGCAAGTAGAGCCAAAATTAAACATTAATACTAATCTCGATAATTCCTTATTAGATGAAAAATAAGGAATTATCGGATCACTCTAAGCGTATTCAGATATTATTATCGTGAATGGTATAAGTTCCAGCAATCATCTCTGCGCACTTTTCCCTTAACATCTCCCTAAATGCAATCACTGTCGGAGTCACCTGTTTTCGGCTTGGACAAAGCAGGTAAAGTTCCACCGGCGGTGATTCAAACTCTGAAAGCAGAGGTACTAGGTGGCCATTATTCAGATCATCAAGGATATCGATCTGTGACCGGTAGGCGATGCCTTTACCCGCAATAGCCCAGCGTCTGACGATATCGGTATCGTTGCTGATTCTGTTGCTGCTGACCTTTATTTTGTAATGGCTGGAGTCATCTTCTGAAGTGCTTGTATATTGCCAATGATTAAAGAGCCGGCCATCCAGTCGATACAGCAGGCAATTATGTTGTCTTAAATCTTCCGGGTGTTGGGGTTCGCCAAACTTTTCTAGATAAGCCGGGGAGGCACAGGTGATTCGCTTTATGGAAGCGATGTGAAATGAAACCATACTGGAGTCTTCCGGTTTGCCATACCTAAGAGCCACATCCACCTGATCCTGAAAGAAATTAGACAAGGAATCGCTGACATTTAGATCGATGGATAGGGCCGGATGTTGATCCATCATCTCATCGACCCAAGGAAAAATAATATTACGCCCTAAGTCCGATGGCGCTGAAAAATGCAGTTCTCCACTGATGTTTCCTTGTAGCTGATGGGCAGAGATCACCCCCTGTTCCAGAGACTCCAGTGCTTGTCGGCAATAAAAAAGAAACTCCTCTCCTTGTGTGGTGATCCGTAGTTGCCGGGTGCTTCTGATAAAGAGGGGAATATCTAACTGTTCTTCTAGCCGTTTGAGGGCATAACTGGCTGCGGCAGGTGTCATACCCAGTTGTTTTGCGGATTCTGTAATGCTGCCGTTTTCAACAATACGAATAAAAAGGCTCAGATCAGATGTGTTCATTATTAAATTATTTTTAATAGTGTTTGTTGGATTATCCTGTTTTTACTTTATCAAATGTTATCAATAATGTCCTTAGAGCATTCAGCACAGACCATACTGTTAGATAATGACTGATGAGGATAAAAGATGATCAATCTAGACAACTCCCACTCACTGCTTAGTGGTTCGTTGGCATTACCCTGCGGTACAGTATTAAAAAACAGACTGGTAAAGTCTGCCATGTCTGACTCTCTTGCGGATGGCGAAGGTAATCCGACGGAGCCTCAGGTTAGGCTTTATGAGCGGTGGGCAGAGGGCGGTGTGGCTCTGTCGATTATTGGTGAAATGCAAGGTGATCCTCGCTTTCCTGAAAGACCGGGCAATCTGGTCTTGAGTGCTGGCTCTGACCTTAAAATGCTGCGCTCGTTGGCTGCCAGAGCGTCTATCAATGGTGCCCATATTTGGCCTCAACTAGGTCATGCTGGTGCGTTGTCTCATGCCTCTATTAGTCAGCCTAAGGGGCCATCTCCTCTTGAAATTGGTGATTTTAAATGTGCAGGGTTGTCGTTAGCAGAGGTACAAGTGCTACCTCATATGTATGCAAAAGCGGCGCTAATGGCAAAAGAGGTCGGCTTTACAGGTGTTCAGATTCACGCCGCTCACGGTTTTTTACTAGGTCAATTTTTGTCGCCATTATTTAATCATCGCAGTGATGGTTATGGCGGATCGATAGAGGCCAGGTGCCGAATTATCATCGAAGTGATTGAAGCGGTTCGACAGGCTGTGGGTCCATTGTTTCCTATCGGAATTAAGGTTAATTCTACGGATCAATTGGAAGGGGGGCTTACGGAAGAGGGTGCCTTAGAGGCTATTCGGTTACTGGATAACACCTCAATAGATCTAATTGATATCAGTGGTGGTACTTATTTTCCAGGGGCTAAAGCGAGCTCTGATAGTACCAGTGATGGTGCTTATTTTGTGGCCTTCGCCCAAAAAGCCAAAGAGGTAACCCGTATACCTCTGGTCGCAACCGGAGGCTTTAAAACCTGTACTGATGCGGTCAGTGCTTTGGACAGCGGTGCGATTGATATGGTGGGCTTGGCGCGGGCGATGGTGTTGAATCCCTCACTGCCAAATGATTGGTTATCAGGGAGAAATACCAACCCTGAGTTCCCGCGATTTGAAACCCGACCTCCCGGTGGTATCACTGCATGGTATACCATGATGTTGGCCGTATTAGGCAATGATAATGAAGGGGGTTTTGCGCTGGATTTACCGTCAGCCATTCGTTTGTATGAGGATCGTGATGAATCCCGTTGCATTAAATGGCGGAAAAAGTTTCCACATTAATAGGGTGCTACATCTAACGGCACAGATAAAGCTATCTTCATGATTATAAACCATTGATTTTCTGATATCCTTGCGCGCTTTGTCCAAAACGTGGCGGGAAAGTATCAGTTATCCGCTTGAACGTTTTGGTTGGAAATAGGCAAATAGTACCATTCCCGATAAATTCTCAGTGATAACAATCTCCGAGTACGTCAGAGTAATCCGATTTTTTATTTATAAGGAATTATCGGGATTGGTATAAGTGATAGGTAAATAGATGGCCATTGGTTTTGATTTCGGTACAGCGACATGCTCCGTTGCTCACATTGTTAATAATGAAGTTCATGGTATCCCATTGAATGATGATGAGCTTTTTATTGCCTCAACGTTGTGTGCCACCAACAGGGAAGCGGTCTCCGAATACCTGTACCGACATCTGAATATTTTACCTGTGGGCCCTGTTAGTGAAGGGCTGCTTAGAAGCTCGATCAATACCAACAAATATGAAGGTATTGATGTACTGGCCGATGATGTACGTTTTGGTAAGCAGGCAACGGATTTATACTTGGAAGATCCCATCGAGTATTACTACGTAAAATCCCCTAAATCCTTTTTGGGAATGTTGGGACTGGATGAGATCCGTTACGCCATATTCGAAGATATTGTTTGCGCCATGATGGCCAATGTTAAACAACGGGTCGAAGCCTCGTTACAGAAGGAGGTCGATTCAGCGGTGATTGGCCGTCCCGTTACCTTCCATAACCGAGGTGGCGAAGAATCGAATCAGCAGGCCATTAATATTCTGCAAAAAGCGGCGACACGGGCGGGCTTTAAACATATCGAATTTCAGTTTGAACCGGTAGCGGCAGGGCTCGAATATGAAGCCAACCTGACCTCGGACAAAAATGTACTGATTGTGGATATTGGCGGTGGTACATCAGATTGTTCACTGATTCGTATGGGGCCTGATTGGGTCGGTAAAAAAGAGCGCTCGGAAACGTTGTTAGGTCATACCGGTAGCTTTACCGGCGGTAATGATCTGGATATTCATATTGCCAATAAACGCTTTATGACAGAATTTGGTAAAGACACCGATGCTAAATCAGGTTTACCCATACCCAGTATGCCCTTCTGGCAAGCCATCGCCATTAATGACGTAGAAGCTCAACGGAAATTTTATGCCCGTACCAATATCAACGAGCTGAAACAGATCAAACGAGACGCCCAACAACCAGAAAAGTTACAGCGCCTGATTGAAGTGTATGAAAATACTCTGGGCTACAGCTTGGTTGCAGAAGCAGAGCAAGCTAAGATCGCTCTATCCAACGCGGACAATTACATGGCCAATATTAATCTGCTTTCCGAGCAACTGCAGATCCCCGTCACCGCAGAAGGTATGGAAAAAGCCGTTAATATGCCAGTAAGAAGAATAAAAAAACTGGTAGAGGAAACCATCGCCCAAGCCTCTGTTAAACCCGATGTGGTTTATATTACCGGCGGCTCCTCACGCTCTCCTATGTTAAGAAATGCCGTCAAATCTGTGGTAGGTGATATCCCCATTGCCAATGGCGACTACTTCGGCTCGGTAACGGCTGGGTTGGCCCGTTGGGCAGATGTGTGTTTTAGATAAGCCTGTAGACACTGCAATATAAATATTCAGAGTGACTGAGTCATATGAATAGAAAGGAGCGTATAAGACATTAAGTAGAAAATATATCCTGTATGTAAGTACTTGCTTTTCTTGCGTAGTCTTTCTTTACCTACCAGACTTAAAAAGTGCGTCTTTATATGACGCGAGTCTGGTCGGTAGAGGGTTAAGTCATGATCTTCCGTAAACCGTTTCGCTTGTTACTCAGTTTTTTAGCTCTAACCTTCTTATGGGGCTCTGCCCTTGCGGCACCTCCTAATGGCTCACCGCCGGGACTGGACGTGGCTAAGGCGGCATTAGAGCGCAATGGTGCCGGTTTGTTGGCCATTCCAGGAGCTGTTGGATACGGGATTACTCAGGGCAATAATGGTCAAGCAGTGATCACCGTTTTTACTGGTAGGCCCTTGATACGAGGCGTACCTGCAACTTTGGATGGCGTTCCGGTTAATGCACGCTTTACTGGACATTTCTATGCTTTGCCTGCTCCCGTGTGTGGTGGACCTCCCTCTCAAAGACCTGATCACTGCTTTGACACCGAACCAACAATAGACCCTACCGCCAGATTTGATCGGCCAGTGCCCATTGGAGTCTCAACAGGACATCCCGCAATTACCGCCGGAACCATAGGTGCCAGAGTCGTGGATTCCAGCGGTAATATTTATGCTTTAAGTAACAACCATGTATTTGCCAATTCCAATGACGCCTTCCTGGGTGATGATATCTATCAGCCGGGCCCATACGATGGCGGAAGCGTCAGTGATGTTTATGCATCATTGTTTGATTTTGAGATAATTGACTTTAATGGTGCTAATAACACCATGGATGCAGCGATAGCAGGCACCGATAGCGGCCTGTTAGGTAATGGAACCCCTTCGGATGGTTACGGTGTTCCGGCTTCAACAACGACGGCTGCGATCTTAGGTATGAATGTGCAGAAATACGGTAGAACAACAGGTTTCACTCAAGGGAATGTGGAAGCGATCGATGTTACCGTGAATGTCTGTTATGAAGGCAATAGCCAGTGTACAAAATTGGCAACCTTTGTTGATCAGATCATTATCTCAGATGGTCAGTTTAGTGCAGGAGGGGATTCAGGCTCACTGATTGTCACAACAGACGGCAACTTACCCGTTGCACTACTGTTTGCAGGATCATCCTCATATACCATCGCCTCACCCATTGATGTGGTACTTAACCGGTTTAATGTCACCATCGATGGTGAAGATGTAACCCCACCACCTCCTGGAGGGGATTTTTCATTGAGTACTGACAGTTACAAAGTTAAAGGTTTGCAAAAAGCCGATCTGACTTGGTCTGGCACTGCTGTTATCAATGTTGATGTCTATCGCGATGGGAGTTTGATCACTACAACAGCCAATGATGGCTTTTATACCGATGATATCAATAACAAAGGTGGTGGCTCGTATCTTTATAAAATCTGCGAATCAGGATCGACTAGCTGTTCTAATGAGTCCGTGGTCAACTTCTGATTGTTAGCGCATATTGATACAAAATAACCGGGCACTTTCGAGTGCCTGTTTTTATGAGCTGTCGTAGAGCATAGTAATGACGCACTGTAAAAGAGATAAGGGTAAAAGGACACCGGAGTATCTGCCATATGGCTCATAAAGAGATTAGCCAAGTTAAATCAGAATACAGCTCACAATGGATGCAGATACCAGAGGTTCAAGCTGTGGGTATCGGTCTCTGTGACGGGCAACCTTGTATCAAAGTTTATGCCTCAGTGTCTGCTGATATGGTGAAAGACAGAATTCCGGCTAGTGTTGAGGGCTATAAGGTTTGTCTGGAAGTGACGGATGAAGTGGCGGTACGTCTGGAACGATAGAATTTAGGGGAAGTTTTAATATTTAGCGCCGTTATACGATGCACCCTTACCAAAGAATATTTGATAATCGCTAATGATGGTCTACCTTGCTAAGACAGGAATTCAATAAGCGTTAATGCAAGGATAAGCAATGAATACGATCAATATGGATCTGCTTGATCCGAAAAATGATTTTGTCTTCAAAAAGATATTCTCTAAAGCCCCTGAATTACTCTGTGATTTGATCAATGCTGTTCGTATCGATCACCCCATCATTACTGAAATAGAAGTTCTGAACCCTACCATAGAGCCCCAAGAGTTGACCGGCAAGCATATCGTATTGGATATATTGGCACAGGATATTGACGGTAAACGCTATAATGTAGAGATGCAGGTGCGTAAGTATAATGCTTGGAGTTCCCGTAGTGCTTATTATCTGGCCCGTATGCTGACAGAGCAGCTGGCAAGTGGAGAAGACTACCGCCAGCTACAGCCTGTCATTGGTATTCATCTGTTAGATTTTTCATTATTTGACCAACAGGAACATGTAGATCAAGCCGTTTGGTGTTTTGAAATGCGTGACAGGTTAAAGCCCAGTGTGTTACTTGGTCAGGAATTACAGCTGAATCTGATAGAATTACCTAAAGCGGATCGTTTAGGTTTAGCTAGGGATAAACTTGCTGCTTGGATAACCTTTTTTGAGCATTGGTGTGAGGAAGTGACTATGGCCAATATCGCCTATCAACCAGTACAGGAAGCGCTAAATAAAGTGAAAGATCTCAGTGCAGATTCTGAAACTCGCCGGTTAGCCTTTGTTCGAGAACGTGCTCTTCACGATGAGGTTTCTCAGATCAATGCTGCAACAGAGGAAGGCATTGAGAAAGGCCGGACAGAGGGCAAAGCTGAGCAGCTTTTGCTTCTGTTGAGTCTGAAGTTTGATCAACTACCTGACTGGGTTCAATCTCGCCTAAATAGCGCTTCAGAAGATCAGCTTACTCAGTGGACTAAAAACTTTGTGAAGGCTGATACCTTAGAGAAAGTGTTTGAAGGCTAGCCTTTGTCCGAGAAGATGTTTTGCATGATAAAGCACCTCATATCTATTCAAGGAGCTAACGATGAAACCAGAGTTAAGAGAGCTGCCTATCCGTCAGCGTGTGCAGTTAGTAGAGGCTCTTTGGGATAGCATTGCCGAAGATCAATCTGCATTATCTGTTACACAAGGACAGAGAAATGAGTTGGATAGACGCCTAGATAACTATCAGAACGATGGTGATCAAGGACGAAAAGCGAGTGATGTATTGGAGGCGATTAAGGTAAAATTATGATCTATCAAGTTCAGTTTCGTATCGAAGCTGAACGGGATATTGAGAATGCAGCGCGCTGGTATGAAGCACAGAGCCAAGGACTTGGGCACAACTATCTTAATCAAATCACAGAAGCTGTTGTTAAGCTCAAAGAAAGCCCCTTCCTGTATCCAGTAGTACATAAAGGTATTCGTCGTGTACTGATCAAGAAGTTCCCGTTTGGTATTTATTTTAGGGGGAGAGGTCACGTTGCTAAAAAAGGATACCTAATAGCGATCTCCTCCCCTCTCCTTAAATACGGTTTTGTTGCCGTTGGATTGTACATAAATATGTATTACGTACAAAAGAGCCCTGTCTGGTATTTACGTCTCTGCCGTTACAGTAGCTTTTGTTTTAGACTCAATCATGGCATCAATCTTTGTTTTAACATCCGTGTAAATATCAACATCTACTTCAGGAACAGAAAGGCTAATGGTGAGAGCATAACGAGCTTCTGAATCCCACTTTTTATGTGATGTGCGAGTTCGCCACCATCCATTAGCGGGAAAAATTGCTATCTGGCCACACTCAGCGAGCTCTGCCGCGCTCCCCTTCCAAATATCTTTATGAATCGAGCCTCTGTGACGATTAGCAATGCCAACGATCCAGTTCGAATCGTTAGTGGAATCGGGTTTATCAGATTTATCATCTCTATTTTGTTTATTGACCCGTTTTTGAAAGTCCATATCAGATTCTAGGGGGCGCTTAACATCAAATCTTAATTGATGGCTAGCATAGCTATATTTATTAATGATATTACGACTCGAAGGGTTAGGCTCGACAAAATAGGATAGTGTTACTGTTAATTCAACATCTACTGCCCCCAAATCCATAAGGGATTCCTTTGGCCATGGAAGATCATGTAGGTGCATATCTTTAGTCTTAATTCCACTACCTTCTTTTTGGAATGGCTGTAATTTACTTTGAATAATTAGGAAAAGGGAATTACTTGCACTTTTAAGAGCTTTTTCCAAGTTGGGAACTCCAAAACCAACTATACGAACTAACTCTGATATATCTTTTTTTGGAATGCTTTTTTTAAGCTGCTCTTGATTTATTAACTTCAGCATCTCGCTAGTCCATTCTGCAGAATGAACCATCAATGCTCTGACTGTTTCAGGCCAAAGATCTGGGTATTCTATTTTTACCTGTGCGGCAAATCTAGCGGCAAGAGCTGTAGCTGCGCTGGTTGATGAACTAGTTTGGTAATGTCTTTGAGAAAAGTCAGAGTGGGTCGTCAGAAGATGTAGGTCAAAGATATCATCTCGGTAGTCATGTTCACTTTTACCAATATTACCACCTTCAAAGACTACCTCGGGTTTGAGAGGTGCATTTTTCCTATCCCAGGATAGCGAAGTGGTTGTATGTGGTGATAAGCCGCCAGCATTAGCTAATGGGTAG
>JAKZRG010000008.1:0-159938 GCA_047518265.1 Oceanospirillum sp.
TTCGGTAATTTCGTCCAGCAACAGTAGGTTGGCACCGGTGCGTAGAATACGGGCCATGGCCAGCATCTGCTGCTCACCACCGGAAAGGCGTGTCCCTTGACTCATACGACGCTCGTATAAGTTAGGGAACATCTCGTAGATATCTTCCAGGCTCATACCGCCACTGCGCACCGTAGGTGGCAGCATTAGGTTTTCTTCTACATTCAGACTGGAAAAGATACCGCGCTCTTCCGGGCAGAAACCCACACCTAGATGAGCAATCTGATGAGCAGGCATCCCAACGGTTTCATTACCATTAATCATGATAGAACCGGTACGCTTGCCCACCATATTCATAATAGATTTTAGCGTGGTAGAACGACCGGAACCGTTACGACCCAATAGAGTCACCAGTTCACCTCGGTTCACCTTCATATCGATGCCGTGCAGGATATGAGATTCACCGTAAAAGGCATGCAGATCCGCAACGCGTAACTGCTCTGTGCCTTTTTTGTTATCGCTCACGTTGCTACCACCTGTTTTCACTTCCGCATTCATGCCGCTTCACTCCCCATGTAGGCTTCACGTACTTGAGGGTTCTGAGAAACCTCATCATAGGTGCCTTCGGTTAGGATAGCCCCACGCTGAAGTACGGTGATTCTGTCCGCCAGTTGAGATACAACATGTAGGTTGTGTTCGACCATTAGGATGGTGCGGTTTTTAGAAACTTGCTTAATTAGATCTGCCACGACACCCACATCTTCATGGCCCATGCCCTGGGTTGGCTCATCCAGTAATAACATTTCAGGGTCTAGTGCTAGGGTTGTCGCAATTTCCAATGCACGTTTACGGCCATAAGCAAGATCAACAGTCGTGGTATGAGCAAAACTCTTCAGACCAACCTGATCCAGTAAGTCATAGGCGCGGTCATTTAATTTGTCTAAGACCTTGTCAGATTTCCAAAAATGGAAGTCATTACCTTCTTTACGCTGAAGGGCGATGCGCACGTTGTCCAGTACAGTCAGATGAGGAAAGACCGCAGAGATCTGAAAGGAGCGGACGATACCCAGGCGGGCGATCTCTGCGGATTTTAAAGCAGTAATATCTTGATCATTAAACAAGATCTTGCCAGTGGTTGGCGTCAGAAACTTGGTTAGCAAATTAAATACTGTGGTTTTACCTGCACCATTGGGGCCGATAAGTGCATGGATAGTGCCGCGTTCAATATTAAGATTAACATTGTCCACTGCGGTAAAGCCTTTGAACTCTTTAATCAAAGAGTCTGTCCTGAGGATATAGTCTTGCGTCATAAAACCTTCCCAGCCCTGTTGTCCGATTAAATCTGTCCGATAAAATCGGGTCTTATTCTTGTAGTTGTCATCATTCTAAGGAAAGACTGTTGCGAGGATTTGTCGCAAATGCACCGAAATGTGCACAAAGCAGAAATTGGTGACTTTTCGCTTTAAACTGTGAGTATTGAACCTTCAGGTAAAACTCCTATGTCACTCATTCCTATGCCATTAGCCTCTATGTCATCCGGTTCCATGCTGTTTCGACGTTTTTTTTCAGTGGTGGTACTGATTATGACGATGATGTTTGTCGTTATTTATTTCTATTCGGTACCCCTGATTCAGAAAGAGGTGTATCAGATTGAACTGAAATCTGCTCGTTTGGCCCTGAATAATACGTTTCAACTGGCCAATACCATGCACGGTAATTTGGAGAGCTATCGCCGTCAGGCTCTGGAATCCCATAAACAACGACTAAAAGCGGTTGTGGATTTAAGTGCGGTACATCTTCGAGAGGCTTTTGCAGAGGCGAAAAGAGATAAAGGTGACTTTGAACAAGCAAAAAAGCGGATCTTTGAGGGGTTACGCAATTTTACCTACGAGAACGGCGGTTATATTTGGATTGCAGATTATGATACTCGGGTGTTATCTCACCCTGATCCCTATTTTCATAATATGGCCATCTCTAAACCTGACGTCAGAGAGCAGTCTGAAATTCTGCGAGGATTAGTTCAGTCCGCAAGAAATGAGAACGAAGGATTTTATCAATATAAGTGGCAACGGCTGAATGAAAGGGTACCGACAGATAAACTGTCTTATGTAAAAAACTATCCTGAATGGGGTTTTGTTATCGGTTCGGGTCTGTATCTGGATGATATTGAAAAAGAGGTCGAGAAACGTAAACAAGGGATTATTCAGGAGGTGACCAAAGCCCTAGAAGGGGTAACAGTGGGTAAAAGCGGTTATGTTTTTGTTTTTGATAAAACAGGCAATCTTATTATTCACCCTAGTGCCAAACTGCGCCAAGCCAGTGGTTTTGATTTGAGAGATCCCGATACCGGGCGTCCTATTCTGATTGATGTGATGAAGGTGGCAGATACCGGAAAAGAGCTGCACTACAAATGGGATAAACCCTCTGATCCTGAGAACTATATCTATAACAAAATTTCCTTAGCCCGTTCTCTGGATGGTTTGGGTTGGTATATTTGTTCAACGGTGTATGAGGATGAACTGCGTCAGAGCTCAGAGGTGTTGAGCGAACGTATTCTAGCCATTGCTTTGATCTCAACATTGATAGCGACTGTTTTAGCGCTGTTCTTTATTAAGCGTATTACCCGTCCGATTAATCAACTGGCCAGAACTGCAGAATCGATTCGTGCGGGAGATTTAACCGCTACCAGTGGCGTTGTACGTAATGATGAAATCGGTGTTCTGGCCCAGACTTTTGACAATATGGTGCAACGGCTCCATGACAATATTCAAACATTAGACGATGAAGTGCAAAGTCGCACTCAGGAGTTGGCTCAGCAAGAAGAGAGACAGCGTTTAATATTGGATGCGTTACCTGCCCAAATTGCCTATTTGGATAAAGAGCTGAACTATATTTTTGTCAATCAAGGTTACGCTGAGATGTTTAATCGCAGTAAAGCCGAGATTGTTGGGAAATCTTCTACCGATATACTAGGCAGTGAAATGATGTCCAGTATTCATCAACAGATTGAGCAGTGCTTGGCAGGTCAGCCAACCGTATACGAATATTCATTTAGTCAGGGGCCTCGACAACTGATCACTAAACGCAGTCTGATTCCCTATCTGTCTGATCAAGGAGATGTCATTGGTGTTCTAAACTTATCTTTGGATATCACCGCCGAGAAAGATGCAGAACGTAAACTGATGGAAGCTCAACGTATGAGTGCTGCCGGTCAGTTAGCTGGTGGCTTGGCCCATGATTTTAACAATCTTTTAACTGTTATTATGGGCAATCTGTTGGCCGCTAAAGACCACTTTGATCATATAGAAGGGCTTAAGCGTTATATTAATCCGGCTATCCGGGCATCCCGTCGAGGAGCGGATATTACAGGGCGTTTGTTGGCCTTCTCACGGCGCCAAGCATTAGCGCCTTGTGCTGTGGATCTAAAAGAATTAATGGAAGAAACCACCGAGCTATTGGAAGGTTCTTTACCGGATAATATTAATGTTTCCTGTCAGGTGATGGATAACCCTCAATTAGTTGTCGATCCAGGGCAATTGGAAAATGCTCTGGTTAATTTGGCATTAAACGCTAAGGACGCTATGCCAGAAGGAGGGGATATCAGGTTTAGTGTACGTACATTGAATGTGACGGAACGGCTTAATTATGATGACCCTGTGCCCCTAGGCCAGTATGTGGAAATTCAGGTGAGTGATACCGGAACAGGCTTTTCTACTGAAGCGAAGGCATCTGCTTATGAACCTTTTTTTACCACTAAGAGTGTTGGCGAAGGCTCTGGATTAGGTTTGAGTATGGTCTATGGCTTTATCAAACAATCCAGAGGATTTATTGCTATTAATAGCGAGCCAGGACAGGGGGCCTCTATCTCTTTATTACTGCCTCTTAAACTGTCCACTCTGGCAATAGAAACACGAACTGAAGCCCTTCAGACAAATCCCATTACAACAACACGGGCAACGGGTGAACTTATTCTTTTAGTGGAAGATGACATTGATGTTCGCATGGTTGTACGAGACCAGTTGATCAGTTTGGGTTACAGCGTAATCGAGGCCGGTGATGCTGATGAGGCGGAGCAGTTGATCACAACTCTGGATAATATTGAGGGGTTAGTGACAGATGTGAATATGCCTGGAACCTTGGACGGCTTTGGCTTAGCCAAGTTAATGAATCGGTTTAATCCTGGCAGTCAGGCGTTAATTATTAGCGGAAACGAATACGAACAAGACTCCTCAGTCAGCCCGAAAAAATATCAAATATTGCGTAAACCTTTTGATAAAGCTACGTTAGAGCAAGCCATGGCTCAGGCCAGAGAGATTTCTGGACATCCTCCGTCGGAAGAGGAGTCGTAAGAAGGTATCTTAAAGGCTTTTATTACAATAAAAATAATAATCAGTGTAGTGATATAAGCGGACGGATAATGAGAAAAGAAAGCCTTATTTATATGGTGGATGACGATCAAGATATTTGTGATCTCACCTGCTCTGAACTTAGTACTTACGGCTACGAGGTACAAGCATTTCATACAGGCAAACAAGCGCAGGAAGCTCTGAAACGATGTAGCCCCACACTGTGTATTGTTGATCTTGGTTTACCTGATATGGATGGATTAGCCCTTGTTCGCCAGTTATACAATAACCCTGATGTTGGGGTGCTGATTCTCTCCGGTCGAGGCAGTTTACCGGATCGTGTTTTAGGTCTGGAGCTTGGTGCGGATGATTACATCACCAAACCTTTTGAACCTCGCTATTTAGTGGCCAGAGTTGAGAGTCTGATCCGCCGTTTAGGTCGATCGGATGGCCCTGTTAGCGAGAGTATTAAGCAGGCTGTGTTTGCGGATTGGTTTTATAATCCTGCAACACTGACGTTAAGTAATATTGCCAAGGAAGAGCATATTTTAAGTACTGCTGAAGCAGATTTATTGATGACTTTTCTTAAGGCACCAAAACAGATTTTATCTCGTGAACGATTACTGGGAGAACAAGCTATTCCTTATGACCGCAGCATAGACTCTCGTATGTCTCGGTTACGTAAAAAAATTGAACCCAACTCTAAAGAGCCTCAAATTATCAAGACCGTCTATGGCGCTGGGTATCTCTTTGCTATTGATGTTGAATGGCGAGATTTGAGCGATGACAGCTAAAGGATACGAGTCGTATAAATAAACTGTAATATGACCGCATAAGCTTATGGATAGAGGAGGTCATCCCATATCTTGCAAACCGTATTGATCAGTAAAGAGTTTTAATCCTTTACTGCTGAAACGAATAGATCTGGCATCCAGATCTTTTGTTGCCCAGCCTTTGGCAAAGGTATCTTCTAATATCCATTGCCCCAATATACCCGCGAGATGATTTCGGCGTTCGCTCCAATCCAGACAGGATTTACAGATCGGGCGCTTACTTCTCTTCTGATTGGAAAAATCAAAGCCAATTTTCTGAAAAAATACTTTGCCCTGTTCTGTCAGTATCGTTTCACTGCCTTGATCCAAGATTGCCTGTTTAACGACAAGAGCGTCATATAATCTCACCCCTAACTCACCGGCCATATGGTCGTAGCAGACACGGGCTTGCCTCAACCGGACATCGTCAGGCCCTGTTTTAACGGTATTGTTGTCTCTACTGGCCGTCAGAGTTAGTAGGTTTTCTAAGAGCTCAGCCACATCAGTCCCTTGTAGCTGGAAGTACTTATGTCGCCCCTGCTTTCGCACAACAAGCAGCTGGCCTTCAACCAATTGTGATAAATGACTGCTGGCTGTTTGCGGTGTGATATCGGCTTCTAAAGCCAATTCCGTTGCAGTTAATGCCTTGCCACCCATGAGTGCTGTGAGCATGCGGGCACGGGTTGTATCCCCCATTAGGCCTGCTATAAGTGAGATATCAGGTTCCAAATGATGTCCTATTTTTTGTTGTATTAAGTCTTTATTTTCAGTGCATCCTGCCAATCTTTTCAAGAAAAAAGCACAGTTCGATGACCATCGAAGCAAGGTTAATAAGAAACTCTAAACTGTCTCAAAACACATCTAGAAACAAAAGAGAGGCAGCATCGTGGCATTAACTTGTTTTATCCAATATCAAATAGATCCTTTTAAATTAGCCGCTTTTAAGCAGTATGCAGAAAACTGGGGCACCATTATTCCTGCTTGTGGCGGTGAGTTGCTTGGCTATTTCTTACCTCATGAAGGTAGTAATAATACGGCTTTTGGCTTAATTAGCTTTGATAGCTTGGTAGCATATGAGGCTTATCGGTTAAAGCTAAAAGAAGACCCGGCAGGTAAAGCCAATTTTGAATTTGCTCAGAGGGAAAAATTCATTCTACAAGAAACACGTTCTTTCCTAAAAGTTGTTCCTGAGACTTATCAACAGCAGGCTCAGGAGAATGGCCTATGATCGCTGTTATTTTTGAAGTTTCTCCAAAACAGGAGGGTAAGGCTGAATATCTGGACGTGGCCGCCGAGCTAAAAACAACCTTGGAGAAGATGGATGGTTTTATCTCTGCGGAACGTTTTCAGAGCTTGTCTGATCCAGATCGAATTCTATCTCTATCATTCTGGCAAAACGAAGAGTCTGTGAAGGCTTGGCGAGAATTAACGTGCCATCGTTCCGCTCAAGATAAGGGTCGTCATAAACTGTTTGAAAGTTATCGGCTAAGAGTGGCCCATGTTCTGAGGGATTATGGTATGGATGATCGTGACCAAGTGCCTCAGGATTCTTTGGTTCGAGAATTATAGGGAGATCAAGTATCTCCCAACCACTTTTGTAGCGTCGCTTTGGCTTTTTCGGTGTGCTCCGGTTTTATACTACTGGCAACAGTCGCAGCGGCAGCCACTAGTACGCCTAAATCATCGGAAAAGCCAACCGCAGGAATCGCATCAGCAATGGCATCAATGGGAGCAATAAAATAACCCAGAGCACCAAAGATTGTGGTTTTAGCCCAAGCAGGGGTATCGGGATCTGTAGCAGAAAAATAAAGTTTCAAAGAGGTCTCTAATACCTCTTCCCCTGCGCTTCTGGCATAACGTTTCGCCTTATCCCAGAAACTATTGTCTGAATATTGAGAGCTGAACTTATTTTCAGGCATTTTTCTCTCCCCTCTCTCCCTTCTTTCAGGTAGTCAAATTCACTATACCACCATAAAAACATTGGTGTTTACGTCAATCACGGTATTGATAGATGACACTTTATTCACTCTTCTTATTTTAGCCTATCCCTGTCCGAGCTTGTTTACTAAAAAATATGAGGAGAGAGTGGTGAGACACATAACGTTATTTTTGGTCATGCTACCCATTCTATTAACAGGATGTGGAGGTAATGGTGGAGACACACCAGAAGAAATAGAGGGATTAACATATACGGATTTCTTTTCAGCCATTCCTGAACAACCTATATACCCAACGTCCAATCCGTATAGTCGGGAAAAGGAAGCGCTTGGTGAATTGCTTTTTTGGGACCCCATACTATCAGGAGATATGGATGTAGCATGTGCCAGCTGTCATCACCCTGATCACAATTGGGCTGATGGAAGGGCTCTGTCTATAGGTGTTAATGGGTCGGGTTTGGGGCCTGCAAGAACAGGAGACTCCAGTACCAGTGTTCATGCCCCTACCGTGTTGAATGTTGCCTTTACAGGAATAGAAAATACGGTTGTTTCAGAAAACTTTATCTCCGGTGGGTACTTCTGGGATCTACGTGCAGATACGCTTGAAGAGCAGTCCTTAGGCCCAATCAAAAATGAAATTGAGATGCGCGGTAACGTATTTTCCGAAGATGAAATATTACCTGAGGTTATTCGGAGGTTGAATGATAATACTCAGTACGTAGCGTTGTTTGCAGCAGCATTTCCTGAATCTGACCCTATTTCAGATAAGAACATCGCCAGTGCTTTGGCGACCTTCCAACGTAAACTAATCACTGGAAGAACACGCTTTGATGATTTCTTGGCCGGAGACGAACTGGCATTAAATGGCAATGAAATTGAGGGATTAAATACCTTTATTAATAGTGGCTGCGTTAACTGCCATTTTGGACCAATGCTGTCAGACTTTTCTATTCATCAGGATCAACCTATATTGAGAGACTTACAAGCTGTTCGTACCCCTGGATTAAGGAATGTTGCTGATACTGCGCCCTATATGCATAACGGTTCCCGGGCAACACTGGCAGAGGCGATTGCTGAATATGAGGAACGTAACGATCTTGATGTAACAATGAATGAAGGTGATATTGATGGGATTGAAGCTTTTCTTCAAACATTGAGCAATAACGAGTTTTATCGTGATATCCCTGTAGAGGTGCCCAGCGGTCTATCTGTTGGAGGAAACATTGTTAATTAGATTGCCTTTAAGTCTATAACATAGCTATAGACTGTTCTGGACAACTTCAAGCCCCGAAGGTGAGTAAGTATCCGTGTATGCCCCGAATCCAGCTGAAAGCAGGGTTCGGGGAGTAAGTTAGCAAGGAAGTCATTATCCGATTATTTATCTATTAAGTATGGCAACTGATCCGTAAGGTAATTCAGAAAGTGTTTCGCATTGCTGTTGATAGAAACATTGGCAGGCCAAACCGCATAGAGAGGGATAGGTTCCACCTGCCAGTCCGGCAATACTTCAACTAGCGTACCTGCTTGTATGTCCTTATCCACTAGAAAGGCTGGCGGTGTTGCCAACCCTAAACCATGACGACAAAACTGTGTCATCAGCTCAACATTATTCACCGTTGTTTGACTGGTAAATTCGATCGTAACCGTTTCGCCTTCTGGGCCGGTCAGGCTACGGCTATTGGGTAGCATAGCCAGTTTTATCCATTGCCAATGGGTAAGGTCTTTTGGCGTTAAATGTTTGTCGTCTAGGCATTGAGACTGGCTCTCTTTGGTTACTTGCTGCCAATAGTCCCAAGAACAAACTAAACGACGTTGCAGCGCGCCAATACATCTTGATTTCAGTGCACTGTCTTCCATAGATCCCGCTCGAATAGCGAGGTCTATGCCTTCCTCTATCAGATTTTGACGTGTATCTGTACAGAGTACATTCAAATCAATCTGAGGGTGCTGTTTAACAAAGCTTGCTATTTTTTCACTGATAACACAGTGGGATAACACAGAAGGCAGGGTAATTAATAACTTCCCACTGGGCTGATAATTATCCGGCGTGACTTTACTAAGGCCCAATTGGGCTGCATCCAGCATATCCAAAGCATGTTGATAAAGAATTTCGCCTTCGTGAGTTAGGGAGATCTTACGGGTTGAGCGGTAGATCAGTGCATTACCAATATGTTTTTCCAATTGACTGATATGGTAGCTGACAACCGAGGGAGACAAGCCCAGTACTTTGGCTGCACCGCGAAAGGAACCTTGGCGAACCGTTTCGGCAAATATTGCTATCGCTCTTAAATCGTCAATCATAATTTAGCCTTTACTGCGCCTTATGAATCTTGATGATGCTCTGATACACAATCAATTCTTCAGCGGAGATAACCTGTAACCAGAATTTTCACAAAGACGATGAGATGCCTATTCAGCAAACAAAAGTGGCTATATATCGCTATCACATCGAACAATGAATTCTAATTCAAGTATCTAATCAAACAAAAGGCAAGGGCATACACTGATCCTAGTCCAAAAAATAAAGAGTTGAGGTACTTATGTCTGCGTTACTTGCGATGTGTTTTTTTTCTTTATCCATGTCTATTTCGCCAGGGCCGGTAAATATGATTGCCCTAACAACAGGCCTTAATCGAGGCTTTAAAAAAGCGATGCCTTTTGTCTCTGGGGCGACTATCGGTTTTAGTTTGCTCTTGTTGACGATAGGTTTAGGCATGGGGCAGCTGGCGACAAGCATTCCTCTGTTTCTTGATCTGCTGAGTTACTGTGGTGCGGCCTTTATCGGATATATCGGTTATAAAATTGCATCATCGGATGAAGCCTTGCAGGAGGGAGAAGAAACATCCTCCTCCTTTTTTCGTGGCTTTTTACTGCAATGGTTAAACCCAAAAGCCTGGATTGCTTGTTTATCCGGTGTGTCCGCATTTAATCTGGTTGAACTTGAGTCGTTGATGGTTTTTGTTGGGCTCTATTTTGTGATTTGTTATATCTGTATCGCTTGCTGGGCCTTGGCTGGGGATAAAGTGAGTCTGCTATTATCGAGTCCGAAAAACCTACGACTCTTTAATCTTTTTATGGGAGGGTCTCTGGTGATGGTTTCTGTCTATCTTGCTGTTATACAACTGAATATTCTCTAATCTATCGACCTACAAAATAAGGGGGAGAACGCTCGAATGGGAGATTGATCGAGGGGAAATTAATAATTTTTTCGATACCATGGATTCCTATTAATAATCCGGCTAAAAAAGATGCTAGAATTCCCTCGCTTTATTTTTGCGTCCCCCTATTTAAAAGGTTGTTATGAAAGTACCTAAGCGCCTTCAGTCCCATGTTGACGATGGCTTGATTGATGAAGTAATCAGCCGACTTATGAGTGGCAAAGAAGCCGATATCTATATAGTGCGTTGTGGCGATAAGGTTCGCTGTGCGAAGGTCTATAAAGACGCGGTTAAGCGTAGTTTTAAAAAGGCAGCGCAGTACCAGGAAGGCCGTAAGGTTCGTAATGCCCGCCGTGCCCGTGCAATGGAAAACCGCTCGGCTTATGGACGTAAGCAGCAGGAAGAAGTGTGGCAAAATGCTGAAGTGGATGCACTTTCGCGTTTAGCCGCGGCTGGTGTCCGTGTACCTGAAACCTATGGTTGCATTGATGGTGTTCTGTTGATGGAGCTGGTGACCGATGATGAGGGCGATGTCGCACCACGATTGGATGATGTTGTAATGCCTGCAGATCAGGCCATAGAAGATCATACCATTATGATGCATTACATTAAGCTGATGCTCTGTGCTGGAACAGTACACGGCGATCTGTCTGAATTTAATGTGCTATTGGATGAATATGGCCCCGTCATTATTGACTTGCCTCAGGCTGTGGATGCGGCTGCGAATAATAACGCTCAGGCGATGTTCGCCCGTGATGTGGATAATATGACTCGCTATTACGGTGAGTTTGCTCCTGAGTTACTCAATACTCATTATGCCAAAGAGATGTGGGCTCTGTTTGAAGAAGGTGAGCTAAAACCTGAGACTGAACTGACTGGGCTCTTTAAATTTGATTCAGCTAGCGCCGATGTAGACTCTGTTCTTGAAGAAATTAAAGCGGTAATGCGAGAAGAAGAAGAGCGTCGAGAGCGAGCTTTAGCCGAAAATGATGAGCCTATTGATATCTAGCAATTGATTATTAGAGTTTATAAAGCACTGATTGGCAGATTGATCGGGAGGAATATTTTAATCGTTTTATTGAGCTCTTATAAGTCTGCTTATAGTGCACAGCCTGAAGGTTAATCTGGCTGTGCGCTAATGACTGAATACAGGGAGCGAGCAAGGAGCTATCTCTTGCTTGAATTACAGCTCTTCAATCTGACGACGAATATCATCGATTTTACGCTGCATTACTTTTTCCAAGTGCTCCACTTCTTCTAATAGAAGAGCCTTTTTGTCTTCTGTTTTCTTTTCGGCGACAACCAGTTGATCCAGCTCTTCTACTGCTCGCAGATAGAACGGAGAGGGTTCCGTTGTGGCACGGTAAGTGACTTGTCCTTCGTTAACACGACGGTTTTTATGAACCCGTTGGAATTTAAACTTTTTACTTTTGGCTAACCAGTCGCCAGAATGACGATGAAAGTAGATTTTCAGGATATCGTTATCACCTTCAATTCTAGAAGTGTATTTTTCAATATCTCGAACATTGTCGATACCCATCTCTTTCAGTGTTTCAAACTTATCGTCTCGGCTCATGGTGTTGCTCCCCTATCGGTATGTCATTCAGCAGATTGATACTTTTTCCGTACTAGCTATTTTACTTGAGCTATACAACTGCCTTCCTTGGTTTATACGACATCTTCTTTTGAAAAGAAGACAAAATAAAGTGAATTTATTTTCACCTAGGGGATATTTTATTGCTCTCAAGCAAGTGATACCTTTAGGGGCATAAAGTCTCTTGCCTGATAAAAGCTCGTTACTCCTCCCTAATTCGAATAAAGCGGGCAAACCGAGGTAAACCAGAATTGGTATTACCGTTATAGCGGTAGGTTATTGTACTGCCTATGGGTGGCGGATTTTCTCTCTCCTGCCGGTTAAAACCTGAGCCAATTTTAAGTTCTCTACCATTCTCTAAGCGTACAATAAGTGCTCCCATCTGGCCGGTAAATTGCCCATTGCCGCGGGTATAACCCAGCACAACGGCTTCAGCATCCTGATATAACTTATACTTTAAAACATCCTCACTGCGACCTATTTGGTGCAGAGCTGAGCCTTTATGCAACATAAGGCCTTCAGCACCTAAACGACTAAGCTTTTGCAAATGGATATTCAAACTCTGTTTGTCAGATATTTTGTACTGTTCGACAGGCCGTAACCATGGCAAATTGAGTGTTTGGCAGAGTTGTTTAATATCTTTTTGCCGTTGATCAAAAGGGGTTAAGCTATTGGGGAGATCAAAAAGCATATAATGTACCGCACGCCAGTGCTGCTCATTGATATTTTGACTGCGAATAATGCCAGAGAGTTGATCAAACTTTCCCCTTCCCAGCCAGAGTTCTCCATCTAACGCGACTTTCGGTAAGGCTTGAATAAACCATGAGGGCGCCTGAATGACCGTCCCTCTTCGGGTCATTAATTGACTACCGTCCCAATAAGCCCTGACACCATCCAGTTTTTCACTGACCCAGTAGTCCGAAATATTATCCTGTTGTTGATAATGCTTAGGCAGCATTAAGGGCAACTCAGGGTAAGAAAAGGCTTGTGAAGGGAGAAATGCGGGTAGCAATAAGCTACTGGGTAATAACAATCGGGAGAGATAGTGTAAAAATGACGGATAAGGATGAGCTTTCAACATAAATTCCTCCATGAATTTAGTAGCCAAACAACGTTATTCCGGTACAGTCTAGTTTAGCTTTTTAAAATATGCAGATTAATTTCATCAAGAAACGCTATTTTTTATATTTTTTGCACGCTTCTTTTTTTAAAGCGTATTCTTAACTACTCTTTTGAATAAGCAGCGAGACAACACTCCCCTACAAACAGCCATCCTATCCAGGATAGAAGTTATCGAAGTATCTTTGCTTAGGCCTGTAGCTGCTTTTTAGTGTCATTTTATTGCGTCCTTATTCTGAAGTATCAGATGCGGGGCACTCCCAAATAGGGAAAGCACTGACTTTTACCTGGTAGGGATTTTCTACTGTACCTAACTGATTTCTAAAAAATTAAAAAATTTAATTTTTTTGCATCCAGTTTTGAGTCTTTACCGTATTTCTACTTAAGCGCGCTAAACAACAGCTTTTTAACCCTAAAAAATAATTTTTTGTGCAAGGTGAATATCATGACTAAATCTAAACTAGCAATGGCTTCTGTAATTACTGGTGTTATCGCTCTGGGCGCTGTAACAGCGACTCCTGCAGTGGCTGCAGGCAAAGAGAAGTGCTACGGTGTTGCTAAAGCAGGTAACAATGATTGTGCAACCAAAAACAGCTCTTGTGCCGGTACTTCTAAGAAAGATTTCCAAGGTGATGCGTTCCTAGCGGTACCTAAAGGTATGTGTGGCAAGCTGGCCGGTGGTAGCTTAACGCCTAAAGGTTAAGTCTTTCAGGGGAGGCTTCTATTCTGGCCTCCCTTATGACGCTTCTTATTTATTTCGATAAGTATCTGTCCTGTTTTTCAATATAAATTGTTTGCCTTATATTTTAATCCGAACGACTTTATCTAAAGACATTATCTGAACTCTCTATATGAGCTATTAATATGGATAATAGGAGCGTATCTGTTATGGATCAGTTGGCCTCTCTTACCGTTAATACCCGCCCCTCTACGCAACAAGATATTTTACCATTGCAAGTAGGAATGGGATTACGGGCACCTCATTTTCATGAGGTACTAACGGGTCTACCTGATGTAGCTTGGTTAGAAGTTCACAGTGAGAACTATCTGGATGAACAAGGAGTGCAACGTCATATATTGCGTGAGGTCGCTCAACATTACCCTTTAAGTTTCCATGGGGTCGGTTTGTCTTTAGGTTCTACTGATCCGTTAAACCCTCAGCATCTTAAAAGTTTAAAAGCATTAGTTGATGAGTTTAACCCCCCATTACTGTCAGAGCATTTAAGTTGGAGTTCTGTTTCAGGTCGCTATTTTAATGACTTGCTTCCGATTCCTTATACTGAAGAGAGTTTGAAGCACTTCTGCCAGCAAGTGGATCAGGCCCAGCAAGTGTTTGGCCGTCAAATTTTGGTAGAAAACCCAACCGCTTATTTACAGTTTAAGGATTCAACGCTGAGCGAATGGGATTTTTTGGCTCAGCTAGTGCAAAAAACAGGCTGTGGTCTGCTGCTTGATCTCAACAACATTTATGTGAACTCCGTTAATCATAGTTTTGATTGTCAAACCTACTTGGACAATATCCCTTTATCTGCTGTAGGTGAGCTGCATTTAGCGGGCTTTTCTATTAATGAGTACGATGAAGGAAAAATTCTGATTGATACTCACGGTAGCCCCGTCAGTGATCCTGTTTGGCAGTTGTTTTCTGGCATACGAGAAAAATGTCAGGCACCTGCTTTGGTGGAGTGGGATACGGATATTCCGGCTTTGGATATTCTTTTAGGAGAAGTGGATAAAGCCCGAGAAATTCAGTCAGGTTCAGAGATGATTGAGGCTAGGTTTCAAGATGAGGTTAAGGAAGCAGGACATGCCTGAGATGTTAAAACAATTACAGGATCATTTTGCTCAGGCCCTGATTTCCAGTGGAGAGCAACCAGAACTTCATGATCTGATTCAAGACAGTCATTTTGCTGCGGATCAACTACTGCAGATCTACCGTAACAACTTCGTTTTAAGCTTAACGGAAGCATTAGAAGCGACCTTTCCAGTATTGAAAGAGATGGTAGGGGAAGAATTTTTTGCTCAGTTAGCCAAGGCATTTATTCGACAGATTCCTTTAGAACATGCGTCCATTGCTACATTTGGTGAACAGCTACCCGAATTTATGTCGGATCTAGAACAGCTCACTGAGATGCGCTATTTGGTTGACTTAGCACGTTTTGAATGGCTGTACTCTTGGCATATTAACCGGATGCCTCAGGCTGATGTTTTTCCTTATGAGTCACTTGCCAAACTTACGGAACAGGATTACGAGAGCCTAGCTTTCCAGCTCAATCCTGATATGTCTTTATTTCAATCCCAATGGGCAATAATTGAGCTGTTTCAAAGGATTAAGCAGTGGCAGTCAAAATCTTGTTGTAAAGATGAATCAGACCCACTGTCTGGTTTTGATCTTTCTATTGCTCAATCGGGTTGGATTCAAACGGTAGGTTTGGCCGAAGTCGATATCCAGCAAGCAGATACAGATAATTTTGTTTTTCTAAATCACTGTTTACAACAGCAAATATTTGCTCAGTTAGATAATGAGAATGCAGAGCAAAATTTGCAGCAAGGGATCGCTAGCGGTTTGATTACGGGGTTTCAGTTGCTAGAAGTCTCTTCTTCGTAGACAGGGCTAGTTTCTTTAGATAAAGCTCAGCAATCTTAGATCCATTTCATAATAATCTATAAAAGAGTTACAGGGAGATCAAGCTATGCTATCTCAACTCACTGATCTATATACCCGCTTTTATGGTGGCGTCGAAAAAGGTTTAACCCCCCTCGTATTGTTGTTTGTTCGGATTTGGGCAGCAAAAGCCTTTTTCCAATCAGGGCTGGTTAAAATTGCCAGTTGGGACAGCACACTTTATCTGTTTGAGGAAGAGTATCAGGTACCGCTTATTCCTTGGGAAATGGCAGCCTATATGGGAACAGCAGCCGAATTGATATTACCACCACTACTGATCTTGGGTTTATTAAGCCGAGGCACGGCATCGGTACTGTTTGTATTTAATATTATCGCTGTGATCTCTTACCCCGTGTTATGGGAGCAGGGATTCTATGATCACCAGTTGTGGGGCCTGATGTTCCTAACAACAGTTATCTTTGGCCCTGGAATGTTGTCGGCGGATCATTGGTTGAAAAAACGCTTTTCAACAGCGAATCGTTAAACTGAATTGATGGACTTATCTTTGTAATCTATATCAGCAACCTTATATACCTGCTGAATATAGAGGGATCGTTATGTACGGGTTATCAACTGATTACAGTGTAACCCGTCATATGATAATTAATAGCAATGACGGCAAAGGTGCTATTTACCACCAAACTACTCCAGCTATAGCGAGCATTCTCTAGCCATAGAGAAAGGCAACCACCAAGAGTCAACGGCAAAATAATCAAACCTGCAATAAACCAACGTTCCTGATCACTGGCTGGCAGATAAAGTGATAGCCAGCAGCTAGCGGCTATCGCTAGAGAAAAACCGCCAGCAACGCCTGAAAATAGTTTAGCAATCATTAGTCTTCTCCCTGTGTGCCTACGTTATTGAATAATTATATGTAATTGAGAATTATTATCAAATGATATTTTATATTAAACCCTATGGTTGAATAAATTAATTTAATTAAGATGCTAATCTTTTTTCAGTGATATAATTTGCAATAGCTAACCGATGGCTTCCTGTCAGAAGTTAGCAATATCTTCTGGTTTTTCTGCTTTCACAGGCGATTTCATGTCCTCAAACACTTCTCAAAAAACACTGCCCTTTGGTGAATTTGTGGCGCTATTGGCGTTACTGATGTCCCTAGTAGCCATGGCGATTGATGCGGTTTTACCGGCAATGATACAGATTGGCCAAGCGTATCAAGTGGAGAATACCAATGACCTTCAGTTAATCGTTGGTGTGCTGTTTGGAGGGTTAGCCATAGGGCAGGTGATCTACGGCCCTATCTCCGATAGCGCTGGTCGTAAAATAGCGATCTATCTTGGGTTATTAACCTTTCTCGTGGGTTCGTTTATATCGGCTTTTGCTGATAGCTACGAAATGATGTTAGTAGGACGCTTTATTCAAGGTGTCGGTGTTTCCGGGCCAAAAGTAGTGACCGTAGCTTTAGTGCGGGATCAGTTTGAAGGGCCTGCCATGGCACGAGTGATGTCCTTTGTTATGGCAGTATTTATTATCATGCCTGCGGTTGCGCCTAGTATTGGAGCCGGTATTTTGCACTTGATGGGCTGGCGTGAAATTTTTGGCTTTTTTGTTTTACTGACAGGATTAACTGCTATTTGGTTTGCTATTCGTCAACCTGAAACCTTACCTAAGGATAAGCGGATACCACTTTCATTAACCACTATATGGCAGGGCACAAAGGAAACTATGAGCCATCCTGTTTCTCGTGCTTATACATTGGCATCGGGTCTTATCTTTGGTGCTTTTGTCTCTTATCTCAGTACGGCACAGCTATTGTTTAAAGATATTTTCCAGATAGATGAACTATTCCCGCTCTATTTTGCTGGTTTAGCACTGTTTGTGGGGATCGCTTCTTTAATGAACGGCCGGTTAGTGATGAAGTACGGCATGCAGCATCTGGCAACACTTGCGATGCAGGGTATGATGATTTTTTCGGGGGCTTTTCTACTGCTGCTATGGTTAAACGATGGTGAGGCTTCACTCTGGTTATTTATGGGTTTTACAGCACTTATTTTTGGTTGTATAGGTCTACTATTTGGCAATATGAATGCGTTAGCAATGCAACCTATGGGACATATCGCGGGGATAGCATCCTCCATTATTGGTGCGGTATCCACCTTAGTGTCGATTATTTTTGGTGGAATGATTGGCCAGACCTATAACCAAAGCCTATATCCTTTGTTTATTGCCTTTGCCTTATTTGCTTTTGGGGCTTTATTAATTAGCCGAAGTGTTCGGCTTGAGGCATTAAAACAGCAACAAGAGAAAGGCACGAGTTAGCTATTATCTGTCAGGGCCGCTGTCATCAAATATTAAGCCACAGCTTTGTTGTCTAGATAAACAGTACAGACAACGCGTAACAGTGAGGTGAAATTTCCCGTTTCACCTCGGCGCTCCATCACTTCCTGATATAGGGTATTAATAAATTGTGGTGTGCTTTGTTCTTCTGACTGTGCAATTTCATCAAGAGTATCCCAGAACCTCTGTTCCAAACGAATACTGGTGACGACGCCGTCAATACGTACTGAACGTGTGATCGTCTCGTACAAAGCAGGGTCGGTATTGGCGTAAATATCACACATTTAAATTTTCTCTCTTTTTCAGCGAAGGGAAATCAAAATACAAAAAAGCGTTGATACAAGCGACTGTGCAGTATCAACGCCTCTGATATTTTCCAATTTACAGCCTGTTTTACCATAGTTTTACAGTTGTATTTCGATGCCTAGGGCAATTACAAACTGCGATAACCAAGCTGGATGAGCAGGCCAAGCAGGAGCTGTAATCAAATTACCATCTGTAATGGCTTGATCCACAGGGATTTCTTGATAGTGGCCACCGGCATATTGTACTTCAGGAGCACAAGCAGGATAGGCAGAAACTTTTTTACCTTCAATGATTCCTGCTGCGGCCAGTAATTGTGCTCCATGGCAAATAGCGGCAATGGGCTTGTTCTGTTCGGAGAAATGACGAGTCATATCCAATACTTGTTGATTCAGTCGCAGATACTCAGGGGCTCGGCCACCAGGTACAACTAAACCGATATACTCACTTGGGTCTGTCTCAGCAAAATTGGCATTGAGTGTAAAGTTATGGCCCGGTTTTTCACTGTAGGTTTGATCGCCTTCAAAATCATGTATCGCTGTACGAACGTATTCCCCGGTTTGTTTATCTGGGCAGATGGCATCGACCTGATAACCCAGCATTGTTAAAGCTTGAAAGGGTACCATTACCTCGTAGTCTTCAACATAATCACCTACAAGCATTAGGATTTTTTTAGTTGCTGAACTCATCTGTGGCTCCTGCTTTAATTTGTTGTATTTGTCATTTTTGTGCCAGATGAGTGTAGCTAACGCCAATACACAGTGGGTAATAACCGGCTACTACATATCTATTTTGATCAGCTCTTCTGCTCGGCTACTCAATGTTTCCATTAGTTGATGCAGTGCTTGCTGCTCCTCTTTATTAAGAACCTGTAAGATCTTTTGCTCCTGATCCATCACTAAGGGCACTATTTCGTTGTATTGCTCTAACCCTTTATCTGTCAGGGTGAGAACCGAAATACGTCGATCCTGTTCACTCTTACTCTGGTTTATCAGTTCTGAATCTTTTAATACGCTGATTGCTCGGCTGACCTGCATTTTATCCAGACGAGTGAAACTGGCGACTTCTTTAGCAGACATGCTGTTATGCATCGCCAGAGTCGCCATGACTCGCCATTCATAACGGCTTAAATTAAAACGAGCAGCGTAGTACTGAGCGATAGATTCGCTGACACGCTTTTCTAAGATGGATAGTCGGAATGGAAAAAAACTATTTAAATCAATGATTTCATCAATATTGCTGTCTGTCATTTTTACAAGCTCTGCCAAGTGGGCTAGTACCTATCATGGGTTAAATCATAAAACGAATTGACAATAGTAACAAATGATACTAATCTGAATTGGTAACATTTGTTACTATTGTTGGCGTCACACGAATCGATTCCATTATATTTCAACAAATAAAAATAAGATGGCTTTTTGAGCACCTGCACCTATTAGGGAGGGTGAAACAATAGCTTAAAGCATAAGTTTATAAAAACAGGTAGAAAACATGATTAATATCAAGCAGATACACCACGTGGCTTATCGTTGTAAAGATGCAAAAGAAACGGTTGAGTTCTACAAAGACGTATTAAACATGGATTTCCTGGTAGCGATTGCTGAAGATCATGTGCCTTCTACCAAAGAACCTGATCCCTACATGCACCTGTTTTTAGATGCTGGTAACGGTAATATCTTGGCATTTTTTGAATTACCGACTCAGCCAGAGATGGGCCGTGACCCGAATACCCCTGCTTGGTGTCAGCATATTGCTTTTGAAGTGGAAGATCGTGAAGCATTGATCTCAGCTAAGGCGGAATTAGAAGCAAAAGGTATTGATGTATTGGGTGTAACTAATCACGAGATTATCCATTCTATCTATTTCTTTGATCCAAATGGCCACCGTCTGGAGCTGACCTACCGTGATGGCACAGAAGAGCAGATGCAGAAACTGAAAGAAGTCGCCCCTTTGATGCTGGAAGAGTGGTCAGTCACCAAAAAAGCGCCAAAACATGCCGCTTGGTTACACGAAAAAGAATTTTCTTAAATATTTCTCCTCTGAGATTTCATTAATAGTTCGAAATACATCACCTGTATGACGAACTATTGATAATGGCGCTAACAGGTTCCCTTGTGCTGTTAGCGCCAATTTTTATTTTTTACTTTTCTTTTTTAAGCCTTTTAGCAAGTTAATGCCTTTTTTGCGTTGGCTATAGGCCAGTAAAATATCCTTTTTCAGTTGTTTACTCTGCTCTGGGCTTTGGCTATTTTCCAATTCCATTTTGAGCGCTTTCTCATGCTGGCGTAGCTTTCGAATCACCTGTTTCAGATATTTCTTTTTTTCCTTGCGCTTTCTTTCATCGGAATTGAGATACGCTTCTGTGCGGCGAATCACTTTTTTGATATTCATAACCGCTCTTCCTTAAGAGTTTTTTGCTGCTCAATCACATCACTGACCTCATCTTCATCCAGTGAAAGACTACGTTCCGCTTCTTTCAGCTTCAGTTCGCTGCTGGAAAACAAAACTTCACCCATCTGCACTAAGTTTCGAGTGACATCATAAGCGTAGCCGCTGTCATTCATCAGAGAGACTGACATAGGGGCACTAATTAATTTTTGTCGGATCAAACTGCTTAAACTGTTGTTAAGATTTTGATCATACTCTTCCATGTCGAGCTTAAGACGATCCAATGACAAAACAATGGCAGAATCATCCCCTCGGCTACGTACTCTGTGTAACTCCCTTAAAACAGAGGCCAAGCGTATACGTATTGTGTCGTATTCATGTTGAATGTAGGGATTATCTGCCGAGATATAAGAGGATAGGTTTTTCTGTAAGTGCTTGGTGTCTTTGATTGCTTCAACAATATCCCGACCTGCTGCTCTTAAACGAAATAATTCTTCAGTTTGCTCGCTGGATAGTTCACCTTGCGCCAAGCTGATGTAATCTACAATGGCGCCATAAAGGTTTTTCACTGTATCTTGATATTGCTGATCAATATCTACAGCTAATGCTTTTCGAGACTTGAGAATTATTTCATCCATGGTGCAATCACTGTGGATATCTTTCAGCTCTAGACTCAACCCACCAGCGATAATCTTGACGGCATTGTCATAGAGATGTAGGGTCTCTTGTCGGACAGCAGCTAAAGCAGTATCCGGTAGTTCAAAGGCCGCTTTATTAAGGTAACGAGGTTTAGACGCATGAGGTGTCAGTTCGGATTTCAGCGTTGTTTCCAGAAAAATGACCATACGGCTAATAAAGGGCAGCATTAACAGCACGCCGATAGTATTGAATATGGTATGAAAAACAGCCAGTTTCAGGGTGTAGTTATCCTCTGCTATACCTAATAGGCTGCTGGCAAAATCAACTAAAGAGGTCAGCTGATAGATAAAGGCAATAGCAACCAAGCCTGTGGCGGCATTAAATATGAGGTGAGCACCGGCTAAACGTCGACCTTCTACGTTGGCACTTAATGAACCTAATATCGCTGTAATAGTGGTACCAATATTAGCGCCAATAGCCAGTGCTAAAGCATTTTCATAAGTAATCTGCTGGGCACTTAAAGCGGTAATAATTAATACCAGTGTGGCATGACTGGATTGCATTACAACGGTGGCAAACAAGCCTATAAGCGTAAATAAAAATACACCGCCGTAGCCAGAAACGGCATAGGCCGTCAGGTCTATCGTATCTTTAAAGGCTTCAAAGCCTTCTTTCATATGGTGAATACCGAGAAAGAGAAAACCCAAGCCAGCTAATACGTAACCGATACCCTTTAGTTCTTTGCTCTTTTGGAAAATGAGTATTACACCAAAAACCAGCATGGGCATGGCATAAGTGGAGATTTTTACTTTAAGGCCTAATCCGGCCACTAGCCAGGCTCCTGTTGTGGTGCCAAGGTTTGCGCCAAAAATAATGCCGACGCCAGCGGTTAAACTAATGAGTCCGGCAGATAAAAATGAGATGGTAATGACGGAGACTAAAGAGCTTGATTGCATAATCGTCGTGCTGACGACGCCAAAGCTTAGACTTTTCCAGAGTTTGTTCGTGGTTGTTTTTAGGAGTTTTTCCAGCAAGCCACCAGTAAAGGCTTTAAAGCCTTCTTCCAGTGCTAGCATACCAAAGAGAAAAATAGCGACGCCTGCGGCAATTTCTTTAAAGTCAGAGCTAAGCCAAAAGCCATATGCCAAAACAGCAAAAATTGAAGGCAGGACCAACTTTCTAATCATAGGTTGACCTCTTCCATGTCAAGGTTATTTATAATATTTTTGTTATTAAAACATAGGCTTGATGGTTTGTATTTAGTGGTTTATAGCTAAGGGTAGTTTGTTTTAAACTATAGGCCTGTTACATAAATAGGACTGAGATAGCTCTCTTTTTTATGTTATTTATTTATGTCGGGTGTTTTAAACGCTAGGTATCGTGTGTTTCAGCACTCTATTGGCATTTTTTGCTAGGAAAAAGGGGTATTTTAGTGGCTTGTGTTAAACTCTAAAGTGTCTCCGTTCAGTAATATTTGAATCTTCGGCTTTGGTTCATTTGAGTAGATAGGTTGCCCATGACATCTGATTCCAGCTCCCAAGCCTATATTTCCAATCAGGAAAAAAAGACTATGGTAGAGCAAAATGTACCTGTGACCGTTGATCAACAGGAACAGATTATGGAAATTCAGCAGACCATTTTTGGTATGGTTGCTGAAAATAAACCATATTTAGATGTGATTAATTGTCTGTGCTCTATGGCTGAGAAACTGCTACCAAACTCTATTGCCACCGTAATGCTAATGGATGAGGAAACAGGACGTTTAAATGTCTTGGCAGCCCCTAGTGTTCCGGCTGAAGGTCAACAATGTTTAAATGGTTTGTTACCTGGGCCTAATGCAGGTTCTTGCGGTAATGCGGTTTATCAGAACCATCCGGTTTATGTAACCGATACCTTCCAAGATGAGCGTTGGTCAGATCTGCGTCAAATCGCCTATGATTTTAATTTATGTTCCTGCTGGTCTATGCCGGTGCAAAATGCAGAGAAACAAGCCATTGGTTCTTTTGCACTGTCCTCCTTTGAACATCGAAATCCCTCCGCTTTTCACACTCGCGTATTAAAAGTCGGTGCGGATATTATCAGCATTATTTTGTCCCGCCAGGAACAAATTTCAGCCTATAAAAAGCAGAAAAAGCGTCTGCAGCTGTTAGGTACGGCTATTGAAAATGCTTCTGAAGGTGTTGTCATTACGGATGACCGTAATCAGATTCTTGAAGTAAACCGTTACTTTGAACATGCAACAGGTTATGACTTAGAGGATGTTAAGGGAAAAAATCCTAGCTTCTTATCCTCTGGCTTACAGGGTAAAGAATTTTATTCCGATATGTGGCAATCATTATTAGACACAGGAAGCTGGAATGGTGAAATAGTTAATCGTCGCAAAGATGGTTCACTGCTACCACAGTGGTTAAGTCTGAATGTAATGAAAAATTCTGACGGGAAAATTCAAAACTTCGTAGCCGTATTCAATGATTTATCTGAGTTGAAAAAAGAGCGTGATCGACGGATTCAGGCATTAGAGGTCGATTCACTAACAGATCTTCCCAATAAAAATACTCTACAAGAGTCACTCCGGCTTTGTCAGGAGAATAATGGTTGTGGCGATTGTAAGACCAGCTGTTCTCTGCTTGTTTTAAATGTGAATAACTTTAGTTTAATCAACTCAGCCTATGGATTGGACTTTGCTGATCGCTTATTAGTTGCGATCACCACTCAATTGAAATCCTTATTAGTGGGTGCTCAACTTTATCGATTAAACGCTGATGAATTTGCAGCACACTATCGCTATGATATTGATTTAAATGATGTTTTTAATCGAGTGCGTCAATATTTCTTTCTAAACCAGATCAGTGTTGATGATTTGAGTTTCAACGTCAGCTTCACCTATGGTGGTGCGAAAGGCTCTGAAGATTTAATGCGTAAATCGTTGTTAGCCATTAAAACAGCAAAAAAAGGAGGACGTGGACGTTTCCATCTCTACTCTGGTGAAAACGATGAGGTGGAACAGACTCAGCGCTTAGACTACATGCACTGGAATACCTTATTGCATAGAGCATTGAATGAAAGCTGTTTGGTGCCTTATTTCCAGGGTATTCGAGATAATCATAAGGGTGAGATAAATCATTATGAAACTCTGATCCGCATGCATATCGATGGCACCGTTTATGGGCCGTTCCAGTTCTTGAATGCGGCTAAATTATCTGGGTTATTACCTTCATTAACTCGCTTAATGATAGATCGTAGTTTTGCCGTCATGTCGCATCATGACTGTACCTTCTCCATTAATATTACGGAAGATGATCTTAGCCAGCAGTTTTTAGTGGATTATTTGGCTAAAAAGACAGAGCAGTACAATATTAAACGAGAGAGAGTCACATTGGAGATTCTGGAAGGCGTAAGTGCTTCTGGCAAGGCCAATAATATTACCCAGTTAATAGAACTGAAGAGTATGGGTTATAAACTGGCCATTGATGACTTTGGAACAGAATACTCTAACTTTGAACGTATTCTGGAACTGGATGTGGATAGCATTAAGATTGATGCCAAGTACATCAAAAATATCGATGTTGACCGTACTAGCTACGAGATTACCCGTGCTATTGTCTTTTTTGCCCAAAATGCCGGAATCCCAGTTGTAGCGGAGTTTGTTCACTCCGAATCAGTACAGGCCGTTGTTGAAGCCTTAGATATCCGTTATTCCCAAGGTTATCTATTTAGCGAACCTCACCCTGAAATCTGTTAAACACAGATTTACACTTAAGTAAAAGCACTCCGATATTCTCTGGCCAACGGCTAGAGAATATGACAATTTCCTGTAGATTTTTTTGTTTGGCTGATGAATCTATTGTAACTTAGTTAGGTTTACTATTTTGAATGCCTAGCTGAGAGTGTACGCCTGTGTTTAAACGGATTTTATCCCTATTATTGTTCCCCTTTATTATGCTTTTAGCGGCTTGCGGCTCCAGCGATAAAGCTGAACCCAAAGAGGTTATTTTAGATTTACGTTTAGGTACCGGTTTTGGTTCTGGATTTGCGGAAAGTGTGATGACCGCCGGAGAGACAAGCTTGTCTCTGGGAGATCAAACACTAGTATCCGTGAATATTGTTGATCTGAATGACGACGGTAATCTTTATACCGACGGTAACCAAACAGTTAGTTTTGCATCCTCCTGTGAGTCATTAGGTTTAGCCTCATTTTCCTCCGACTCTGTCACCACATCATCCGGTTTAGCCGTGACCACCTATACCGCCTCCGGTTGTTCCGGTACTGATGTGATTACATCGACCTTATCCAGCGACAGTAGCCAAAGCGCCACGGTAACTCTAAGTACAGATAATTATTCCCTCAGTATGGGCTCTGGTACGGGTAATAGCTTTGAAGCAGAAATAATTGAAGTAACCGATAGCAGCCTGGATTTCGGCGATACCGCAACATTAACCGTTAATATTGTCGATACTAATGACAGCAATGATTTGTTTACGGATGAAGAAGTGAGCGTAGTGTTCTCTTCAAGCTGTATATCCTCCGGGCTATCTTCACTGTCCGAAAGCTTGGTTACCACAACAACAGGTATTGCTAGTACGACTTATACCGTAGCAGGGTGCGATATTGAAGATGTCGTTACTGCTAGCCTAGAAGGTAAGGATGAAACTGCTGAAATCACTTTAACGACCCAGAGCAATGACTTACGTTTAGGAACGGGTAGTTCAGATAGTTTTGCGGAAGGGCTATTAACTAGTAGTGTGAGTAACTTGTCGGCAACGGGACAAACTGAACTCTCTGTTAACATTGTTGATGTTAATAATGACAATGCTCTTTATACCTCGGAGGAGCTCACGGTTGTTTTCTCTTCTGCTTGTGTCAATGCAGGAACTTCTACCTTTTCCGCCTCTTCTGTATCGACATCCTCGGGATTCGTTAATACGACTTACACGGCGAATGGTTGTCGAGGAGATGATGTTATTACAGCAACTTTATCGAGTTCAGAACAAACCGCAGAAGTAGCAGTTAATGTTGCAGAACCTGAGTTAGGCAGTATTTCTTCCATTGTGCCGGAAGATACAGTGTTAGCCATTCAAGGTTTTAGCACGGACACTTTGCCCTCCACGGGAGAAGTCAGTTTTAGAGTAAGAGATAAATCAGGTGAACCTATCTCCGATAAAGAAGTACGTTTTAACTTGTCTGGTGGAACAGGTGGCGTGAATTTTAGTCGAGATTCAGATCTATCTGATAGCGATGGTTTGGTTTCTGTTTTTGTTAACTCAGGTACAGCAAATACCACTTTCCGTGTTATTGCTGAAACTGATGTTTTTACTGAGGATGGTCGGGAAACGGAACAGATCATGCAAACCTCATCAACCACACTGACAGTGAATACGGGAATGCCAATTGCGGGCTCTTTTGGAACAGGTGTTTCGTTATTTAACCCTTATGCATGGAGGTTTATTAATCAGGATGTGGATGTTGTTGTTACTGCAAGTGATTACCATGGAGGTCCTGTAGCTAATGGGAACAGCGTTACTTTTAAAACGTCAGGCGGTCAGATCCAGCTAAAAGATGGGCAGGTATCTTCTTGCACTATTTTGGAGGGAGACTGCGGTATGTTGTGGGAGAGTGGGCCTATATACCCTGAATATAATGTAGAAAAATTTGTTGATGGAGAGATCACTGTAACTACCAAGAGAGGTATTGCTGTGATTATGGCCCATACGACGGGAGAAGAATCCTTTATCGATGAGAATTCTAATGGTTTATTTGATCTAGGTGAGACCTATTTTTCTTTGTCAGAAGCTTTTCATGATGTAAATTTGAGTAATACCAGAGATAGTGGAGAGTTCTTTGTTGATCAGAATAGCAACGGTCAATGGGATGATATTACTGATGAACAGAAATACCGTGGTGCCAGCTGTAGTGATGAAGCTAGAGAGGATGGGCATTGCTCGCAATTAGCAGAGTTATTTGTTAATAGTTCAATTATTATGGCCACTCGGGAGTCCGATCTTACATTTACTGCTCGACATCTAGCGGTTGTCTTTAAAAATGAAACAACCTCTTCTATTGAAGCGATTGATGATGATGGAGCAGTTTCTTTTATAGAAAGCATTAATGCAGATGCTTATCAGCTCATTAATGAGGATGGCACCAAGTCTATATTAGAATTTAATGATGGGGATACTCTTGCTGTTGATATTTCAGAACGGACTCGAACAGTCGAGATGACTATGAAAGATTTAAATGGCAATGTTCCTGCTTATGGCACTGAATTAACACGGATAGAATGTACTCACGATATAGTTGCTGAAATCCCAGGTGTAGAACTACCTTCTGAAATAGGTAATACTCGAAACCCACTTGAATCAGAGGATTATCCTTTTACGTGGGGTATTGAGTTAACGTCTCCTGATGCTCTGGATGACGAACCAAACGGTTATGGTGATAATCAGGGTTGGGATGAAGAGTATGGGAGGTGCACCGTTGTTTATACAACCGCTTCTGATGGTGATGGTAGTGAGGTTTCTGTGACATTTAAAGTCGTTTATTAATCTTTATCTTAGATCAGCTTGATAAGCCGATCCGCCACTATCTCCACATCCTCATTTTGATGGGTCACAATCAGCAGGGTTTTGCCCTGCTGAGTGGCTATCTCTCTTGTCCATCTTGCCGCTAATAACCGTGTGTTTTGATCTAATTCGGCAAAAGGCTCGTCCAGTAAAATAATGGGTTCGGGTCTTAATAATGTGCGAATCAGGCCGATACGTTGTCGTTGCCCACCAGATAATTCCGTTGGCATTTTATTCAACTGATCACCCATACCAAGGTGTTCAGCAGCTTCTTTTAGTTGCTGTATTGGTGCGGGCCCACTAAAACCCAGTGCCAAATTATCCAACACACTGATATGTTCAAATAGATTATATTCCTGAAATAACATGCTCACAGGGCGTTGATTCGTTGGCAATGTCAGCAGGTCACTACCCTGCCAAATGACACGGCCTTTACTGGCCTGTTCAAACCCTGCAATCACATTCAGTAGTGTTGTTTTGCCTACTCCACTTTCCCCTTGAATAGCCAGACATTCACCTGCTGCGATTGTCATATCGTAGGTTAGTGTTTTTCCATCCAAGATGACTTCTAACTGTTTAACTTCTAATCTATTTTCCATGCTGGCTCTCTCGTTCAAATAGATAGATCAGGCTTGTACAAACTAACAGTAATAATAAAGAAGCCAATGCTGCTTCAGCCATTCGATAACTACCGGCATAACCATAGATTAGCCAAGGTAGCGTACTCCAATCGTTATGACCAAAAATAGAAAATACGGCAACATCACCTAAGGCTAAGAGTAGGGCCAAAACAAAACTGCTGGCCATTACTGGCCGTATAAAGGGCCAGGTAATGCTCAGTTGCTGCTGTTTATTGAGTTTTAGATTCTGACTTAAAACCCAATACTGCTGATCAAATTGAATTAGCCTGGGTTTTAACTGTGCGACCACAAAGGGTAATAAGAGGGCTGAATTGAGTAGGATCAACCAGAGCATCCCCCAGCGATCCAAATCAATATTAGGCAATAGCAAAATATACAAACCGGTAGAGAGCACCATGGCAGGGGCCACCAAAGTATGTGTCGCAAGCCATTGCAGAATAACCCGGGTGCTATCTTTTTGGTTTCTATAAGCCCATCGAATGGGTTGGAGCAAATACCAGGCTAAGAGTGTGGCTAGCAAGCCGCTACTTAGGGCAAAACCGATAGAGCGTATAGTGGCAAATAAAATACTGGGCCAAGAAAAACTATCCAGATTGACGTTTAAAACCTTAGGTAATAGGGCTAGCATCGGCAGCAGCAAAACCACCCAACTGACTCCATATAGGCCGCCATACATTTTTTCCATCGTAGGCGAAAATCTAGGCTGCCAACGTTGGCTATGGGTATCAGCACTTAACCAATTGAGTCGTCCCATTTTAGCCATTGCCAAGAACACTAAACCTGCCAGGGTAAACTGTAACCAAGCCAGAGTCAGAGCTTCGCTAAGGTTAAAGTCATATTTTAACGCCTGATAGATAGCGACTTCTAAGGTGGTTGATCCCGGCCCTCCCCCTAACGCTAGTACCACGGCAAAGCTATTAAAACAGAGCACAAAAATAAAGCCGGTTAAGACCAGTAAAGTACTCTTGATAGCAGGCCATTCTATTAGGCTAAATTGTTGCCATCGAGTGAACTTTAATTGTTGAGCTAAGCGCCAGCTTGTATCAGGAATATGGCTCATCTGTTGGCTTAGTACTCTTATGGCCAGAGGCATATTTAGGTAAATATGGGCCAGCAAGATGCCATTTAAACCGTAGAGGTTCCAACCCTCTCCCATAAGGCCACTGAGATAACCGGATCGGCCTAATAAAATAACCAGTCCGGTGATTAACACCAGTGTTGGCATAACGAAGCTGAGCAAACACAAACGCAAAAAAGCCCTTCTTCCCGGTAGTTGAGGCATAAAGTGTATGGCCCGAGCAATGGGGATCGCCAGGGTGACGGAAAAGAGGGCGCTCAATCCAGCCTGTTGCAGGGAAAAGAACAGGATTTGTTGAATATAAGCATCTTGTAATAGCTGAAGATCTAACTGAGCCTGATCAAAACCGATCAGACCATAAAATGCCAGTGCGGTGATCAGAATCACCGCACTATAAGCAAGCGTTGGAAATAAGGAAAAACGCTGAGTATTCATTAAGGTTAATGACTGGCTGCTCGTCGCCACTCACGTAACCATTGTTTGCGGTTTTGACTGATCTCTTTTGGAGTAAAGCCAATGGCCTTCGGTTGAATCAACTGAGAAAAGGCTGCAGGCAGCTCAACATTATCAATTACCGGTAACATCCAGTTAGTCACGGGGATAATTTTTTGTGCTTCTGGCGATATTAAAAATTGTAGAAACTCTTTTGCCAGAATAGGGTTTTGGCTATTTTGAGAGATGGCTGCCACTTCAATCTGAGGAACATGGCCTTCATTAAACAGAGCCGCTTTGTAATATTCATGGCCCTCTACTACGGCATGATAAGCCGGGGAAGTGGTATAGCTCAGCACATAATCACTGCCACCTTCTAAGAACATACTATAAGCTTCCCACCAGCCTTTAGTGACCGTTACCGTATGTTTTGCTAACTGCTGCCATTTATCCGCACTTTGCTCGCCATATACGGCTTTTATCCAAGTCATTAGACCTTGTCCTGGTGTGCTGGTGCGGGGGTCTTGATAAATAATCTGAGCATCAGACGTGATCAGCGCCTCCAACGAAATAGCCGGTGTTTTGATCTTTCGGCTATCATAAATAAAGGCAAAGTAACCGTAATCAAAGGGCACAAAGTTTGTATCTTGCCAGTTAAGGTTGGCGCTTAGATGATCCAACGTCAGTCCATGGGGTTGCACAAGGTTAAGCTGACGGGTTTCTTCGATTAAACCATTATCCAGACCCAGAAGAACATCCGCTTTGCTTTTTTTTCCTTCGATACGGACACGGTTCAAAATACTGATGCCATCCTCAGCGGCAACAAACTTAACCTGACACTGACATTGAGCCTCAAAGGCTTTTTTAAGCTGTGGTCCTGGCCCCCATTCAGAGACAAAAGAGTCGTAGGTGTACACCGTTAAGGTTTTGGCCAGAGTTTGTTGACTCATTAATGTCAGGAAGACAGTTGTCGCGATAGCCAATATCGTGCTTATACTTCTTGATATAGAAATGGCCATGGTGTTTCTCACTTTGTTTTAATCGATAGTGTTAATAAACGATTGTGAATGGCAGATTTTTAATAGCATTCCCGATAAGTTATCAGTAAATCAATATTTGAATATACTGAGGTTCATTCACGCTTGCCCTTATTTTTATTTATAAGGAATTTCGGGATTGCTAATAAATGGCGTGAATAATATAGGAAAGAATAGGGGCTCGCTATGCATGACGCTATCTTTGAACAGGTTAATCAATACATCGATTATCCTGTGCATTGGCTACCTTTGGAAGAGAGCGGTACCAGTAATTGGCTTTACCGTGGCTCAAACCATCAACAAGCCTTAATCCTACGTATTAATGCACGTGATTCTATGGCTTTTGGTGTCAACCGCCTTCGGGAAAAGGAAGTGCTAAACAGTATCCAACCTTTTTCTTGGTCGGTAAAAGTATTGGCTGATGCACCTAAAGAAGGTTGGTGTGTGATGCAGCATCACGGTTTAGGCTTAAATGGTGCCGTTTTAACGGAGTCTATGGAACAACAGCTTTTATCTGCGGTAGCAGATTGCCAGATCATCTTTTCTCCTCCAAAGCTGAATTATCCCGATCTGTTTCTTGATTACCAAACGGCACTGAATAAATTACCGGATGCAGAGGAGTGGTTGAACAAGCTGAATCAACTGTTAGGCCTATTTCAGACTTTGCCTAGGGTCTCAAATTGTTTAACTCATCATGATCTGCACCCTGGAAACTTTTGCTGGCAGAACGATCAACTGGTGATTATTGATTGGGAGTATGCGGGTGTGGGTAATCCTTGGTTAGATGCTTGTATGTTGTATTCTGCCTGCCAGGTTTCAGCTGATAAGATCTCAGTATTACCGGCCTTTGCATCCTTATCAGAGGAGGCGTTTTCTCAAGGGCTGGAGCAAGCGGTACAAATTGGCCAGTTATTAGAGCAGCTCTGGTTTCGAGTGAGAGCCTGATGATAGTAATCTCGATGATTCCTTATGGATGAAAAATAAGAACAGACCAGATCACATCTGGATAGACTCGAAAACTCTTATTACCGATCGTTTATTGGGAAGGGCATTTTTCTCCCATGCTTCATTTTCTGTCCCACCCTTAAATGGGGGTATCGAACTCTTTAGTGGCTCGTCTTATGATTTTGCTCTGTAATCTGAAAGGGGTGAAGCATGTACCGTTTAAAATCCTGTATCAATATCGATGATTTAGGCCGTTTAGCGGCTAAAAAAGTACCTCTTCCGGTCAGTGATTATGTGGAAGGTGGCGCCGATGATGAAGTCACCTTAAGGCATAATTGTTCCGCTTTTAATCGTTACCAAATAGTGCCTAAAGCGTTGCAGGATGTGAGTGTTATCAATACTCAAACTCAGGTAATGGGTTGTGACATGGCGCTGCCCTTTTATATTTCAGCCACTGGTTTTTCCGGCATGATGTGCCCAAAAGATGCTGAATTGGCAGGAGTGAGAGCCGCTGCAAAATTTGATGTTTTGTATACCGCATCGACTTTTTCTAACCGATCTTTAGAAGAGATTGCTCAAACAGTCCATAGTGACAAATTATTTCAGGTTTATGTTTTAAGCGATAAGGCCTTAGCCAGCCAACTAAATCAAAGAGCCAAGGCCGCGGGCTTTAAAGGCATGGTGTTAACCATCGATACGATTGTTGGTGGCAATCGTGAACGGGATACACGCAGTGGGTTATCCATTCCACCACGTTTAACTCTAAAGTCCACATTGCAGTTTATGCTACGCCCTCGTTGGTTGGTACAATATCTATTAAGTGATGGCGCTAATCTGGGGAACTTTCCTCAGTTACCTAAAGTGTCCATGACAGATTCTCAAGCTTTTGTTATCGCTTTAAGTAAGCTCTTTAAGAAGGACTTAACCTGGGCTGATGCGGAACATATGATTCAGGAATGGGGCGGGCCTTTTGCAATCAAGGGGATTATGTCCGTTGAGGATGCTTTAAGAGCAAAGCAAGCAGGGGCAAGTGCGGTGATTTTATCCAACCACGGAGGGCGTCAATTGGATGGCTCCCCTGCACCCATTGAACTGGTCGCTGATGTCAGAGCGGCTATTGGCCCTGAAATAGAGATTATTGTGGATGGTGGGATTCGTCGCGGTACGGATATTTTTAAAGCGCTAGCTTTAGGGGCCAATGCCTGTAGCTTAGGTCGTGCTTATGTCCGAGGACTATCCGCAGGCGGACAAGCAGGGGCTGAAAAAGCTTTAGAGATTTTAAAAGCTGAGTTTGAACGCTGTATGATCTTAACAGGTTGCTCATCTATCGATCAGATCGGTTCCGAACATATTCGGCAGTTGTAACAATATTTAATCCTGACGGTAGCTGTATCATTTTAACTTATATTCTGTCATCCCTTCCTGTTTAGCGGTAACGAGAAGGGAACATCTCCAAGTTTTGTAAAAAAGCATCTTGGAGTGCTGTAATATTGCCAAATCCTGCCTGATTAGCCACTTTTTCTAAACTGAAAAGTGTTTCTTCCAGAAGATACTGGGCTTTATTTAAACGAATTTTCTTTTGATATTCGATTGGTGTAAGAGAGAGATATTGTTGGAAAAGCTCAGTGATATCTCCTTTATCAAGCTGATGCCTCTGGGCCAAATACTCAATATCAATCTCTTGATGAAGATCGCTTTCGATTTGTTGTAACAAGGTTTTTAAAGTATCTGGCATAGGAGGGGTTTGATACCAAGGGGCCATGAAACTGCTGAGTACAGAATCATCTTTATCCGTGTTTTTCGTAGATTTTATAGCTACTTTGATATCATGATTATCAGCCTTGATAGATTGAAGTGTCATAAACATCCCTGATTTATTAATGTTCCGTTTTTAGATTATTAACTTTAAACCTTAGGTTATACCTTTTTACTAAATTAGATCAAGCCATGAAGATTGCAAATATTTCACGCTGATGGCTAATAATCGTTAGGATATTAACTATAGTCTGTTTTAGCTATGTAGTCGGGCCTTGATAGATGGTTCAGAATAAAACGATTGCGACCTTGTTCTTTAGCTTGATAGAGAGACTGATCCGCTAATTCGACTAATTGTTTTGCTGTCTGGTCTGGATGAGGTAAAGCACTGCATCCTCCTAAGCTAATGGTTACCTTAGGTAAAACAGGGCTCACTTTATGACTGATGTTGAGTTGTTCTATGGCTCTTCTAAGCTGCTCGCAAACCACTTTTAAACCAGACGCCTGAGTGTCTGGCAACAAGACAATAAACTCTTCTCCACCAAAACGCGCCACAATATCTTTGGGTCTATTAAGATTTTGCTCCAAGCAACGAGCCACTTGATGTAGAACGTCGTCTCCTGCGCAATGGCCATAGTTATCGTTATAATCCTTAAAATGATCGATATCGATCATAATAGCACTAAGGTTTAAATTATAACGGCAAGCATGTCGCCACTCTTTTTCCAAGTTCTGTTCAAACTCTCGTTTATTGATTAAACCGGTTAAGCCGTCAACTACGGCATAGCGGCGTAATAAATCCACTGTTCGTGCTTGAGTCAGGCTTCTTTTTAGACGAGCAATTAAAGGAGCGCAGTTATCCAGAGATTGTGCAAAGTCACTGGCTCCTAAGGAAAAAGCTTGTACTTCCTCATGAGGCTTTTTGTCTGGACTGATATAGATAATGGGTTGATCCCAACCTGTATCCAGCTCTTCTTTTAACGCACGAATCCCCTGATAGCGATGTTTTTGATCCAAGGCGTAATCCAGTAATACGGCATCAACAGGGTTGTTCTGACAATAACTGATCAAGGGGTTAATCTGTTCAAAATTACGAATATGTAAGCCATTGGCCTCGGTATGAAGTTTTTGAGCCAGTTCACTAATTCCTAATCCTGCGAGATTAAAATCCCCTCGATGTAAGCAAGTATCACCTTGCATATAGTTGTGTTGGCTTGTTTGAAAGATAAAGCTGCGAATATTTTCTGGATGTTGTAATCCCAGCATTACTTCATTATCAGAGGCAAGCATAGCGGGGATACGTAGATCAAAATCACCTTTCTCCCATGTCTCTTGCCACTCTTGCTGTATCTGTCTGGCAGGAGTACTGATCTGAATACTGTCTAAGTGAATTTGGGATAATAAATCATGTAGAACTTGGGGGTCCGATATATCGAGCCCTTCTTGCCAATAAGCTCGATAGAGTTTTTTCAGATAACTATCAGATTTTTCCGGGGCAGACTGCTCCAGAGTCAACAAGGTTAAAATCGCCAGCTTGGTATTGACGCAGTTCTGGGGTTCTCGTACGGAAATATCCGGTGCTCGTTGGCAGATGAGTTGGTATTCATTATGTAGGAGTTCGGCCTGCTCATCAGTCATTGCTCGACTGTTAAAGGCTGGGGCATGCTCTACAAAGCACCACTGCACTCGATCATTTAATTGTTCCCGATCTATACGTTCATGGAGGGCAAAACAAAAAGGGCAATTAAGGTCGGCAAACACCTTAACGAGCATCTGTTCAGTATCTGGTCGTTCCTTTGCCACATTAATTTTAGGTGGTTTATGTTGTTTAGACACTAGGGAATCTCCAGACGCTTTCCTTTATATTAGATAGCCTCTCTTATTACAGGCATGTCTAAAAGTCCCTGAAAAAGTACTTTCTGAGCCAGACTTTCAGAGGCTTCCTAGATCAGTGTCTTCTGTCTTTTAGAAAAGTGCAAGCCATAGCTTAAGGTAAGCAGTTCTCCATTAATCAGACCTTAACCTTATCCAGTTTCGCCTCCCGCTTCTGTCAAAAGCATTCCCAGCATCATCTTTCACGTATTTTCCATCTTCAAGGTCACAGTGAAACCGAAAAATAATTTTTCAGAGACTCATTAAGTAAAAGAAGAAAAACTACAACTATTTCAGTGGTCTATAAGCTTCTTTTGTTTTTTATATGTGACGACTGACCGTGGGTAATAGTCGCTTCTTTTTATATTAAGTCTGTATTTGATTAAAAGTTTTTATTTACTATACGAAAGTATATGGCTTTTAGTGGAAATAGTTTACTATAGGAAACTTAACAGGGTTTTAATAGAAAAAGATCAAAATAGGAAATATAGGGGGAGAAGGATCTACTCGAAAAATCATGATCTTGCTCTACTATAACTATAAAGCAGGGCTAAAACTGGCATCCGAGTAGTCAGTATCAGCCAAGATAATCAGAAAAATAAAAGGTGGTTACCATGAAGGTTTCCCAAAAAGTCGCGTTGCTGGCGTCTTGTATTATTGTTTTTACCTTTGCCGCTTATTCTTGGCTGCAATACCATTCTGTAAGGGATACTTTGCTAGAAAAAACACAGCAAAGTACCGAAGAAGCGTCAAAGGTAATGGCTTTTCAAATTACGAACTGGCTAAACGCCAAGCTTCGTTTGATCGATATGATGGCAGAGACTATTGATGCTGACTTTGGCTCAGAAACAATCCAGAAAACCTTTGATCTCCCTTTATTAAAAAATGAATTTATCCTGATTTTTGGTGGTTTAGATACTAACGGCACCAAGATCACTAATGATACCAATTGGAATCCAGAAAACTGGGATGCCCGGAAGCGTCCTTGGTATCCCTATGCAAAAAGCAACCAAAGAGCTGTTTTAACAGATCCTTATGCAGATGCTGCAACTCAGGAGATTCTAATCTCTGCTGTGGCTAATTTTTATGACAAAGGGCAGTTTAAAGGGGCTTTTGGCGGTGATTTAAGTCTAAAAACAGTTTCTGATGCGTTAAATACCTTGAGTTTTCATGGCACTGGTTATGCTTTTCTGGTGAATGCTAATGGCAGTATCATCAGTCACCCAAACGGCAAGCTTAATGGTGAATCTGTTAGTAAATTATTTGACGGCCAAGCTCCGAGTTTTTCCACAGAGCTGAAAGAAGCGACTGTGGGAGGACAAACGGTACTAACGGGTTTCCATAAGCTGTCTAGTCTTTACGGCAGTGATTGGTTGATCGGTGTTGTTTTAGATAAGCAGAAAGTGATGGCCGAAGCCGACGAATTGGGCATGATGGCAGCATTTGCTACCATTATCAGTGCTGTAATCTGCAGTATCGCACTATATATTACTGTGACTAAACTGCTATATCCCTTACAGGGATTACACCGCTCCCTAGTAGAAATTAATAGTGGTGAAGGTGATCTGACTAAGCGCCTTGCGGTGAGTGGAAAGGATGAATTTGGTCAGGTATCTACGGACTTTAATCAGTTTATTCAGTATTTGCAGTCTCTTATTCAGCAGGTCAAACAGATTACCCAAGATGTACGCAGTAACAGTGATTTAACGGCTTGTTCAGCGGATGAAGCATCAAATAACCTGAATACCCAATTAAGTGAATTGGATCAATTAGCTACGGCAATGCATGAGATGTCTGCTACGGCAGGTGAGGTGGCACAAAACGCGCAAAATGCAGCCGCAGCGGTACAGGAAGCGGATAATGCGACAACGGCGGGGGTTGAGATCGTTTCTCGTACGACTCAGTCAATCGCTCATTTATCCGATGATATGGATAAGGTTGTTGCAACGATTGGGGAATTGTCAGGCTACAGTAATAGTATTGAATCCATCTTAACGGTTATTACGGATATTGCGGATCAAACAAATCTTTTAGCCTTGAATGCGGCCATTGAAGCGGCAAGAGCCGGTGAACAAGGACGAGGTTTTGCTGTGGTAGCAGATGAAGTTAGAGCGTTAGCTTCTCGCACTCAGGAATCAACGGAAGAGATTCAAAAGATGATCAATCAACTACAAGCAGGCGTTAAAAAGGCAGAAACAACAATTTCTAAAAGCCGAGAAAGGGCTCATGAGACTCAAGAGGTTTCAGAGCAAGCTAACGATGCACTGGAAAGTATTCGGAGCAGTATTCAAAATATCAGTCATATGACAGTACAGATTGCAGCAGCAGCAGAGCAACAGAGCTCTACATCTGGAGAGATTAATCGTAATACAGCAAATATTCGGGATATTAGTCAGTCCGTAGCAGATGGCGCGCAAGCACAAGCGCAGAATTGTAAAGCGATGTCGGAACTGACTGCCCGTCAGGATGCGGAGTTGGCTAAATTTAAGGTTTAACCAAATCAGATCTTCCTATTAATTAGAGTATCAGTCGGCAAGGTGTTTTTTAGTTTCCAATAAGAAACACCCTGCTCGTCTTTTAGGATTAAGGAACCTCTTCTGAAGAATAAGTATTCGGATTATTTAAACAACCAGCCTTTTAATAATTTGGTGATCCTAGGCATCACGATATAGGTCATCAGCAATACCTGAGTGACTACAACTAATAGGGTGCGTAACCAAACGGGGAGCTGAGCCAATAGCGAACCAAAAAACAGATTGATGCACAGTACCAAGCAGAACACCACGACAATCAGAACTAAGGCCATTTTATGAGGCGAAGGCGGTTTATTAGCCGGAAGCTCAGGTAGATCAAACCAAAATTCTAAGCCCGTTCCACGGCGTGTGCTGGCCTCTCCTTCAACCCAAGGCTCGATCTTTGCCAACCAATGCTGACGTAAGTCAGAGTTTTCCCAATATTGGCAGTCCTGATAATTACTGAATCGATAGATAATCACATATTCGTGATTGGTCGTAGAGCTTGGGCGCAAAACACTGGCTCCCTGATGTCCTGGGAAATCTTTTGCGACCTCAATAACTTCCGATATCCACTGTTCATATTCCGCTTCACAGCCGGGCTTTACTTTACGGGAGATGCTCACCGTAATAGGGTTGTTATCCATCATCTGTTCAGAATCGTGGTCTAACATTTGTCATCTCCTTATATTTCTTTAGGCCTACTCTTGATCTGCTTTAATGCCAAATAAGCGCTCTTTCTCCTCCGCATTATAGATTCGGCTGGCATTAGGATTGATTTTTTCAACCAGATCGTAGGCTCTTACTGTGGCAGGGCGGGCAGTGATTTTATTAAACCAACGTTGAAGATTAGGGAAGTCATCCAAGTTTTGTGATTGCTTTTTATGAGAATAGATCCAAGGATAAATAGCCATATCAGCAATGGAGTAACTCTCTCCGGCGACAAAGGTACGATCAGCTAACCGCTTGTCTAATACACCGTATAAACGTGCGGTTTCATTAACATAACGGTTTATTGCGTAATCAATTTTCTCATTGGCGTATTGGCTAAAATGATGGTTTTGCCCTGCCATTGGTCCTAGTCCTCCCATTTGCCAGTGCAGCCATTGCAGCGTTTCATAACGTTCGCGGGGAGTTTTAGGCAGGAATAAACCGGTTTTATCTGCTAAGTATTCCAATATTGCACCGGATTCGAAGAGAGGAATCGGAGTGCCTTGATCTGTTGGTGCATGATCCACAATGGCTGGAATACGATTATTAGGCGCTATCGCCAGAAAGTCAGCTGAAAATTGATCGCCTTGACCGATATTAATCGGCTTAATCTGATATTCCAGTCCGGCTTCTTCTAAGAATAAACTAATCTTATGGCCGTTTGGTGTGGTCCAATAATAGAAATCGATCATATGACATTTTCCCAGTCGCTAATAATGCAGTAACCTCATCTTATACCATTCCTGATAAGTTATTCGTGAATCAATCTTCCCTATGTTTATCTATGGTATTTGAGGAAGAACTTATTTTAGTTATTAATTAAGTGAATGGGTTAAAGGACTTGAGCGGGATAGAGGCCAGAAGAGTCTTGGTTATCGGCATGCTCAAGTAAAATTATCCCAATATTGACAGGCTTTCAGCCGGAAAATGGCAACTGTTTTGTAGAAGCAATTTATTTGGGTGTTTATGGATCATTTGAATTTAAATTTACTTAGGGCTTTAACCGTCTTGCTGGAGGTCCGTAATGTTACTCAGGCAGCGGTACGGTTGAACTTGACACAATCTGCCATGAGTCGTCAGCTGGGACAGCTACGAGAATATTTTGCTGACCCTTTATTAATCCGAGAAGGTAATGACTATCTACTGAGCGCTAGAGCAAAAGAGCTGTTACCTAGGGTACAGACTATTCTAGCCGAAGTGGATGGTTTAAAAACGGCTGAAGGTTTTGATCCGACAGCTTGCCAGAGGCGCTTTAGTTTTGCCTGTACGGATTATGTGGCGCAATATATCTTTCCTGAAGTATTACAGCGCCTGCAACAGGCTGCTCCGAATATCGATATTATCTATCAGGTATGGCAACCAGATTGGTTGGATCGATTGGGACAGTTACCTTTAGATTTTGTTTCTACGATGACTTCTGACATTCCAGAAAATCTGCACAGTATTTATTTAGGACAAGATCACTCTGTTTGCTTAATGTCTGCTGAACACCCGTTAGCAGCAAATGAGCAACCGACATTAAAAGCATTACTGGAATATCCATTTGTGCATATTAATAGTGGCGGCGATAAGGATTCATTTTTTGATCAGGCCTTAGCTCGAGAAGGTTTATCTCGACGTATCCTATTTGAAGTGCCATTTTTTTCAGCCGCTTTTCAGGTTGTGGCTAATAGTGATGCTTTACTGGTACTGCCGGAACATATTGCCCGCAATGCATTAGGGGCTTTACCAATGACTTATTGCCCTTTACCTGTACCGGCACCAGAGAATCATTATTATTTTTGCTGGCATGCGGTTCATCATCAAGATCCGGCTCACCGTTGGGTACGTCACTGTATTGCGGAGCAAATCCGGCTGTCCATCTATTCTCCTCAGGCGATGCCCTAGTTTTTCTTTTTATGACTTCTGATATTCATCGATTTCTGATTTGTATTGATTAGGTATGATTTGATTGCATGACCCATAGTTTTAGATTGCATTTCTCGCATAGCTTGGTTTGCCTTACACTGAGCAGGTGCATGAGTTATGCAGGGTAAGAGGTCCCCTGCGTCGGTCTGTTTGAGTTTTAAGTTGAGGAAAATATCATGACATTAACCGTGTGGCTTTCGTTAGTAGCTATCTGTTGTTTAGGGGCAATTTCTCCAGGGCCCAGCTTGGCCGTTGTTTTACGTCATACAGTAGTGAACAGTCGCTTACACGGTATTTTTGCGGCGATCACTCATGGATTAGGTGTTGCCATATGGGCTGTATTAACGATTTGGGGTTTAGCAGTATTGGTAACCGAAACCCCTGAGCTCTATCAAGGGATTACCTATGCCGGAGCCGGTTATTTAGCCTGGATGGGGTTAAAAGCGATCCGTTCAACAGGTGGGACTGAGTTGCAGCTAGATAAGCAAAAAGCACCGTTAGGTACCGCAGCAAGAGACGGTATTATGATCTCTCTGTTAAACCCTAAACTTGCGGTGTTTTTTATCGCACTGTTTTCTCAATTTATCTCCAGCGGCCAAACACTCTCAGATCAACTGATTATGCTATCCACCGTATCGATTATTGATGCCCTTTGGTATTGCATTGTGGCCGTGGTGCTGTCCCATTCTAGTTTGATTGATAAACTGCAACAGAAATCAGCCATCATAGACAAAATTAGCGGAGTGGTTTTCCTCGCATTAGCGATTCGGGTTGTTACACTTTAAGGGATTTTTATCTCCAGTGTTTTAGGCCGTTACAGTTTTAAAGGTATGCTCATCAGCCACCCTAAGGTGAGCATATCCCTACCGTGTTATCTCTCCCCCTCCTAGCAAACCTATTTCGTAACCTATAGAGATAGCTTGTGCTTTATTGGCAGCATTCAGTTTTCTTAATAATGATTTGATATAGGTCCGTACCGTTTCCGGGTGTAAGTCGAGAATATCTGCTGTTTCTATAGCGGACTTCCCTTGAGCAGACCAATGCAAACACTCTTGCTCTCTAGGAGAAAGTATCCGGCTATTATGAGCTCTATCGGGGTTGTCGATAAGATTATAGTGCAGGCAAATATGAGCGAATTGATGAGTGCAATACAAGAGATTTGCCAGCACCTGCGATGAAAGATCATCGGCTCCTGAAAGATCAGTGCTTCCTGAATGATCAGACTCACGGCTTAATTTAAGGCAAGACAGGGCAAAATAGGTCTTATCGGGAAAATGCACAGGAACCATACAAAGCTCACTGAATCCTAGATCAATTAATGCTTTTAACCACTGCTTTTCCGCGATGGAGTGCGTGGCTTCAGGCTGTTCCAGTTGTTGTTTCAGGTCAAAGTGTTTTGGCAGTGTTTGTCCCAGCATTAAGCGCCAAGTGGGCGATATGATATGGCTTAGAGGGTTATCTCTTTCTGTGCCTGCAATCCAGCGATCAATTAGCGGATTCTGTTCAAATCCGACACTGATGATAGGGTGCACCTGTCCTGGTGTTTTATTCGGAAGCTCGCCTACAGGTGCATAAATCAGGCTGCCTGCATCAAAACCTAACTGGAGAACGATGTCTTCTAGTGCTTTGGTTAATTGGGTCTTATTCGTTAGCTCGATATCATTATCAATAAAGGTATTCATGGCTTCCTACTACTGATCAGAATGTACGTGACGATTAAACTGATAAGGCATATTTTTCTGTATAAGCTCACGTAGCCAACGAATACCTGGGTCATGATCCTTTCGAGCTTCCCATATTTGGCAAATCTCCAACCCGCTAAAATCAATGGGGAGCTGGTACTTTTTCAGTGTGGTACCGGGACTAATATAATCAGCAGCGTATTGGTTAATCACCGTGACCATATTGGTTCCGCACAACATTGTCGGAAGTGTCGTAACGTATGGCGTTTTAACGATAACCTTGCGTGTTAACCCAAGAGATTCCAATCGTTTGTTGACCAAAATAGGTTCGTCCTCCCGATGGGATAAGGCCACATGGGGCGGGCTAAGGAACTCATCTAAACTCAGAGCATCTTTTTCACCATAGTGGTTACGATCAGCGATGCAAACTAGGCTATCTGTATACAAGTGCTCGCAATACTCCGTCTGTGGCAGGTATTCAAATTGGGTGATGGCCAGATCAAGCTCCTTTTCTTGCAAAAGCTTATAGGCCATTTCCGGGCTGGAAATCTTGGCATACAAAATATTAAAGCTTATTCCCGGTGCCATTTGATTGATGGTTTTCACTAAGTGAGGCACCAGCTCGTGGATCATAAAATCCATAATACCGATACGAAATTCCCGCACCGCTTTTTCTGGTTCAAAGCTATGGGCGCTGGCTAACGCCTGATCCAGTTGTAAAAGCCCTTGCTCAATCAGATGCACAACCTGCTTCGCTAAAGGCGTTGGCATCATACCTTCTGCGGTTTTTACAAATAGTTCGTCTTCAAACTGGAATCGTAATTTTTTTAAAGCATGGCTCATGGCCGGTTGACTGAGATTAACCTGTTCAGCGGCGCGAGTAAGGTGTCTATGCTGATATAAGGCGTGGAAAGCCACCAGTAGATTAAGGTTCATACGACTTAAACGTCGACTGAGGCAATAGGGATCATTCATAGGGAACCTGTATCGGACTTACTTTGTTTTATTATTAATATTTTGAATGATGCCTGATAAGGGTTTATAGGTCTAACCCTTGTGTATATGTGATTTAGGCTTTTTTGACCTTATTTGGCTGAATTTATGCTGCTCTTATTGACTGGTTAAGAAAATCTATTTCTCCTTGCTTACAGCATTATTCGCCAAGCGAATGACAGGATTCATATAAATAATTTTTTTACGACAGTCCATCACTCTATTATCAAATCATACTTGCGGTGCAGGCTTGAGCTTTGCTCCTTGCTGTAAATATCCTGTAATTACTTGTGATGAGCTGATAGATAAAAAGAAAAAACAGAGGCTTTTATGACTGATATAAGCAGTAATACCGAAATCAATAGGCAGGCGCAAGCAGCTGAGCATTATGGAAATGCCGAGGTTCGACAAGCACTTGTTGAAAAACTAAAGGCATTATTAGGTGAGCGTTTACATACGGCTTTATCAATGCGAGAGCAACATGGTCAGGGTGAAGACAGTTATGGGTGCTATCCACCAGATGCCGTTGCTTACCTGCACTCAACGGAAGAAGTGGCTGCGGTTGTTAAGCTTTGTCATCAATATAAGGTGCCTGTGATTCCTTATGGTGCTGGTAGCTCAGTAGAAGGACAGCTGTTAGCGTTGCATGGCGGTATCTCTCTAGATCTATCAGAGATGACCGAGGTTTTATCGATCAATGCGGAAGATATGGATTGTCGAGTACAAGCCGGTGTAACTCGGGAAGCGTTAAATCAGGATCTGCGTTACCAAGGCGTATTTTTTCCTATCGATCCAGGGGCTAATGCCAGCATTGGTGGTATGTCTGCCACTCGTGCTTCAGGTACCAATGCCGTGCGTTACGGCACCATGCGAGAAAATGTTATCGGCCTGACAGTGGTGACTCCTCAGGGAGAGATCATTAAAACTGGCGGTCGTGCTCGCAAGAGCTCAGCAGGTTATGACCTGACCCGTTTATATGTGGGGTCAGAGGGAACTCTGGGGGTTATTACCGAAATTCAACTCAAGTTACACCCTATTCCCAGCGTGATTAAAGCCGCTACTTGTCAGTTTGACGATTTAGCCAGTGCCATCGATACCGTTATCACCGTGATGCAAGGTGCCATTCCTGTGGCTCGTATTGAATTGCTCAATCATCTGCAGATGCAAGCTTGTATCCAGCATTCCAAACTGGAAGGATTTGAGCCCAAACCTACTCTGTTTTTTGAATTTCACGGTACAGATGTTTCTGTGGCGGAACAGATAGAGCTATTACAAGGGATTACAGAATCATTTGGCGGTAGCCACTTTAAATGGGCCGAAAGTACGGAAGAACGAAACGCGTTATGGAAGGCCCGACATCAAGCCTATTTTGCAGGATTATCACTGCAACCCGGCGCCTCTGTGTTAACGACAGATGTTTGTGTCCCCGTTTCTGCGTTAGCCGAAGCAATTTTAGCCGCAGAGAAAGCCGCAGAAGAGAGCGGTCTAATCTGCCCTATTGTTGGCCATGTGGGGGATGGAAATTTTCATATGTTAATCCTATTTGATGCTGACGATTCTGAGCAAACAAGCAAGGCCAAGGCACTCTCTCAAGGGATGGTGAAACAAGCCCTAGAGCTGGAAGGGACTTGTACGGGAGAGCACGGTATTGGCTTTGGTAAAAAACAATATTTATTGCAGGAACATGGAGAGGCCGTGACGCTAATGAAAGGCTTAAAATCGGCTTTAGATCCTCTGCATATTATGAACCCAGGCAAGGTCTTTGATGCCTAGAGCCAAGTGCTCTAGCGCTAATCGATGTAGAAAATAAAACAATAAATGAATAGAACGCTGGAGATCCTTTAATGAGCTCACTGAAAAAATGGATGACCCTAGGAGCCCTTACGCCATTGGCTCTGGGTATCAGCCTGACCACGATAAATGCCCAAGCTGCGGATAAGTTATTATTGAAGACACCCACAGCATTTCCAAGCAAATTACCGGCTGTGGGAACCCCGGTGGTTAAGTTGGCGGATACGCTGAAAAAGACCAGTGGTGGCAGCATCAAGATGAAGGTCTATGAGCCTGGCAAGTTAATTGCACCTTCTGAGATCCTAGATGCGGTATCTGCAGGCAAGGTGAACTCTGGCTTTGCAGCATCTGCTAACTGGCAGGGTAAAATGCCTGCTGCTGCATTTTTTACCTCAGTACCTTTTGGTCCTGAGGCCAGTGAGTTCTTGGCATGGATGTACTACGGTAATGGTCGGCAGCTACATCAGGAGATGTATGACAGTGCCGGTTATCACGTGAAGGCCATTCCATGCGGTATGATTCCGCCAGAAACCTCTGGCTGGTTTGCCAAGCCCATTAACACCATTGAAGATCTAAAAGGTCTGAATATGCGCTTCTATGGCTTAGGGGCCAATGTGATGGATAAGCTGGGCGTGGGTACGGTTCAGCTACCGGCCGCTGAGATTTTCCCTGCTCTGGAAAAAGGTGCGATTGATGCTGCAGAGTTCTCTTTACCGCAAGTCGATCAGCTCTTAGGCTTTAATAAGATTGTAAAATACAATTATTTCCCTGGTTGGCACCAGCAGGCCTCAATGCAAGAGCTTCTGATCAATAAAAAGACCTGGAGCAAGATGACGGAACAGCAGCAAGCATTACTGGAAACGGCCTGTAAATCCGTTGTGGCCGATACTCTGGCAGAGGGTGAGGCAAAACAATTTGAAGTACTGGCGACTGCAAAAGATCGAGGGGTTGAGATACGCTATTGGAGTGATGAAATTCTATCCGCCTATCAGACTGCTTGGGATGAAGTCGTGCAAGAGAAAAGCGTTGAAGATCCATTTTTTAATAAAGTGTGGACCGACCTTAAAACATTCCGCAAAGGTTATGATATCTGGGAAAAACACGCATTTCTTCCTAGAAATGTCAGCACTCATTAATAAATATTGTGAGTGATATCTAGGACGTTTTTAAAAATACTTTCTAGCTCTGGCGTTCAGAGTTTCCCTGAAGGCCACCGCTATTCTTCGGTGGCCTTCAGGCATCTAGTTACTCTTCACTAGGAAAAGCTTCTTTATGTTCTTGTAATATGCCTTCCAGTAGCTGCAAGGTTTCTTGGGCACTTTGTTTTAACTCCTCAATTAAGCGTTCCACATCTTCTGTATTATGTGCTTTAGACGCTTTTTCCAGTAAAGAGGCTTTGTTCTGAAATTGCTTCACACTTAAATTGCTGGCCTCCCCCTTAAGCGAGTGAGCGAGATGAGTTAAGTGATCAAAGTCTTGTTTAGAGGTCCACTGTTCCAATGCGGCTATCTTTTCTGGTAACTCTTCGATAAAAATGCCAATTAACACTTGGAACACAGATTCAATACCCAGAATTCTCTTCTGAAAATCGTCTTGATCCCAAATAGGTAAGGCTTCATCTTCTATTGGACTTTCCACCATAGAACCTACGGATGCTATGCTTGGTTCCGGCTCTTTTGGTAATGCTGTTTCTATCGGGGGAGCAAGTTTAGCTTCTATAGCATGACTTTCTTTTAGTTTATCTGTTACTTCAGCATAAACACTATTGGTGGGTATAGAGTCAGGCAACCAATGGTTTAATTTGGCGATCAAATTATCTGATACGATAGGTTTGGCTAAATAGTCATTCATTCCTGCGTCTAAACATAAGGCTTTATCTCCGGCCATAGCATTGGCGGTTAGGGCGATAATAGGTAAGTTTTTATTATTTTCTCCGGCATTACCGATCCTAATTTGTCGGCTGGCTTCATAACCGTCCATTTCTGGCATCTGACAATCCATTAGGATAAGAGGGTATTTTTTCTTGTTATTATTGAGTAGCTGTAATGCATCTAATCCAGTATTGGCGACATCTACTTTTAGGCCTAATTCCTCTAAGATACCGACGACTACCAATTGGTTGACATGATTATCTTCCACGAGCAACAGGGTGATATTTTGACCGGAGGTTAGCCCGTTGATCGCTTTGAGATAGTGAGGCGTAATAATGGTGTCTGCTTGGGGTAAATCACCGCCATTAATGACCACTTTTAAGGCATCCATTAGGTCTGATGTTGTTGCGGGTTTAGGGAAGTAGGCACTGAAGCCCAGCTGTTTAAAGTAATCTGCATCTCCCTGCTGGGCCATAGAGGTCATCATTATCAGCTTCATATCCCTGAATGCTTGATTATCTTGTAAGGCCTGCCCCAAATCCGCGCCATTCATATGGGGCATTTGCATATCCAGTAAGGCAACATCAAAAAAGTCCAGAGACTGATCTTCAAACCTCTCTTGGCACAGATCTAAGGCATTCTGGGCCCCATCTGCTTCTACAACGGATGCTCCCCAGTGGCTCAACTGCCCCTTAAGTACCTCTCGGTTAACAGGATTATCATCAACAACCAGTATATTTAATGTACTGATATCAACCTCAGGAATAACTCTTTGCTCAAGATGGCTTTTTTCAAGTATCACTTCTATTTCAAAATGACTGCCTTGGTCAACTTTGCTCTGAACCCGAATAGATCCTTTCATTAGATTGCAGAGTTTTTTCACAATGGCTAGGCCTAAACCCGTACCACCATATTTTCGGGTTGTAGAAGAATCTACCTGACTAAAAGAATCAAACAGTGTGTCCAAGCTAGCTGTTGGTATACCGATACCGGTATCAATGACTGAGCAAACAAAGCTCCAATGATCCACATCCAACTCTTTTAGCCCTGCTCGAATAATGATCTCGCCTTCTTGGGTAAATTTAATGGCATTGCTAACAAGGTTTGTCAGTACTTGTCGTAAACGTTCTGGATCGCCTTTTACTGTGGCATATTCAACAGCTTCAAGATCCAATACCAGTTCAAGATTCTTTCCCTGAGCCTGAAACGCCATACTTTCCGCGAACTCACCCAGCATAATAGGTAGATTAAAGTCCACATACTCAAGATCGATCTTGCCAGCCTCAGCTTTCGAATAGTCTAAGATATCGTTGATTAATGTTAACAGTGAATGTGCGCTGGACTGGGCCAGCTTTGCTCTGTGTTTCTGATCCTCTGATAGCTCGGTGTTAAGTAATAATCCCAGCATCCCAATAACCCCGTTCATGGGAGTGCGGATCTCATGACTCATGCTGGCTAAGAACTCACTTTTGGCTTTCGTAGCCTTTTCCGCAGCGTCCTTGGCACTGATTAGAGCATTTTCTGCCCGAACGCGTTCAGTTTCATCCCTAAAACTCCAAACCCAGCCAATAATTTGGCCATCGGATAACATAGGTAAGGATACTTGTTCAAAGACACGGCCATCTTTACATTCCAATACACTGAAGGAAGCACCGGTTACTTTGTCGAGTTGATTAATCTGGCGTTCCAGTAACTCAGGTTCAAGCAGCTGTTGTTTGGTATAGGTAATAACTTCCTTCAGATTGGCCTTATCTAACATCTTTTGCTTAATAGACCAGAGACTCGCAAGGCGTTGATTCATTTTTAATAATTCACCGTCTCGACCAATAACTAAAATACCATTGTCTGTGGATTCTAGAATCAGCTCTTGCAGCGTGAGTGCATTTTTGATTTTTTGCTCAGAATTTTTTTGCTCAGTGATATCCAGATGAGTCCCTATCATGCGTTTAGGTTTACCATCACTTTGCCATTCCACAACACGCCCCGTGTCCAATACCCAGACCCAATGACCGTCTTTATGCTTCATTCGAGCTTCAAAGCAGTAACTCTCGGTTTCTCCATTCCAGTGGGCTTCCAGTTGTCGTCCAGATTCTTCTAGATCATCAGAATGGGCAAAATTCATCCAAGTATCGATATTGGTAGGCGTTAATTCGGATAAGCTGTAACCAATTATATTGGCCCAACGCTCATTAAACTCCACTTCTCCTGTTTGTACTTGCCAATCCCACATCCCCACATCGGTGGAACTAATGACTAATTCCAATTGGCGTGTATTTTCTTGTAAGGCTAAATCTGTGGCTTTACGGGCTGTAATATCATTTCTAATCGCCACATAGCTTTCAGGTTTACCGGCCGCATTTAGAAATGGCACTATGGTGGTGTCCACCCAGTAAAGGTGTCCATTCTTTGCTCGGTTACACAACTCGCCATTCCAAACTTCGCCGTGAGCAATAGTGTTATACATCTGCTGGAAAAACTGAGCATCGTGGTAGCCAGAGTTTAAAATACGGTGATTTCTTCCTAGTAGCTCTTCTCGGGAATAGCCGCTGATAGCACAGAATTTTTGATTGGCATAAGTAATGGTTCCTTTAACATCGGTCACAGCTACAATGGAATGCTGATCCAGGGCAAATTTCTGATCTGCTAAATCTGTCAGAACTTTTTTCCTTTCCTGAACTTCTTTATCCAGTAATTTTCGAGAAGTGGTCGTTTTTTCTAAATTCTCTACCATTTTGTTCATGGCACGGGCTAAGACCCCTATTTCATCGTCACCAAGATTAGGAATTCGATGCTGCAGGTTCCCTTGGCCGATCGTTTCTACATCGATATACAAGGCTCTTAAGCGTTGTATTAGTACTTGTCGTACCAAGACAATAAAGAGACTTGCCAGTAAGATGACACTGATAACACTGCCAATTAAAATGATATTTTTTGCAGAAACTAATGATGTGAAAAATAGTTTTCGATCATACGTAATGGCGATGTAGTGATTAACCAAACGATCTGGCGTACGCTTTTTCTCCCATAAAAGCTCATCATTTGGGACGAAAAAAGTATCCCCATTTTCACGAGAATCTATGTATTTAGAAAACTGCTTATCTATCTGATAGCTGACTAAAATCTTATTATCATCATCGATTAATAATGCGCTGGTGATGGCATTCCCTGCTAGTAAAAGGTCACCTACAATGGCTTGTAGAATCGACTGATGGATCGCCTGCCAATCTGCGGCCAATATCAGATAGCCAATGATGGTGCCTCTCTTTGTAATAGGGGCGATAAACCACTGGCTTAAGTCTGCGTCAATGCCAATGGTTTTTAAATAAGGGTCTTCTCCAGGCGATCCTGCCACTAGGTGTAGATGATTGAGCTGTGAAAATCTTGGGTTTTTTTGGATATTTTCTAGTAGCAGCTGTTCGCCCCGTATTTTTCGCCCCCCTGTATCCCTCGTGCTGGCAGCAAAGACTGTGCCGTCTGGTTCTGCCATCATCACGTAGTGCACAAAAGGATAAACTTCGGGAATATCATTTAAAATCTGATTGATACCTCGACTCTCATACAGATCTAATGATTTGCTGAGCTCTCGATTACGAGCGGCCAGTGCGGCCGTTTGCAGCCGATACTGTTTCTCTTTCTGAATTTTAGCAATGGCCAGCTTAATGTTGCCATCCAGCTGTTGATGCAACGTTTCCTTCATGGTTTGTTCAATACTGCCCAATAAAAAATAACCAACGGCAGCGGTGATGATAGTAACCAATAAGGTGCCTGCTAATACCACCTTGTTCATTAATCGCATGTACTAGCCCTTTTCTTTTTATTCTTTGAATACATACCCAAACAAAAATATTTCGATACACCGCAGCTTGCAGACAGAGAATATGGCATTTTTTTGTGGCAAATATCTCGTTTGGGTGATTAATAAGACTATTCGATAGGTATAGGGTCAATATAACGGATACGCTTTTGAGCCTCGACAGATAATGAGATCCCCAATATCTGCAAGCTGTTTTTATTGACTAAAAACAAGGGTGGCTCTTGCAATTCAGATGACATTTGAGAAGGACGGATACCATTTTTTAAAATGATGGCCGCTTTCCTGCCTGCCATATGGCCTAATGTATAAAAGTCAGCCACAGGGCCAAATAATGAACCTTGTTGGATACCGGCCTTATTAGAGCTAAGGATGGGCCGTTTCTTATCTAAAGATATTTCGATTAGCGCTTTTTCGCCGCCACCTTGCATTAACGTATCTGTGGTGGTGATAAAAAGATCGACCTTATCCACCTGCTCTAATGCCATCTCTTTTAACTGCTTAATATCTGTCGGCTGTAATATGATTGATTCAATACCGGAGCGTCGCAATTGTCTTTTTAGATTGGCTGACTGGATTTTTGAATTAGGCTCGCCTTTGCGATGAAATATAGCCACACGTTTGGTTTCTGGCTGAATCAGTTTTAGCATGGTTAGATAATGGCGGATGGAGACGTAGTTACTGGTACCTACCAAATTATTACCGGAATATTCAAAAGATTCGATTAAGCCAGAGTCCGCAGGATAAGAAACTATAGAGTAGACAATGGGGGTATTACTGGGCATCACTTCCTTTACAACGGTGGTGCCAGAAGTGGTCAGTGAATAAACTAAATCCACCTGTTGAGCACGGAAATTTTCGGCCTCCTTTTTTTGTACCTCTACATCCCCTGCTACTTTTCCTGGCAAAAAAGTGATCTCGCTGAGTGACAGCAAACCACTTTTTACCAAGCCATCTTTAAAGCCTGCGACGCTTTCAGGATAGCCAGACCATACGGCTAAACCTATTTTATATTCAGCCCAAGCCAAGACTGGGAGACAGAAACATATTCCGGTGCACACCTTAAGTAACTTTTTAAACCGTACCCTTAGAATCTCTTGTAATCGTGTTTTACCTGCCTGCTTTTTGTCATTGGTAAAACATTCGATCTGACGTTGTTCTTTCATGGCGATTAGTCCGGGGCCGCATATGATGATAGTCAATGCATAAGAAGCGTTACAGATTATTTTAGTCAGCACAACAGCCGTTTGCCTGACTCCTTCAATAATAAATTTAAAGAACGATCATCTATAATAATATATTAATGCAAACAAGAAGTGTTTCTATCTGCGTTTATAGGTATTAGACCATTCTTCACCTAATAAACATGGAAAAAAAACAATACCTGAACAAGACTTACATGACTAAAGTACTCAACTACTCAGTCGCTTTTTACAAAAAAGATTCAGAGATTGGAGAGGAGCCAAAAAATGAAAGCCAACAGCGCCGTTATTAAGGAACTCAATGCAGCATTAAAAGGACAACTCACGGCCATCAACCAAACCTTTTTACACGCACGTATTGCAAAAAATTGGGGACTGGAGGAGCTCAACGAACACGAATATAAAGCATCCATCGAAGCAATGAAGATGGCAGATGATCTTATTGAACGCATTCTGTTTTTAGAAGCACTACCAGGGATGCAAGCACTTAACCGGTTGCAGATAGGAGAAGATGTTCCTGAAATGATTAGCGGCGATATGGCCGTACATACTGAGATTCGTGATCAGCTGGTGACAGCAGTGGATGTTTGTGAAAAAGCTCAGGATTATGTAAGTCGAGATATACTCATTCATGTCTTAGAGGAAACCGAAGAAGAGATCGATTGGTTAGAAACCCAACAATGGTTGATTAGTAATAGTGGTATCCAGAACTATCTCGCAGCCCGAATGGAAGACTGAGGAAGCCCATCATGAAAGGTAATAGCAAAGTACTGGGCCATCTACAGTCTTTATTAAATAACGAACTTATGGCTCGGGATCAATATCTAGCCCATTCCAATATATTTAAAGATTGGGGGCTGCATAAACTGCATGAGCGCCTGCATCACGAAATGGAGGAAGAGACAGAACACGCTGAAGCTTTAATAGAACGCATGCTGTTTCTAGAAGCGACCCCGGACATGAATGGTCATGCCGATGCTAATGTTGGACAAGATGTCGTCAGCATGTTCAAAAATGATTTAGCTGTGGAGTATGAAGTCGATAAAGCTTTAAAAGAAGCCATAGCCGTCTGCGAAGAGGAGAAGGACTACGTTTCACGTAAAATTCTAGTAAAACTGCTGGATGATACTGAGATGGATCACGCTTACTGGCTGGAACAACAGTTACGTCTTATTGATATGATGGGATTACCCAATTACCTGCAAAAACACATGCAATCTGGTAGTTAAATCTAAGCTAAAACAACTTATTATGAGTCAATAACGAACTAAAGGTGTTAATCAAAATAAATTTTAATGGATAACCGAATGCCAATTGTATCACCCAAACCGAAGTTCGATTCTTGCGACGACTTCGGTTTTTTAGTACCTAATATCCCTGTTAAGAGACCAGAAAAGTACATTCCGAACCTGTAGATATTGAGTTAAGAGGTATTGAGTTAAGCGGCACAAACCTGACCTGCATTAACAATATCCACCGCCAGCTGCTCTGCCAAACGCTCGGATTCAGCACTTAAAATTTCACGGGCATCAGGAATACACATACCGCAACTATTGGCTACGCCCAGCTTTTTCCGCAATGTTTTGAGATCGCTATCGCCGGATTGAATGGCATCGCGAATTTGCTGATCAGTTACACCTGAGCATAAACAAACGTACATAAACTTATCACTCTAAATATCTGTTTCCTCAATAATAATGATAAGACTTATCATTTGCAAGAGTGTTTACAGAGTGAAACGATTGCGAAATGCTGAAGGGCTTTCTCCCTGCCACCGCTGCCATAAATGACGAAGACTACGCTCTGATTCAAAACCACAACGATGAGCGATCTCCACCAAAGGAAAGGATGTTTGTTGTAATAGTTGTTTGGATAGCTCTAAGCGTGCTTGTTGAATCCAATCTTGTAGCGAACTACCAGTGGCTTGTTTAAATAAACGCCTCAGTTGTCGTTCTCCTATATGCACTTTATTCGCCAAATCGACAATACGCCAAGGGTGACCGGGTTGTGACATGACGGCATCTTGTACGGTATGAATGCGAGCATGAATATGATTACGGTGCTGTAACCAAAAGCTTAACTGAGGTTCTTGTCCTGTTCGACGCTGAAAAACCACCATATCTCTTGCAATTCGTGCCGCAAGATCATGACCATAATGTTCAGCGGTTAACTGCAAACACAAATCAATGCCCGTGGTGATACCTGCACTGGTCCAGTACTTTTTATCCCGAACAAAAATACAGTTCTCTTGTACGTTAGCTTTTGGTGCTAAACGCTTTAGATCTTCTAGCAGTTCATGATGAGAGGTGCAATTACGGCCATCCAATAGCCCTGCATAAGCCGCTAATAAGGAACCTGAGCAGATCCCTCCTATCAGTTGAAATTGATCAGCCGTTTGCTGTAACCATTGCCTCGCTTTGCGGTAATAATCAGTTTCTAAGTATTTCACCGCTTGAGTTGTCCCGATTAACCACAACCAGCTGTTATCAGGTACAGCTTCTGGTAGAGGCTCCAGCTGACTGAACAAAAGCCCTTGATGACACCGAGCCTCGGAATCCGTGGAGATATAATGCAAATCGATTTGATCTCGTAACCAATCATGACCAAAAATCTGCCCAGGAGCAGCTAAATCTAATAGATGGACACCCGGTAAAACCAATAGGTATACCGGGCGTTTTGTTACAGGTTTTATTATATTTGTCATATCAAGATGATTTATCGTTGTTCCGGTGGGATATGCTTTACCTTACCTGAAAATAACTTTAGCGCTTCTATACTGTATTGAGTATGGACTCTCTCAATTGCCGCAGGCTGATTTTTCAGGCTAACGCCTTCACGCCTTACCTCTCTTGGACGTATAGGCCTGGGCATAAATCCGCCGCCGCAGTTAGGGCAGACATTACTCAGTATATTGTCTACACAATCTCGACAAAACGTACACTCATAAGAACAGATCATAGCCTCGGTTGAGTCAGGCAGAAGATCCTTATCACAGCACTCACAGTTCGGTCGTATATCGAGCATTTTTGATAGCCTCTTTATTTAAACATCACAATTTAGGCGTGTAATCCGCGACCTGAGTAATATGGGCAAAGCGATCCTTCAAGACCGTAGCCGTGCGTTGGTATAACATCTGGGCGCTGACTTCTTCACCGGTGATAGCATCAACCATAGGGAAGGTTAGCGTTGCATCCAAAACAAAATCCACTTGATAACCCAGATCACTGGCGACACGGGTTGTTGTCTCGCAGCACTGTTCGGTACGAATACCACAAACCCTTAACTGCGTGATGCCTTTATCTTGTAACCATTGGTGCAAACCACTATCTGTCAGAGCGTTATGTACTTTTTTATTGAACACGGGCTCATTAGCTTCGGGTTGTAGGAAGTTCATCAAACGGACAAAACCGGACTCAGGAGAGAATATACCTTCCTCCTCGTTATGTAGCACGTAAACGACTTGCCAGTCCTGTTGACGAGCAGAGGCGATAAGTTGACAAACATTACGACTAAAGCGCTGATGATCACTTTCTAGCCAAGAAGGGCGCTGCTGAAAAGAGTCCTGTACATCAACAACGAGCAGTGCAGTCTGATTCATCTCAAAATCCTCTTACTTATTTTGGTGTTAAAAATGGCTAGAATCTATCCCTTTGAAGGAATGAATGAATAACTAGCCTGTTAAAATAGTAAGGTGATTTTGTGGGATACTGAGTTTAAAGGGGAGATATAAAACTGTCGAAAACCGGACGAATTCGGACTTATTTAGCTAAAGGTTTGTTTTGACTATCAGGTTCGTCACAGGCAAAACAGTAGCTGTTTTTACCGCTACGTTTTACTCGATACATGGATTGGTCGGCAGCCTTTAGCAATTCCTCGGCGCTACAACCGGATACTGGGTAAAGGGCGATACCGATGCTGGCGCCGATTAAACCTTCTACCGCTTGTTCATTTTCATCGCAAATTGGGAAGGGGAGTGATATTTGGTTGATCACCTGATGGGCGATCTGTGCAGAATCATCCCGGTGAGCAATATCCGGTAAGATAATAATAAATTCATCGCCACCAATTCGGCCAACCGTATCCGAGCTTTGCACCAGTGCTGATAAACGCTGGGCTACGGTTTTAAGTACTTGATCACCGGCATCATGACCGTAGTTATCATTGATGGCTTTAAAGCCGTCTAGATCCACAAACATCAGGGCAACTTGCTTATGCCCTTCTTTTGCTTGAGAGAAGGCCTGCTCCATGCGCTTTTTACATAAACGTAAACCTGGCAAACCGGTTAGCGCATCGTAATGGGCCAGCTTCTTTAATTCCGTTTTTCGCTGCTCAGCTTTCGTGAGCGCATCATGTAATTCCGTCACATCATATTCGGAGACTAGGGTGATGTAATCCCCTGTTAATGGATGGCGGCTGGTGCGAATATTCACATTATGGCGACGTACACCTTTTTGAGTACACATCAAGTGCTCTTGTTGACCATCCTTGTGAGCTTGGGCCTGTTGTAAGCGTATTCTACCTTCAGCTCTGTCTGCAAAGCGCCGTTCAAACTCTGAGTAATCCTCTATTAAAAATGAATTGGCTTGATAGCCATAGAGCTCTGCTGCCACAGGGTTCTCAAATAAAGGGACACCCTGCAAGGTAAAGCTTGTGACAGAAACAGAGGTATAACGAATGGCTTCAGCAAAAATAAGAGTCTCTGTATCCTCTCCCAGATTCACCTCTTCGCTAATAAAGGCAATGATCCCCCTATGCTTCTCAGGCCCAAGTAAAACAGCCTTATGGCGCATTAGGAGCGTTTTAGGTTGACCATTAGGGTAGGTTGTCCAAGGATCTACCGTCATACCTTGAGCGACGGCCTTGTAGAAGGTTTGTTCCGTGCGTTGACGAGCACTGTCGGTATCAGCGGAGAGGTCTTTATCAATTAACTGCTGTACTTGATCCAACCCCCAAAAACTAAGGGCATGTGTGTTACCCCACCAGAAGCCATGCCGATCCAAATCAAAAATCCAGATAATATCGGGAACCAACTCAAAACCGGTAATCGCTTGGAAGGATTCTAGGACTGGTAGATGATCAAAGTTTGTTTCAGTGTACACACAATTACCCTCAACTCTATTTATCCTCAATCTTTAACATGCTCAATATCAGCTTTTAATACAGTGCTTTTAATTTTACCTTGGACAAACTAAGAAACATTAAGTTGAGGATGAATAGCTGTATCTTTAACCCATCATTAAACATCGGTCAGCTCTGAATTCGCAAGGATCTATGCGAAGAATAGTGTCACGTTTTGTTACTTGCAGAGGAACGTAAAGGCTGTAGCAACTCCTCTAGGCCGTTCACTTGTAGCTCTAACATCAAGGCCATTAGCTGCCCCAGCTCTCCTTTTGGAAACTCTTTTTTACTGAACCACAATAGATACTCTTCTGGCAGATCCATCAATACGCGACCTTGGTATTTTCCAAAAGGCATTTTCATATTGGCCAGCTTCACCAATTGTTGAGGATTCATTGCGTCTAGCATAATTATTACCGAGTCACTAAGCAGGAGAGGAAGCACAGAATAATAAAGGATAAGAGGCGGAGAATGTAATTATTGAGATAGAAAAACGCAAAAAACCGATACCCGGAACAGTATCGGTCTTTTGGTGTACTTAATACTCTAAAACAACCTATCTTTTAACCTACTCTAGCTACGTCGCTAAACCCTAAGCAGAGTAGTGTTCGTCAAAGATTAAGCTTCTACAGCTTCAATTTCACGGTTCAGCTGTAATGTTCCTAAAGTATGCTCACGTACTTCTTTTAACAGCTCTGGTTGATCGGTCAATGATTGTCCATAAGAAGGGATCATTGCTTTCATTTTTGCTTGCCACTCAGGGCTCTGCATTTTATCAGCAAAGCAGGTCTCAATGATCGAGATCATCGTATTAACAGAGGTAGACGCACCTGGAGATGCCCCTAAAAGTGCCGCTAATGTACCGTCTGCAGTGGTAATCGCTTCTGTGCCAAACTCTAACTTACCCTTACCTTTCTGATCCTTTTTGATGATCTGAACACGCTGACCTGCCATCGCCAATTCCCAGTCATCATCTTTTGCTTCAGGGAAGAAGTTACGTAAAGCATCACAACGAGCGGTATGGGTTTGACGCACTTCACTGATCAAGTAACGGGTAAGATCCATATTATTCATGCCTACCGATAGCATCGAGGTCAGGTTATCTGCCTTAATACTGGATGGTAAATCGAACATGGAGCCTTTTTTCAGGAATTTGGTTGTAAAGCCAGCAAATGGGCCAAACAGCAGAGCTTTTTTACCATTAATAATACGAGTATCTAGATGGGGTACTGACATCGGTGGCGCACCAATAGGTGCCGTACCGTATACCTTAGCCATATGCTGTTCAGCAATTTCTGGCTTTTTACAAACTAGCCACATACCACTGACAGGGAAGCCGCCGTAACCTTTACCTTCAGGGACACCTGCTTTTTGAAGCAGAGGCAAAGCGCCGCCACCAGCACCTAAGAAGACAAAACCAGCATTAATTGTCACATTGCTGCCATTTTTATCTTTTAAAGTAACATTCCAACGGCCATCACGATCTTTTTTCAAATCTTGAACATTGTGCTGCAATAGCAGTTCGTAATTGTCTTGCTGTTCAAGATATTTGACCATGTTGCGTGCAACAGAACCAAAATCAACATCGGAGCCGTAACGTACACGAGTGGCTGCAACGGGTTGACTTGGGTCGCGGTTTTCCATGACCAACGGCATCCATTGACGGATAATCTCATGATCTTCGCTGTAGTCCATATCCAGAAAGGATTGGCTTTTACTTAGAGATTCATGACGAGTGCGCAGGAATTGAACATTTTCCTCACCCCAAACAAAGCTACAATGGGGCGCAGGATTGATAAATTGATCCGGCGAAGGCATCGCTTGCTGTTTGACCAGATAGGACCAAAACTGCAGGCTGATTTCAAAAGCGGAGTTGATTGCAAAGGCTTTAGAGGTGTTGACACTGCCATCGGATAATTGCGGAGTATAATTTAACTCGCAATAAGCGGCGTGTCCTGTACCGGCATTGTTCCAGCCGTCTGTACTTTCATGGGCCACATGGTCTAAACGTTCGACCATGATTAAATTTAAAGAAGGGTCTAGCTGCTTTAACAGCATGCCTAGAGTAGTGCTCATCGCACCTGCCCCTACTAGCAATACATCTGCAGTTTTTGCGGTCATACGAGCTTCGCCATTTATCAATTAATTGGGATTGAACCGACACCAGACGTTAGCTTTTGGCTTCACTGCAATTCAAAGCATAAAATAAATTGCAGCGTGTCTGGATATCCCTTGTTTTAGTTATAGTCACCAGATCTTCATCCATACCTGATACCAGGTGGTTAGATGAGACATTTTGTCCTTAGTTCCGGTCAGATGGCGCAGAATTATACGGATTCTATTGCAAATGTCTTGGGCAAAAATGGCATATTAGGTTATCAATTGGGCGAATAATGCACCTAAAGTATTAGTTTTAACCGCCTGTAATCCCTCAGTATTTGGAAAAAATACGCCTTTAGTCCCGGTTTATCCGCATCCGTCAGTTTGTGTCCCTAGCCTTTAAGACGTGTTGATATTGTTTGATTTTATGCTGCGCTGCAGCTTTTTTAGAACTATTTGTGCCATAAAAAGGAAAAAAAGATCTAAAAAAATCTAAAAAATATTAGGTGTTGAGTTGTTATTGCTAGATTTTGGCTGGTACCACTTAGTCTATTTTCTGGCTTTTTATAGAAATACAATGTGATTCATCTGTTTTATGCTGTATATGCGCGGGTGCTGATAATGTCGAATGATGTGATTCGCTCTATTGCTTCAACAGAAAGGTGAAACGAAGATAAAAAAGGAAGATTTAGATTCAAACACAGTAAGTGTAAAGGGATACCCTTTACACTTTTTGGCAAAATTGTTGTATCAGTTTGGTATTCTGTTCGCCGCCTTGCACGGCTTTTGCAACCTCTTCAGCATTCACTTTTACGGTGCAGTTACGCCCATTTTCTTTGGCATAATATAGTGCTGTATCGGCCCGTTTAATGGATGTTTTTATATCACAGTGTAGACACAGCTGAGTGACACCAAAGGATGCAGTGATTCCCAAGCTTTCTCCCTGATGAGTAATATGGGTCTCCTGTAGTTCCTGTCGAACTCTTTCAATCACTAAACAGGTATCTTCCAGTGTCATATCAGGGAAAACAAATAAAAATTCTTCGCCGCCAAAACGTGCCACTGTATCGTGGCGACGAATCGCCTGATGAAAAACCGAAGCTGTACTTTGCAAGATAAGATCGCCCACGTCATGACCATAGGTATCATTAACTCGCTTAAATTTATCGATATCTGCTAATACGATACAACTATGAGAATCTTCAGCCCGTTGCATGCGGTGCATCTCATGGGCTAGAACCGTATCTACGGAACGACGATTCATTAATTTAGTCAATGCATCAAATTGGTGTTTATTCGTTGCTGTAAACTCCAGTACTTGGATAACCGTATCAAAAAACTCTTTTTGACTATTTTGAAACCCCTTAAATAGGGCCTTATCAACAGAACCATCAAGATTGAGCTGATCGACTAAAGCTTTGGCTTGTACATGCAACAGTTGATGATATTTGTCTAGCTTCAGGAAAGAGCCTTGCTGGAAGATTGGGTCTTTAAACAAGTGATCAATCCAGCAACCGAACTGACAGTGTTTATGGGCATCCTCGGCAATAAAGTCCAAATCATCCAGTGGCTGACGCAATACCAAAGCCTCGTACAGCTTATTCATCCATTTACGGTGTTCTGAGAGCGAACGCTTAACATCTTCAGCAAGAGTTTCAAATTCATGTTGATCGATGCTTTCTAATAGATGTTCAAGCATGATTAACCTCTTGTTTTAGAATAAGAATACTAATTTATTTATAGCAGGATTGTCGTATTAAGACTATTTAAAGAGTGAAAGATTCAGAGCTAAATCAAGTTTATTAGCAATAAGACATATTTTGTCGTTTATCTCTTGATTAGAATGCCAAGGAGGGAGACAGTGGTAGAACAGGCTTGGGGAGGGATAAACTAAAAAGAGGAATAAGAAACGGAGCACACAGAATGTGCCCCGGTATAAATAATGTTTAGGTAAATCAGTCACACTCAGTCAATGTATAGCCTTTATCTTCTTCTCCATACTTAAGAGTATAAACACTTTTATACCCCAGCTCTTCAGCGTAAGGTAACCGGGATTGTCCTATTTTATGCAGTACAATGTCGCCATTGGGGCCACCACAAACAGAAATATAGGCAAAATGATCTACACCACAGGCTGTTTTACCGACTTCTATATTGGCATTTAACAGTGATTGCTCACTGTCTACAGGTGATAAGCCAGTCGATTCTTCACACTGAAGAGTGCCCCGGTCTTTATAAACCAACATGCTTGGTTCATAGATGCCTTCATAGCCAGGGGTATCAATGTCAACCTTGTTCAGTTCAACATCATAGTTATCAGTATTAACTTCTATCAGAAACTCTGGTTCCTGATTTGACCGTATCTGCTCAATATCATTCGCCACATAACGATCAAACATTGCCAGCAATAACTGAATATCGCTGCTGGCAATATATTTACTGTAACATGCGTATGTCTGTTCTTCGCCATGATAGGTTAGGCTCGAACTACTATTATCCACAACAGTAATATATTCCTCATACCCCGGAGTAGGGTCCATACAATCAATTAGAGTTGTATCTACTTCTTTTGTAATTTCAATAATACTTAAGAAGTCTAATACCTCTTGAGGCATATTTTCTATTGAATAACTTATCTCTTTATCATCAGGAGCAAATCGGGCAATAAAACTTTGGCTATCATTCTGCCAAATACAGTTGTCGCAGACATAATCATCACCTCGGGCCAATAAGAAGGCTTGCACATACCAACCTGCTAAAGATTCTGGATGACTGCTACTGTCTACTTCAGATATCAAGGCTTTCACCGTTGGCCAGTCATAATTGCAGCCTGAATAGCCACAAATCCCATCCTGTGTGTTTGTCGTATATTTATTGGCAATTTTGACTTTATTTTCCAGAGTTTCGGCATCACTATTTAACGCACCATCAGCAATTTGCTTGGCAATAGAGGCTAGGGTTGCTATTCCACTGTCCAGGCGTTCGGTATAAAATTCTAGTCCTTCTGTATCGGCATCACGGTTAAACATCTGTTGGTACAAGCCATTAATCAGTTCTGAGTTAGAAAGGTGACCATAGTTATCCATATACTCAACTGAGCTACCAAAGGCATTCAAGACAGGATAAAGGTTATTACTGCTAGAAAGCCTATTTGTCCAATATTCCAACCCGGAAACATCTGCAGGACGACCATAGTAAGCCACATACATCTCTTGCATAGTTTCTTCAGAATCTGTAGTAGGGGCTGGTGTGCATCCAGAATCAGAACATTCTTGAGAATAGGTTTGGTGTGATAGAAATAATATGAGTGTTACTAATAAGTATTTGATAGATCTAGACAACAGAAAAGAAACTATAAGGGTAGGGCTGATAGGCATAATATATACTCATCCGTGTAATATTTATCAATCATCTGAAAAATTAGTATCTCAAAAGTAAATAAAAAAATATATTGGGTGTTTGTTTATGAAATGTAGCAAAAGAGTACCGCTAAAATATGGTTTGAATAAAAGCTCTGACCTCTCAGGTTATAATGGATTGCTGCTCTCCAAAATTAAAGGTGTATTCAGGAGCTTAAACTGAATTACAGACTTTGATGGCTGCCAATACACTTTATTATCGTCAACCCACGGGCTTACCAGAGACACTCCCGGAACATCTACCTGCTTAAATTGATGATCAATTAACTCTAGATAGGTTACGCGTCCCTGATTATCCGCTACGGTTAGCGTGTTGTTTATCAATACGGGTTGTTGTAGCCCCGCTTCACTGATTAATTGCAGCCACAGCAAACGTCCCGTGTGTTGTCGCATAATTTGTATGATGCCATCGGATCTGGGGAGATAAATATTGCCCGCTGCCAAGATTGGGCTTAATTCATTGGTAGCGTCTAGATTTTTCTGCCAGATGACTCTTCCTTCAGTCGGACTAATCGCCAGCAGATCTCCCGAATAGGTCGTGATAAAAATGAGTTCTTGGCCAGCTTGCGGTTGATAAATCAATTCTTGATCAAAAGCTTGTTGCCAAAGTAACTCTCCATCTTCTGGATTAAGCCCCCAAACTTCAGCGCCCTGACCTCCAACAACGAGCACACCATTTTTTAAGGTTGGTGGGTATAACCAGCCGTCAAACTGGCGTTGCCACAGTACTTTTTTAGTTGTTAGATCCAATGCCCAGATACGCCCATCTCTAGCGGTCAAATAGGCAGTGTTATCTCTGGCTATAGGAGAAAAAACAATCCCCCCTCCATGTTGCCAAAGCAGTTGCCCCGTTTTAGCCGATAGCACCTGTAGACCTTGGCTACTGCCCACCAATAAAGATTCTCCCGTTAACACTGGCTCAAAAGTTTGTAGCTTGTTTAATGTTTGCCAAACTAGACGTCCTGTTTGTAGATCAAAATTCGAAATGCCGTCTTGAGAGATAATTAAGCGTTTTTGTTGATATAAGGGGTTGGTAGGATAGCTGATCTCTGCCGCCGCTGGAGATAGGCCGGTTAATATCAGTGTAATAAGCATAAAGAGTTGCCTGCTTATCTGGTTCATAGATATTTCCCTCCCTACTTCATTGAGTACACTCTATTGCTCCTCAAGGCACAGAAAATACCTGAGTGCTGGGGTGGAAGGTGTACCAAGCAAACCAGAAACCCACTATAGCGGGAAGTAATTCGCCTTGTTTGTTGGTGATATAGGCATTTTCAGCCCGGCTATCCCAGTGTACCTGATAGTTTTCCCCCGCCAGCTGATCCTCAAAAACATCCTGTTTATTCCGATTAAGCTCTAGAAATGGGTAGGCTTTAAACTGGCCATTAATTTCGACACCCAGTACCCGTTCTTTCGGGTGATAGCGACTAGGCGCAGCGCGAGAAACGGTAAAGTACAAACGGCGGGAGCGCTCGTATCCCTCATAGGGATTACGATTGTAGTCCCGTACAAAACCTGTATCAGTACTTAACACACTAGTTGAGGGATAGCGGCTCTGCCAGTCTGACCAAGTCGTATGCTGTACCGGTATCATTGTTAATAACTGACCTTTTAATGGCCCCGTTACTGCCTTTTTTAGTATTTGAGACCAAAGAGACTCTGTTTCACGGTCATAGAGGAGTACATCGCTGTTGTATAGCAGGCCAGAAACACCAAAAGACGCAATAGAATCATCAGAGAACTTGCTGTTAAACACCACACCCGTACCGCATAAAGGGCAAAAAGTAACCACAAAGGATTGATCGCCTAAACGGTCATTGACGATCTCATGCCAATTTAGAATACGAACAGGATAGGCTTTTGCTATGCCATCAATGACGACTCCAAGTACTCGATCAGAATCATCTAGAAAGTGAGCTTGTTCTGAGGTGATAAATTTGGGCCGATTAATAGCAGGAATACCGTCTTTGGGTGGACCACCAGAGAGAATCTCACTTTTGGGAATCAAAGTACCTGCTAGGTTAAAGCCATTTAACTTCGCAGTGGATGTACTATCTGCAAGCACTAAAGAGGCATACGGTAACCCGTAGAGTAAGAAGATCAGCAAAAAGGAGATCAAACGGAGAGGGAAATAGATCATGATTTAGGCTCCGATAAGGCTTCATACATAGATGCCCAAGCAAACATATTTCGATACCAGCTCCCTATGATTAGTGGGAATGACCGTTTTTGTAGAGAAAATGCTGTTTGCTTGTTTAGCTATATACGTAAAATCAAAAGCTGGAGATTCAAAATATCGAAAAGACGCAAAGGCTAATGTAAGAGATTGAACATATTTATCACATCTGGCTGTCATGTCCTGCCCATAAGATTCAGATAAATTCTTAACTGAGCTTAGCCAATGGCATCCTCAAATTCTGAACAGCGTAAAATTCGTATTATTCAATTAAATAAAGAATTAGAGCAAAACCTTATGGAGCTAAATGAAAAACTGAAAGCCAGTAGCCTAAGTATGATGAGAAACGCTTCGTTGTTTAAAAACTCGCGACGACGATATCGGCCCTCTAAAGCAGCATAGTGCCTTAACGTTTCTATCCGCCTTTGATCAAGGGCGGGTAGGTGCGATAAAGGTGTTAAGGTGGACGCCAGTCAATAACCGCCTTAATCTGAAACCACTCTGAAAGCTGAGCCAGAAAGTACTTCTTTAGCCCCCTAATGACCAAGATAAAGATTCAATCTATTCACAGATTTACTTGTTAAGACAAAACTCTAGAATAAAGCCCTCCTAGCCCTGACATAGTTATACGTCTAGAATACTTATCCATAAAGATAGCAATCACAGGATGTCACTATGGCAATTACTCCTCGACAAGTTCAACTCATTAAGCAAACCTTTGCCCAGGTTGAGCCTATTGCGGATCAAGCTGCAGAAATTTTTTATAATTATTTGTTTCAATTTGCGCCAGAAGTTCGCCCTATGTTCAAAGGCGATATGAAATCCCAAGGTAAAAAGTTAATGGCAACTCTAAAAGTCGCCGTTAAAAGCTTGGATAACTTAGAAGCACTCGTACCTGTTTTGCAAAATCTTGCCCGTAACCATTTGAAATATGGTGTAAAAGCAGAACATTACACACCGGTTGGTAACGCATTGCTCTACGCATTACGTGATGGGTTAGGAGCGCAATTTACCCGCGAGGTACGTCAAGCCTGGGTGGATGTTTATCGATTGATTGCCAAGGTGATGAAAGAAGCAGCCTATCACTAAAGGTTGGCGCAGAGGACTGCGCTGACTCCCTCTCTAGACTTTTCAATTCTATCTCCAGTTCTTTTTCATTCATTCTGATTTAAGTATTTAGGCAGGCTGGTTCTATTTATTCAAAAATCAATCGAATGAATAATTTATTTATCATTAATGCATTTGATAATAATTTGCGTTTACTTAAAATAAAGCCGCTCGATAGATGATGGATTTATCCGATGCTCTCTCGATCTATCTGTAAATTAAGTAAAGATATTGGTGTTTTAAAAAATAATGTTGATAATAATTTTCATTTTTCTTTGAAACTAAGTCGTATTTATATGGATCCCCGCCTCATGCCCATTTGCTTTAGGCCTAGCATGCTGTCTTATCTGTTTGGTGTGCTCATACTCTTTGTTATTCAACCAACCTCGGCAGCATCAACCCACTCAGATGTTTTAAATCAGAGTGAAAAACAGGTTGTTAAGAGTCATCAGCAAAGCGAGCGGAGTCAGAAAAATATCAATCAGCTTGAGTCTGATACCTTGGCACTCTATCAGGAATATCAACAGGTTATTCGTCAGGCCGAAACCACAGAGGCCTATAATCGCCAGTTGCTCCGTTTGACTCAAAGTCAGCAGGGCGAAATAAAGAGCTTACAGCAACAGATAGACTCTATTGAAAATACAGATCAAGCTCTGCTGCCAATGTTGGTGCGCATGGTCGCTATGCTGGAGCGATTTGTAATAGGGGATACGCCGTTTCTATTACAAGAACGTCAGGAACGTGTGCAGAGATTAAGTCAGTTAATGGATCGAGCTGACATCAGCCTGGCTGAGAAATATCGACAAATCTTACAAGCCTACCGTATTGAAATTGATTATGGGCGCACCTTAGAAGCGTATGAAGGTAATGTCGAAACGACTCAGGGAGAGCGTCAAGTTACTTTTTTCCGTTTGGGTCGGGTAGCACTCTATTTTCAATCCGCTGATGGTCAAATCAGTGCACTATGGCAGCCGAATCAGCAGGCATGGCAAGCATTAGAACGTAAGGATGCCCCCGTCTTAAAGCAGGCAATTAATATGGCTCGTCAACAGGTGATACCTGATCTGCTCAACCTGCCCCTGCCTAATGAGCAGATAAATCATCAGCAGGAGGATGAAGCATGAGATTCTTTACAATTTTGGGGCCCTTGGCTCAATATCCTCACCAAATAAAAAAAGAGCTACTGGGTCTGTTGGTGTCAGTGGTTTCTCTATTTTGTTTGGTACTTCCTCTCCATGCTTATGCCAATAACAGCTTGGACAATTTATTACAGGAAGTAGAAAGCTTTACTCGTGCCGATAGGCAGGAAAATAAGGTTCGCGTACAGACTTTTAGTCAGAGCAAAGCTGAGCAGCAAGCGCTTTTAAACAGTGCTAAGCAGCGTTTAGAGCAGGCGGATAAACAGCAGGTACTCTTAAAAAGCCAGTTTGACCTACAAGAAGATCAACTCGGTGAGTTAGAAACCCTATTGAAACAACGTACGGGTCAGTTAGGAGAGGTCTTTGGTGTTGTTAAGGAACAATCTGGTGAGCTCAAGGAGCTGTTGCACCAGTCTTTGGTGAATGCTCAATATCCAGACCGAGAAAAGGCTTTAGCGTTTGCCAGTTCAAAGGCGATTCCGGGTATGGATAAGCTGGAGATATTATGGTTTCAGCTCCAGCATGAGATGACTCATTCAGGAAAAATCACACGCTTTGATAGCAAGGTTGCAGCGACAGATGGTCAGCTGAGTGAGCAATCTGTTCTTCGCATCGGTACGTTTAATGCCATTAATCAACATGGGCAGTTTTTGCAATGGAATGCTCAACAGCAACAGTTGAGTGTGCTGGCAGGCCAGCCGGAGCAAAAAGCTCAAACGGATGCTTCTGCTTTTTATGGAGGAACTGGCGACCATCTATTGGTGGATGTTAGCTCGGGTCAGTTGCTATCACTGATAGGTCAAAAACCATCTTGGGAACAGCAGCTTCATAAGGGTGGCTATGTCGGTTATATCATTTTAGCCTTAGGTTTATTGGGTTTGCTGACCGCTGCCATAAAGCTAATTAGCTTGAGTTTTGTTCGTTTTAAAATCCGTAAACAGTTAAATAACCCAATACCTGATGCCAATAACCCACTTGGGCGTATTCTTTTAGCCTGCCAAGGTCGTTATAGCTTGGAACAGCTTAATAACCGTCTGGATGAAGCCCTGCTCAAAGAACTGCCAGCCTTAGAATCAGGACAGTCCATTTTGAAGCTCTTAGCTGCGACGGCACCTTTGTTAGGGCTTCTGGGTACAGTAACGGGCATGATTGGTACCTTCCAGAGTATCACCTTATTTGGCACCAGCGATCCTAAGCTAATGGCAGGAGGTATCTCTCAGGCGCTGATCACGACCGTATTTGGTTTAGTTGTGGCTATCCCAATGCTATTCAGCCATGGACTATTAAGCAGTCAGAGCCGTGCCTTATTGATGATTCTGCAAGAAAAGAGCTTGGCGCAACTCAATCTAGGTAATAGTAGCGATGCTGATAAGGGTGGCGATAAAAAAGGCTCAACCAACTCTAGCAGTAAAGCTGCAAACAATAGATCCCATACACATCAGGATTTAACCAGCAAAAAGGGAGAAACTGCCGGTGAAGCCCTGGTTTGATAATGTGCTCTTTTATCTGCAACAGCACCAACTCACCCTGGATCAGTTTCTCCAGGCCGGAGGTTGGGTGATGAATATTATTGGTCTGTTATGTGTGGTGTTGTTTGCTCTGTTGGCGGAACGTTATTGGTTCCGCTGGGTGAGCTTTGCGGGTTTATTACGCAAAAGTGGCCAGGCTTTAAATCAGCAATCTAGCAGCAGCGTTTCTCTTTGGCAGCAACAAAGTCTTTGCTGTGATTTAAAGCTGGCGATAACACAACGCTTACCTCTTATCCGTACGCTCATAGCCCTATGTCCCCTACTGGGTTTGTTGGGCACGGTATCTGGCATGATTCAGGTTTTTGATACGTTGGCCATGAATGGTACTGGTAATCCTCGTTTAATGGCGGCAGGTATTGCTAGTGCTACCTTGCCGACCCTGGCTGGTATGGCCATTTCTGTAACAGGCCTGTTGTTATACAGCCATCTGAAAACATGGAGTGATCGTCTTGCTGAGCAATTACCTAGCATGCTTTCTCTGGCGAATAAGGAAAATAACGTATGAGACGTATTCAACTGACTCGCAATCAGGATGATGCTGCCATTGATATGACCCCCATGTTAGATGTGGTTTTTATCATGCTGATCTTTTTTATTGTTTCGACTTCCTTTGTCAGAGAATCTGGCATTGAGGTCACTCGCCCTTCAGCACAAACCAGTACGGGACAAACTCAAAGTGCAGTGATGATAGCGCTTTCTGGAGAAGGCCAAATTTGGCTGGATCGTAAAGCCACGGATGTACGTATGGTTCGCCCTGTGCTGGAACGCTTACGAGCTGAGCAGCCTAATCTAAGTGTAGTGGTACAAGCAGATGTTAAAAGTAGCACAGGAGATTTGGTGCAACTGATTGATCAACTGCGTTTAGCTGGCGTGCAATATACGGTGGCAACTAAAAATGCGCAGTAAGTTTTGCTGGAGTTGCCTGTGATACGCTTATTAATATCTGCACCATTGGGGCTGGGGCTGGCCGCTGTTTTTTTTGTTTTATTAGCAGAAATGGTGCAGATGGATCAAATTCGTTCCATGCCCGAGCAAAATGATACCGCCCTAAACCTGGTACCTCTACCTGAAGAGAGTGAGTTATCTCTGCGTCAAAGGGACAAGCCTGAACCTCCAGAAATTGAGCCAGAACAACCGGCCATGCCCAGTATGCCTACACCGACACCTGCTGTTAGTGCGAATACTGATGCGATCCAGTTGGATGTGGATATTCCTCAAGTACAGGTGGACAGTAATTTTCAACTGGATGTGGATCTGAGTCAGTTTCAACCCAGTGAACCCGTATTGAATATCCCTACCACTCCCTCCCCTGATGCAACCGCTGCTTTTGATATGGTAGAGCCCCAGAGTCGGGTAAACCCACGCTATCCCACTAAAGCCGTCCGTCGGGGTATTGAAGGTAAAGTTGTTGTGGAATTTACCGTGAGCCCTGCAGGAGAGGTGGTGAAAGACTCTATTCGGATTATCGAATCTAAACCCAAAGGGGTTTTTGATCGTACCAGTCTCCGGGCACTGACACGTTGGCGCTATCAACCCAAAATAGTCTCTGGACAAGCCGTCGCTTTTCCTACCCGTCAAACCTTAGTGTTTAAATTAGAAAAATGATCGCTGGAGAAGAGCAATGGTTTTAACACGAAAACCACTCATAAGCCTGTCTATAGTTCTGTTATGCCTGCTATGGGGCTTATCATTCTCGTTGTATGCCAACGAGAATCCTCTGAGTCGATCTGAATATAAACGTATTCAGCAGGTGCAAAGCCTGCAGATAGAAGCTCGATGGCAAGAAGCCAGAAAGGTTACTCGAAAATATCTAGAGGCAGAGCCCAGACCTCTGCTTAGCGCCATGCTATGGCGCAGTTTAGCGCAAATCGAGTTACAAGAAGCTCGCTATAAAGCGGCTTTACCGGCCTTAAAAAAAGCCTGGCAACTTAAACAACTCCCTGAAAAAGAGCAGTTGAGTTTACAAGGTATTATGGCTCAGCTGATGCTACAGCAAGACGAGCTAAAACAAGGCATCCCGCTGTTTGAAGCTTGGTTGGATCAAACACCTAAAGATAAACATCAGGCTCGGCACTATCTCTCTCTTGCTCAGGCTTATAGCCAGTTAGAAAAGTGGTCAAAGGCATTACCTCATGTCAAAAAGGCCATAAGCCTATCGGATAAGGTGCCGACTAACTGGTATCAGATGCAAGTTGGTTTACATAGCCGATTGAAGCAATGGCCTCAGGCTGTATCTGTGCAGAGAGTAGTGGTTGCTCGTAAAGCCAATCAAATGGCCTCATGGCGCCAGTTAGCCTTGCTTCAATACCAAGTGAATCACAAAGGTAAACCTCATCACCAAAACAAGACGCGTCATAAGCATCACAAGAAAAAGAGAAGAGAGGTGTCTGAGGCTGCACTTGCTACCTTACGCATCGCTTACGAACGACAACTGTTTGAAAAAATATCGGATTACCAATTACTTAGTCAGTGGTTAAGCGTCAACAATCTGCCTTATCAAGCGGCACAAGTACTGGAAGAGGGTGTAATGACTCAATCACAGTACAAAGCCCCCAATAAAGTCTTTTTAAAACAGCAGCGACGTTTAGCTCAGTTATGGATTCGGGCCAAAGCCTTACCGAAGGCGGAAGCCGTTTTACAGCAATTGGCAACCATTCAACCTGATCCTAAATTGCTGCAACAACTTGCACAGCTACAAATACGGCAGCAGCAATGGCAAAAAGCAGAATCCAGCTTGAAACAGCTATTAGCTCTGAGCCCTAAAAACTATGGCGATATTTTACTGCTACACGGTATTACTCTGCTGCAACTAGAAGAACGGATTAAAGCCAGTGAACAGTTCCAATTAGCGTTAAAAGAAGACAGCAGCCAGCAGGGTGCAAAACAATGGCTGAACTATATCGCCGCCACTGAGCACAGCAGTTAACTAAGGCGTCTCTGAAGGTCTGAACCAAAAAGCACTTATTCAGAGCCTCCCTAATGCAGTTAAGAGCGAGTATTAGGGCTAATTGTTAAGAGACATATAATTTGTTAAGAGAGATAGGATGAATGCACTGACGCCACCGACATTACTACACGCCGATAAAATTAAAAAAGCGACACGAGTACTGCTGATCGAAGATGATCCTCAGGTCAGTGAGATGGTAACTCAGAACCTAAGTCGTTTAGGCTATCACGTTAGTCAGTGTTTTGATGGAGTGAGTGGTTTAACACAAGCCATGGCAGAACCTTATCAACTCATTCTGTTAGATATTATGCTGCCAGAATTAAATGGTTTAAGTTTGCTTAGCCGGTTAAGGGCGCACCGAAATACACCGGTTATCGTTTTATCCGCTTGTGGCGGAGAACAGGATCGTATTAATGGTTTTAGTACAGGGGCAGATGATTACTTACCAAAGCCCTTTAGTATGCAAGAACTCCAGTTACGTATAGAGGCTATTTTACGGCGCTGCTATCAAGAACATAAACCCAGCAATCCTGCACAATTGGAAAATGAAGGCATCAAGCTTAATCGACTGGATAAAAGTTTAAAAATTGAGCAGCAAGCTATCGAAATTACCCCTGTTGAATTTGAATTACTTTGGCAATTGATGAAGACGCCGGAAGAGACTTTAAGTCGGCCCTATCTTTATCAAGCGGTGCTTAATCGCAGTTATAGCCGGTACGATCGTAGTCTCGATATGCATATCAGTAATATCAGGCAAAAGCTCAAACAGGCGCTGCCCAGTAGTGATTTTATTCGTACGATTCGAGGTAAGGGATACCGCTATCAATGACCAAGCGTCTCTATCTATTACTTTCAGTCTCTATGTGTGTTTCCCTTCTACTGTTTGCGGCTCTTTATAAAGCGGAGCAAATGCTAGAGTCTCACCTCACAACGATTGATACTAAAAACCAGCAACTCTTGATGGCCTATGCAGAAAAGGCAGAGCATTATTACACATTAAATGATACCCAAGGGGCTAATGCTTTTTTTCATCAGATCCAAAAACAACACGATACTTGGGCTGCCATTATTACTCATAAGCAAGCCTCTACACTGGGGACTCAAGTACCAGAGGATCAACTGGATAAGCTGAGTTTTCAACGTAAAGTACATTGGCCGGTACACTCTCAATGGGATCAAGTACTGATCGGTATTCACTTTAAAAATGCTCCAGCCAGCTTTGTTATTCGCTTACCGCAAAGCATGCACCCAAGACCCAATCTCAGAATCATACATGTCTCTCTGACCTTGATATTACCTTTACTGATTTTGCTGGGTTTTAGTCATTGGTTTTATCTATATCTAATACGGCCGGTGAATATTTTGAAAACCGCTTCCGTTGAATTGGCTCAGGGGAATTTTGATCATCCAGTGAAACCTCAGCTGGGAAAGCGCAAGGATGAATTGGCTCAATTAGCCGATACCTTTGATTTTATGGCGGGTCGAATTAAAAGTTTAGTAGCGTCTCAACGTCAGCTAATAGGAGATCTGTCTCATGAACTGCGTACTCCGCTCACAAGGATGACACTCGCCGTAGAGAGTCATTCATTGTGTCATCAGGAGCAAAAACGGCGCATAGAGCAAGAAATTAGTCTGATGAATCAATTGGTGGAAGATGCTATGACGCTTGCTTGGTTAGACAGTGAACACAATCAAACCCTACCTGTGCATCTACAAGAAGATTTTTCTTTAAGCCTATTGCTCGATTTAATTTGCGATGATGCCGATTTTGAATTTAGCCACTTGAGCATTAAACGCCACTATCCAAATAATCTAAGGCTTGAACAGAGCCATAATCTGGCATTAAGTCAGGTTGTTGAGAATATTATTCGTAATGGCCTAATGCACAGCCCAGAGAACGGACAACTTTTAGTAACTGCCCAGTCACAACAAAAGCACGTTATTATCGAAGTACAGGATCAAGGAATAGGTGTGCCTGAGGATCAACTGGAAAGGATTTTTCAGCCTTTTTATCGTTTGGATAAAGCCCGTATGAGGAAAAAAGGTGGTTTTGGTTTAGGTCTCTCTTTAGCCAGAAAACAAGCCGAGCGATTAGGAGGAAAACTATTTGCCTATAATAGCTCTCAAGGCGGCTTGGTTATGAGTTTAACACTCCCTATTAAACTCAATAATTCAGTGGATTAGTCAATTGATACAGTCCAGTCAATCCAAATGAGATTGACCAAAATCTATTGGAGCTAATTGGTTACTTATTGCAGTTTTCTAAACTGTTCCCTCACCTTATCCATGCCCCATTCGTTTTTTAGAATATCAAGAAACTCCCGTAGGATCAGTTTGTCGCCAGCAAGCAGAAAGCTTTTAATAAAGCGCACATCGGATAATTCTAACCAATCATTTTTTGTTAACATCCATAAATACTGTACAGAATCTCTTGCCACATCGCTGCGGGTACAGCCTAAAGACGCGGGGCGACAGCCATAGAACTCACACTTTTTCAGAGAGAGTTCTAAATATTCTCGCCAATAAGTTTTGAACTTTAGGCTATTTTTTTCGTTTTTCTCATAGACTTCAGCGGCTTTTTTTAAAGCGGTTGGGCAGCCTTGTCGACCAATGCCCACTAAACTCTCTTCACATGATCTAATCATCTGCTTGGAGACCCGGCTGTGACTGCTCGGCACGGGGACGCTTTGTAGGGACTCGCATAGAATTGTTTCTTGAAAAAAGTCTGGCTTAGCCAAGATATCCTGACCTTCTTGACCGGTAATATTGCGCAAAACATCCGATGCTTCTTCTACGGTTAGGCCATACACCAGTTTTTGATCCAAAAGATGATGTTCGACATTATCTAATTTATGGCGAATCTCATGCAAAATGACTGCAGGATCATTAACCAAAACAATAAACTCAATATAAAAGGTGGAGGAGAGTTTCGTATTAAGGCGCTTAATGGCTGATTCTGGTCGGTACTCAGTACAATATAGAGCGATGGAGTCAGGCTCTTTCTCGCAGGATAGAATACATATATAACCTGTACTCATAAGGTATAACCCCTAGTATTGATCGCTGTTACCCTAATAACCTAGGGAGTCTCTGAAGAAGTACTTTCTGGCTCAGGCCTTCAGAGGTTCCCTAGGACTTGAGATCTTACTCCTTACGGTATCCATTCCCTGTTGAATCCTAAGTCTGATGAACTGGTTTTTGTCTAATCCGATACGTTCAGGCTTGTCGGTTTTAATGGACTCTATATTTTAAAACATAGCAAAATTACCGACCTCTACGATCTTTTTTTCACTTGAGAAGCGGAACTAGTAATAACCCTAGGTTTATCCATTAATTCACTTGATTGAAATCAGTTTTTGATCAGTAAGCCTGAGTAATTACGCTAACTATCCTCTGCTAATCATAGGAATAAGGATAGTTTATGAATAGGTGTAAAGTCCTTGATAAAGAGGTCTTAAAAGAATGTTGAGGTGCAGTGCGACAAGTATTGTCATGCCGTGCTGTGTCGTCATTGAAACGTAAAGAGTGTAAATTTCTTTCCTTTAAGTGAGAATTGTTCGCAAAATACGCGCCATTGAGAATCATTATCAGTTAAGGTGTTTTGATGAACAGCAAGCCATCACTTAAAAAGTTACCCCTTGTTATCGCTATTGGGTTAATCAGTTCCCATGCATGGGCAGAAGACAAAATCTCCGACACTACTGAAATCTGGGCAACCCAAGTCTCCAGTTCGTCGACCTTTTTGGGTGATGATGATATAGAGCTGAAACAAGCGGATCATCTAAGTGATTTATTGCGCAGCTTACCGGGTGTTGAAGTCGGTGGTACTCACTCGATTAATCAAAAAATCAGCATCCGAGGTTTAGACGACACTGATCTAAATATCACCATTGATGGCGCTAGCCAAAATGCTTATATGTATCATCACGCGGGTAATTTATTGATTAATCCGGACATTCTAAAGTCTGCCGATATTCAAGTAGGGGCTAACTCCGTCTTAACGGGTGCTTTAGGCGGTGCTGTCGCCTTTGAAACTAAAGATGCTGATGACCTATTAGCGCCTGGAGATAATTTTGGCGGGCGTATTCAAGGTCATATTGCCTCTAATAAAAATGCTGGCTACTCCTTAACCGGCTATGGTCGAGTGAATGATCAGATCGATTTGTTAGCTTACGTTTATCAGGTAGATAGAGATAATCCTGAGGATGGTAAAGGTCAGGAAAATCTGGGTAATGATGGTGATATTGTTAATGGGCTGATTAAAGCCGGGTTTAATATCGATGACAGTAATCGTTTAGAGGTCAGTTATGACCAATATAACGATGAGGGTGATTACCCCTATCGAGCCGATATGGGCGTCGGCACGAATAAAGCCATTACCGGTGATAAGCTTTACCCTACAACCTATGACCGCAGTACTCTACGAGTAGGATATGAGTTAGATAAAGGTGATGACCTTTTCTTAAACGCCAGCCTGTACCGAAATGAGTTGGAGCTGGAACGAGAAGAGAATGATGATGAGTTTAAAATTAAAGCCGGTAAAACAACCAATACAGGCGCTAAAGTATTGGCAGAAACTCTGTTAGATAGCGGTAACCTGGTCCATAACTTACGTTATGGTGCTGAGGTCAATAAGCAAGAAACCCAGATGACCAAAGATGGCGCGAATAAAGGTGGCGAAGATGCCACTAACATTGCTTTATATCTGGAGGATGAAATTGAGATTGGTGAGCGTGTCCGTGTGACACCAGGTTTGCGTCAAAACCGTTATGATCTGAATGCCACTGCAGCAGATAAAACCTATAACGAAACTACTTGGAGCCTAGCCGGTGAGGTTGATCTTACCGATAATCTGACGTTACGTGCAGGTAGCACATCATTGTTTCAAGGGCCTAACTTAGAAGAAGCTTTTTACGCAGACCATGTGAATGAAGTCAGCACAAATCTTAAGCCTGAAACCGGTTTAAACAGTGAGATTGGGTTGCGCTTTAAAACAGAAAGCATTGCAGGGTTAGATCAATTAAGAATGGGAGTTACTGCATTTAATACCCAAGTGGATGATCGTATTGCTTGGAACCGCGGTGATAATACCTGGGTAAATGTTGATAATGTCAGCATAAAAGGCTTTGAGGCGAGTATAAAAGCCAATAAGGGTGATTTGGGTGTTCTGTTTAGTTACTCAAAGTCCGAGACTAAAGATAAGTCTACAGGAATCCCTTTTGCTGATGAGACCGGTGATAGTATCGCTCTGACGGTGGATTATGCTCTACCAGCGCTGGATTTGGAGCTGGAGTGGGAAGCTCAAGCGGTACTGGAAGAGAGTCACTACGATAAAGAAGGCTACGACGTACACAATATTTCTGTACGCTGGGCGCCTTCGTCAGTGGATGGGCTAGTTGTCACTGCGGGTATAGAAAACCTGTTTGATACTTATTATGTTTCTCATGTTTCTCGTATTGGTGAGAGTGATCATCCTCGTTTTGGTCACTTAGTGTTGGATGACGCTGAGCCAGGCCGTAACCTGAAGCTTACGGCGGCATATAGTTTTTAAGTCTTTTGTACCCTAATCCCTAGTCCTTCAAATAAAAAAAGATCGCTTTGTTTTAATCGCAGTAGGCCAGTGTTTATGCACTGGCCTTTTTTTGTAGTCTTTTTCCTATACTCAGATCAAAAAGCTGAGCTTATAATGTCGAATCTAATCATTAGACATCTAGTGTCATCTTTATGCTGTAGTTTTGGGCCGTTAATATTTGAACTTTAATGCGACCAAGGTTGGTAAAACTAATACTTTTTCAGCATAATCAGGCTAATAACCCGTTTTTTTATAAGGTTAATAGCTTTAAATAGAGTGGCCTAAGTCATAGTAAAAAGAACGATATGAAATACAATTTAATAAAAATTATCCTATTGGCTTTTACATTGCTTATCACGGTTCAGGCGAAAGCCGCTGACTTTGGTTTTAAGCCGAGCAATGTCTATAGTATTTGGTTAAATATTAATCAGGTATTTTTACAGTACCAAAGCCATTCAAATTTAAACCTTCAAGCTCAGAATCAAATCTTTGCGATAAAATCGGAACGCTTTACCGATAAGCAGCCCAGAGATGTTTATCGGCAAGTAGAAGACGTCAAAAAAATGCTTGAGTCTGCATTTGGATTACCGGAAATTTCTCATCAACCTGCATGGGTTGATCATTATAAAACATTGCAATATCAACAGGTTGAGGAGCAGATTCATCCTAGTAGCGTTTTTATTTTGTCTTCGCAATTACTGCGGGCTCTAGTGGACCAATATATTCAGGCTACCCAGTCTCGTTTACCGGTAAGTCAGTTCTATAGTGAAGTCGAGGTTATTGATAAAACCCCCAGTGATGTATTTGCCCAAGTCGATCTTTTAAAACGTCGATTGGCACATTATATCCAGCTTAAGAGCATCCAAGCACAACTTGGCCAAGGAGGGTAACTCACCATGTTGACAACATTTCGAATATCTACCTTCCGTTGGATTATTGCTTTAGGGTTATTGTTAGCGATTTTAGCTTCAGGGTTTTTGTCCCACCAAACAACACAAAAAATTGAGGCCATGGGCCAAGACTGGTCCCAGTATCAGCAAACCAATGCGCAAAAAGCTTTAATATTGGGTCAAATAAAAACGGCGATGGGTTTTGAAGGTGTAACCCATCACTTCAAAAACTTTATTTTGCAGGGTAAGCGTTGGCGTGTTTTAGCTACCCACGACAAGCTATTAGAACTGAAAATTGCATTAGCCGCCTATCGAAATCTCAACCTATCGGAGAAAGAACGGCGTGCCCTTAATCAATTAGAGGGTGTCATCAGCCAGTACAAAGAGATGATTATTCTGGCTGAGCAGATGATTGACCGAAGGGAAACAAAGCAATCTATCAATGCCGCGATTAACGTTGATGATATTCCAGCCAGTAGAGCCATTATTTCACTTGAGAATTATCTGTACAGTGCTCAAAAAGGCAATTATCAACAACTGCGTACCTCTATCGATAATCTTGCCACCTTTTCTTATATCGTCGGTTCAACGGCTTCAATCGTTTTGATTTTATTGGGTATTCTTTTCTTTGGTTTTACGAATCGACAACTGATCCATCCACTTAAACGCTTAGTGCGTAGCTTTGAAAATATTTCACCAGAAAACCCAGGGGCTTCTCGGTTAGGTATTAAGCAAAAGAGTTCAGAAACTGAGTTAGGCAATTTAGTTAAGGTTGCCAATCGATTTATTGATTCGGTACAGCAACATCAACAACACAGGGCCTCAGCGGAAGCTAATCTGCGTGATCATGAACAGCGACTGCAAATTATTTTACAGCATGCTGCGGATGCTATTATCACGATTGATGACCAAGGTTTGTTGACCTCTTTTAACTCTGCTGCTGTCAGAATGTTTGGTTATGAGGCTCAGGAAGTATTAGGCAAAAATGTATCTATGTTGATGCCAGAGCCCTACAGCAGTCAGCATGATCAGTTTTTACACCGCTATAAAACCAGTCAAGAGCCTCATATTATTGGTATCGGGCGAGATGTGGAGGGGTTACGTAAAGACGGTTCCATTATGCCTATTCGTTTGGCTGTGAGTGTTATTGGTAGCGAGACCAGTCCAGGTTTTACAGGGATTATCAGTGATTTAACCGAGCATAAACGAGCAGAAGAACAGCTATTACAAGCTAAAGAAAGCGCAGAGCTAGCTCAAGAAAGTGCAGAAAAAGCGAACCAAGCAAAATCAGAGTTTCTCTCTTCAGTCAGCCATGAGTTACGCACACCTCTGAATGCTGTGCTGGGTTTTGCACAATTATTGGAAGTGGATGATCCGGCTCTAACAGAAAGGCAGCAAGAATATGTGGATCATATTACGGATGGAGGTCGGCATTTATTATCCTTGATTAATGAAATACTTGATCTTGCTAAGGTTGAAGCGGGAAAGATGACCTTTAACTATGTGGCCATTGATACGGCTCTATTATTAAGCGACTGTATCAATCTCACCAGAACCTTAGCAGAAGACAAGCAGATCAATATCATCGATCAGATGGAGGGTAGCCTGCCGAGTGTGATTGCTGATCATCTGAGAGCAAAGCAAATATTATTAAACCTGTTATCTAATGCGGTGAAGTACAACCGAGAGGGTGGTGATGTGGAATTAATCACGGATCTGACCGATAACGGTTTTTTACGAATTAGCATCAGTGACACAGGTTTTGGCATCGCTAAAGAAGACCAAGAAAATATATTCCAGCCCTTCAACCGTTTAACCCATGAAGATTCCAATATTGAAGGCACAGGCATTGGTCTGGCTATTACTCAAAAGCTAGTCCATGCCATGGGTGGGAAAATTGGTCTATACAGTACTTTAAATGAAGGCAGTACTTTTTGGGTTGAACTTCCTATTGATAAAGGGCAAGAAGAGATAGCTGCTGAAGGTGTTTTCTTTGATGAACAAAAAGAGTTTGAGTCGGTACCGACCACTGATGAGGTTCATTTAATCCTTTATGTTGAAGATAACCCTACCAATGTCCGGTTAATGGAAAATGTTATCAATACAGCGTCTGATATGCATCTCTGTGTCGCCACGACAGCTTCTGATGGCATTATGCTTGCAGAGGAAGAGCTGCCAGACGTTATTATTATGGATATCGATTTGCCTGATATTAACGGCTTTGATGCTTCGGCTTACCTCAGAGAAAATCCCAAAACGCGTCATATTCCTATTATTGCTTTAAGCGCCAATGCAATGACGGATGATATTAAGCGAGGGGAAAATACGGCTTTATTTATCGACTATATGACCAAGCCCTTTGAAATTTCAGACTTGATGCAAAACTTGAATAAAGCCTTAGCGGTTAATAAACCTTTATCTTCTTTAATTGAATAAATGGCTTATTTGCTAAAATAAGCCGTCAAACAAATACATTTCGATAAATCGTTCCTTGTCACCGGAGGTACGGTGATTTTTTGTATAGAGCGTCCTGTTTAAGGGCTTAGGGAGTCTCTGGCAGCCTGAGCCATAAACTGCTTATTCTGGGGCTCTTTAGTGTAAATAATGTAAATTCAATATCCTCGCCTCCCTTCCAAAGCCATAATGCATACAACTGATAATGGTTATCAAAAGCAATTTCATTTGATTGATTGTTGGTAAAGAAACCCTGTCGCTAAAGAGCCATAGGTTTTCTTCTTTGGCCATTATTAATCCATGCACTAAGTGGCTAAATAAACGTTTTTCCATATTCTAATTAATCTGAAGAAAAACGTGTGTTCTAGCACTTACTACTGACTTTATGCCGTGATTGATAAGTTAGCCTATCTTCTTTCTCCTAAGCTGGTGCGTACTATTCATCTGTACAGCTCCATGCTGATGTTATTGGTAATGCTGTTTTTTACTGTTACCGGTATCACATTAAATCATCAGAATTGGTTCTCCGATACAGACCCAGCCACGCTAAATAATCATCAATTGCCAGATAGATTACAACAAGCCGTTCAAACTCAGAATGACGCTATGAATATTGCATCCCCTCTCATTGACTGGCTGCGTAAAGAGCATCAGGTACAGGGGCAACAGATTAATTTGGACTGGGATCAGGATGAACGCTTTCTGGTTATCGATATCCGTCAACCCGGTGGTTACAGCTTAGCTGAGTTTGATTTGAATTCAGGTGAGGTCACTTTAGAGCAAAAAAGTGCAGGTGTGATTGCCGTTCTTAATGATCTGCATAAAGGCCGTCACAGTGGTGAACTTTGGCAAGGTTTTATCGATTTTTCTGCCTTGGTAATGCTGCTCTTTACGTTAAGTGGTTTTTGGCTGCTCTTACCTCAGAAAAAACGCCGAGGGCGTTTATTCGCTGTTTGTGGTCTTGGTTTTGGTTTATCCCTATTGCTGTACTGGAGTGCTCTCTGATGTTTGTGATATCTCGCGTTTTTCTCTCGCTTAAAGAGTTGAGTCAGAACGCCTTAATGTTGCTGGTATTGATTATTTTATCACTGCTGAGTCCTAGCATTCTTGCTCAGGAAGTAGAAATGGAATTTACCCTGCCAGTGATTCAAACCGGGCAATATCAACGACCTTATGTCGCTGTATGGGTGGAAACCAGCAAAGGTAAGGCCGTAAAAACACTGGCAATTTGGCACGAAGACAAAAAATGGCTGAAGGATTTACGTCGTTGGTGGCGTAAAGCGGGTCGTTATCAAAAAGAAAACCTAGATGCCGTTACAGGTGCTACCAAAGCGCCGGGGCAATTCACCCTGTTATGGGATGGCAAAGATCATGAGGGTGTCAGTCTTCCCGCCGGTGAGTACCAGCTGTGTTTTGAAGCGTCTCGTGAGCACGGCAGTCGTACTTTACTCAAACAGAAATTCCAGCTACCGGCATCAGATCAGAGCTATCAACTTAAAGCCGGTACAGAGCTAGGGCCTGTGGTGATTCGCTTACTTTAGTGCTTCATCTATCGATAAAAACAGTATTTAGAGACTTATTCAGCTAAGGAAATGAAATGCCCGTAACATCATTAAAAACTCTATCCCGCATAGGATCAGGCTTTGGTAAGAAGCTTTGTATTACAGCAGCATTAACGCTCTCCACCGTAGGAACAGCATTGGCTCACCCTATGTGGATGTTGCCTCATGAATTCAATTTGTCTGGTGATGATGCCGAGTGGATTACAGTTGATGCTACCGCCTCTCATACCCTATTTAACTATGACAAGGGACTCCCTCTGGATCGAGTGCGTATTAGTGCTCCTGATGGTAGCGAACAAAGAGTAGGCAGTTATTTTAAGGGCCATCGCCGCAGTGTCTTTGATCTTAAAATTGATCAGCCCGGTACTTGGAAACTTTCTGGTGCCCGTCCTCCAGTTTTTATTACCAACTATGTTGCCGGTAAACGTAATGCTGAAAAGCGTTTATTTGCAGATAAACAAGCCGCAAAAGATAAGTTACCAAAGGATGCTCGTGAGGTAAAAACCAGCCTCTACATGATCTCTACGATCAGCTTTGTTACTTGGCAAGCGCCTGATAACAAGGTACTGGAATTAAAAAATAAAGGGTTAGAACTTGCCGGTCCTACGCACCCTAATGATGTGATCACGGGCGAAGAAGCTGAGTTCCAATTGTTCTTAGATGGTAAGCCTCAAGCCAATGTTGAGGTTGAGTTAACACCCAACGGTACAAAATATCGAGATGATCGCAAGATGATCAAGTTAACGACCGATAAAAACGGCATGTTGATTTTTACCCCGGATATTGCAGGCCCTTGGTATATGGCTGCGAGTACTGAGCTGAAACAAAAAACGGCCAAAGCCGATTCTGTTCGCCATGTGCTTTATATGACCTTTGAATCACAACTGCCTTAACAAAGGATCTCCTTATGCAACGTCTTGGCTACTATTGCACAACATTGTTTTTAGGCTCTCTGTTATCTATCAGTACAGGGGTTCAAGCCCACTATCCGGTTATGAGCTGCGCATTGGAGCAAAAAAATGTGCTTTGCCAGACCGGTTTTAGTGATGGTAGCCAAGCGATCAATAAACGAGTGAAAGTTTTGGATTATAACGATCAGTTGCTGCTGCAATTAAAAACGGATCATAAATCCCAAGTCTCTTTTTTGCGCCCAGAAGGGGAGTTTTATATCCGCTTTGATTCTGGTCATGAGTCTCCCATCGAAATTGATTATGACGAGTTATAAGTATGATTAACTCTCAAACAGTCGTGCTAGGGCAGAGGCAAAAAGTACAGCCTTTAAATGGCCAGCAGGAAACACGTTGGTGTTTTTTAGCACTTGTGCTGATTTTGTTCTGTGGTGGATTGGGTGTTGCCAATCATCAGGCTGATGAACCTGAAATAAAGGAACACTTATCGTTATCGACACAGGATAGATCGCTTCTGCTTAATCTGAGCAGTGCGATCACAGAGATACGTTTTTTGCAGCAAATGGATAATCAGTGGCCCAGTATTCGATTATTGGCAGAGCAACAGATCCCGCCTTTTGATCAGTTATTTCCTTTATCACATGCATCTTCTGAATTGGTTGGAGCGGCTGGAGGAGGAGACTATCTCTGGTCAACGCCAGAAGAGGGGTGTTATCTGGGAATGAGCCAACAGCCTGAGTTGAGTTCTTTTCTATTGTTGATTCCTGTAACTGAAGGGGCAGGTGAAGAACTGCCCGGTAAGCTCTATAGCCAAGCTGAGCTCTATAACCAAGCTGAGCTCTATAACCAAGACGAGCTCTATAACCAAGCCAACTCCCTCGACCACGCTGATTGCCATGATTTAAGCCAATGGCAGCTACAATTCACTGAGTTCTGATCATGATAAATTTGAATATCTCTAGGTGTTATCAGAGGTTATACCTTCTGTTGTCTGGGTGTTTAAGTGTTTTGCTGTTGTTATCCCTTAATGTGTCGGCTGCTACGGGAGTTGAGGGCATAGAAAAAAGAGATAGGCCTTTAAAGGTTGGTATTACGCTTCACCCCTATTATAGCTATGTGGCTAATGTGATTGGTGATCGGGCAGAGCTCGTTCCCTTGGTCGATTCAGGGTTTAATCCCCATAGTTATGAGTTACAACCGGCAGATCTTAAACGTTTACTCAGCATGGATGCTTTAGTTTTAAACGGTATTGGTCATGATGAGTTTGCCACTCAGGCCGTAGAAAAACTGATACACAGTCAACCGGAGCTAAAACAACGGCTTACTCTGATTAATGCAAATAAAGATGTGCCCCTGTTAGCGTCTGCCAATAGTCGTAATGCTTGGAATCCCCATACTTTTGTATCCATTGATGCTGCGATTAGGCAGGTCTATACCATCGCAAAATCCTTGGGACAGCTTGATCCGGAAAATGCTAAGTACTTCCAGAGAAATGCCATTCAGTATGCCCGTAAGCTTCGAGGGTTAAAAAATCGTTATATGCGTCAACTGGTTGCAACAGACCTCAGCTCAATACGCATTGCGAGCACCCACAATGCTTACGGTTATTTTTTGCAAGAATTTGGTATTCGTATTGATACGGTCATTGAACCGGCCCATGGGGTAGAACCCAGTGCCAGTCAGTTACAGAAGACTATTGAGAGAATTCGTTCTGCCAATGTGAATCTACTGTTCACTGAGTTGGACATGGATAACCGTTATGTCAGCACCATAGAACGAGCAACGGGGATCCATCTGCATCATTTTTCCCATATGACCTACGGTGATTATGATCCCGATAAAGTCTATCGAGAAATGGAGCAAAACCTTAAAACCCTGAACAAGGCCTTAAAGCAAGCCAGCTCAGAGAACCATGATGCAGAGCAGAAAGGATAATCTATGGGCCCGGCGATCACATTAGATAATTACAGCCTGAGTATCGGTGAAAATACACTATTGAATCCTTTCGATTTGACGTTAGAGGCCGGTAAATTGCACCTGTTAACCGGCCCTAATGGAGCAGGTAAGTCATCCCTATTAAAATCGATTATTGGCTTGATGCCCCATAGCGGAGATATTTACTTAAACTGGCCAGAACAGGCTCAGATACCCGCCTATATCCCTCAGTTGGCCAGCTTTGATGCCGCCTTGCCTATTACAATTGAGGATTATCTTTACGCCAGTATTCAGACCCGTGCCTTTTTCTTGAAAAAAAAGAAGCAACAAAAACAACGGTTGCAGCAACTTTTAGAAGAGGTTGGCTTAGAGGATAAAGCTCAGCGTAAATTGGGGCAGCTTTCTGGTGGTGAACGTCAACGCTTATTGTTTGCCCGAGCCTTAGCCCAAAAGAGTACGTTTTGGTTACTGGATGAGCCTATGACAGGTTTGGATCAGAAGGCCCAGAAACAGATAGAACGTATGATTCTTAACCTAAAAGAACAGGGATGTACTCTACTGATGGTGCATCATGATCAACATTTTGTGCGGCAGCATGCCGATCATGTTTTAGTGATTAATAACGGTCTGGAAAAGTACGGATCACCGGAACAAATTTATGGCCAACAGGCATCGAGACAGACTTCTGAAGAAGAGGTATCACTATGATCGATTATCTGCATAGCCAAATCAGTCTATTAGTGGACACAGGCTGGTTGCCTGATATGTTCCAGTATCCTTTTGTGACTTATGCGCTTATTGCTGCCCTGTTAATCGGGCCATTGCTGGGAGCCTTAGGAACATTAGTGGTGGTTAAACGCCTAGCCTTTTTCTCCGAAGCCGTGGGGCATGGTGCATTAACCGGCATCGCTATCGGTATTTTATTAGGGGAACCTGCGACTCAGCCTGTAGCTGCTTTATTCAGTTTTTGTTTGTGTTTTGCTCTCTTATTGCATTGGGTTAAAAGCCGTACTCAGGTGCCTTATGATGCCCTGGTGGGGGTATTTCTGGCTTTTGCCATCGCTTTAGGAGCCGCGCTACTTTTATATGTGGCGAAAAAAGTAAATGTACACATCTTAGAAAATGTTTTATTTGGTTCTATCCTGACCGTTACTCCTACGGATCTCTTCATTCTGGCGATCATTACTGCCATAAGTGTTGTATTGGCCCTACGTTTTGCTAACCAAACTCTGATGGCTTCTCTACAACCGGAGCTTGCTCGGGTACAGGGCGTTGGTAATAAAAAGGTCAATGTCACTCTATTAGATTACGCTTTCATTCTCTTGATTGCTCTGGTTACCGTTGCCGCTGTAAAAATTATAGGGGCTGTTTTGGTCGGCGCCTTGTTATTGATTCCAGCAACAACGGCTCGTTTGATTAGTGGCAATTTGAAACAGTTCTTCAATCGAACCTTGCTGATATCAACCAGTTGCTGTGTGGCAGGGGTGGTCTTGCCTATGGGTTTGGAGCTGCCGATTCCTTCTGGCGCGGCGATCGTGCTGTTAGCCAGCGCTTTGTTTCTATTTATCGTGTTACTCAATCAGTTAAAAATGCTAAGAAACTAAGATAAAGAAAATACAATGATGAACAAACAGACAAGACGATTTTGTTTTGCTAATGCCCTTTTACTGGTACTCACTCTATCTTTTGGTAAGCAATCGTTTGCCCAGTCATCAGAGGCTGATTTCAAGCAGGGAGAGGCTATCGAGATTCAGTCTCAGATTCAGTCGGATAGACAACACATCGCTACGACTTTGCCTGTCACCTATTTATTAACTCAAGCTTTGATTCAAGAAACAAATCTGCAGGTAGATTATCTGCCAACCAAACGCTATCCCGTGAACCGTATCGGGTATTGGTTACAGAAAAAGTTACCGCAAAAACTAGAACAGCTGCCTCAATACAGTGCTTTGATCACAGTGGCTTCAGTGTGGCCTGAATTAGATATCTACCCCACGCTGCGCCAGAGCAATATACGTATAGTGCCCATTGATGCGGCTTTTCAGTTAAAGCCCGGTGGTGCTCGCATTAATCAACAGACGTTCTCTCTAAAACAAGGTGATAAAGCATCGGATTATTTTTGGCTAAACCCTACCAATCTAAAAGTGATGAACAATATTATCGCCGAAGATTTAATTCGGTTATGGCCTCAATACCGACATTCTATTCAGCGTAATCAAAGTCATAATGAAAAACAGATTAGCCTATTTGCCTTGGATCTGGACGATGCTCTCTGGCAGCAAGGCTGGGAGGCTATCTGTAGCCAACAACCAGAACTCAATCCCTTGTTATATGCTTTAAGTCTGCCGGTTCTAGAATTTGCTAAAGCGAGCTCTGGCAGTAAAGAAAGCTCCGGCAGTAAAGAAAGGAACAGGGAAGGAGATAAAAACAGCGAAAAAATAAGCGATAACCAAAGTGATAATTGTTTATGGATTACAGATCAAAATGTAAAAAATAAGGATTCAAAAGAAAAAACGATATGGGTGCTCAATAGCTTAAAGAAAATGACTACGAGCAATTTTCAGCAATGGCTTGAGGATAATTTGGTAAGCTTAAAATCATCATCACATACCTAAACAAAAGTATTTTGATATCCCCCTACCAGTCGAGCAGGGAATATGACCGTTATTTGTAGATAAACGTTTGTTTAGGTGCTTATATAAAATAGCCTCTATGCTGTTTTATGATGCTGAATATAAAAAGTTACCGGGATTAAATCCATGAGACATGATGCGGCCGTTGTTTTGCTTGTGAGCAGTAAAATATCCATGCGCAAGGTGATTCAAAGTCATCTATTTCGTCGAAACTTCGGAGAAATATTGGAGGCGGATGACGGCCGTGAAGCGCTACTAATCCTGCAGAAAAAGCCCGTTAACTGCATTATTGCAGACTGGGATATGCCAAATATGGATGGCATCGATCTTTTATTGCAACTGAGGGCAGATCCTGAGCATCAAGAAGTGTTATTTATGATGGTCACAGGAGAGTCTGATCGAGATCGAATAGAAAAGGCAATTTTGGCGGGAGTGGATGACCTATTAATTAACCCCTTTACTCCTGCGACATTATGCGAAAAAGTCTTTCGTCTCATTCGTAAAAGCTCCCATATACCCAAAAATATCACTATTGATCTGCCTAAAGATCAGCTCAATAATGAAAGTGGCCCCTACGCATTAACCTCTTTAACGGATTGCACAGAACCTGCTGAACAGGAGGCATTGATACAAAATCTCTCCAATGAAAATAGTCGCTTAAAAGCGGATTTAGAGCGTATTTGCAGTGTTAATCTAACCAGTCCCCTTACTGAGATACTCGAACAAACTGAAACCTTTTTGGAGCACCGATCTCTTAGCGCCGAACAGCGTCAGCAAATTAATAATTTGAGGGATATTAGCTACGAATTACAGGCTAAGTTGGATTGTTCTCTAAATCTTTGGAAGATGGAAACTGATCAATACGTCATTAACGCTAGCAAGGTGGATATCGTTAGTATTGCTCAAAAGGTGATTGAAACAGAGAGACTGAAAGCCAAACAGAAGTCCATTACAGTCGCCTTTGAAGCACCTCATAATGCTTATTGTCAGGGGGAAGCACTGCTTTGCTTAACGATGTTGGGCAATTTAATACGTTACGCCATTCATGCATCACCTAAAAAAGAAACCGTACTGATAAGCATAGAAAAGAATCCTACGGTCACGATTAGCATTCATCATGAAGGTCTGGTGCCATTAAGCCAGCAGGAAACATTTTTTCAGAAAGAGCCCGTAAAAAAAGACAGTTCCAACAATGAAACAGATCTGTATGCCGCTTACGTTATGGCCAAAACACAAGATGGTGAAATCGCTCTTAATAGTAAGGTAAATGAAGGCACTACACTGGCTATTCATTTACCTCAGAGTGTTTAGATAGGTTTTATCTTTTGTCTGTAGGTAAGTAATTCACAGCAAGTGTGATTTACTTAAAAAAGGCTCTATCTTTTGTTTGTAGGTAAGTAATTCACAGCAAGTGTGATTTACTTAAAAAAGCTCTATCTTTATCTGTAGGTAAGTAATTCACAGCAAGTGTGATTTACTTAAAAAAGGCTCTATCTTTTGTCTATAGGTAAGTAATTCACAATGTTACCCACTTTTTCTGTGGATAACTCCTGATTTTCCTTTTGATCCATACCGTTACAGCCTTAAATATCCTTCACCTACAATGACAGCTTGTCCTGCTACAGTAACCTTTTCCACACCGGCTAAGCCACAATGACCTTCACCAATCGTAATGCTTAGTTCTATCTTACTGGCGCGGCCCATTTTTACTCCTTGATCAATCTGGAAATGATACGTTCCTGCTTCAAAGCTTTGTGCTAAATAACCAGACACTGCCGCTGCTGCACTACCGGTTGCAGGATCCTCCACTAGGTTTACCTCTTGGCAGATCATTCGGGCATAAAGGTGGCTGTTGCTACGGCTAAAAATATAAAATGCTGGCCAGTGGCTATCGGCGTTAAATAGATCTGTTTTAGTCGCTTGCATCTGAACAGCATCTACGGCCGTCTTATCTTTTAGCTCCACTAAGGTAAAGGGGGCACCGCAGTCTCCGATCATAGGTGCAGATACGACTTGCTGTTTTTTTATGGTGAGTAGTTCGGCGATCTGTTTTGTGTTTAGTGCAGAATGGGAGAGTTGTGGGAGTACGGCTGTGGTGAACTCCGCTGTAGCCACTGAACCTGTATTATCAACGGTCACAGGCACAGGGCCTACTTTTTCCATTAATGTCCAATGGCTGATAATTTGTTTTCTCTCACTTTCCAGTGCTTCAACTTCTTCCTCGCTGCCGTAGGCTGCTTGCTTGGCTAAACAGATTGCAGTACCTATTGTCGGGTGGCCTGCAAAAGGCATCTCATCAGCGGTAGTAAAGATGCGTACATTAGGACTATGCTCGTCCTTACCTTCAGTGACAAAGGTCGTTTCTGCCAAATTCATCTCATTGGCAATTTTTTGCATCTGTTCTGAGCTAAGCCCTTCTGCTTGAGTAAATACCGCTAATTGATTACCGCCAAACATTTGATTGGTAAACACATCTAACAAGGTATAGGGGTAAACTTTTCGCATGACACTATCCTGCCTAAGTACTCAAACAAAAATCTCTCTACAAAAATTGCCATATCATCTAGCGGCAGACTCACGTGTATTGAAGTATTTTTGTTTGGGTATATCTATCGTATTAATGCTGATTATTTATAACTACTTTTAAAGTTTACTATTGTAGCTGTTCTTCAATAATTTTCTGCAGCAAACGGATTTTCTGTTGATTATCGGCTTGATTTCTAAAAGCGAGCACTAACGGCGTTTGTTCGAGCATTTTAACTAACTCGATATTATGAATTTTGAATTGCTCTGTTTGAAAGTGCATTACTTTGGGGTCTGTTAATGCTGCGGGATGTCGGCCAATTGACAGTTTACGGATTAAAGATTCTTCCGTATCAGCCCAGATCACCTGACTAGGATGAGCATCAATCAGTTGATCGATCTCTCTAGGATAAATATAGGTTTTCACCAAGCCAACTCGGTAGTTGGTAAATAGATCATTTAAAGTTGTAAACTTTAGCTTATTTTCACTGTGCTTGATAACGGCTAGATGGGAAAAATCAATGGAGGGAGAGGCTCGAAAACCGGCTTGTACCTCAGAAGGCCAAGCGGGGAAATAACCAATATATTTTTTTCCTTTAGCCAATAACTGAGCCCTTTTCCAGGGGTAGAACTCTACCTCTAACCGAATATTATGAGGTTTAAGCAGGTTCCTTAGGGCTTGAATAGATGATCCTTGTCCTGGTAAGTGTTCTCCCGAATAGGGCTCCCAATTAAGGGAAGTGATACGCCAGATCTCTTCAGCTTTTGCATTCTGAAAAGAGAAGCATAGCCAAGCCAGCAAAGGATAATAGTACTGACGTTTTAGCATATTCGGCGTGCCTTTAGTTCTTTATGGGGACTCTTAAGGATATTAGCATATACGTATCATTCTCCTTCTGATTTGAAGCAAGGGCTCTGCTATATCTAGGCTATAAAGCATCTCATAAGGATATGACTTTTTATCGAACCTATAAATAAAACCTATAAAAGCCTGATAATTCACTAAGCAAGGCGCTTACCTGTGCTAGCCTAAAAAGATTGGAATACGATTTTCTTATCTATACAAATTTGACTATCGGTCATTCTAAATAAGCGCGAAAAGAACTTGTGTCGTTTATTGATAAGGATACTGTCGGAGGCTTTATGGAACCTCAAACCCCATATGTTTTGATTGTTGATGATCACCCGGCCATGCGTTCTGTGATTAAAAGCAACCTGCGTCAGGTGGGAATTGAAAATACTCTGGAAGCTGAGGATGGTCGTGGAGCTTTAAATATATTGTCCAAACATCCTATCAATTGCATTATTTCTGACTGGAATATGCCAGAAATGGATGGTCTGGAACTGCTGTTAAATCTGAGATCATCCCCTAAGTATCGATCCCTGTTATTTATGATGGTCACAGCAGAAACAGATAGAGAAAGCATCCAACAAGTGATCTCTGCAGGTGTGGATGAGTTCTTAATTAAACCTTTTACACCCACCAATTTATGCGAAAAAGTTCAGCGTTTACTGAGAAAAGGAGAACATGGGGCCGATATCTCATCTGCACAATCTGCTTATGGTGGTACAGGTTCATTAATTAACATTGAAAAAACGCGAGAAAGAGACATTGTATTGGTTGTGGATGACACGCCTACCAATATCGATGTTATTACAGGGTTAATCAAGGATGAATACCGTATTATTGCTGCTACAAGTGGTGCTAAGGCCTTACAGATTGTAGAAAAGAAACCTCCTTCCTTAATCCTATTGGATATTATGATGCCTGAAATGGATGGAATGGAGGTCTGTCGTCGTTTAAAGAATAATCCCAAGACAGAAAATATCCCGGTCATTTTTTTAACCGCAAAAACCGAAGTGAAAGATATCACGGCAGGTTTTGATATAGGTGCAGTGGACTACATCACTAAACCTGTAAACGGTAAAGTGTTAAAGGCTCGTGTTCGTACTCAGCTTAAGCTAAAGAAATCCAGAGATGATTTGAGCCATCAGATCGATGTGCTGACTGAAAATGCCCGTCTACGTGAAGACATAGAGCGTATGACTCAACATGATCTCAAAAGCCCCCTGACCGCTATTATTAATACCTCTGAGCAATTAATGGAAAACCGTTGGTTAGGTGCAGAGCAACTGCATGAGATCGATACGATTCGAGGATCCGCCTACGATATTCTTGGCATGGTGGATCGCTCTCTGGATCTTTATAAAATGGAAACAGGACAATACCGACTTAATCCTAAAACGTTGGATATTGTTGCGATCTGTCAACGGGTATTAGAAGCTGAGCGTCTCAATGCTAAGAAAAAAGGGATAAAAATCCTATTTGAATCTCCAGAAAAGTGCTTGTGCCGAGGTGAAGAGTTGCTGTGTTTATCCATGCTGGGAAACTTGGTGAAAAATGCTGTAGAGGCCTCACCTGCAAGTGAAAATATTAAAGTCTTAGTCTCTGAGGTAGATGAAGAAGACAGCCATGAAAATAAGGGGGGAAATGAAAAAGAACAACAAATGATCACCCTTGAAGTATCGAACCAAGGCGTTATTCCAGCCGATGTGCGAGATAGCTTTTTTGATAAATATAGTACTTCAGGAAAAGACACCGGAACTGGGTTAGGCACATACTCTGCTAAGTTAATGGCCAATATTCAAGGAGGAGATATTCGTTTTGAAAGCACGGAGCAAACAGGTACTTGCCTTATCATCAATTTGCCCCGAGCCAAAAAATAACACTTATACCATTCCCGATAAGTTATCAGTGATAGCAACCTCCGAGTACACCTAGATTGATCCCGATTTTCCCCATTCTTTCTATAAGGAATTATCGGGATTGGTATCATAGCTTAGTTTTCAGGAAAATATTCTTCATACTGAGCTTTAATCTCTAATACTTCTGGCAGTTTTTGTAGAAACAGGGCCACTAGTTCGGCATCAAAATGTTCCCCTGCTTCTTCCTCTAATAATGCAACGGCCTTCTCCACTGGCCAGGCTTTTTTATAGGGACGCTCAGAGGTCAGTGCATCAAAGACATCAGCTATCGCGACAATACGGCCAATTCGGGGGATTTCTTCACCCTTTAAGCCTTTTGGATAGCCTTTGCCATTCCACTTCTCATGGTGAGTGAGAGCCACGGTTCTGGCCATTTCTAATAGTTCAGAGTGACCGTCACCTATAATTTCGGCCCCTATCTCTGCATGAGTGCGCATGGTATCGAACTCGTTGTTATCGAGTTTCCCTGGCTTTTTCAGGATCTCATCGGGAATGCCTATTTTTCCGATGTCATGCATAGGTGCCGCATTCATTAATACATCGGCATCCGACTCACTCATGCCTGCAGCTAGAGCCAAAATTTTGGAATAGTAGCTCATACGGATAACATGCAGGCCGGTCTCGTTGTCTTTATATTCTGCGGCTCGCCCCAGACGCTGCACTATTTGTAATCGAGTTTCATTTAATTGATGGGTTTGCTCTCTTACCTTGCGATCAAGCTCTCGATTCTGATTGGCTAGAGCCAAATGCGTTTTGACCCTAGCTTCAACTACAGGAGGGCTAATGGGTTTAGTAATATAATCGACAGCACCTAATTCAAGGCCATGAATTTCATCTTGAATCCCAATTTTTGCAGTAATAAAAATCACCGGAATATGACGTGTAGTATGATCCGCTTTAAGCCTACGACAGACCTCATAGCCATCAATTCCGGGCATCATAATATCCAATAAAATGAGATCCGGTGTTGAAGCTCGCACAATTTTTAATGCCATTTCGCCATTAATAGCAGCTTTTACCTGATAATCCTGTTTTAAGATACCGACTAAAACATCGATATTTTCTGGGGTATCGTCTACCACTAGAATCTTCTGACGGTTTTCCTGCGTAGAGCTCATAAGTGACTCCTTTTTATCAGACAAAAACATTTAATCAGACAAAAGCATGGCAACAGTGGATAACAACTCATCGACATTAAATGGTTTTACTAAATAACCATTCACATCGAATTGCGCCCCTCTCTCTTTTTCTTTGTTGCCAATATCTGCGCTTAAAAGAATAATGGGGATAGAGGCGGTATCTGGGTTGGCTTTCAGTTGTTCACAGACTTCAAAGCCATCCATTTCTGGCATCTTAATATCTAATAAAATCAATTGTGGTGGTTTAGGGGAAGCCGCAATCTTTAAACCTATCTTGCCTGCCCTGGCGGCTTTTACGGTATAGATTGGTTTTAAAATACCTGCCAGAAGATCAATATTTTCCGGGGTATCGTCAATAATCAGGATTGTTTTTTGATCCATCCGATGGCTCCTATCATCTATATCTCTAGAGAGTTTTATCTGCTAAAACAGTCTTCATTTGTTCGACGTGATTTTCTGCTGTTTCAAAATCATAGTTATCAATGGCTTTTTCCAATGCTTTTACCTCAGCTGATAGCTCCGGTAGGCTATGGAGTAATTCATTGTGTTGATCCAGAGTATCCGTAGCCTCTGTATCGTACTCCGCGATCTGATGTGCCAAGGTATTTAGCACGCTTGTCAATAATTCCAGATCGATTGTTGAGCTTAGGTCGGCACCGCTATCCATTAAGGCACTATCTTTTAGAGCTAATGTCGATATGCAGGTTTTCATCTGTTCAATATGATTTTCTGCCGTTTCAAAATCGTAATTATCAATGGCTTTTTCCAATGCTTTTACGGCAACTGAAAGTTCTGGAAGGCTATGGAGCAGTTCATTATGTTGATCTAGAGTATCCGTCGCTTCGGTATCATATTCTGCGATCTGGTTACTTAGAGTATTAATCACTTCTGTCAGTTGGGAAATATCAACTGTGGACGTTGATTGAGTCGTTTCTGGAACGGGTGTATTTGATGATAATGGAGGCTTAGCAGGTAAAGATTGTAGCCCTTGTATGACCTCTGCGTGAGCGACACAAATCTCTACCCACAATGATTCCTGCAATCGTTCTTGCTTGGAGTCCTGTTCTAACTGGCCAGCGAGCTGCTGAAGCTTTTCGGCCCCGATACTGCCAGAGACACCTTTTAGGGTATGGGCAATACGTTCAGCGCTTAGCCAATCATTTTGCTCTACAGCATCGTTATATTCAGTGACAAAGTCTGCCTGATTTTGTGCGACTTTCGTTAATAATTTCCAGTATAAGGGGCGATTGTTTTGTGCATGAATCAAACCTATTTCAGTATTTATTCCTGGCAAATTTGGAAAAATAATCTCTTGTTCTGATATCTGTTTATTAGCTGTTTGTAGTGATGAACCTGCTTGTGAAAATTCACCGTGAGATAAGTGATTGCTAATAGGGTTCATGTCAGAAATGGGATTGGAAGGGATAATCCATTTGGCCATTGTCTGAAACATAGCATTTACATTGATGGGTTTAGCGATATGATCATTCATACCGGCATCCAGTACTTTCTCTCGATCGCCGGCCATAGCATTGGCGGTCATGGCCAATACTGGAAGATCCGTTAATTTCATCGTCTGTCGGATCTGCCCTGTTGCGGTATAACCATCCATTACTGGCATCTGACAATCCATTAAAACGCCATCAAAGGTGTTTTCTTGTAATAGATCCAAAGCTTCTTGGCCATTAGAGGCCAGTGTTACCAACATGCCGTTGGTGGTAAGAATTTCCTCTGCCAGTTCTTGATTGATCTCGTTGTCTTCTACCAAAAGAATGGTGGCGCCTCTGAGGCTATCGACAGATTTTACTGCTTCGCCATGACGCAGCGTTTCCCTCTGATCTGATTGCACCTCTTTTCCCATAGCCAGCATAATGGCGTCCAAGAGCGTTGATGCCGTGACGGGTTTGGTTAAAAACGCATTAATATTAAGGCCATTAGAGGCATTAGCGGCATCTTCTCGACCATAGGCGGTGACCATAATAACGGTAGGAATTTCAGTGAGCTGACTTTGATGTTGTATATGACGAATGGTTTCTATGCCATCCATACCCGGCATTTTCCAATCCGTAATAATCAGCTTATAAGGGTCATACTCATTGGCTTTTTCTAGTTTATTAATAGCTGTTTGGCCATCGTTGGCATGATCTACCCTTAGGCCAAAGCCTGCTAGCATGGTGCTGAGGATCTCACAGGCGGATAGATTGTCGTCTACCACCAACACTCGGAAGGCGCCCAACTCGGATGCTGCAGAACGTCTTTGGGAAACAACCCCTTTTTGTTTGCCAAACTGAGCCGTAAATAGGAAGGTGCTACCTTGTCCTGATTCACTCTCAACCCAGATATTGCCTTCCATCATTTCGGTGAGCTTTTTCGAGATGGCTAAGCCTAAGCCTGTACCACCATATTTACGGGTAGTTGAACTGTCTGCCTGACTGAAAGAACGGAACAGTTTTGATTGCTGCTCTTTATCCATGCCGATGCCCGAATCTTTCACCGCAAATTGTAGACAAACAAAGTCTTCACTCTCCTCTTTCACTGAAACCTGAATAACAATATCGCCATTATCTGTAAATTTAACGGCGTTATTACCTAGATTGATAATGATCTGCCCTAGGCGTAAAGGGTCCCCAATCAAAGCAGTAGGAATTGTTGCGGGTAGATCAAACATCAATTCTAGGCCTTTCTCTTCCGCTTTTAAGCCTACAAGATTGGCTAGATTGTCGAAGACATCTTCTAAACGAAATTCAATTCTTTCAATATCAAGTTTGCCGGCCTCAATCTTAGAGAAATCCAGAATATCGTTAATAATGCCCAATAAGCTTTCTGCAGAGCGATGTACCTTCTCTACATAATTTCTCTGTTTTCGATTAAGATCCGTCTGTAGGGCCAAATGACTCATACCAATAATGGCATTCATTGGGGTTCGGATCTCATGGGACATATTGGCTAAGAAATCACTTTTAGCTTGGGTAGCGTCTTCAGCAATTTTTTTAGCTTTTTGTAAGGCAAAATGGTTTTGTTTGGATTCGTCGATATCCATATGGATACCTACAACACGAGTTGGGTTACCCTCTTCATCTCTCTCTGTGGCCCGGCCTATGTCTAAAATCCACTTGTAATAACCGTGTTTTGTTCTTAAACGGTGTTCAGACTGATAAATAGGTTCTTTGCCAGAGGCGTGTGCGCCGAATAATGCCCAAGTCGCTTCCATATCATCTGGATGTACACGAGTCGACCACTCTTCAACCATGGGCGATATTTCTGATTTCTGATAATCCAGCATTTCGGCCCAGGCATCGTTAATAAAGAGTTCGCCGGTTTTAGGTCTGTAGTCCCATAAACCTAATGAGGCGGCCCGCATCGCAATATCCAGCTGCTCTTCACTCTCTTTCAGCTTCTCATGGGTTTTTTGTAGGGTTTTCTCTGCTTCTTTCCGTTCGCTAATATCACTAAAAACCACGACACTACCGATAATGTCATCACCCTTAGTAATCGGTCGACTGGTGTATTCAACAGGGAAGAAGGAACCGTCTTTACGCCACAGGACCTCATCATCATGAGTGGATGTTAAGCCTTGGCTAAAAGCGTGATACATGGGGCACTCTTCCACGGGATAATGACGACCATCCGCACGAGTGTGGTGAATTAAAGGGTGTACTTTCTGACCAATAATATCGTCTTCGTTGTATCCCAACATCGTTGCAGCAGCTGGGTTTATAAAATTAAGTCGCCCATCTTGGCCTACTCCAAATAATCCTTGTCCTACAGAGCTAAGTAATAGTCGGTTTTTCTCCTCCGCGAAAACCAGCGCTTTTTCACTTTGTCTTCGCTCTGTCATATCCCGAATACTGGCACTGAACAAGATGAGATTATTAATTTCAAAGCGACTTAAAGACATCTCAATAGCCACTTCATAACCGTCTTTATGCTGCCACGATAGCTCAATGGCACCACCACCAAAGAGCAGAATACTGCCTGAGGTTAATACCCTCTCGACACCAAGCTCTTCATCGTGAAAACGTTCAGGGATTACCTTTTCAATTCGCTGTCCAATCATCTCGTCGGCAGTGAAACCAAAAATATCCACTGCAGATTGATTCCAAACAGAAACAATAGAGTGCTCATCAACCACAACAATCGCATCCTGAGCATTTTCAATAATAGCTCGGATTTTGGTTTCAGAAACTTCTAAAGCTTGAGTCCTATCATTGACCCTTTGCTCTAATTCATCCTGAACTTTTTGCATGACTTTTGTGGCTCGGTTGCCCAGTGATAATGCTAGCTGTAGAGCTGCAACCGTCATTAACAGCGTAATGCCTGTAATGATTAAGAGACTCATACGCATGCTGTAATAGCCATTTAAGGCTTCGGAAACATCGACTTCGGTAACAACCCCAAGACCGAGATAGGGCTCCCACTTCCAGGCTCCAAACACCTCAACCCCTCGATAATCTGCGTAACCTTTGGTATTGATATTTGCAATGTTAACAGTGCTCGTGCCACTGGCCTGCTTTACTTTTTGAGCAATGTCTATCATATCTTCAGCCATAAAAGTCAAAGGCCACTGGGCCTGAGCGGTTTGAGGCTGATAATTGTCTAATAAGTTGCCGCCGGGGTTACGGATATGGAGATGGCGCTGTTGCTGGTTTAATAAACCTAAATCATATAATTGAGATTGGAAGCGACTATGAGTCAGCAATAGAGCTTGATCGTTAATCAGATAGCTTTCACCGGACTGTCCGATCCTTCCAGCTTGCATAATGCGAGATAGCTGGCCTTGTAGTGATAAACGTTTGACTAAAACGCCTAGGACACCGCCACTTTTATTTCGAATAGGAGCTGCAAAAAATACACTTAAATCAGAATGATTCGTGTCACTCTGAGCTTCTATCTGTTCTGATTTATCTCCGGTGTTGTGAGGGTCAGTCGTCGGTGAAACAAAAATGCTTTCACCATTCAACACTTGTTGAAATAATTCTGGCGATTGTTTTGCAACCGTTGATAAATGCCCCTGCAGATGTACCTCTCCAGAACCTAGAACAAAGCCTTCCGAGCTAACAATACGGTAATTTTTCCAGTCAGATTCCTGATTCTTTTCATAGAAAAAGTCATACATCGAGGAGTAACTGTCGATTTGTATCAGGTTGTTTTTATAATCTGTACTTAGCAGTTGTACCGTAAGCTCCTGTAGTACAGGATCGGCTCCCATACGGGCTAATGTTTTTGTTCTCTCCTCCACCCATGAATGTAAACGCTCAGAAGTACGGCTTTGTACTTCAACTAAATCCCCCTTAACGGTCTCTATGGCCAGATATCTATTCTGCATCAGTGTTTGCCACACTAAGATAGATACAAGGATGATCATTACCCCCATAACACTTAGAATAACCACCCTAGAACTGGCCGTTCCGAAATAACGGGCTAGGTGTTCGTTAGCAAATAAACGAGGTAAAAACAGCGTGGCGAGCAAGAAAACAACCAGAACTAATGAGACCCACCCTAGGATATCGCTAGGCAGTTCTGTATCGGTAGTGATAGCGAGAATATTGTTATTTTCCTTCTCCTTTACTGGATCGCTTTGAGGTTTATTGACCCATTTACTGACAATTTTTAAGCGCTCCTCCTCAGAGATTGCAGCTAAGCCTTTTGTCAGGATGCTTTGTAGTACAGGGCTATCTTTTCGAGAAAACAGGTGTAAAAAAGAGGCCTCAAAATCATTTTGAGCGATGAGCTGCAAACCAATGATCAACTCTTTACGCAGTAAGGCTTCAATCGTAATTTGGGATTCATATAAGGCATCGGCTTTACCATTTAATACCGCATAGATAGATTCCAACTGGCTCTTGGTTTCTAAGATTTCAATGTCAGGGAATTTATCCGTAATCTTAGGAATCGTACCGTAGCCCTTTACGATGGCCAGTACTTTGCCTTTTAGGTCGCTAAAACTGCTGATGTTGCGATTACTCTCACTGACATACAGAAACTCTTTAGCCGAAAAGTAGGCCGGTGAATATAATCCATAAGTTGCTCTTTCATCCGTGTAGTAGGTCGCGGGTAAAAGGTCTATTTCTCCTTGACGGAAATCATCTAAAAGCACATGCCATTCATCGTTTATTTGTTTAATCTCTAAACCCGTTTTTTGCTGAATCAAAGAGAGGAAGTCACCTGTGATACCGCCGATAGAACCATCATCCCTGCTGTGGATAAAAGGGAACCATTCTTCAACACCAACACTTATAACGGGGTTCTCTTTTAACCACTTTTTTTCTTTTTGGGACAGGATAGGGTTATTAGGTTTAGAGTTATTACCTGTACGCCATGCTTGAAAAAGAGACTCATAATCCTTATATGAAATTGCCGCTAATCCTTTCTGTATAATAGAGTAAAGCTGAGCTTGATTACGTCTTATGGAAAGAAATATATTATGTTGAGATAAGGGTTGGTATTTGTTGAGTAATATCTGATTATTACCGTTATTGGTAATATAGTTGTCGGCTATAAACTGCCGATGATAAACAAGATCAACTTCTTTAGCTGCTAGTAGCTGCATTGATCGCTCTATACTGGAGCTTTCAATCAAGCGACTGTCTTTAAAAATAGGATTGTTTTTAAAATGCTGGATGTGCTGACCATCAACCGCAATTTTCAAACGATTTAAATCATTATCTGTTTTAATGGGTTTTTCACCCTGTAAACGATAAAGTGCATAATTAAATTTTAAAATTGCACTGGATACGAGTGACTGATCATCTGTTTTGTTTTTAAAGGTGGGTAGTATATCTACTCTTTTACCGTTAAGGTTGGTTTCTTTTATATCTTCAATAGGTTGAAATTTTATTGTTAATCCTGTCGTTTTTTCTAGATGATGAATCAATGTTTGAAAAAAGCTCTGGCTATCCATAGCCCCTTCAATTGGCGGAAAAAAATCTGCTTCAGGTAAACCAACGGTAACAATAGGGTTTTGATTTAACCAAATACGCTCTTTATTGGTTAGAATGATCTGTTGTGTAGAGCCTTGATTATAATAGATCTCAACAAAGCCTAAGTTTTCGCGGTCAAAAAATATTTCTGCCTGATACTGATTTAGAGCCTGAATTTTTTCCGGCAAGACTTGGTCATAGGTGAGTTGAGTATCATCACGAAAAAAAGTAATTAGAACCTCTTGATCTACTGATTCCGTGATTTTAAGCCCCTTAATACTAGGGGTGTCAATTAAGAAGCTTTCTAATACCGCAAATAATTGATCATTGTCTAAGTTGTATACAGCAGTTTTGGTCATTGCTGCAATTTTATTAGCGAGTAATTGCCCCTCCGTATGTGAGTCGTTTGAATTAGATGTAATGTTGGCGGAGACTGATGTGGTTAATAATAATGCAAATGATAATGTGAAAGTTTTTCTAAAGTAGTGCGCTATTTTATTCGATGGTTTCTTGCAGGCGGATGGAGTGATTTTTATTAGGTATATAAATGGTTGTATCAGCATCAGAAAAATGGATGCTAATACATGAATGTCTCTAGAGCTGTATAACAACTTATTCATAAGAGTGTACCTTAATATTAAACCAGAAGTTAAATGCCGTATTTATCCAATATTTTTTGGATAACTCCTTCTGTCTTTAACTGGTCTAGTGCACTCTGCCATGTACGGATAATATCAGGATCAGATTCTTTATTAAAAGCCAGATATAAATAACCTGTCATAAGTGTAACATTATCGATAACTTCAATCTGATCGGCATAACCTAGTTTTTTCGCGTTGTAAACACCGGCATAATAGGCTGTTGGCCAAGCATCGATTCTGCCCTTTACCAAACGCTTAATGTTTTTCTCATCAGCACCGCTTTGTACAACATCCAAATTATTGAAGCCAAGATTGGATAATATTTCATGCGTCGCTACATTTTTAGTTACCCCTATTTTGTCTATTTTTTTAGCATCATCGATATTCTCAAGCTGGATATCGCTGCCTCTCTTTTTAAAGAAGACAATCTCCAGTTTGGCTAAGGGGCCAACCCATTGATAAAGTTCTTCACGCCCTGGGGTACGTGCTGTGGAGAAGAGGGCGCTATTTTTACGCTTCTTAAGAACCTTTAAGCTGCGACTCCAAGGATAGACTTTAATGTCGCTATTATGGCCGACTATTTTTTGCACTTCGGTCATTATTTCGATGGAAATACCGGTCAAAACTTTATTCTCTCCATCCCCTTTATAAAATTGATAGGGTGGAAATTCCTCTGTCATCAAAAAAACATCATTGGCAAAAGCTTGCACGGATAAAGAGATAAAACAACAAAGAGTGAGTAGTAGGTTACGCAACATCATCTTCCCTCTGATCTGAATAACTACAGCTGGCTACGCCAATAAAAATGCTGTCGAGTTTCAAATTAGTATAGACGATAAAAGAATGACCTCTATAGCTAATAGGTCGTGATTAAAAGTTAGGCAAAATCCTCAAAACAGGCATAAAAACAGCTCGTTAAGTTTAGATACCTAAACAAAAGCCTTTCGATATTTTCTGGAAAAGATTAAGAGGAAAATAGCGGTTGTTATAGAGCTTTTGTTTAGGCGTTAGAAATCTTGGTTGTCTTAAGAGACTCCCTAGCTATCAGCAAAATCTTGTAGAGCCTGCCCTGTTAAGCGATACCCCACCCATTCATTTTGAGGCTTAGCACCAAAGGACTCATAAAACTCAATAGCCGGTGTATTCCAGTCCAATACGTTCCACTCAAAACGACCACAACCTTCAGATACTGCTTTTTGTGCAAGATGCTTCAGTAGGGCTTTACCTGCACCAGAACCACGGCTATCCGGTGTGACATAAAGATCCTCTAGGTAGATGCCGTTACAACCTAACCAAGTAGAGTAATTGTAAAAATACACGGCATAACCTACGGCCTTACCATCCAGCTCGCAGATCAAGCCTTTTGCTGTTGCCTTATCGGAAAATAAAGACTGCTCGATATCCGTCACTGAGGCTTTTACTTCCTCCGGGGCTTTTTCATAAACTGCCAGCTCAATAATGAGATCTAAAATTAGCGGTGCATCATCGATGGTTGCCGGGCGAATCTGTATATCTGTCATAAAGTGTTCCTGAGAAGTTTTATATTAAGAAGGATCATACCCTAGGCAACTGAATTTATTATAGATTTTTCACTCTAATATGCTTTCAAAAGAAAAGACCATTTCTAAAGATAAAAACGGCAAAAAATACCGTATAAATAAAAATCCCCCGGCCTGTGAGTCAGACCGAGGGAAGGGAGTAGAGAGCTTTTTAAGAGCTGTCTTTCAACTGTAGTTTGTTTTTCCAGTTTTGCGATGAAACTTTTAAATAAAACTCAGTTAATATTTTTAGCTCGATATCCAATTGAGCCGTGCTTTATTGGATAAAGCTTAGCGTTTACCCGCACGACGAATGGCTGCTGGTGTAAAATCAGAGTGTTTTGCACTCATGCCAAACTCTAGGCCAACACTTTCTTCATTGGTCATACCCGTTGTTAGGTAGCGGCCAGATAACAGATCATGCAATGTTTCCATGGTATACCAAGGCGCATTGGCTTCCTGATACTGCACTTTATGTGCTTCCGCCATACGCCACAGTTGACCACGACCATCATAATGATCCACTACAGCGGCTTGCCAGGTATCTTCATCGATATACAAGCGGCGCTTAGCATAGATATGACGTTCGCCTTCTTTTAGCTCTGCATCAACGACCCATACGCGGTGCAATTCATAACGGGTATGCTCTGGATTTAGATGACCGGGTTGTAGGATATCTTTATATTTCAGCTCCTTAGAACCGAGTTTAAAGGAGTTATAAGGGATATAGAGTTCTTGCTTACCCACCAGATTCCAGTTGTACTTATCTGGCGCACCATTGTACATATCGAAGTTATCAGAGGTACGTTGACCATCTGCCGCAAAGCCTGGGCCATCATAAGAAACCTGAGGCGCACGACGTACACGACGCTGACCGGCGTTATATACCCAAGACTTACGGGCTTCTTTTACCTGATCCAGAGTTTCATGTACCAGTAAAACATTACCGGTTAAGCGTGCTGGAGCCAGAGCCTTCATTGTGAAGTAAAATAGCATATTGCTGTCTTTATCTTCTTTATATCCATCGCTTAGATATTGTGGCCATACTAGCTGATCCTGAATACGATAAATGGTGTAATCACCGTTTTGGTGTACCGGAGCAACTGCCATAGTACGGCCAACAGAACCGCCACGGTAACGAGTGATATGGTTCCAAATCACTTCAAGGCCAGTTTTAGGGATAGCAAACGGTACGGTTTCGTCAAAGTCGGTTAAACCATTACCACTAGATGCTAGCTCCGTTTTCACGGCATTCTTTTTCGCTAGGTCATAGACCTTTTGCGGAAATGCAGCGGAACGACGGGTGGTATAGACCGGCATTTTGTAAGTATCAGGATACTTCTCAAACATCTGAATCTGACCAGCTGATAGCTTGTCTTTATATTGATCAAGATTCTGTGCCGTAATAGTAAAAAGTGGCTGATCATTAGCAAAAGGGTTAGCACCGTCGCTACCACCGGTTAAGCCGCCGGTCCACTCAGGAATGGTACCTTCAGCATTACCGGCTTTTACTGCACCGATATGGGTGAGTTCTGTACCTAGCTTATCCGCTTCGGATTGGCTAACCGCAGCCATAACAGAACCTGCGATCAAGCCTGAAGACAGTACGCCAGTCATGAGAAGGGCTTTTGCTATTTTGTTTTTCTGAAAACTTTTGATTGTTGGAATCATCTGATAAACCTCTGCAAATCCCACGCTTCATATCGCGTGGCAAGCCATAATTAGAAGGAAGCGCCGATCGTTAGAGACATAAAGTCACGATCTTTTAACTCGTTAAAATCACCGCCAAAGTAGCTGGTGTATGAGATGCTGGCGGTATAGGTTTCCATGTAGTCGGCTTTTAGGGCCAAACTGGCGGCTTTACGACCTTCATTAAATTGCTGCGCAGGCGCAGGGGAGTAACCTTTAACATCATGAGACCAAGCAATGGAGGGTGTTAAGTTCACACCCGCAAAAACGTCGCCATATCTTAAATTGGCACGGGCGCGGTAACCCCAGGCGAAATCGGTAACAAAGCCATCATCTTCACCGGGGGCAGCGGTACCAAATACGGAGTTACGACCGTAACGGTGGCCACCTTTATCGGCATTATCAAAGTTGTTGATATAAGTCATACCGGCTTCGGTGATAAAGGTCAGACGACTAGCACCCAAAACCTGATCAAAAAACTTCAGACCTGTTGCTTGTAGCTGTACCACATCGTATTTGTCATAACCTTCTACAGCATCGCCGGGGCCAACGTCTGCGAGTAAGTCATCGACAGCACCCACACCGGTAATACCGTCTGTTAACAGGCTATAGAGCAAATCATTACCGTTAATCTGAATCGGCATATCAGGACGATAGCTCACCTCACTGGAAACAGACCAAGAACCTAGGTTTGTGGCAGCAGTTAAGCCCAGCACCTGAATATCTTCTGGGAAAGCAATTTGATACTGGCCGTCAAAGTCAGTATCCGGTGCTCCAGTTATGGCCAAAGAGTTATAACCCGTGGTTGAGCGGTAACCATTAATAAAAGGCGCACGGCTATGGTAGTTCAGATAGTAAGCACCAAATTCGGTATCTACTTCTTCTGCGTAGTAACGGAAGGCTAGACCAAACTGTCCTGCATCATCAGGCTTGTCATCGCCTTTACGGCTAAGCGTGGCGCCTGGTACTAAAAGGTTTTGTGCATCAGGCATAGAAGACACAAAGGTTACGCCGTTACAGCCGTCGGCAGCAAAATCTGCACCGGAGAAGTAGGTACCACAGCCATCAATTTCTGTCTTAGCCCACTCCAGTTGATAAAAACCTTCCACGCTAAGGTTATCGGTCAGGCCCATATTGGCAAACAGCATATTAACCGGTAACAGGCCTTCTTTAATCTCGGCACCAGGGCGACGGAATGCAGAAACATCCACAGGGTTAATGGAGTTAACACCGCCTTGGATAAAGGTGCTTTCCCCCCAGCTAACTACTTGTTTACCTAAACGCAGATCCAGTGGTTTATCACCTATCTCAAAGGAGCCATAAACAAAGGCGTCCATCAGCTCAATGCCAGAGAACTTAGCAAAATCACTGAAGTTTTTATCGTTTAACGGTGTATTGGCTTCATAATCGTTGCCTAGATGACCGTGGGCTCGATTACCATCTTTCATCTCAGCGTCGTACCAATATTTAGCACGAACAAAGGCACCATAGTTCTGATAATTCAGCTCTAGGTCGTGTACACCTTTGAAAATTTGGGAAAAGGTTTCACCCTTTTTAAAGTTTTGTGTGGCATCGTCAGAGGTATTACTGCGGCCTGCTGTACCGCCATTACCTGCGGAGTAAAGGTCCTTAGAGGGATCTTCCATACGCCAGCTGGCACCTAGAGAGATTTGAGACGTCACGTTGCCTTCTACTTCTCCCATGGTAAAACTTGCGGCTTGTACGGTACTGGTTGCTAAGCTGCCACCCAGTAGAGCGGCCATAATGGCATAGCTCAATTTATTTCTGATCATTCCGGCGGGCTGGGACTGATGAGTTAGGCCCCGTGTATTGTTTTTATTATGTCGACTCATAGAGTGTTTCCTACCTAGCAAGGCGTTCAGCTAATTAATGTTATTGATACCGGAATGGCCATCCAATCTAGCTAGAAGCCCTATCAGATAAGCATATTCCCGTTGCTGTCTTTGCATGGTATGTCAGCTGAATGCATAGGTAGGAATCCCTGCGCGCCAACTTCGTATCATCAATTGGCACATTTTGAACAAATTGGGCGCGTAGAGATAAGTTTGCTCTTTTCTGAAAAAGAGAGAGTGTTGTGAGCACTTAAAAAGAGCAGTCCTCTGTTTTACTGAGGGGGTACCTCCAGATAAACAATTGGATTGAGATTGGCCTTAGCTGGCAAAGTTATTCCATTAAAGAATAGTACCAATCCCGATAATTCCTTATAGATGAAACATGAGGAAAAACCGGATCACTCTATGTGTACTCAGATGTTGTTATCGCAGATAACTTATCGGGAATGGTATCACTGCCCCAGACAAGGTTGATTTATGCCAGAACATATCCCTACGCCAAAACAGGTGCTCTCCCAAGCTGAGATAAAAAATCAGTCCAAGGAAAAGACATATATAAAAACAGCCATAATGAAAGCCTTGGAACTATTGCACCGTCGATCCTGGCAGATCGTGGGCATTTTAGTTGTAACGGTTTTTATTGGATTACTGGCTGGATCTTTTCTACCCAGTCATATGGCGGTCGTGGCGGCATTAACTGTTTTTTGTATCGGTTTTTGGGCAACTGCCGTTGTACCTGAATATTGGCCCGCTTTTGCTTTTTTTCTGTTGGCGGTAGTGTTTGAGTTAGCTCCGGCTCAGACGGTTTTCTCTGGTTTTCATTCATCAACGTTCTGGTTGTTATTTAGTGGACTTATTCTGGGGGCATCCATACGTTATACGGGATTAGGACGCCGTGCGGCGGTGGTTCTTTCAAGTATGTTGGGCGCCAGTTATTTTAGTGTCATCGTTGGTGTGGTGACATTCAGTCTGGTGTTGGCTTTTATCTTGCCTTCTGCCATGGGACGAATTGTATTGTTGGTGCCCATCGTAATCGCTCTGGCAGAGCATATGGATTATCGTACGGATTCCAATGGTCGAACCGGCATGTTGATGGGAGCTGCCTTTGGTACCTGTCTACCGGCCTTTGCTATTCTTCCAGCCAATGCCCCCAATATGATTTTGGCAGGTATGACTGAGACCTTATACGGTGAACAATTGGCTTACTGGGATTATCTGCTACTGCATTTTCCGGTTTTAGGCATCCTGAAAGCAGTGTTTTTGATAGGGCTTATTTTATGGATGTTTCCTGACCATGCACCTAAAACCAATACCTCAAATAGTCAGTCTTCAGAGGGTGAGGTCGTATCCAGCGAGGAGCATTCCTCTTATCAAACACATCCCTACAATCAAGAGCGCCCCTCCACTAAAAAAGATCCCTCCAGCCAAGAACGTCCATCAGAGCAAAAAAATAAGTCTGTAAAAAATACAGATGGGATGAGTCAGCAGGAATGGCATTTAACACTGCTGATTGGCCTATGTCTTGTACTCTGGTTTACAGATGGTTTGCATCATATTTCACCAGGATGGATTGGATTGGCAGCAGCCTTGTATTGTTTATGGCCGGGTTCAAAACTGATCTCTAAGAACTGCCTCAATGAAGATATTAAATATGCGCCACTGTTTTTTGTCGCAGGGATTATGGGGCTCGGAGCGGTTATATCTACTTCTGGTTTGGGTGAGGTTGTTGTGCAGAGTTTGAGTGAGCTGGCAGGATTTTCAACGGATCAGCCTTTTTGGAATATCACGGCTCTAACCATAATCTCTACCCTAGTGGCCATGGTTACGAACTTGCCCAGTGTACCCGCAGTGATGACACCTATTGCAGAAAATCTTTCAGAGATAACCGGTTTACCCTTGGTTACGGTATTAATGACTCAGGTATTGGCCTTTTCTAATGTCTTTTTACCCTACCAAGCGCCACCTTTGATTACTGCTATGCAGGTCGGTCAGTTGTCAGCTCGTTCGGTAACTCGTCTTTGTTTGGCGCTGTTTGCTTGTAGTGTATTGATATTGACACCGTTAGACCTGCTTTGGTGGTATTTTTTGGGTATGGTTTAAAGGTGGATGCCTCAGGCTCAAGGGGAGGTTCATCGCAAAGAGTTAGGCTAAACTGATAGATTAGTTTAGCCCGATAACTCCTTAGATATTAAAAAAGAAGAGGCTGAATCAATTTCTCTGCGATCAAAGTTGTCAGACAGGGAGAAGTGGTCATGCCTGCAACTGTAATGCTTTATCTTGTTTTGTTAAGTATAGGTTTTTTATCTGCTTTTACTGTCAGGGCAGAGGAAAGCATTACTGTGGTCTCTGACTTGTGGCCTCCTTTTATTACTGCAGATAAAAATAAACCCGGTATTGATGTGGAGACGATGCAGCAAGCGTTTAAGACGATAGGTGTTCGCGTTAAATTCTCGATTCTTCCCTGGAAACGTGCTCATCGTATGGTAGAAAAAGGGCAGGCTGATGCACTATTGGATGCCTTTAATACACCGGATCGAGCGGATACCTTTTGGTTCCCTGAAGAACCTATGAATAAAACAGAAACAGCACTTTTCTGTTTTATGTGTGATACCAGCATGCCGATTAATGTGTCCATGTTTGATCAGAAAAGACTGATAATAAACCGGGGTTATAAATACAGCCGTTTTGGTAATGATCCAAATATTAATCGGGTTGCCGTCAATTCATTTGAGCAGGGATTTAAAATGTTGGACGGTCTTCGAGCGGACTACTATTTAGTCAATCGTTTCGTAGGGTTATACACATTAACGAAACTTGGATTACAGCGTATTAGGGTATTTGAGGAAGGCATTGAAGACCCTTCGCCAGTTTATCTGGCGTTTCATAAATCGGATGATTTATCTGATATTGTTAAACGGTTTAGTCAGGCTTTAGCTCAGTTTAAAACAACCGATGAGTACCAAAAAATCTTAGTTCGATACGGCATTATTCCGCTTAGGTAAAAATATGGAAATTCACCAGTTAAAAACATTTATTGCCGTCGCGCGGGAAGGCAGTATTACCCGTGCTTCCGAGCAACTCTATCTGAGCCAACCTGCTGTGAGTGCCCATATTAAGGCCATTGAGGATACTTTAAATTTGATCTTATTCGAACGGACTCCCAAAGGCATGAGCTTGACCCTTGATGGAGAGCGTTTACTTGCAAAGGCGGAGCTGACTCTTGCTGCTCATCGGGAATTATTAGAAGAAGCGACTCGAATAAAAGGATCTCTCACAGGTAAATTGCGTATTGGAGCGGGGGGGAATGTCAGTACAGAGCTGTTGGGCCGTTTATTAGTCATGCTTTCCGAGCGCTGCCCAGAGGTTGATGTCTCCCTTCAGCGTGGATCATCCCAAGATATTTTAAAAGGTGTTCGAGATGGTAATCTGGATGGCGGTTTTTACAATGAATCCGGAGTATCTGATACTGACTTAGCGACGATAGAGATTTCAAGTTTTGGTATTTATCTTGCCGCTCCACCGGAATTTATGATGGATACTCTATCGGTTAATTGGCAGGGATTAGAAGAGGTCTCTTGGATCTGCCCACCGGTCAATACCTGTTGTGGCGTAGCGGCAGAGCGTCTATTCAAACAACACAACATACAGCCTAAGCGGGTGATTAGTATTGATAGTGAGAAAGTAACCCGAACACTGATTGCAGGCGGTGTGGGGGTTGGGCTTTTACATGGGGCGACAGCGAAAGATGCGGAAGCCTGCGGGGAGGTTAAGCTTATTTGTCAGGCCCAGGAGTCTGTGAGTGTCCTGTTTGCTTATCTAAAAGGCCGGGATAACGATCCACTGCTGTTAGCGGTTAACTCTATTTTGGAAAGGTTATAGTATTTCCGTAGAAGACCCCTAGGGAGCCTCGAAAAATGACTTTTTCAGAGACTCCCTAGCACATTTATAGTATCTCCTTCGCTGTATCCTGAACGGTATATTCTGCATCTAACAGAGTTGTGACTTCGTTATAGGGTCTCGCTTTATTGAATAACCAGCCCTGTAGTAGGTCGCAGCGGTATTCAACTAGGATATCGCTTTGTGCTTCTGTTTCGACACCTTCGGCTACCACCGTCATACCCAATTCATGGGCCATCGCGATGGTCGCGGATACCAGCTTTCTATCGGATTCTTCTGTGGGAAGATCATTAATAAATTCCCGGTCAATCTTGAGTGTATCGAATTTATATTTACGCAGATAACTCAGAGAGGAATAACCTGTTCCAAAGTCATCCATGGCCAGTGAAACCCCTATGGCTTCCAAATCCTTTAAATTATCTTCCATATTGGGGTACTCAGATAAAAGTACACCTTCGGTAATTTCAAACTCGATGGTTTTACTGTCCAGTGCATAATGGAGGATAAAGGATTCAATGGTAGGGATAAGGTCATCGGATCGGAACTGTACGGGAGATAGATTAATCGCCATAGAGAAAGAGATGCCGTAACGCTTTTGCCAAAAGGCGAGCGCTGCTAGGGATTCTTTCAATACAAATAGGCCTATCTCTTCTATCAAGCCACTCTTTTCCGCAATAGGGATAAATTCAGCTGGGGACACTGTACCAAGGGCCTTACTATGCCAGCGTAACAGAGCTTCAAAACTCTTGGTTTGCCGAGTTTTTGCCTCTACCTTAGGTTGAAAATAGACATCGAATTCATTGCGCTTTAGTGCGCCAATAATATTTTGCTCCAGCTCCAGTTTGCGTGACATATTGCGATCTAAATTGTCGGTATAGAAGGCATACTCAACCTGCAGTTGATCCTTCGCATGATACGTTGCTATATCAGCGTGTTTCAGCAATAGTTCAGCGTTATCACCATCGTCAGGGTAAAGTGATATACCAAGGCTTACGGATAGAGAGATTTCATGCTCTGGAATGGCAAAGGTTTTATGGGTACAAGCAATAATCTCTTCTGCCAATATGGCGGCATCGGATGATTGTTCCAGACAACCTTGCACCACTAAAAATTGGTTACCGCCTAGGCGTCCAACCGTTTGTTGTTTTGATATCTCCCTGCCTAATTGGCTCTGTTCAGACTGATGCTCTTGTAGCGATGTTTTAAGGCGAGTGGAGAAGGCTCTTAATATACTGTCTCCCGTTTGATGATTAAAAATATCATTAATCTTTTTAAAATCGACTATATCAATGGAGATCAGCGCGACTTTATGTCGTTTTAAATGGGCTTCTTGAATACTCTGCTGCAGCTTTTCCAGTATGAGGAAACGGTTGGGTAAATCTGTGAGCTGATCATAGCTTTTGGTATATGCCAATTGTGATGATTTTAATCTAACCTTGCGCTTGAGATAAAATGACCAGAAGAGAATAGCGATCAGGACAAGTGAAAAAACAATCACTATTTTCCAGACTAGAGCGTAATCAACGGCAGGTTCGTACTCAACGGTGAGCCATTTTTCAGAGATTAGTTTGCGCTGTCGTGGACTGATCGTATCCAGTCCTTTTTGCAAAATAGTTGTCAGTTCTGGCCAATCTTTTCTGACGGCAAAGTGCAAACTTTGCACATCCGTCGATACCGGAGCGGCTATCTTTAAATTGGTTAGATTGAGCTTTCTAATCCAATAGGTCGCAGAGGCCACGTTGCCCACAAAAGCATCGGCCTGACCACCGGATACCGCGAGTAAGGCTTGCTGTAATTCTTTATAGAATACGGGCTGTATATCTGAATTTTCTCTGATATAACCGTGATGTGAGGAATTGGACTGTACGGCAACAGTTTGGTACTGGATATCACTGAGATCGGCAATAAAGGGAGCATCGTCCCGAGTAATGATGACGCGGTGAAAACTCAGATAAGGTTGAGTGTAAGATAGAAAGCGTTTACGTTCTTCTGTCACCCCTACTGCGGGCAATACATCGATATGCCCTTGCTTGGCATTACTGATAACCTCGGCCCAAGTTAGACCGCTTGTCACCGTCATATTAAGGTTTAGGCGCTGGTTCAGTAGCTTGATATAGTCTGACGCTATGCCTTGGTATACTCCCTCACTGAGGTATTCAAAGGGGGCAAACTCTGGATCAACACCCAGGCGAATATCCCGGTGCTCTTTTAACCACTGTTTTTCTGCTTGGGTCAGATTGATCTCTACCAGATTCTCCATATAGTCCACTGGCAGCCATTTAGTGCGTAGCTGTTGTAGCTGTGCTTCAGAGATAGAGTCCAGAGCTTTATTGAGAATACGGGCCAGTTCGGGCCAGTCCTTTCGAACGGCAATACTTTCAAAAGCGCTGCCTTTATCGTAAATAGCCGTATATTTCAGGTTTGTTAATAGATATTTATTACGATAATAATGGCCTGCTCCAAGAAAGGAGATCGTCGCATCTGCCTTGCCCACAGATACGGCATTTAAAGCGTCCAGCATGGTGTCTACGTAAAGAGGAATAATGGATGGAAATTCATTAAGCACCTGCAATCCGTATTGGTAGTCTTTTACTAAAGCAATCGTTTTACCGGCAATATCTTCCCGTTGTTTAATACTGTTATTTTCGTCCTGAGTGATAACCACCAGAGATTTGAAAATATAGGGCTTGGTAAACTTAAACCACTGATCTCTTTCATCTCGGGGAACCATGGAAGTGACCATATCCACTTGCTGTTGTTGCGCCGAGGTATAAATGGCTTTCCATTCGTGTTCTGGATGAACCTGAAATTCCAAACCTGTTTTTTGGCTGATAAGGGCCATAAGGTCAATGGAAAAACCTTCTAACTCACCATCATCATTTAAAAAGCTATAAGGAGGAAAATAACCATCATAGGCCAATGATATTTTAGGGTGATCGTCCAACCAGCGCTGTTCCACAGGCGTTAAATCTAAAGTATTGTCACGGGCTAAAGCGATTGTGCTTATAAGTAGCCCCTGGAGAGTCAGGAAGATTAACCCAAAAACAAAACGATCCATCATATTCCACATAGAGATACACCTAGATTGGCTGGTATCTGCACACAAGACTTAATCTAGAGGGAAACAACGACCTTTGTTCGTCATTCTATAGTCCTGTGTTCCTTTGACCTTTATTATTAAGGGTTAATGCTCAGACGAGCAACCCAGTTGTTCAGCATAGCCTAATGATAATTATTCGTCATGACCTGATCTATAGTAAGGAGATCGCAATGTTATCAAGAAGAGGTTTTATTCAACGTTCTAGCCTTGCGGCGTTGGGTTTCCTGCTGCCTTCTTTTCGAGCGAAAGCTGACATTCAAGAAACGTCCTCATGGGTTATGCCTGCAGAAGGAGGTGAGCATCAACGGACATGGATGGGGTTTGGCGGCAGTGAAAGGATCTGGGGGCGGGAATTATTGCCCGAAGTGAGACGGAATCTAGCGCTTATTGCCAACACGATTGCACAGTATGAACCGGTTACTATGTTGGTGCGTCCCGAAGAGAAAAAGCTCGCACGAAAAATGCTATCCAGTGATGTAGAGTTGTTAGAAGCCTCTTTAGATGACCTTTGGCTACGGGATACCGGGCCGATTTTTGTAGTGAATGATCAGGGCGATAAAGCGGCTATTAATTTTAACTTTAATGGCTGGGGCGAGAAACAAACGTATCGTAATGATGGCAAGGTCGCAGGACGTATCGCCCGTGCTGCAGGGGTACCTGAGATTCTGACCGATCTTATTCTTGAAGGCGGTTGTATCGAAGTGGATGGTGAAGGCACCGCCATTATTACCGAAAGCTGTGTACTGAATGACAACCGTAACCCCGGTGTCAGTAAACGGCAATTTGAAGATCTGCTAATGCCTTTACTGGGGTTGGATAAAATTATCTGGTTACCGGGTATTAAAGATATGGATATCACCGATGGTCATACGGACTTTTATGCTCGTTTTGCGCGACCTGGCGTGGTATTGGCGGGGTTTGATCCTGATCCAAATTCTTTTGATCATAAAGTAACACTACGCCATTTAGAATTATTAGAACGGGCCAAAGATGCCGAAGGACGATCGCTGGAGCTGATTACCTTACAAGCCCCTGATTATGTTTCGCCTGACTATGATAGTGATGATTTTGCTGCTGGGTATATCGGTTATTACGAGTGTAATGATGCGATTATAATGCAAGCCTTTGGTGATAAGAGAGCAGATCGAGCGGCTAAAGACGCCATTCAAGCGGCTTTTCCTGATCATTATATCGAACAGATCCGAATAGACGGTATTGCCGCAGGTGGTGGCAGTATTCACTGTGCGACCCAGCAGGAGCCTATTGTCTAGGGGGCGCTGAAGAAGTCGTCGGCTCTTCAGAATATCACTCTTCTATTTGCTTAATAGAAGAGTGATTTGTCAGATCATTGATTTTCTATTTTTGTTCATCGGTATCCGAGATTGTTGGCAGGCATAGGGTAAAACAGGTTCCTTTACCCAGTTCACTCTGTACTCGAATATCACCGTTATGATCTTGAATAATCCCGTGTACAACAGCCAAGCCCATCCCTGTGCCTTGTCCTGGTGGTTTGGTGGTAAAGAAGGGATTGAAGATATTACTGACGGTTTTTTCCGACATACCGCAGCCGTTGTCCATGATTTTAATGAGAACGTTATCGTCTTTCTGGAGAGTACTGATACGTATGCGGCCATTATCTTCTACAGCATGGGACGCATTAATGATCAGATTCATAAAAACCTGACTCATTTCGCTTTGATTAACGGATATATTGGGTAAGTCAGATAGCTTGAGCTCTACTTGGCAGCGATCTTTTATTTCATTATTCACGAGCTTTAGTGACGACTCGATGCATTCGTTAATATCCAGTTGCTCACGCTCTCCCGGTTTCGTACGGGAGAAGCGCTTCATGTGACTGACAATATCCCGCACTCGATCCAGCCCTTCCGTCATATCCTTTAACAGCTCTGGTGCATCCTCCTTAATAAAATCAAAATCATTTTTCTTATCTAAAGCTGTCAGTATCTGCTGAACCTCATCGGGTAAGATATCATCGCTTAACCATTGTTGATTGTGGGTTAAGAGCTGCAGTAATTGACCGTTATACTCCGATAACATCTGCAAATTGCTGATAACAACGGCTAAAGGGTTATTAATTTCATGAGCAACGCCCGCTGAAAGCATACCTATAGTAGCCAGCTTTTCATTTTTCAGCATAGTGGCTTGCTGGCGAATCAGGCGATTTCTGCTCTGCTCTAACTCTTTATTTTTCTGGTAGAGCTTACGGGTACTATCTTCTAGCAATTGTTCGGCTTCTTGCTTAGCCTGCCGCTCTCTTTCCCAGGCCCGTTTCCATGTGTCTGCATCACTCATTCAGACACCTGCACAATACGAAATTCACAGTGGTCACTGCCGTTGTGCATACAAACTTCATGCTGCAATTGGTATTTAACCTGATAATGACGGGCAGCCCCGGCAATTAATCCTTCCGCTAACATGCAGAATTTTCTCGGTGAGTGGTATTCCATTAAAAGTTCAGTATCGCTGATTTTCTGAGTTTTAAAATCAGGCAGAGAAGGCTCGTCGTAGAGCTTTTTGACTTCCACGTGAATCACATCGTGCACACTTTGCAGAAAACCCAGAAAGGTTTTTTCCTGCTCCAAAAAGACCGGATACTTACTGGCCAGTTGATCAAATAGATAATCACCAAAGGCTTGGATTAAATCTGGAATGGGAATAGAGAACTGCTCTGAAGCTTTGGAGACCAGCGCGATAAGCTCAGCATCAGGGTAACTTTTCCCTGCGGTATAAACACCTTTGCTGTCTGGATCTACGTCATTAAGCAACTGATCCCAGCCTTCCATACCAGCCTTATCAATGACCATACTTTCCAATACGTTAAAAATAACACCCTTCATCGCCAGCTCCTTATATTCCTTGTGCTCAGAATGAGTGTAATCCAGATAATGATTTATTTCTGCTGAGTTTTGGAAGGGAGGTTAGTATGAGAAGCCGTTCTGCTGCGCTTAAATGATAGGAGACGATAGGAAGTCTCAATCAATGCCTCAGACGGACGACAGCCCGTCTGAAAGAACTTGGTCGGGTGAATCCTTTGCAGCTAATAGAAAAGTATTGCGCTCTTTTCTACTGGTGTATTTCCGTTGATTCTTGGTAGTAGAGAAGTCACTCATAGTGAAGCCCTACCTATTTGCCGTTTACACTTCACTACCATAGTGTAAACGCCACAGCAAAGAAAAAGCCACGCATTGGCGACAACAGCGGCTTGTTAGTTTTTAAGACTCAACATATGACCATGTAGGGGAGTTATACCAATTTACTGGATCTATAGCTCTTTCTGGTTCCAACCAATCGACGCCATCATCTTTAGCTTCTTCCAATAAAGAGTATTTCCCAGACTCTAAATCATTAGCAAATCTTTCGATGAGAGATGATAAAGATGAGTCCATTAATAAACCTGTATCCATATTGTAATCAATAAAAATAATTTGACCATTTGTACCATTTTCATCAGGGTCTAAATCAACACAAAGTAAAGATGTACCAAAATCGTCACCAATTGGAATCCTGCTTGTGCTCAGTCTATATTCTTTTCTTATCCCCTTATCTGCGTGAATAAGATCAAAATCTTGGCCTCGCTTATTTATGGACTCTAAATGCTTAATAACTCGTTCTAATGGAATAAATACCATTCCATAGAAAAAATTACATTTCGTATCTAGTGATAGACCATTGGCTAGTTTATATAAATGTTTAAAACTTTCAGGAAGCTCATTCTTTGTTAAAGATTGAACTTTTTCAATTAATTCATCGGTAGCCGGTGACTGAATGGATTCCTTAATAGTTGGCGCATTTTTATCTAACCATGAAACAATCCTTTCCCAATTTTCCATACTTACCTCTAAAAACTAACATTTTACTCATCCGACCCTTGTAAGCTTCTGAAGCTTGCAAGGTAAGGCCATACATATACATACACCCACACCAAACGTGAGCTTTAAGGGTAATCCCTATTCTCTTATAACCCCGACCCGCTTGTCTAACAATTGATGTCCAAATTCCCCCAAGTCTGGGGAGTCAGCTTTGTTTAACTCCTTCTGTTTTTGCCAAGCAAACCCCACCCCGTTTTAGTTTGCGCGCCTTATCAGCTGTTAACACTTTGCTAGTAAAGTGTTAACACAACCCTCCCCAAAACCTCAGAATTCCCCCCATATGCTCCAATTTAGCGGGTTTGCTGTGCGTCACGGTTAACACTTCCACTAGTGGAAGTGTTAACGGAATTTTATGAATCGTAAGGATCTGCATGTAGGTATGTGGTGTATGGGGTTTCCGATGACAATCATCATCAGGAGCATTTTACGGATCAATAAGATGTCGATAGTTGTCAGTCGGGTCACGATCAAGCGGATAGTAGAGGCGTAGAACGCCAAATCGGTGCAATGGCTACTGGCTCAAGCTGAGCATCGGAGCCACCGCGCAGGCGGTTAAGTGGCTCTGGGGTTGTTCCGTGTTGGGTGGGGCATAACAAGCCGCTCTATCCACCTACCCCGCTATTAAGCGCTCCTGCGGGGCGCTTATAGCGAAATTGTTTTCGGCTTGATCATAAGCTTTAACCTATATAGTCTTTAATCTATATTTAGTAGGGAGCGGCCATGTGGAATATTGAGACAACGGATATCTTTGATGAGTGGTTCGACGCTCTGGATGATACGGATCGAGCCAATGTCTTGGCCTCAATGTTGGTTCTTCGAGATCGAGGGCCTATGTTACCTAGACCCTATGCCGATACCGTAAAGGGCTCATCCCACAACAATATGAAAGAATTGCGAGTTCAAAGCAGAGGCGATCCAATACGGGCATTCTTTGCATTTGATCCAGAAAGGAAAGGCATCATTCTTTGTGCTGGGAATAAGACCGGCAATGAAAAAAGGTTTTATGAAGTCATGATCCCTATTGCTGATCATGAATTTACCGCACATCTAAAGAAACTGAAAAAGGGGTAGATCTTATGGCAAGAACACTTGATCAAATAATGGAAAGTGAAAAACCGGCGGTTGTTGCCCAAGCGAAAGAGGCTGCATCAGAGACATTGCTGAATATCCGCCTGGCAGAGCTTCGTGAGAGACTTGATATGACCCAGGGTGAAATTGCAGCGGCCATGGGAATTAAACAACCCAGTGTTTCGGATATGGAGCAAGAGGGTAGAGATCTGAGGCTGTCATCCATTAAGCGCTATGTGGAAGCTTCCGGTGGTAAACTCCGCCTTGACGTTGAGCTTCCAGACGGAAGTCATTATGGTTTTACAGTTTAATCCGCTTGAAGTAAGAAGAGCCCCTTTAGTTTTTTATTTAATCCTTCGCTTTAGCCGAACAGGGATACCACCTTGGCGTAAAATAGCCTTAAGCCTCAATAAGCTAGCGCTTGCTTGAAAGGAAAAATAGAAATTTGTCCGTAGGGAGTTTTATTATGCCTATTGATACCTCATTTCTGCTGCGTTGTATTTTGACGCTGGATCAAGCTCATGCTCTGTTGTTAAAGGCTGATCCGGAAAGTATTGAATATGAAATGTATCGTTCTGCCTGTGTGAAAGAGTTTGAGTTGATTTTAGAGCAGAGTGGCAAGTTACTGAAAAAGTGCCTTAAGCCTTACTTCCATAGTTCAAAAGCAGTGGATCGTATAAACAGCATAGATATCACCGCTAGAATTCTCGTGTAGCTGTGCTTGCCAGTGGGGCAGGCATTGCACAAGTTTCCCTTCATCAATTAAGTCCTGCATCATCCAGTGATGACATCAGTATGATCCCACCACCATTTTTGTTTCCAGGTAATAAATAGGGCTATAAGGCCGCAAGGCCACGGCCGTTTAGGCAGTCGACCGCATTAAGTCGAGAGTTTGGTGCCAGTCGCACGATCAAGCGGATCATCGAAGCAACCTAACGATTAATAACGGCTTCTTTTAGCGATGCCTGGTTCATCAACTCAGGTACTAACTCCTGATGTTTATGGAGCAAGGAAAACAGCAAACAGATCGACTTTGGCGGAGGTACTTCACCATTTTCATAACGGGAAAATGCGTTCTTACCGCCACCAAAAAGATCTCCTGCTTGTGTCTGATTAAGCTTCAGTTCTTTTCGGATATTCCGTATATCTTTGGGCGTCAGTAAGCCGTCCACTCTCGCGTGAAAAGTTTGTAGTTCCATTCGGTTCGCTTTTAGGTCTTTTGGATCGAGTAAACCTTCATCGCAGGATGAACAGTACTCACCCGGTTGATCCAATAGAGTCGTTTCACCTTTGTACTCATATTCAATCTTACGGGTTTCGCGTTGCATAGAATCCTGACCGCAAAATGGGCAAATAGACATTTAAAACCTCAATATATTCACGTTAATCAGACGTATCTTCTTTGCAAGAAATAACAAAAAAACCGCTTATCTTCTGAAATTTAATATAAACTGATTTACCCAGAAATTGAGCTTTATAGACATCTTGGTAAGCCGTAAATTTAGGATTAATCGGGGGCATCGTTTTGTAGAAATCACCGACTGACAATGATTGAATCAAATCAACGACATCATGGTCACTAAAGCCAAGGCTCACGGCACCTTGTCGTGCAGATACCGTTACTCTGAGTGTTTTAATACTGTTCATTTCACGTTGAATAGAACGTAAATCATACGTTGGATCTTGATAATTCGTGACCATTTTTTACCCTCTAAGGTGAATTTTAGCGGGCTTTTATAATGTGTTCAATCTTTATCGGTCAGGTCACAATTAAGCGGATAGTGGAGGCGTAAATAGCTGAACAAACTCAGTTTTGAACCTTCTCTGCAATAAAGTCTATCAAGGCCCTAAGGGCGGGCCTTAGGTATTTACTGCCTTTATAAACAGCATAGATATCGCCGCTTGAGCTTTCGTGCAGCTGTGCTTGCCAGTGAGGTAGGCATTGCACAAGTTTCCCTTCATCAATTAAGTCCTGCATCATCCAGCGAGACATCAGTACGATCCCGCCACCATGAATGGCCGCCTCTAATAAAGGCGTCCCACCTTTTGATGTGAGATTGCCCTGTACCGCTATTTTTTTGTAGTCTCCAGCATTATGGAAGTGCCAGTAAGTGATCTGGCGGCCATGGCTGAGTCGTAGGCAGTTATGCTGAGATAACTCTTCAGGGGTTTGTGGCATGCCAAATTGTTCGATATAGGCAGGGGATGCGCAGAGTAGGGTTTTATTGGCCATTAATAGCCGAGCATTTAAGCTGGAGTCTTCGGGGCGGCCGATGCGGATACCTAGATCCGTATTTTCGCTATTCAGGTCAACCAGCCGGTTCTCCAGCTCCATCTCGATGTTTACTTTGGGATATCGTTGTAAAAACTCAGGGAGTAAGGGGGATATACATTGGCGACCAAAACTCTCAAAGGAGGATATTCTTAGTCTTCCTTCAGGCTCTTGATTGAGCTGGTGCATAGAATCAACCAGATTATCCGCTTCCTCTAATAGATTGTAAGCGCCTTCGTAGAAGTGTTTTCCATCCTCCGTTAATACCAGTTGTCGGGTACTGCGTTTAAAGAGCGTCACGCTAAGATCACTTTCTAACTTATCGATATTCCTAGCGATAGAGGACGGAGCCATATTTAAGACCGATCCGGCCTTGGAGAAACTGCCTTGATCGACCACCTTAATAAATATACGAATCAAACTGAGCATTGTTTGGCCTATTAGTGTTGCTTTAAGGTGGTTCTTATCTTTGCGTTATACGCAAAAGTCTTTTAGCTATGGGCTGTATTCTAGAGAGCGTTGGAGTCATAGACAATGTATGCATCCATTATCGGCAAGTCAGCACTGATTAAACGGTAATCCTACACAGTCTTTGTTCACATAAGGAATACAATAATGTCTCAAGAAAATGCAGCTCAAATGGTAGAAATACAGTCTCGAATCCAGCTAAATGATATTGAACCGGCAGCGTTTCAAGCCATGCTAGGATTGGAAGGGTATTTAAATGATAGCGGGCTAGATTCAACTCTGAAAAGCTTGATTAAGATTAAAGCCTCCATGATCAATAAGTGTGCTTTTTGTATTGAAATGCATTCAAATCATGCACAAAAACACGGTGAGACAGTACCGCGTATGTTAGCTGTAGCCGCTTGGGAGGAGTCGCCTTTATTTAGCGAGAAAGAGCGCGTGGTATTGGCCTTAACGGAGGAGTTAACCCGAGTATCTATCGAAGGTTTGACCGATACAACCTATAAGAAATCTCTTGAGGTGTTAGGTGAAAAAACACTGATGCAATGCATTATGCAGGTTGCCACTATCAACACTTGGAATCGCATCGCGCTTGCCACAAAAATGCTATATTCAGGCAGTTAAGCATAAGGTTGATCAAGGCGCTTTATAAAGGTTGTTGATCCAAGGGCCAGTCATTTACCTTTTTGCAAAAAGCGCATATATAAGGCTTAACCCGATCCGTTATATTGGGTTAAGCTTTTGTCGTTTTATTCTGGTTATTAATGGAGGCTTTATGAAATCAGTCTGTGTTTTTCTAGGGGCTAATATGGGGGCAAACCCTGTTTATGCTAAAGCTGCTGAGGCAATGGGACGGGGGATAGCAGAACGAGGGCTAACCTGTGTTTATGGCGGTTCGGACTCTGGTTTGATGAAGTTGCTAGCAGACAGTGCCTTGGCTGCAGGCGGCAAGGTGATCGGTGTTACGGTACAAGCATTACGAGATAAAGAGATCTATCACCCCGGTTTAACAGAACTGCATGTGGTTCCGACCATGCACGAGCGTAAAGCACTGATGGCGGACCTATCAGATGGCTTTATTGCCTTTCCCGGCGGTATCGGCACCTTTGAGGAGTTTTTTGAGGTCTATACTTGGGCCAAACTAGGTTTTCATAGCAAGCCTTGTGGCCTGCTCAATATCAATCACTATTATGATCCCATGGAAGCGCTCTTAAGTAATGCTGAGAAAGAAGGGTTTTTACAGCACCGAGATAAAGAGCTATTGATTCGGGCAGATAATCCTGAAGAGATGTTGGCGAAGATGATTGTTTTCTGTGAGTAGCCTTACATTTGTTCACAGAATAAGGCGATTTTTCCACTTATACCCACCATTATTTAGCCTAAAATAGAGGGAGTTATATAAAAAATTACTGAAGGGATACTCTACTTTGCCAAATAAAAGAACATTATTATCTTTTGTTCTGCTTTCTTCCCTATTGGGAGCTAACAAGGCTCAGGCGGAAGAGTGTCTTCAAGTGGTTATGTCAGCCCATCCTGATTACCCTCCTTATCACTGGCGAGAAGGACGTCATATTGTGGGAGCAAGCATTGAGCTAACCAGTAAGATTCTGGTTGATCTAGGAATTCCCTATAGCACGCCCTATATCGGCCCCTGGAAGCGGGTACTTAACGTGGCGAAGCAGGGCAAACTGGATATGGTGTTGGCCCTTAAAAAAACGAAGGAGCGACAAGAATATTTAGACTTTACTTCAGCACCTGCTTTTAGAAACCCATTTGCGATTTTTGTCCTAAGAGACCGAAAATTCACTTATCGGCATTGGCAAGACCTTGTTGGGAGAAAAGGAGGAAAAAATGCCGGTGATCGCTATGGCAACGCCTTTGACTTGTATGCTAAACAGCACCTCACTTTAGATGAGTCCTATTCAGCAGAGCGTAACTTCCAAAAACTGATATACGGGCGGATTGATTACTTTATACATGGCCGATATGTGGGGCTGGCACATTTAGCCGCAGATGATCCAGGTCATCGGATAGAGGTATTGGATACCAATATCAATGAAGGGTTTATTCATAGTGCCTTTACTAAAAACTCTCCCTGTCGATACTTACTGCCTGAAATTAGTCAGCGTTATACTGAGTTACTAGCCAATGGAGAGGCTGAAAAGATTCTACAGAAAAATGTTGAGCGTTGGTCAAAATGGACAAACGCTCAAAATAATTAGATTGTCATCTGAGAGTCTTTGTTGTCGAAGTATTCATGCTTAAACTCCATGACTGTTCCGCTATGTCACTACAGAGTGTTTAGAGCTCATGACTGATTAAATTGCGGCTTTGCCATATTTTCTGCAGATATAATCCCGGAACAAATACCAATGCCAGTGTTATGGCGTAGGCCATAGCGTTGCCTAAGCTAAAGACAAATAAGGCGCAAGCAGATAAACCCAGTACTATGGCGGGGCGGTGGCGTTTAGAAAGTAGCTTCCATGCAGCTAGCATAGAAACTGTGTAGATCATTACAAAACAACCATTCACCCAATGAGCCAACGGGACAAAGTCCAGTTGTGCGATATAGCTGATTACTAATACCAAAGCGGAAAGCAAGATAAAGCTTAGTAAGGCCGTTGCGGGGATTTGGTGTTTGTTCAGAGGCTTCATGCCTGCGGGTAAGATACCTTCATTGCTAAAGCTCCAAGCTAAACGGGAAGTACTGGCGAAATAAACGTTCAGTGTGGCCAGTCCGCTGATCAGACCCAAAATACCGATAATCCACCGGCCGCTACCGCCAAGAAATGAATCTCCCAGTAATATTTCAAAAGCGCCTACCATCGCCAAATCATGATTTGGGGCTAATGAGGATAACCACGTACAGGCCATATAGATCAAGCCTACTAGAGTCACGCCGCCCAGTGTTGCAGGAATAAAGTCCCGTTTCACATCTTTAAATTCACCCGCTAGGTGAGTAACGGCTTCAATACCCAGAAAACTCCAAACGGCCAGTCCAATGGCTGCTCCAATAGCGGCCATAGCGTTTGTATTGATATCCGAGTTTATAGCTGTTGATACAGCAGCATCAGGTGAAGGGGATGCTGATGTAGTCAGCGTGGATATACTTGCCATTGTTTCGGTCGGAGCAAATAACACACTGACCAACATTAAAGAGACCACAGATAAAATAACCAGAGTCAGTCCAAGCTGCACTTTCCCTGATAGTTGTAATCCCTTTCTATTTACAAAAAATAGTAATAGCAATACGGACAGTTCTGTTAATAACATCTGTAATGGCGATAAGGTCACCAATGGACGTAGGAACTCAAAGGTCATAATCAGCGCAGCGGCTGCACCAATAGGAATAGCAAAGAGAAAAGTAAGACCCACAACATGTCCCGCAGTGCGACCAAATGCTTGTTCGACAAAGTAAGCAGGACCTGCGGCATGGGTATAGTGGCGACCCAATTCCGCGAAAATATAAGTGAGCGGTAAAATAGCGGCCAGTAGTATGCCCCACGCCCAAAATGCCTGATGTCCTGCAGCAGCTAAGGTTAATTGGGGCAAAATAAATACGCCGGTGCCTAATAAGGTTGTGGCGATGAGTCCCATACCTTGCCAGCGAGTGATGGTTTGATTTAGCCTTGTCATCCCCAGTGCTCCTGATCAAAAACAATAGTTTACGGCTATGGATCAAAACAGTGCGTCGTGGTTTACAGGCGATTTGAGCTTTTGATAGGGATTTACCGACGTTTTGCTTGTATAGGCTTGTTACATGGACAATTTTGATCAGAAGATTATTGCTGCACTTAAGGAAAATGCTCGTCAGAGTGTTTCGGCTATTGCTGAGCAGGTAAATTTATCCCGCTCTGCGGTATCTGAGCGTATTAAACGTATGGAAGAGCAAGGGGATATCTTGGGGTATCGGGTGGTTACGGCACAAGAAACCGTACCGGTTGATATGTTGAAGGCGTATTTTCAGATCAGCCATGGGGGTTTTAAGTGTAAACCCTTGGTGGATCAGCTGATGCAGTACCCAGAGGTTAAAAGCTGTCACGGTACCAGTGGCGAAGTGGATCTATTGGTTTATCTTGAAGTAGAAAATATGCAAAAGATCCACGACATTCTGTCTGAAATCGATGAGGATTTACCCCCAAGCGTTAAAGTGGTGACGCATATGGTGATGCGTGAGTGGCGACGTTAATCTTCACTCTCAATAAAGGGTTTATAAGAGATATCGTTCTGATGAACCCCATCTTGTTTTAATAAAAATCACAGATCTGCAGTAAATAATCATTATTTCCCTAATAGAGATTAAATTCCTTATTTTTTATCTGGATTGAAAGGAATCTCCGCGCTCGTATTGCTTAAAATTTTTCCATCATGTTTCAGCGGTCAATTAACGCTCTATTGAATTGGCCCTGATATTAAGTGTCAGCCTGGTAAAACCAGTGATCAATTTATGGCTTGTTTAATCTGTTTCCGATATCCCTTTAGGATAAGTCATCGGAGTCTTTAAGGATTAAGCCAAAACCAAAGGCGTTAAACTATGTTGGAACTGAAAGGTACTCTGAGTCATTTTGCAAACCCTGTGGCTCACCGTGACAACCAATATTCAGCTGCTCAGCAGGCGCTTATCAGCGTGTCTAAGGCCGAGCAGGCCATTACAGATATCAAAAAGTGGCCAGCCTACTCTGTAACACCTCTACATAGCTTAACGTCTATGGCAAAAGACAGTGGCTTAAAATCCCTTTGGTATAAAGATGAGTCCCAACGCTTTGGTTTAAAAAGCTTTAAAGCATTAGGCGGCGCTTACGCTGTGGCTTGCCAACTCCAGAATGTATTGGAAGAACGTACCGGTCATCGTCCTACAGCAATGGATTTATTGGAAGGTAAGCTAAAAGATCAACTGGCAGAAATTGTGGTGAGTTGTGCCACTGATGGCAACCATGGGCGTTCCGTTGCTTGGGGCGCGCAGATGTTTGGCTGTGGTTGTGTGATCTATATTCACCGTGATGTTTCCGAGGGCCGTAAACAAGCCATGGAAGCCTTTGGTGCAGAGGTTATTCGCATCACAGGTAATTATGACGAATCTGTGCGTCAGGCCGATGCCGATGCTAAAGCCAATAACCGCATTATCGTTTCGGACACCAGTTACGAAGGTTATATGGAAGTGCCTAAGGATGTGGCTCTAGGCTATACCGTAATGCTGTCTGAAATTGTGGAACAGTTGGATGGAAGTATTCCTAGCCATGTCTTTATACAGGGCGGTGTCGGTGGTTTGGCCTCTGCAGTAGCGGGTTATTTCTGGGATTTATGGGGCGAGCGTCGTCCTCGTGTGGTGATTGTTGAACCTGAGCAAGCCAACTGTTTGCAGTTGAGTGCTAAAGCCGGTGAGCCGGTTGTTGTGGACGGTGATCTGGAAACCCTAATGGCTGGTTTGGCCTGTGGTGAAGTATCCGCACTGGGCTGGCAGATTCTGTGCAATGCCACCGATGACTTTATCACTCTAAGTGAAGAGGCTGTACCGACAACGATGAAGATGCTGAAAAACGGCTACGGCGATGATCCTGCCATTGAAGCCGGTGAATCAGCGGTACCTGGATTGGCAGCTGCCGTTGTTGCTCGTCAGCAAGCTGAGTTTGCACAAGCATTAGGACTGGATGAAAACAGTACTGTTCTGGTGATTGGTACTGAAGGAGCAACTGATCCTGAGCTGTATAAGGAACTAACGGCTTAGGATTGGAGCAGTCGGGAGTGTCTGAATAGCGCTTGTTCGGAGACTCTTCGGTTAAAACCAATCCCGATAAGTTATTAGAAATAATAACCTTCGTTTGCATCGAGCATAAGACGTTATCGGGAATGGTGTAAATTGGGTTTACTCTAGTATGTGATGCAATTGCAGCCCTGTCTTTCACGACAGGGCTTTTTTTTGCCTACTATTTAAAAAGGATAAATCACTTCTCCAGAATAACCGGGAAGTGAAAAGACATTATTCCTCCGGAATAACTGGGACGGATAAACTGGTTTTAACGGAATCCATCACCACATTGGTTTGGAAATTTCGGATATTAGGATTATCAAAAAATACGGTGCGAGTGAACTTGTCGTAGTCTTCCATATCAACGGCCGTGACCAAGAGAATAAAGTCCGCACTACCTGTCACGTAATAACATTGTTGCACTGCCGGATTGTTTTTCATCTCTTTTTTAAACTCGTCCAGCAGATCCAGTCGCTCCCGCTCCAAGGTAACCTGTACCACCATGGTGACACCTTGGCCCACCGCTTTAGGATTGACGATTGATACATCCGCCTGAATAACCCCTTGCTCCCGCATACGTTTGATTCGGCGTTGTACCGCTGCCGGAGACAGCCCCACCTGCTCTGCAATCTGATCGGATGTGGTGCGATTAGATTGCTGCACAATCTGCAGAATTTTTCGATCGAAGCCATCAACACTTAGGTTTTGATTACTGCTCATTTTTATTTTCCTGCTGATTGGGAGTGACGCTAAAAGGCCAGCGCTCTTTTTGTTTTTTGCTACCAAAGTATCACGAAGCTGATGTGATTTATTTCTGCATTATTTTAAGTATTGCGCGGATTTTCCTTGTTGTCGTTAGCTCTTTGAAGGAAATGCCGCATTCTGATGCCGTAACATGGTTGTTAAGTTTTTCGAGGTCAGCCCAATCATCGATATTGGGTTTGGCCTAGTAAGCGCCTCTAACTGTTATTGATCTATTGTTTCAATTCAGAACAGCTAGACGCTTTGAGCGGTTTAAGTATCAGGAAAATAATAATGAAACTGACCACCATTCAGCACCAACAACCTTTGGATTATCTGGCGCCTGCCGGACGTATTGGTGTGATCTCTCTGGCAACCGATTTTAATATCGAAGCCGATTTACAGCGTATGTATCCAGAGCAGGTGGCCTTTTTTACCAGTCGTGTCAGAAACTACAATCCGCTTTCACTGGAGAACCTGCGTCGTATGGCTCCGGGTATCAGTGCGGCAGCTGACGCGATTCTTCCCGGTACCGATCTGGATGTGATGATTTATGCCTGTACTTCCGGCACGGTCGCCATTGGTGAGAATAAGATTGCTGAGTTAATTCATCAAACTCGCCCAGGGGTAAAAATCACTAACCCTGTGACCGCTGTCGATGCGGCTCTTGATCAGCTAAAAGCCAAGAGAATTTCAATTCTGACGCCTTATACCGAATCGGTAAATGAAGGTGTGGCTGAGCTGTTTACAGCAAAAGGTTATGAGGTGTTAAGCATTGCCGGTTTTGGTTTTGAAGATGACACAGCAATGACCTATATCTCGCCACAGGATATCAAACAAGCGGCTATAGAAAGCTGTGATCCAAACGCTGATCTGATGTTTATCTCCTGTACTGCCTTAAGAGCATCACTCGTGCTTGAGCAGATTGAACAGCAACTGAATATTCCCGTTATTAGCAGTAATCAGGTCTTGGTTTGGCACAGCCTTAAACTGATAGGTTATGACCAGCCGGTGCTTGGCTTTGGCGCCTTATTACAAAACCTTGGTTTTGATCATGCCTTAAAAGATCAAGACTCATCTGTTTTATCTGCATCAGATTCTTCCGTTTTAACTGAATTAAGTCAGTCAGCCAAATAACCCGTATGTCTTATCTGGAGAACACTATGTCCATTGATCCACAACTGATCGAAAGCATGACCCAATGGCGCCAGCATATGCATCGGTTTCCAGAATGTGGTTTTGATCTGCCATTAACCGCTGACTTTGTGGCCGATAAGCTCGAAAGCTTTGGCATTGAAGTGACCCGTGAGGTGGGGCAAAAAGGTGTGGTGGGCAAGCTGTCTTGTGGTGATGGCTCAGTGAGTATTGGTCTACGAGCGGATATGGATGCCTTGTTTATTCAGGAAGCCAGCGAGTTTGACCACAAGTCTCAACATGATGGCCAGATGCATGCCTGTGGTCATGATGGCCATTCCGCCATGTTATTGGGTGCGGCTGCTCATCTGGCAAAGCATAAGAATTTTAACGGTACGGTTTATTTTATCTTTCAGCCCGATGAAGAGCACGGTGCTGGCGCACAAGCCATGATTGATGATGGTTTGTTTGAGCGTTTTCCTATGGATTCGGTCTATGGCTTGCACAATATGCCGGGGTTAGCAGAAGGATATTTTACTGTCCGTCCCGGTTCGTTGATGGCTAGTGAAAGTGGTTTTGAGATTGTTATTAACGGTGTGGGTGGTCATGCGGCCATGCCTCATCGCGGAATTGATCCTATCGTTGTAGGTTCTCAGGTGGTACTGGCATTACAGACCATTGTTTCTCGTAATCTCAGCGCTATTGAAGAAACCGCTGTTGTTTCTGTCACCGAGTTTAAAACCAATGGCACGGTGAATGTTATACCGTCTCAGGTGACGATTACCGGTGATTGTCGCTGCTTTACAGAAGACTCCTTAGCCAAGATTGAACAGGCTATGGAACGCATCGTTGCCGGAACCTGTCAGGCAGCCGGTGCCGATTATCAATTCAAGTTTACCAATACGTTTTACCCCACGGTAAACAGTGCCACCGAAACCACTTATGCCATCCAAGCCGCCCAAGCGGTAACCGGTGCAGAGCGGGTTGAGGGTGATTGTTTGCCTCTCACTATTTCAGAAGACTTCTCCAGCATGCTTAGGGTTAAGCCGGGATGTTACATCCTGCTTGGCAATGGCGTGGAATCCGTAGGTGGCTGTGCTCTGCATAATCCTGAATACGATTTTAATGACCGCATTCTTGATTACGGCGCGCGTTACTGGGTGCAACTGGCTACGGATCTGCTGAGATAACGCGTTAAAAAGTACTAAAAAAGCACCAAAAGCACATGAAATACCTAAATAAAGGTTTCTCTATAAAAACAGAAATACTTTTATTTAGGACTGTAAAAACAAAAAAGCCTTAACTCTAAAAATAAAATCACGAGGAACATATCATGAAAAAACTACTCGCTGCAGTTCTTGCTATGGGTATTAGCTTTGGAGTCAGTGCAGAAACCTGGAAGTTTGCTACTGAAGAAGACAAAAAAGACGTTCAGGACATTTTTGCCAGAACCTTTGCCGATACCATTAAAAAGGAATCTGATGGCGATATTCGGGTCAAGGTGTACTACTACGGTCAGCTAGGTACAGAAAATGATATTGTTGAATTAACGGCAAAAGGCACCGTACAGTTTGTCTCTGTCGGTACCGGCCACTTGGGCTCTTATGTACCAGAAGTACAGGCTATCAGTGTACCTTATGTGATGGGAACAGAGACGGATTCAGTACGTAAAGTACTGACCACCAGTAAAACTATTTATAACGATCTGGCAGACCGTTTTGAAGGTGTTAACCTTAAGCTGCTGACCATGATCTCTGAAGGTGAAATGGTTTGGGGCGCAAACAAAGCGATCCGCACGCCAGAAGATTTTGCTAATCAGAAGATTCGTACCTTTACCTCTACTATTCCAGTAGAAACCTATAAGGCTTTTGGTGCGACACCAACGCCATTGTCTTGGGGTGAAGTCTACGGCTCACTTCAGCTGAAAACAGTGGATGGCATGGTTAACCCTATCTACTTTATCTACAACGCAAAATGGCATGAGGTTCAGGACTACCTGATGTTCCCTGGTCAACAGCCTTATGTTGGCACCGTGTCCACCAACAGCAAATGGTTTAACGACCTGTCGTCAGAGAAGCAAGGCATGGTACGTAAGGCAATCACAGTGGCAGAGCAAGCCGCTCATGATTACCAGCTACGTATTAATAAAGAGAACATGGATAAAATCATGGCCGATCGCCCAGATATGAAGGTGGTCACTCTGAATAAATCTGAACGTGCTCGCTTTAAGAAACTGAGCGAATCTCTGCATGAAACCTACTACAACGTTGTCGAGAGTGCTTACGACAATAGTGAAAAAGCAGAGGCTCGTGCCCGTGCTGAAAAAATCCTGAAGAACCTGATTCAGGAAGTTAAAGACGCCTCTTAATCCTCCTCTATGATCGGATCGTCTGGTAGCAAGCTATGCTGAATACCAGACGATCTGAATATCTTCCGAACAAGCCGGTTCTGCTAACTGTTTTATCTTATGCCATAGCGATTGAGTTAATAGATATCAGGTTACAGGTGGCTTCAGAGGCGAACCCCCATGAAAAAAATATTTCATAACATCAGTTTCCTGACCGAACAGTTCGAAAAGTTTGTCGTGTGCGGTGCCATTTTATTGATGATGGTTAACTCAACATCCAATGCTATTGGCCGCTACTTTTTTGGTAAAAGTCTGTTTTTCTCAGAAGAACTCAATCAATTCCTGATTGTTGCCGTGACTTTTATCGGTTTTGCTTATGCGGTACGTCGTGGCCGAAACATTCGTATGACAGCGGTTTACGATTCTTTAAGTACTAATGGCCGTAAGACCGTGATGACCATGATTACTCTTTGTACCGGAGTATTAATGTTCTATCTCACTTACAAAGCAGTGTTCTACGTGATTGAGCTGAAAGATATCAATCGCCTGAGTCCTGCACTTCAGTTTCCCGTTTATATCATCTATTCCATTATTCCCGTGGGTTTGGCTATTGCGGGTATTCAATACCTGATCGCCTTCTTTATGAATATTACCCATAAAGAGATCTACCTATCCCACGATGTGATTGATGACGGTGCTCTTGATAGCGAAACGGTATAACGGGGAAAGACTATGCTTGATTTTATTTCTGACATTATTGCCGGTGAGCTGGATACCTATGTAGTGACCTTTACCTTGGTGAGTGCCATGGTCGTCCTACTGTTTCTAAGCTTTCCTATGGTTGTGCCCTTAGCCATTGGTGCTCTAATTGGTCTAGTACACTTTTCTGCCATTGATACCGGTGTGATTATTCAGCAAATGGTGACAGGGATCTCGCCTAATGCCTTGATTGCCGTACCCATGTTTATTCTGGCAGCGGATATTATGACCCGTGGCCATACGGCCCATAATCTACTGAACCTGATTGAAGCCTTTGTGGGCCATATGCGTGGTGGCTTACCTATCACTACTTGTATAAGTTGTACGTTGTTTGGTTCGGTATCTGGTTCCACTCAAGCAACGGTAGTGTCTGTGGGCCAGATTATGCGCCCTAAGCTACTACAGGCAGGTTATAAAGATAGCTTTGTGATGGCATTGATTATTAATGCTAGTGATATTGCTTTTCTGATTCCGCCCAGCATCGGTTTAATCCTATACGGCACGTTGGCCAATACCAGTGTCGGTGAGTTGTTTATTGCCGGTATCGGCCCAGGTATTGTTCTGGCGCTACTTTTCTCCGCTTACTGCTATTTCTACAGTGTCTATCAGGGCGACAGTATTGCGCTGGTTGAGAAAACGACCACCAAGGAAAAACTACAGGCCCTTAAAAAAGCACTGCTTCCTATGGGTTTTCCTGCCCTGATTGTGGGCGGTATCTACTCTGGTGCGGTAACACCTACGGAAGCGGCTTCTTTCTCTGTGCTATACGCCATTATTGTGGAGTGTCTGATCTATCGTGAGCTCAGCTTTCGAGATATTACCGATGCGGCTTTAAGTACCGGTTTGATTACTGCCGTGGTCTTTATTTTGGTGGGCATGGGACAGGCATTCTCCTGGTATATCTCCTTTGAACAGATTCCACAGGATCTGTTGGCGCCACTGAGTCTGGAAGACGCCTCAAAAGAGTTTGTGTTGTTTGTGATTGCACTGGCGTTTTTTGTCGGCTGTATGTTTGTGGACTCTCTTGTTGTCTTGGTAATTCTTACGCCAATCTTTGTGCCTATCGTGGCAGATGTGGGCTTAGACCCTGTATTGGTCGGCGTAATGATCACTCTTCAAATGGCCATTGGCTCAGCTACACCGCCTTTTGGCTGCGATATTTTCACTGCCATTGCTATCTTTAATAAGCCGTACTTGGAAGTGATTCGAGGCACAGTGCCATTTATTTTGATTCTGTTCTTTATGTCGGCCCTGTTGATCTTCTTCCCTGATATTGCTCTGTTATTACGCGACATTGCGTTTGGTGACTGATATGACCTTATTGACACCCCCAGCGCGGGGCTTTGAAACTCAAGAGTTTGAACAACGCACTCAAAAGCTACAACAGGCTATGAGAGCAGAAAGCATAGGTGCGGTATTTTTTACCACAGAGCCTGAGTTTCGATATTTTAGTGGCTTTAAATCCCAGTTCTGGGAAAGTCCCACGCGGCCTTGGTTTCTGGTGGTTCCTGCAGAGGGGAAGCCCATTGCTGTGGTACCAGAAATTGGCGTGGCGGGTTTTGAGCTGACCTGGATTGACGATGTTAGAAGCTGGCCCTCTCCAAGGCCGGAAGATGATGGTATCTCGTTACTAAGCCAAACCTTAAAAGAAGCCATCGCTAGCAGCAGCGGTTCCTGTCAGGATCGAATCGGAGCCATGTTGGGGCCTGAAACACATTTGAGAATGCCAGCGGCCAACTATGCTAGCTTGCAGAAAAACCTCAGCCAATACAGTCTGGTTGATGTTTCTCTATTAGTACGCAATATACGCAGTGTGAAATCAGCCGCAGAAATTGCCAAGATCCGCTTTGCTTGCGAGGTCACCGCAGCAGGTTTTGATTATCTGTATGACCATCTGAAAGTAGGCATGACCGAGCGGGAAGCCTGTAAGTTAATGCATCTGGAAATGCTGCGTTTAGGGGCGGATTCTTGTCCTTATCTAATCTCTGCATCCGGTTATCAAGGTTACGACAATATCATTATGGGGCCTACGGATCGGCAGCTGGAAATCGGCGATCTTTTGATTATCGATACCGGTGCGAACTTTGATGGCTACTTCAGCGACTTTGACCGTAACTTTGCTTTTGTCAGTGCTGAGGTTTCCACCCATGAAGCCTACGAAGCAGTATACCGTTCCACAGAAGCTGGGCTGAATATTGCGGCACCAGGGCGCACGACTGGAGATATCTGGCAGGCTATGTGGTCAGTATTGGAAGATGCTGGCGCATTAGGCAATGATGTGGGGCGCATGGGCCATGGTTTAGGTATGCAGCTGACCGAATGGCCTTCTCATGTGGAAGGTGGTGATGTGGTTTTGCAACCGGGTATGGTGCTGACGTTAGAGCCGGGCATGACCTATGCACCGGGTAAAATGATGGTGCATGAGGAAAATATTGTCATTACCGAAAACGGTTGTGAGATGTTGCATAAACGCGCCTGGGAAGTACTGCCTGTGGTGGGTTGAGATCATGTTAAAAAGATAGAGTGAGGCTTTAAAAGTCTCTCTCTAAATCGCCTTCAACCGCTCTTTTATGCTGATTGAGTCGTTGAGGGTTCTATTTTGTACATAGCAGAATACTCCATCGTTTACGGATGATAATGATACAGGCTTATTAGTATTCGTGAATTTAACGAAAGGCAAGTCTTTCTTCTTCTCTTAGCCAGCGATACAATCACGGAAATAGGAAAAATAGAGGCTGCCGGTGATCATCCGAAATAAGGACAAAATCAACTCCCCTGATACGATTAAACAGCATTTTGAGGATCTGGGTTATATCTGTAGCGATGCCATTGCCACCTCGGTTTATTTGGCCTGTCATCTACAAAAACCTATCTTGGTTGAAGGCCCTCCGGGTGTGGGAAAAACAGAACTCGCTAAGAAAACCTCTGATCTGTTATCAGCTCCGCTTATCCGAATGCAGTGTTATGAAGGCCTTGATGAAGCCAAGGCACTTTATGAATGGAAGTATGGTAAACAACTGCTTTATACCCAATTGCTTAAAGATCAGCTGGGTGATGTGATGCGTGGCGCTAAAGGCTTGGATGAATCCGTTTCCCGTCTACACCAGTTTGGCGATATCTTCTATTCCGATGAGTTTCTTGAACCCCGCCCGCTTTTAGAAGCCTTAAGATCCGAAGATGGTGCCGTTTTGCTGATCGATGAGATCGATAAAGCAGATCAGGAGTTTGAAGCCTTCTTGCTGGAGCTGCTTTCTGATTATCAAATATCCATTCCTGAGCTGGGCACCGTAAAAGCAAAATCCAAACCTATTGTATTACTGACCAGTAATAATACGCGTGAGCTTAGTGATGCTCTAAAACGTCGCTGTTTGCATCTGTATATTCCTTTTCCTTCAAAGTCTATCGAGCAAAAGATTATTACGGCTCAGGTGCCAGAGTTGAATGAGCAGCTTAAAGTGCAGCTGGTGGATTTTATCGGCGAACTACGGGAAATGGCACTGAAGAAAGTACCAGCCGTCAGTGAAACCATCGATTGGGCTCGTGCTCTTTTACTGTTGAATGTGGATAATCTGGATCATGACTGGATTAAAACCACACTAAATCTATTGCTTAAATTTCAGGATGATATCGAAGCGGTGGAACCTGAGATTGATAACCTTCTAAAAGCCGCCTCTAAAAGATGATCCTAGATAAGACTTTGTTTTAAATAACAGGATCTTGGTTTTAAGTCATAAAGGTCGAGATTTGTCATGCAAAAAGTACTGGGCGATTTTATCCATGCATTGAGACAAGCAGGGTTACCGATTTCATCTGCAGAGACTCTCGATGGTCTAAAGGCCGCCCAACTGGTAGGGATTGATAATGCTCCGTTACTCAAGCAGTCCCTTGGTATGACATTGACCAAGAGGCTGGAGCATAGACTGATCTATGACCAGATTTTTGATCAGTATTTTAATCACTATGGGGATAGTGAGCCTGATACTTCCTATGATGCCTCTCAGGAATCGCCCTTTAAAGAGAGCTGCTTAGAGAATGATCCGTCGTTAAAAGATAGTAAGCCATCATCTGAAAGCGCTGATCAAGATATTCTTGTTGAAAGTCACTCTAGATTAACATCTCCTTTAGCCCAGCAACTGATGACTGGTGCCCCGTCTGTTATGCAGATGATGATTGCCAGTGCTGGCACAGGAGCTGGTGCACAAGACGTATCCTTTACCACGCAAATTCCCATAGTGACGTATCGCGTGATGCAGGTTTTGGGCGATAGCGAGCTACAACAAGAATTAGCAGAAATGGATGAGACTAGCGCTGAAGTACAGTTGCTACGTAAACGACGCTCTCAGCTACAGCAGCAAGTACGGGATTATGTTGAACAGCAGTATCTGCTGTTTAATCAACATGAGGTTCACAAACTGCGGGCCAGTAATCTGCAAAAGGTTGGCCTGACCAGTATTGACCAACGTAATTATAAACTGATGGGAGAGCTGGTGCGTAAGGCCGCCAAACGTCTTGCCAGTATGCACAGTCGCAGAAGACGTATTACCAAGCGAGGTCTTCTGGATGTTCGACGTACCATAGCGGCTAATGCGGCCTATGATGGTTTTCTATTTCATACTAAGTGGAAGTCTACTCGGGTTGAACGACCCAAGGTGATGGTTATCTGTGATGTCAGCGGTTCGGTGAGCAGTGTGGCACGGTTTCTATTGCTTTTTTTATATTGTTTGCAGGATGTTTTACCAAAAGTGCGTTCCTTTGTTTTTTCCTCTGAGATGGCTGAAGTGACCAAGCTTTTCGAACAGTTAGAAATGGATGAAGCATTGGGAGAAGTTATGGCAACCTGGGCCAATATGTCTACGGATTACGGTAAGGCTTTAAAAGGCTTTGAAGAGATCGCACTAGCGGATATTGATAATAAAACGACCGTGATCATGCTGGGTGATGCGCGTAATAATAACGAAGATGGCAATATTACTGTGTGGGAAGAAATCTACCGTCGTAGCCAGCGAGTACTTTGGCTGAATCCTGAAGGGCAAGTAAGCTGGGACAGTGGTGATTCTATTATGAGTCAATATGCGCCTTATTGCTCTCATGTGGAAACCTGTAACTCCCTAAGGGATCTTAATAGAGTCTTGGGCTCTGTTTTAAAACATTAAATTATTTTTTATTACCTGAGATAACCTTGTAATACTCTGTATGCCTTGTAATGCCCTGTAATAGTGCCCTCCAGTATTACTTGATAGCCTTTCTAAAGATTAAAAACCAACAGAACAAGACATTATTTAACGCCTATTAAACGGAATTTCTGATGATTTTTTGCATTACCTGATTTTGGGGTTGTGTGAATATATTATCGATTAAGTCGTTATAAGTTCCGTTGGTTATTTAATTTCGTATCAGAAAAATCATCTATGTCAGCTTATTAAATAATCTGTTTGTTAAAAAATATCTAGGTATTTCAAATAAAAGGGTTGATGTGCTGAGATTTATAATAAGACGAACAGGGTTGTTCCATACACATCCAAACAAAAGTTTTCCAGCACTCTTTGATTTGTAGCTAGAGAATATGATCATAAGTAGATGGATTTTGCTTGGGTGCTTAATAATAAAAGCATAAGGAAAAGACCGTGACAAACTACTCTCCATCCGTTCAGCAATTGATGAATTGTCGTAGCCAGACCAAACGTTCTAATAGTTGTCAACCTGTTGATATTGCGGCCGTACAGGCTTTAACTCAGGCTGCTATTAACGTAGAGCTATTTACTATTCCTTTATATATGACATCGATGTATTCCATTCAGGGTATGCATCAGATTACTGGGAAAAATGATTTCTATACAGGACGCTTGTGGCCAGGTGCTGCACCGGTTGCAGAGCCAAACAAAATTGTAAAGGCTATGTCTGAGGCTGTTGATAACAATAACCCATGCAATAAAAAAGCGTTTAACTCTATTTTCAGTGTTTTTATTCAAGAAATGCTGCATCTTCAGCTAGCGGCGAATATTCATTGTGCTCTAAATGAGAACAATAGTGACAGTCGTCCAGATGGCTTTGAACCGCAAGACCCTACTTTTACCAGTAAAGAGCTTCAAAACGACAAGATTATTGACGGTCAAACATATCCTCATGCCTGGACATGTTATGGCGATAACATCACCACTATTCCCCATATTATTGATTTAACTGATATCAAGGATGATGCTAAGTTTTCTTTGGATGAGAGCTATGCGAATCAGCCTCTGAGTGAACGTGTGATCGGACAGGAGATCAATAAAGTTAAGGTTAAGCTTAGTGAGCTTAACGATAATGCTGTCACCCTGTTTATGGCGATTGAAGCCTCGGAAGAGCTGCTAAAATCCGTGATAAAATCAGAATGCATGTATAAGTATTTCCCAATAGTGCCTTTTAATGGCTGGGATCAAAACTGGGATGGTACTGCTGATAGCCTACAGCTTCCGATGTTTGGCTCTATTGCTCATATGTATACCTGTCTGGCGGAATACCTGAACATTAGATATGAAGATGGTAACACTCTGATGGAGTTGGTGTTTAACGCTAACCCGGTGCAGCAAGATCTATTTAACTACTCAAATAGAAAAGGCGGTAAAGGTAGTGCCGGTCATCCATGTGCAGAGTTCCCCGCTATGGGAGAGTTGCAGGTAACAGCAGCAGATCCTGAAACGGCTAAGCTACAAATCTTTAACATTATCAGTGGCATCACCGATCAAGGTGAAGGCGGAATATTAAACGTATCGCCTAATGGACATGCAGTTGTTATCGATCCTAAAGAAGATGAAGGTGTTAAAAAACGTTATCAGCCGGATTACCAGGCACTGTCTGCTGACTATCCAACTTATGATGAAAATGGCAATAAAGAAGCGCTATCTGCTGACGCAGTTGCCCGCTCTAATGGTGGTGAAATCGACCACTTTGACCGTTTTAGAAAAGTCGCCAGTTATCTGAAAAGTGGTCATCTAACCACTTGGGTGGATTGGCATAATGATCCGAAGAATAATGAATGGACCGCCGAACTTCTGACGACAGAAACCTATGACCCTGAGGTTGCGGCGCTCAAGGCTATTCCGACGCCCTCCGCTGTGGCGAAGGCGATGAATAACCTTAAAACAAAGGATGGTGATAAAAACTATAAGATGTTCAGCCATGTTGCTGCGGGCTCTATTGCTGGTATTACAACGGTATTGAATACGTACTGGAGTCAAGAAAACTTCTTCTGTGATCCCATTGATTTCCCTTACCCGTCTATGTCGGGTTCCGGTGATCGTATCTCTATCTGCTGGGCAATTTTTGGTAAGGTTCCTGATCTTGAATTGGGTGCATTTGAACGTCATCGGGGTGGTTGGCAAGAGGGGCTTGATGCACCTGCAAACCATGCTTGCCAGGGACTTAGCTTTGCTTCTCCGGGTCATGATGGTAGTGCTCCTGAAGCATCAGATCATGGTTGTGCAACTCTGGGGGTATTCCATACCTGTAAAGGCTCTAATGATTGCGCTGGTGAAGGGGGTTGTGGTTATGTACATGATGCAACTGTCGGTGGCGGCGGTTGTGGTGGCTCTAACCCAAGCGGTAAAGGTAGTGGTTTATTCAGTGCGCCGGGAGATAACCAGTGTGCTGGCTTTGGTGGCTGTGCCGTGCCTATTTCTGCCTCTCAGCTATTTCCTAGTAGCGGTCAGAAAAAAATGGAGATGCAGCTCTTCAATCTGAAGGATAAAGATTACACCCCGATTGAAGGCTCTATGGAGTACAAGATTGGTGATAATGTTCACGATGTGGCTTGGGATGCTTATACAGAAGTATTGAAGAAGAACGGTTACAAAGAGTGTGACCTGCCTGAAAAGCCAGAGCCAAGCGATCTACGTTTAGCTTTCCCGCCTTCAACCTGATAGATGGTTATCTGATTTGCTGCACGGGAATTGGCTATGCCGGTTCCCGTGACCTCTTAACGGATAATCTCTTTTACTACAAAAGCCCTGCCATAAAAACGTTGTTATAAAAACTATCAGGACACTTCATGGCCTCTCAACCTTCCGATAATCAAGCACACTCAAACCTAGCCGATCAGTTACCTAAACTTGGCTTTGGTGCAGGTCTACGTAGCTGCCACTTTGAATGGTTATTAAAAAATGATCTGAATCCGGCCTCTCTTGCTTCCAAGGCGCATGCTGTGGAACGCCCAGTCGATTGGTTTGAGATTATCAGTGAAAACTTTATGGATAATCATGGCTTTGCCCAGTATATGCTGGATCGAATACGTGAACGTTATCCTATTGTGATGCACGGTGTTTCCATGTCTATCGGTTCCAGTGACCCGATCAATTGGGATTATTTGAAAAAGCTGAATAAATTGATTGAGCGAGTACAACCTGCCTGGATTTCTGATCATATCTGTTGGACCGGAATCTCTGGTGTAAATACTCATGATCTGTTGCCATTGCCCTATACCGAGGAAACTCTGGGACATATGGTGCAGCGAGTCAATGAAGTGCAAGACTTTCTACAAAGGCCGTTGGTGCTGGAAAACCCCAGTACTTATCTAGAATTTAAACAGTCAGAGATGACCGAATGGCAGTTTATTAATGCTCTGTGTAATGAAACAGACTGTGGCTTATTGCTGGATGTAAATAACGTCTTTGTCTCATCATTCAACCATGGTTTTGATGCGGAGGAGTATATCCGAGCACTGCCTCATAAACAGATTGTGCAAATGCATCTCGCAGGGCCTACTCATTGTGGTAGCCATATTATTGATACCCATGATACTGAAGTGCCACGCCAGGTCTGGCGGTTATATCAGTTGGCACAGCAATTGGCACCAGAGTGCTCAACCCTGTTGGAATGGGATGCGAATATTCCGGATTTTCCTGATCTTGTTAACGAACTGAATAAGGCTCGATTGGCTTTGGCAGGGGAGTTACCGGGTAAAGATCTGCACTATCAGGCAGCAGACATCGAGATAGGGGATGCTGTTATTTCAACCCCGGTACACCATAATCTACAGATCAATAACACACCAGAGACTTGCGATAAGCCACAAATTCACAATGAGCGGCAGGCCCACTATGCAGAATCTTAATGAACTTCAACATTGGTTTGGTCACGCTATTATCCGACGTCAGTTAGACATGGATACATTGAATGATATTGTCGTTGATAATGAACAGCTCAGTGCTGAACGGCGATTAGGGGTTTATGCCCAGGGGTATCAGTTACGGTTACTGGAATGTATGAGAGCGGAGTACAGTTGTTTGGATGCTCTACTGGGCAGAACTCTATTTGATCAATTTGCTCTGAACTATCTAAATAGCCGTCCATCAACGTCCTATACTTTATTTGACCTTGGGGATGGGTTTCCAGAGTTTCTCGCAGCCACTCGACCAGAGGTACAGGATAGCGCTCAGCAGCAAGGCATGTCGCTACCAGAGCAATTGGCACAACTTGAACGTTACCGAGTGTTAAGTATTCGTGGCAAGGGAGCGGAGCAAAACAAGAATACGCCATTAGATGCCAGCATGTTACTGTTCCAATCAGATATTACTTTCAAGTTAACAGACACCAGTTTTGTGATGAACTGTGATTTTGATTTTACGCCCTGTATTGATGCTGTCGATAATGAAACAGAGGTACCTTTTCCTGCACTAGAGGCACAAGCATTACTGGTTTATCGGCAGGGTTATCGCGTTAGACTAAAAGTATTGGAGCCTTGGCAAGCTGCATTTCTACAAGGTTGTGACGGGGAAATGGATTGGAAGCTGGTGCATACGCAAGTCTCAGATCGACTGCAACTGACATCAGGAGATCTAATGGCTCTGCTTGTCACTTGGCTTCCTGAAGTGGTTCATATGGGTGTTTTAAGCATCTCAGAAAAAAAACAATAGGTTTAAATTTAACCCTAATGGGTATTCGTGGATATGCATCTGGCTTATCCACGTTCAATGTATCAATTGACCGGTAGATATTTGTACAAAGCTTCTCTTTACCTCACATATGTTCTTCAAACCATTGTTGGAAAAATTCAATAAATTTTAGCGTTTTAACTGGAGTAAAGGCGCGTTCAGGGTATACCGCACTTAAATCAAGATCATTGGGTTTGTAGTCTGGAAATAACACTACAAGTTCAGGGTTTTGTTTTTGAACATAGCTAGGCATAAAGGCAACCCCTTGATTTGATTCTACTAAATATTTTATAAAGTAAGTGCTATTAGCACGTACCGCACGCTTAATCTCTACTCGATCTACGCCTTTATCGTGGCGGAATCCCCATAAACTATTACGGGAATAGGTATAACCAATACAACGATGGTGTACCAATTCGCTGGGATGTTGAGGGTGTCCGTATTGTGCTAAATAACCGGGCGAAGCAAATAATCGTATCGCAAAGCGGCCTATTTTTTTGCTGATTAAATTAGAGCTGGGCATATCTGAACTGGCACGTATGGCAAGATCAAAACCTTCCTCCACCAGATCTACAAAACGATCATCCAATAAAATATCAAGACTAATATCGGGATAACACTGCATAAAGTCTGCGCATAACTGAGCGGTATTACTTTCGCCTAAGAGGGTTGGAAAGCTCACCCTCAAGCGCCCTGTGGGTTGTCCCTGTAATTGAGCTATATCGGATTCTGCTTGCGCTACTTGCGCCAATATTTGGCGACATTGCTGCGCATAGCTTTCGCCAATCTGAGTTAGTTTAAGGGAGCGTGTCGTACGTTGTAATAACTTAGCGGAAACTTGTTGTTCTAGAAAAGCAATCTGCTTACTGACGTAGGACGGTGATGCAGCCATCTCTGCCGCAACTTTAGAAAAACTACCGGCTTCAATAACCCTTAAAAAACACTGCATCGCTTGTAGCTTATCCATTACTTAACTCATTTATCGATTGTCTTAGTTCAAGAGTATATCGATCATTGATTCCATTATGGAAAAAATAATTCTCCTAAACTGCTATTTATCGTTCTTTGTGGAAAAAATAAGATGGCACCATCTTAACGAAAACAAGGAACAGAACAATGAATGCGATCCAAGCAAGCAAAGAAATAAAAGCAATGCAATTAACTCAATACGGTGAGGTAGAGGAATCCGTAGGCACTGAAATGGTAATACGACCTGAAGTAAGCGCCGATGAAATTCTGATCAAGGTTGTAGCATCCAGTATTAATCCAGTGGATTGGAAAGTAGCCAAGGGAGAATTACAGGAGATGATGCCTCTTGTTTTGCCAATAACACTGGGGTGGGATGTTGCAGGTGAAGTTGTCGGCGTCGGTCAAGACGTTACACAATTTGTCGTAGGCGATAATGTTTATGGGATGCCAGAGATCGGTAAGGATGGAGCCTTTGCTGAATATGTAGCAGTAAAAGCAGCCCATATGGCAAGTGCGCCAAAATCAATCTCCTTGACTGAGGCTGCAGCTTATCCTTTAGCAGCACAGACTGCTTGGCAGGGGCTGTTTGATGAAGGCCAGTTGCGAGAAGGGCAGAGGGTATTGATTCATGCAGGGGCGGGAGGTGTTGGTCATTTAGCTATTCAATTTGCTAAAGCCAAAGGAGCCACTGTTATTACCACAACATCAGAGAAAAACCGTGAATTTGTCCAGCAATTGGGGGCTGACGAAGTGATTGATTACCATCATCAGGATGTGGCGCAAGTATTAGCCGATAATCCCGTTGATCTGGTTTTTGATACTCTAGGAGGAAGCGTACAAGAAGCATCTTGGTCTGTGATTAAGCCTCAGGGGCGCTTGGTGACTATTTTGGGGTTTGACGACAAAGCTCCAGAATTAGCCCAAAAACATCAGGTACAGAGTGAACATATTTTTGTTCATAGTAATCCTGGTCAATTAAAGACTATCGGGGAATTAGTTGATTCAGGTAGGGTAAAGGTAGAGATTCAGCAACACTTTACTTTGGATCAGGTGCCACAAGCATTGGCCTTGAGTGAAACTGGTCGAGTAAGAGGTAAGCTTGTTATTAAAGTAAACGAAGCATAAATTGTTAAAGCCGGAGTATCTAAAACCATTCCCGATACGTAATCAGTGAATCAATTTCGAGTACAGAGATTGATTCAGGTTTACCCCACTTTTCCTTATAAGGAAAAGTGGGGTGCTGGTATAAACCTTAAATTCTGGTGCTCTTGGGTTGAATTGCTCATAATAGCCATTCAATAGCACTCTTTTGAGTGCCCCCATAAAAAGCTGTCTCTTAGTGATAGTGGGTTTTATTTTACATTAATTAAGGGATATCAAATGGGAGGCGTTTCAATCAGCCAGTTGATCATCATCGTGATCATTTTTGCCCTTTTTATCTTGCCAAGAATTATGTCTTCCTTTTCCAACAAATCATCAGAAAATAAAAAACAGGCCCGAATAATATTTTTAGCGGCCTGCGTGGTTTATCTTCTTTTCAGCCTCTTAGGCCCATCATAATAACAGGCCTTTATCACTGACCAGCTCAGCTTTGAGGTTTTCTACCCATCTGTTCAAGGCTTTCAGCTGCAGTATTAGCCCAATGTGGAGACTGACACATACGTTCAAAATAGTCGTTAACATGCGGAAATGGAGTCCAATCAAAGGGAATCATTGCTTTAAAAAAATCAACGTGAATGATCGAGTAATCCGCAAGAGTCATTGTTTCCCCAACCATATAGGACCGGTCTTTCAGGTGAGTATTCAAAATCGTAGAAAACCTCACTAGCTGCTCCTTTGCCCAATCTATTAGAGCAGGGTTTCCTGGTAGATCCATAAAATTCGGTTTGGCTACAGATTCAAACGCCAGAGTACCAAAAGCTTGGTTAAAATGTGCCAGCTCCCAGGATTGCCATCTGGCAATATCTGCTCTCAATGAAAGGTTTTTCGGGTAGAGAACATCATCACCAGATTTATCGGCAAGATACTGCATAATGGCATTAGATTCCCACAACTTTAAATCACCATCGACTAACGTTGGCACCATAGCATTGGGGTTTAAAGCGGTGTAGTCAGCTTGATGAGTATCACCTGCAAAAAAATCAAGATACTCAATGTCCACGTTAATTCCGGTATGGTTAACAACAGCTAGTACTTTGCGTGAATTGGGTGAGCCCACAACCGCGTACAATTTCATCTTTATTCTCCTTGATGGAATTTAACTTGTTTTTTAAAAGTTAAATAAACACTAGTCATTTAACTTTTTTTTTGCAAGTTAAATTTAATGCCAGTACTATGCTGCATGCCCAAACAAAATTATTGCTATATTCCAATCTCAGGGCCGGAATATACTGTACTTTTCTCGGATAACTGCAGTGCAGCTACTTACCTATGGTCGATAAAAAAACGAAAAACTGGGCGGGCTGCCCCGTTCGCTTTGGTATGAGTCAATTCGGCGACAAATGGAGCTTCTTAATCATTCGTGATCTGATGTTCAAGGGACGGAAGTATTACAATGAATTTTTAGAGGCCGGAGAGGGAATATCCACCAATATACTCGCGAGCCGCTTGGCTGATTTGGAGTACAACGGTATCGTGAATAAACGTCAGGATACGGTGAAACGCTCGAAAAATATCTACAGCCTGACAGAAAAAGGTATTGAATTGATGCCAATGATGCTCGCAATGATTGATTGGGCAGAAAAATACGATGGCCAAACAGAAGTTCCCGCGGAATTTATCAAAGAGCTTCGACAAAACCCAGACAAACTCCGACAGGAACTATTAAATCAATTGGAAAGGGATTAGTCTGGCTATAGCCATCTAGCCATCTAGCCATCTAGCCATCTAGCCATCTAGCCATCTAGCCATCTAGCCATCTAGCCATCTAGCCATCTAGCCATCTAGCCATCTAGCCATCTAGCCATCTAGCAAACCAGCAAAGGGCCTAACCTAAAGTGAATCTACATTGTTAGGCTTGGTTATACGGTGTGTTCCCATTTTCCTTAAACCACTTTTCTAAAAACGCAATGCAATGAACTAACTTGGGTGGTGCAAACTGTCGCTCAGGATACAGTGCATACAGGGTTAATTTAGGCTTCTTGGTTTTTGGTAATACCTCTACAACCTCACCACTTTCGAGTGCCTCACGGCAGACAAAGTCAGGCAAAAAACCGATACCTAGCCCCTTTTTTACAACCTCCAACATAAAGATAGTGCTGTTAACGGTCAGGGCGCCCTTAATGGCGATACCTTCATTCAGAGGCCAAACGTTTTTGCCACGAAAATATCGGTAGATAAAGCAGTTGTGAGTCCTTAGATCTTCAGGGCTTTGAATCGTCGGGTGGGGCTTCAGATACTCCTTTGAAGCGCAAATATGATAGCTAAACTCCATCAAAGGGCGGCCAATATAGTTAGAGTCTAAAACTGTACTGGCGGCGCGAAAGCCCACATCAAAACCTTGTTCAATAAGATCTACCGGCTCATCTCCCAGATGAATATCCAGTTCGATGTCAGGATAAGCTTCCATGAAATCTGCAAATAATCGAGACAGATCGGTAATACCAAGGGCCATAGGTGCATTGATTTTCAGTTTGCCCTTGGGGCTCTCTTGTAAGTCTTGTACAAAGGATTCGGCGTCATCCACTTTGAGTAGAATATCTCGGCAACGCTGTAAATATCCTTCCCCCACATGAGTCAGCTGCAATTTACGTGTCGAGCGATGAAACAGTCGCGCCCCAATAGATTCTTCCAGCCGTGTTATTTCCTTACTCACCATAGATTTAGAAATATTTTTTTCATCGGCAACCTTAGTAAAGCTGCCTAAATCCGCTAAACGAACAAATAACGCGATAGCCCTTAGTTTATCCATTTTGTTTCCAAATTGAGAACAATTATTTCTCATTATAATCATATATGAAACTCGGTAGCACATTTACCATGGGGTGCATCTCAGGTTTAGGCGGTAACAGAGTTAGCGTCACACCGAGAATATTGAAGCCTAATTTGATGAAAAAAGAGGAAAAGATTATGTATACACTTCATTACCTACCCAGCGCCTGTTCATTAGCTACTCAGGTTATTTTGCGTGAATTGAAGCAACCGGTTTGCTTGGTTCATAAACAGAACACTCCAGACTTTTTGGCTCTTAATCCTGTGGGTGCGGTTCCTGTATTAGAAGATGATGGGCGTATCTTGCGAGAGGGAGTCGCGATTATCTTGCACTTGCTAGACAAACATAATCATGCGCTTATCCCAACAGCTCCTGAGGCAAAGTCACAAGCCATCGAAAATATATTATTTGCCAACGCCACCATGCACCCTGCCTATGGCCGGTTATTTTTTATTGCCGAGCACCTTACGGATGGCCCTGAAAAGGACAAAGCGTTCAATGCAGCCGCAAAAGCGATCAATCACCTTTGGGGTGTTGTTGAGCAAAAGCTGTCCGAATCAAATCCGACAGAAAAAGGCTTTCTTGGGGGGAGCACCGTTTCGCCTGCTGATATTTTGCTAACGGTGTATTCCCGTTGGGGTGGCTTTTTCCCGGTGGACATTCAAATGGGGGAGAAAAGTACACATATGGTGAATGCTGTGATGCAGCTGGAAAGTTTTCAGCAATCACTGCAAGCAGAAGAAGATGCAGAAAAAGCAGGAGCAGCATAATGAGCTTGTCGACAACAGAGACAGCAGCGTCCATAACACCTTCTGAAGTAAGGATCATCGAACAAATCATTACCGATTATTTTGATGGTCTCTATGAGGCGGATGTCGAAAAACTACGTAAAATTTTCCATGAGGATGCGTATCTGAAAGCACCGGGGCTGCGCCGTAGCCGAGATGAGTGGCTGCAGGCTGTCGGAAATCGTCCTGTTCCTAAACAAGAGAACGAGCCCTATGGTTTCAAGATTCTCTCAACGGATATTGTCGGTGAGCAGGCCATGGTAAAGCTGGAATGCCCCTTGTTTGACAAGTTTTATATCGACTTTATTGGCCTACTAAAAGAGAACGGCCAATGGCTGATTGTGAACAAAATGTATTGTGATATGGCGGAGTAAAACTCAGACAAGAAAGCGCTAGGAGAAGTAAAGCGCTAAGAGAAGAACGTGTTAAAAGAAGAAAGAAACAGCACGATAGGATCGTCAATATATTCCGTTGCAAGTCATCGGTATGAGGCTTTAATAATGAAAAAGATTAAGATCGAAATGATCCACGACGTTGTGTGTTCATGGTGTCCCATCGGTTATCAAAACCTGAAACAAGCACTGGTTTCTTTAGAAAATGAGATTGAAGCCCAATGGCACTTCCTGCCCTTTGAGCTTAACCCGGATATGCCTGCAAAAGGTCAGGAAATTGAGCCGCATCTGATGGAACGCTACGGTTGGTCAACGGACAAACTGAAAAACTATCGGGCCAATCTTATTCGAACGGCTGAAAAAGCAGGTTTAACCTATGACTTTTCTAAACGAACGCACTATTACAATACATCGGCTGCTCACCAGCTATTACATTGGGCAGAGGGGATCGGTAAACAAGTCGAAGTCAATGAAGCCTTAATCACTGACTACTTTGAAAATGGTAGAGATGTAAGCAATCCACTCCATCTCTTGGAACTTGTGGAAAGTCTTGGGCTAGATGCTGAACAGGCAAAAAATGCGATGTCATCAGCGTCTTTCTTTCAACAATTTCAGCTTAAGCATGAGCGTGTAAAGAGCCTTTCGTTAGGGAGTGTTCCGGCCTTTATCTTTAACGAACAGTATTTGATTACAGATTCAAATTCCGTCGGCTTTTTCCAACAGCAATTATTGCAGATCACCAATAGCACACAGGACTCTGTAGCCGTTGCTTAAGCCTGAATCGCCCATTTTTATTGTTTTAATTACTCTATATCCGAGGAAAAACCATGCCATACATTAATATTAAAGTGACCGATGAAGGCGTTACTCCGGAGCAAAAAAAGCAGCTCATTAAAGGTACTACCCAACTAATGGTCGATGTACTGAATAAAGATCCGGCAGCAACATTTGTGGTTATTGATGAGATCAATACGGATAACTGGGGTATTGGTTATGACGTTGTGACGGACTTAAGAAAAGGAGGGTGTTCATAGCTCTGTGCCAGCTTATCCAGCCGATCACACTTTTAACGGGGTTTTCTTTTAGCCCCGTTTGTTAGCACGAATATCCATCTCAATAATTACTTCTCTCTTTGCCTGTTTTTGCTCCATTCCTCTAGAAATACGACCTCTTAACCTGACTTTTTAGTTATGAGATATGCAATTCTGTTGACATTGCATAAAATATACAATTATTATGGATTGTACATTTTATACAAAGATATCTCGGCACAAAACAACCCTTTGCTAAAAACAAAATAACGAGGCAACAACCATGAATGTAAATTGGACAGGTGTTTACCCAGCGGTTACTACACAATTCAATGGGGACGAGTCACTGAATCTGGAAGCCACTCAGCGTGTGATTGATAACCAGGTGAATGACGGTGTTAACGGCATTATCTGTTTGGGCACTGTGGGTGAAAACTGCTCGCTGTCTGCGGATGAGAAGCGTCAGGTTATCAGCGCGGCTCATGAGGTAATTAATGGTCGCGTACCTCTGATTGCCGGTACTGCTGAAACCACCTCTCGCCAAGCCATTCAGTATGTAAAAGATGTACAAGATATTGGCGCCGATGGTTGCATGGTATTACCAGGCATGGTGTACCGCTCAAACGAGCGTGAGTCTGTGCAGCATTTCCAGAGCATTGCTAATGCTAACCCTGAAATGCCGATGATGATCTACAACAACCCAGTGTCCTATGGTGTGGATGTTAGCCTAGATATGATGGCGGAGCTGGCTAAGTGCGCCAATATTGTGGCGGTGAAAGAGTCCACCACGGATACCCGTCGTATTACGGAACTGTATAACCGTTTTGATGATCGCTTCACCGTGTTCTCCGGTGTAGATGATATCGCTCTGGAATCCCTAATGCTGGGTGCAACCGGTTGGATTTCTGGCTTGACCAATGCCTTCCCGAAAGAGTCTGTCACCATTTATAAGCTGGCCCAACAAGGTCGTTATGCTGAGGCGGTCGAGATCTACCGCTGGTTCCTGCCGCTACTGCGTTTGGACACCATTCCAACGTTGGTTCAGTGCATCAAGCTGGCAGAGCAAGTCTGTGGCCGTGGTTCTGAGGTTGTACGTGCTCCACGTCTGGCCCTGGCGGGTGAAGAGCGCGCTCAGGTGATTCAACTGGTTGAAAATGCCATCGCTACTCGCCCTGATCTCAGTCGTTACGATGTCTAATTGATATTTGATCAGACCCGCTCTACAAGCCTGCTGATACGACGTATCGCAGGCTCTTTCAACAATAAAAACAACAACAGAGGGCATATGATATGAGCACAGAACTCAAACACTTTGTCAGTTTTCAGAATGTGCAAAAAACTTATGACGGCGACAACCTTGTAGTAAAAGACTTTAACCTGGATATTGCTCAAGGTGAGTTTGTCACCATGCTAGGCCCCTCGGGTTCCGGTAAAACCACCTGTTTAATGATGTTGGCAGGTTTTGAAACCGCCACCCACGGTGAGATCTATGTGGACGGTGTACCAGTGAATAATCTGGCACCTCATAAACGGGATATCGGCATGGTATTCCAGAACTATGCGCTTTTTCCTCATATGACCATTGCTGAAAACCTCGCCTTCCCATTGCAAGTCCGCAAGCTCAGTCCCTCGGTTATTGAAGAAAAAGTCAAAAAAGCCCTGGATATGATCGAGTTGCCACAAATCGCAGGCCGTCGTCCCGGTCAGTTATCCGGTGGTCAGCAACAGCGTGTGGCCTTGGCCCGTGCATTAGTTTTTGAGCCTAAACTGGTATTGATGGATGAACCCCTAGGTGCACTGGATAAACAACTGCGAGAACAGATGCAGTATGAGATTAAACACCTACACGAAAAAATCGGCATCACTGTACTTTATGTGACTCACGATCAAACCGAAGCCCTGACTATGTCTGATCGCATTGCAGTGTTTAATGATGGCGTGGTACAGCAACTGGCTTCTCCTACCGAATTGTATGAAAAACCGGCCAACTCCTTTGTGGCGCAATTTATTGGTGAAAATAACAAGCTTCCGGGACAGGTTCAGCAGGTCGCGACAGATAACTGTCAGGTAAATGTAGGCGGCCAGTTGGTCACGGCTCTGCCTGTCAATATTCAAGGCAGTGGTGATAAAACCACTCTGTCCATTCGCCCGGAACGGGTCTTTCTAAACCCTCAGGATGATCAGTGTAATAACCGCTTTGATGCCCAGATTCTGGAGATGATTTATCACGGAGATCACCTGCGTACCCGTGTACAGCTGATGGATCGTGATGACTTTATTATCAAGGTGCCTAACGCCACGGATCATATGCAGATCCAAGCCGGTGATCGTGTGACGGTGGGTTGGCAGAGTCAGGACTGTCGCGCTCTGGATGCCATTTAATAGGAATAGGATTATGACTCAGAACTCTTCCCATATGCCCCTGACCGGTACGACCGAATTAGACGAACCAAGGGATCAGTCCCATACCGGTGGGCCGGATCAGAGCGGCCAAAGCCTAAAACAACGCCTACAAAAAGCGGAGCGTCGCAATCGTATTAAGGCCTTTTTACTGGTTGTACCCTTGATGATGTTTGTGGGCGTGACCTTTGTAATGCCCATCGCCAATATGCTGTATCGCAGTATTGATAACCCTTTAATTGTAGAGAAGCTGCCGGAAACCGTTTCTCAATTGGAAAACTGGCAATACGATGGTTTGCCTGATGAGGCAGCGTTTAAAGCTCTAGCATTGGAGCTGGTGACTCTGCATCAGCAGAAGGATTTGGCCAAGGTGGCCAGTCGATTAAATATTGAACAATCCGGTATGCGCAGCCTGATGACTCGCTCTGCCCGCAAGCTGAACAAGGTGATTCAGCCCGGTGTTGAGATAGCTAACTATCAGACCGCGGTTATTAAAGCGGATAAACGCTGGGGCCAGCAAAAATATTGGGGCAGCCTTAAAAACCTCAGTGGTCGCTATACCCTAAGTTATTATCTGGCGGCGATGGATCTCAGATACGACGAAAACGGCGATATTGTTTCTCAGCCAGAAAACCGTCAGATCTATATGCCCCTGCTGATAAAGACGCTGGGCATGTCACTGTTGATCACTCTGGTGTGTTTGGTTTTGGGCTATCCCGTGGCTTATCTACTGGCGACGTTGCCAGATCGTCACTCAAACCTTTTGATGATTATGGTGCTGCTACCCTTTTGGACCTCTCTATTGGTTCGTACTACCTCTTGGATTGTCTTGTTGCAGACCGAAGGTGTGGTGAATGATGTTCTGATGGCATCGGGCTTGATCTCGGAACGAATTCAGATGGTACATAATATGTTTGGCACCGTGGTGGCTATGAGCCATATCCTGTTGCCCTTTATGATTCTACCGCTGTATAGCGTGATGAAGAGTATCTCTCCGACTTATTTGCGTGCGGGTCGTTCACTGGGGGCTACTCCGGCTTATGCCTTTGTGAAAATCTATATGCCGCAAACACTACCGGGTATCGGTGCAGGTGCGTTACTGACCTTTATTCTGTCCATCGGTTTTTATATTACGCCTGCCTTGGTTGGTGGTCGTAGTGGTCAGATGATCTCCAACTTTATTGCTTACCATATGCAAACCTCTCTTAACTGGGGCATGGCAGCAGCACTGGGTGGTATTTTGCTCTTTGTGGTACTGGTGATGTATACCCTGTACAACCGCTTGGTTGGCATCAACAATCTGACAGCGAGGTAATAGGTTATGTCTTTACCAAAATATTGCACGCCACTGGAACGTATCGGCTTTTATGGCTTTCGTCTGTTTTGTGCGGCGGTGCTATTGTTTCTGATTATTCCTGTGCTGATCATTATTCCCTTGTCGTTTAATGCAGAACCCTACTTCTCTTTTACCGAGGGTATGTTATCCCTAAATCCCGATGCCTACTCCCTACGTTGGTATCAGGATATGGTGAATAATCCTCAGTGGATTAACGCCCTGAAAAACAGCGTGATTATCGCCACGGCTTCTACCTTTATCGCCACCATTCTAGGCACTATCGCAGCTTTGGGGCTGTCCCGACACAATATGCCCTTGCGTAATCTGGTGATGGCGGTTCTGATCTCACCTATGATTGTGCCCGTGATTATCGCAGCAGCTGGTATGTACTTCTTCTATACAGAACTCAATCTGGCCCAAACCTTTTGGGGTGTGATTCTGGCCCATGCAGTCTTGGGTACGCCATTTGTGGTGATTACCGTTACCGCCACTTTGGCAGGGTTTGATCATAGCTTGGTACGTGCGGCTCATAATTTGGGAGCATCTCCTACTTACACCTTTTTTAAAGTGACCATGCCCTTGATTCGCCCCGGCGTAATCTCCGGTGGTTTATTCTCCTTTGGTACTTCCTTTGATGAAGTGGTAGTCGTGATGTTTATCACCAATGTGGAGCAACGTACCGTGCCCCGTCAGATGTGGTCTGGTATTCGAGAGCAGATCAGCCCTACAATTTTGGCAGTGGCCACCTTGCTGGTGGTGTTCTCGGTATTGTTGTTGATCACACTTGAATTGTTACGTCGAAGAAATGCCAAAATGCGGGGAATTCGAGAGTAAAAGACCGAAGAATTTGTTTGGCTAAACACTATTACTTGCGGTGCTCTCTCTTTACCAGAGAGAGTTTGGGCTGTTACTGGCTTATCGGCTAGTAACAGCACTTTTCCTCGTTCTTGGTGGAAGAGATCGTCCCGTATCAAATTCATACCAAGTGCTACATCTCCCCCTCTTGACTTCCTGCACACCCATCCCCCCTGTTATTCACTATCGCCTCCTCCATTCAAACTATCTATGAGCTGGATTCACAGATCATATGACATTTTTGATATTTATCCATGAATAGCACAGCAGGTAGGCTAATAACTGGTCAATTTGAAGACGTCAACTCTAAAACCCTTAGCCTAACGAGGTGTCGATATGCTGGTGCCTTATTTAACAGACTCTACTTCAGTTCGGCTGGACTGAGATATTTAAGGACTGCCCACGAGTCGCAGTCTGGTTTGAGCGATGCCGTTACCTGTGATTTCTCACCAGAAGTACAGGCTGATCTGCTGACTAAAGGTGGACCTGCTTGAGAAAAAATCCAGGTTCATTTTGAGCTGATAGCCTAATAGGCCAAGGAGCGAAGCTGCTGGTAGATATCGTGTGCCACTCGGCTCGGTACAGGCTCTGGATAGCTCCCATGGGTGTGATGTGTTTTAAGCCGATTTTGCTTGAGTTAATCGATTTAACAGGAAACAGTATGAATTCTTACGATTACGATCTGTTTGTTATAGGCGCCGGTTCCGGTGGTGTACGCGCCAGCCGTATGGCAGCGGCCATGGGCGTTCGTGTCGCCGTGGCGGAAGACCTCCATATCGGAGGCACCTGTGTCAATGTCGGCTGCGTGCCGAAAAAACTATTCGTTTACGCTTCTCAGTTTGCCGAAGAGTTTAAACAGGCTACAGGTTATGGCTGGCGCTTGGGAGATGCTGAGTTTGACTGGCCCACCCTACGCGATAACAAAAATGCTGAGATTCAGCGCCTGAATGGCATCTACCTCAAGCTGTTAGCCAACTCCGGCTGTGAGCTGATAGGGGGCCGAGCCAGCATCAAAGATCCACATACAGTCACTGTGTCAGGACGTGATTTCAGTGCCGAGAGAATCCTGGTCGCCACTGGCGGCTGGCCGTTTATACCGGATATTCTAGGCCGTGAACATGCGATCAGCTCCAACGAGGTGTTCTATCTGGAACAGTTCCCTAAACGCGTCATTGTGGTGGGCGGTGGTTATATCGCCGTGGAGTTTGCCGGTATTTTTGCCGGACTTGGTGCGCAAACTAAACAGGTCTATCGAGGTGATTTGTTCCTGCGCGGCTTCGACCAAGAGGTACGTCATTTTGCAGCCGAGGAAGTGGCGAAAAAAGGCGTCTCTCTGGTGTTCAACAGCGATATCACAGCTATCGAAAAACGGTCTAACGGTTCCCTTAAAGTCACCTTCAGTGATGGCCACAGCGAAGAAACTGATTGCGTGCTCTATGCCACAGGCCGCACACCTAAGGTACAGGGACTGGGCTTGGATAATACGCTTATCAAACAACAAGACAATGGGGCCATTATCGTTAACGAGCAGTTTCAGACTGATGAGCCTTCTATTTATGCCATTGGTGATGTGATTGACCGTGTCCAACTCACTCCAGTAGCTCTGGCCGAAGGCATGCAGCTGGTTCACCAGCTCTATGGTGAGGAGGATTCACAGGTTGATTATGATCTGATCCCCACTGCAGTATTTAGCCAGCCCAATATTGCTACCGTAGGGTTAACCGAAGAGCAAGCCCGAGCCGAATATACCGAGGTCGAAGTCTACAAATCCAACTTTCGAGCAATGAAGCAGACTCTGTCGGGTGGTGAGGAGCGCACTTTTATGAAGTTGCTGGTGGATAAAGCCAGTGATCGAGTGGTCGGCGTGCATATGGTCGGTCCGGACGCCGGTGAGATTATTCAGGGCATAGCCATCGCCCTTAAGGCGGGCGCTACCAAACAGATCTTCGACGCTACTATCGGCATCCACCCTACGGCAGCGGAAGAGTTTGTCACCATGCGAGAGCCTTGTCGGTAAGGGATATTTGTCACGTTTTTGGGCAGCAGGTTAAGGCTTCTAGGTTCTACTCCCGCATACCTTCCTGTGCCTCTGCTGCCCTCTTTTTATTTTGATTAAATCAATCACCTAACGGAGATAGGACGATGACTGACATCGTTGATGTTAAGCTATTTTTTAACTTCCGCAGTCCCTACTGCTACTTGGCCAGTAAAACACTTTGGTCAATTATAGACGACTACAACACCCGTCTGGTGTGGCGCCCCGTTGGTGGTTGGGATCTGCGCTCCACACCGGATCGGGCTAAAACGAAGATGCCACTGGCACGTCAGGATCTGGCCCGCTTTGCCCGCCGTCTGGGCATTCCGCTCAATCCGCCACCAGTAACCACAGATCCAACCCTAGCCGGTGCAGTCTCTCTGTTGGCGGAAGAGAAAGGCCTGCTGCGTCCTTATATCATAGAAGTAATGCGCAAGGAGTGGGCCGAAGGTCGGGATATCGGTAAGCCAGAGGTGCTGCTGGACGTGAGTGATCGGATCGGCCTGGATCGCAGTGAATTCATGGCTGCGTTGGAGGATCCAAGTAATCTGGAGCGCTTAAAACAGAACGCAGCAGAAGCAACTGAGTTGGGTGTAATTGGAGTACCAACCTTTGTGATTGGTGAGCAGATATTCTGGGGGCAAGACCGGATTGATTTTGTACTGGAAGAATTGCGTGAGCGTCGGGTAGCCAAGTTCTGATCACCCTGTTTGCTACTTGAGACTGACTGATACCTTCCAGAATAGCGCGAGGAATAACTGATGACAGAAATAACACTCTACGATAAAGCCGAATGTCCATTCTGCTGGAAAATACGTCTGGCACTGTATGAATTGGAACTTGAGGTAAAATTGATCGATTCGCAGTCACCCGAACATCGCCCACAGTGGCAGGCCCTGACACCACGAAAAACCGTACCTATCCTAGTCAACAGCGATACCGTTATCTACGAATCCAATGTGATTCTGGAATATCTAAACGAGATTACGGGTCACTTGCTGCCGAAAGAGCCGGCCGATCGTGTATTGCCTCGATTGATAAACAAATATAGCGATGGCGTAATCGGTGCAGGTCTGCGCGAAGTGATCTTTGAGAAAAGGGGGAATAGTACCAGTGAATGGGATCTAAACCGTATTCAAATGGGCACAGAGGCGTTTGAAAAAGCACTCGCTTATCTCTCCGAACAGCTGGGCGATAAGGCCTTTTTTGGCACAGATTACTCCCTGGCAGAGTGCGCCCTGACCGCCCGTTTCGGCCTGGCTGAAGCCTACGGGGTCAAAATTCCTGCAGCCTATTCCAACCTGCAGGCCTGGTTTGAGCGGATGCAAGCTCGGCCTAGCTACCGAGCGACGGCACCAAAGCTGCTTATTTTGTAAATACGTCATTCTTACAGGGATCAAGCAGGGCTTTTTAGATCCAAACCCGTAAGGATTCGCTAGTAATCCTCACGGGCTAAAATCAGTAAAACAATCGTCAGATAATTTCTATTAAATCAGATCCCCATTAACAGTAACCGCTACATCAATATTGCCACGAGTTGCATTAGAGTATGGGCATATTTGATGGGCAGTGCGGGCCAACTGCAGAGCTTGCTCCTGTGGTAAATCCAGTGTGGTATCTAGGCTCACCGTTAATGCAAAACCGCCTTCTGCGTTAGGGCCAATACCTACATTAGCCGGGCACTGGAAGAGATAGCAGCGACTATCCCCGAGCAGATGGTCTGCAAAATGGGGGTGCCTGTGGATGAGTTACAAACACTGCAAGGCCTGTGCAATAAGCTACTGGAAAAACTTAACTAAACCAAAGAGCCTGCCAGGTTTCAGGATCAGGGTAAGTATCACCTGATGGCATAATTGTCTTAACCAGATTAACCCTAGTCTTGCTTGGCACCATCCGGGCAAGCCATATAATCATTCGCGACAGGAGATGGAATTGGGGAAGAGCATAAGGTCAGGCCAAACGATCCGGTAACAGAGTATTGCTCAGTAGTAACAGTCGTCTTTTATGATAGCGCTCCGGCATGCAAAATATATTCACTGCATAACACTCGATCACTGAGCTAAGATGATGTTTCAATATGATCGATTGGAAGATATTTTTCAGCATTAATCCGTCACCCGGCCACGTAAGGCTTTAACCCTTCCCCGTTTATTTTTGCTATCCATACGTTTCTTTTGGGAATTACGGGAAGGTTTTGTAGCGCGCCGAGTTTTTTGTACAACAGTGGCCGCTTTAATCAGCTCTTTCAGTCGTTCCAGAGCATCGTCTCGGTTTTTTTCTTGAGTGCGAAACTGCTGAGCTTTAATGATCAGCACGCCTTCTTTGCTGATACGTTTATCTTTCAGCTCCAGTAAACGTTCTTTATAGAAGGCGGGTAATGAAGAGTTTGGGATATCAAACCTTAGATGAATGGCTGAGGAGACCTTGTTGACGTTTTGACCACCGGCGCCTTGTGCTCGGATAGCCGTTAGTTCAAGTTCATCATCGGGAATAGAGACATAATTGGAAATTGCTAACACAGTGTAACCTTGGTTGAATCCAGCATTGTATTGTAGAGCCAAAATATATGTTCTAGTTTAACTGAAAAATCTTAGATCAGTTATCTTCTACTGCAATGGGATTAAATTTGAGCGACAAGTAAATCTGTTTTTCCTCCTCTAATTTTTTTAGCCTTCTGTTATATTGGTCATTCCATTAATTAATCCATACCGTTTATCAGCGATTATTTAATGATTGACCAAAATATTACAACGACAAAATAATGAATAGGTGCCGAGTGAAACGATCGACTAAAACCCTGATATCTGGCAGTGCTATGGCCATTGCTCTAGCCAGTGGTACGGCTATGGCTGCTGATAAACTTCTTTTGAAAACCCCATTGGCCTTTCCCAGTAACTTGCCAGCGGTAGGCACTGCGGCGAAAAAAATGGTACAGACACTGGATCAAACCAGTGGCGGTAAAATTAAAATGAAGCTGTACGAGCCAGGTAAATTAGTGGCTTCTTCAGAGATTTTGGATGCGGTTTCTACTGGCAAGGTGAACTCTGGTTTCTCCCTATCAGGTAGTTGGCAGGGGCGTATGCCAGCTGCTGCATTTTTTACTGCAGTTCCTTTTGGCCCTGAGGCCAGTGAATTTCTAGCTTGGATGTATTATGGCAATGGTCGCAAGCTGCACCAGCAGATGTATGATCAGGCGGAGTATAGTGTTAAGGCGATTCCCTGTGGCATGATCTCTCCAGAAACATCGGGTTGGTTCTCCAAGCCGATTAATACTCTGGAAGACCTGAAGGGCATCAATATGCGCATCTTTGGTTTGGGGGCTAATGTCATGGCCAAGCTGGGTGTTGGTACTGTTCAACTACCCGCCGCCGAGATCTTCCCAGCCATGGAAAAGGGCGCTATTGATGCCGCAGAGTTTTCCCTACCACAAGTCGACAGTGTTCTGGGCTTCCATAAACTAGCCAAGTACAACTATTTCCCAGGTTGGCATCAGCAGGCCTCTATGCAGGAACTGCTGATCAACAAAAAAACCTGGAACGGCATGAATCTGCAGCAGCAAGCTCTGGTAGAGACTGCTTGTAAAGCAATCATGACGGATACTCTCGCTGAGGGTGAAGCTAAACAGTTTGGCGCTATGCTAAATGCTCAGGAACAAGGTGTAGAGATCCGTTATTGGAGCGATGAAATTTTGAGTGCTTATGAAAGTGCTTGGGGTGAAGTTGTTGCAGAGCAAAGCGCGAAAGATCCATTCTTTAATGAAGTCTGGACCGATCTGCAAACGTTCCGTAAGGGTTATGATATTTGGGAAAAACACGCCTTTTTACCACGAAATACTCAATAACTTCCCTTGATCAAAACAAATAGTTAGATCAAAAAAATTAGTGCAAATATCCAACATTTTCAGTGAACAAGCTGGAAATGTTGGAATAGCTTAGGGTATATCAAGTCACGTAATTCCAATGCTCCTACCCTCTATTTCTTTCAATTAAAGAAAATCAGCATATATTTCAACAATATCTAATAATCTCCATAATCTCGCCTAAACTAAGGATAACTCAACATAATATCAATTGAGATATAAGCAAATTATCTGGGTTTTCACTGTTAAGCGAGACAAGAGGTTTGGATAATAGTAAGCGGTCTTTTCTCCCCACCTACTAATGCCGATCTCCATCATTTACCGTCATGACTTCTCATTTAAAAGGAAGTCATGATGTCTAAACGTAATCTCGTCCAACAGCGTCAACATTGGAAAGACATTATCTTCGACTG
>JAKZRG010000009.1:0-48582 GCA_047518265.1 Oceanospirillum sp.
AAAGGGCCCTTGAAGACTACAAGGTTGATAGGTCAGGTGTGTAAGCGTTGTGAGGCGTTGAGCTAACTGATACTAATTGCCCGTGAGGCTTGACTCTATAACACCAAAGTGGTTTTAAGCTTTGCTGTAAGAATAGACAAATAGATTAAAACAAAAAACGTTTTAATCGGACCGGATACGAATCCAGGTTACAAGACAAAAGATAATCAAAATACAGAATAGAAAATACAACACTCGATTGGCATCGATCTACAACTTTTTATGCTTGACGACAATAGCGTGTAGGAACCACCTGATCCCATCTCGAACTCAGAAGTGAAACTGCTCAGCGCCGATGGTAGTGTGGGGTCTCCCCATGTGAGAGTAGGACATCGTCAAGCGCTTATTTAGTCTTTTTAGAAAAGACACCAAAACCTCGATCAGCAATGATCGGGGTTTTTTCGTTTCTGGGATTTGGAAAGAAGAGAGAAGAAAGAAAGGGGGATTGGTAAAGAAAGCCGATTAAGAATAATGATGCCTCCAGCCATGAATAAATAAAAACATTATGAAAATAGCCATTATTTTTTCTAAGTGAATATTTTCATAATTAAAATTGATTCTTTTCAAGTGAACCTTGTGTGTAAGTGCGATAGAATCCGCGTTTCCAGTTTTTGAGCGGGTTTTTTTGACCCAGATTTACTCAACTTTGCAGGGTAGAGGTAAGCTATGTTCACACGTGATATGACCATCGAAGGCTATGATGATGAGCTATGGACTGCAATGCAGTCTGAAGAAGTTCGTCAGGAAGAGCACATTGAACTGATCGCATCAGAGAACTACACCAGTCCTCGTGTTATGTTGGCTCAAGGTTCTGTGTTAACAAATAAATATGCTGAAGGTTACCCAAGCAAGCGCTATTACGGCGGTTGTGAACATGTTGATGTTGTTGAAGATCTAGCAATTGATCGTGCTAAAGAGTTGTTTGGTGCTACTTACGCCAATGTTCAGCCTCACTCTGGTTCTCAGGCGAATGCTGCTGTTTATATGGCTTTGTGCCAGCCGGGCGATACTGTGCTAGGCATGAGCTTAGCCCATGGCGGCCACTTGACTCATGGTGCTTCTGTTTCTTTCTCCGGTCGTATCTATAACGCAGTTCAATACGGTCTGAATCCTGAAACAGGTGAAATCGACTATGCAGAAGTTGAGCGTTTAGCTGAAGAGCATAAGCCAAAAATGATCGTTGCAGGTTTCTCTGCATACTCTCGAATCGTTGACTGGCAGCGTTTCCGTGATATTGCTGATAAAGTCGGCGCTTATCTATTCGTAGATATGGCTCATGTTGCAGGCTTAGTTGCGGCTGGTGTTTATCCTTCACCAATCGGTGTGGCTGATGTTGTAACCACTACAACACACAAAACACTGGGTGGCCCACGTGGTGGCTTAATTTTGTCCGCTCGTGCAGATGAAGGTCTTCAGAAAAAGCTGAACTTTGCTGTTTTCCCTGAATCTCAGGGCGGCCCTTTAATGCATGTTATCGCAGCTAAAGCTGTCTGCTTTAAAGAAGCAATGGAGCCTGAGTGGAAAGCATACCAGGTACAAGTTGTGAAGAATGCTCAAGCTATGGCCGATGCTTTTAAAGCTCGTGGTATTAATATTGTATCTGATGGTACTGATGACCACCTGTTCTTGGTTGATCTGATCGGCAAAGAGTATACCGGTAAAGATGCGGATGCAGCTCTTGGTCGTGCCAACATCACAGTAAACAAAAACTCAGTACCTAATGATCCTCGCTCACCGTTTGTAACATCAGGCCTGCGCATTGGTACTCCTGCAGTAACTCGTCGTGGTTTCAAAGAAGCAGAAGTTACAGATCTAACTAATTGGATCTGTGATGTTTTAGACAATATCAATGACGAAGAAACCATTAAGACAGTACAAGAGAAAGTTAAAGCAATATGCAAAACTTTCCCTGTATACGCTTAATATTGAATGACTTAGCTCTAAGCTAGGTCAGTCGTTACAATAAGCCCGGCTTTGTGCCGGGCTTATTGGTTTCTGCTGTAGTAAAAGCTATCACATGCATAATCAGAAAATTATCCGTTTTACGAGAGAAAATAGTCGCTTTCAGTAGAGAAACTTTTGTTTAGGTGTTGAGTAGCAGGTAAAATATGGGCAATCTCCGACCGATAATTTTATTTAATGAGTAATAGAGAGTTCGCGTCGAACTGCATTTAGCCCTTTATAAAGAGCCGCTTATGTACTGTCCATTTTGTGGAGCACAGGAAACAAAAGTTACCGATTCACGTTTGGTTGCCGATGGTGATCAGGTACGTCGTCGTCGTGAGTGTTTAGGGTGTACAGAGCGTTTTACCACTTACGAAACCGCCGAACTGGTTATGCCGAAAATTGTTAAACATGATGGCAAACGTGAAGCTTTTTCAGAAACAAAACTCAGGGCGGGCATGCAACGGGCTCTGGAAAAGAGGCCTGTGAGTACTGAATCGTTTGAGGCTGCGATTGAGCGTATTCGACAACGTTTAAGGGCAAGAGGTGAGCGGGAGATGGCTTCTCGCTTGATAGGTGAAGAGGTAATGGCGCAGTTGCGTTTGTTAGACCAGGTTGCCTATATTCGTTTTGCTTCCGTCTATCGAAGTTTCCAAGATTTAGATGAATTCCGAGCAGAAATAGACCGTTTGGCTCAGGAGCCGCCTTTTAGCAAAGGCGAACATTTCTCTAAAGATTCATAAACGAACTTACTCTCTGAATGAATCGTTTGAATTAATACTCCTCTATGGCTGTTACTTTCGTCTATTACTCTGTATTCAGGAATTTTTCTCATGGCACAGACTGATCAGTACTTCATGGCTCAAGCGATACGCTTGGCCCGCAAGGGATGGTATACCACCTTCCCTAATCCTAGAGTAGGCTGTGTTCTGGCGAAGAATAATCACGTTATTGCTGAAGGCTGGCATAAAAAAGCAGGGGAAGGCCATGCTGAAGTTAATGCTTTAGCAGAAATAGATGATGCCTCTGGTGCAACGGCTTATGTGACCTTGGAACCTTGTTCTCACCAAGGTAAAACGCCTCCTTGTGCTGACGCTTTAATTAATGCCGGCGTGAGTCGTGTCGTGATTGCTATGGAAGACCCCAATCCTCTGGTTGCAGGAAACGGCATTAAAAAAATGCAGGCAGCTGGAATTGATGTTACCTGTGGTGTGCTTGAGGCTGAAGCTCGAACTTTAAATACTGGCTTTATCAGTCGAATGGAACACAGCCGCCCCTTTACTCGTTGCAAGCTAGCCATGAGTTTAGATGGTCGTACAGGCATGCAGTCTGGTGAAAGTCAGTGGATAACAGGGGCTTCGGCAAGAACACAGGTGCAGAGAATTAGGGCAGCTAGTTCCGCTATTATTACTGGCATTAGTTCAATTATTTATGATGATTCATCTTTAACCGTTCGTCCTGATCAACTAAACCTGCCCCAAGGCGAAGAAATTTGTCAGCGCCAACCTCTAAGAGTTGTCTTAGATTCTCAGTTAAGAATGCCATTAACCGCTAAAATATTGAGGCAACCCGGTGAAACCGTTATCGCCTTTTGTCAGGCTGATCCAACTAAATTAGCAGAAATTAAAGCGATGGGAGTCACCTGTGTGCGCTTGCCTGCAGACCCGACAGGCCGCGTTGCTTTAGCTCCTTTAATGGAGTATTTGCATGATAGAGAGTGCAATGATGTTTTGCTAGAAACAGGAGCAACGTTGGCCGGCGCATTTGCTCAATCGGGTTTAATTGATGAATTAATCATCTTTATGGCTCCGACACTATTAGGTCATGGTGCTCGCGGGCTTCTGAACTTGTCGGGTATTGATAAAATGGCGGATCAAATACCTCTTGAATTAAAAGATTGTCGCTTGGTGGGCAGTGATCTGATGTTAACAGCGAGTTTTAAAGGAAAATCTGAATAATTCTTACCGGTATGATCCCTGCGGTTGGTACAATTGAACCATTATAGCTAATAATGTTCCGGTTAACTTATGGCCCTAGGTTTAGAGTCAGTGTTTTATCCTGAGTGACCTAATCTCTACTGTATGTATGGGATGTATCAGTGCTACTTAGGGGATATGTTAACTCGGTATTTATATTGAATTTTAGCCAGAGTTTTTACTTGGGCTTGTTAAAGAAGAGAAGAGTCATGCAGTTAAACACGGTTGAAGAGTTATTAGAGGATATTCGTCAGGGCAAGATGGTTATCTTGATGGATGACGAGGATCGGGAAAATGAAGGCGACCTTGTTATCGCAGCCGAGATGATTCGTGCCGATGATATTAACTTTATGGCGACCCATGCCCGAGGTTTGATCTGTCTGACACTAACCCGTGATCGTTGTGAGCAGTTGAAGCTGCCGCTTATGGTTCAGAGCAATGGTGCTCAATTCTCTACCAACTTTACAATGTCAATTGAAGCGGCTGAAGGTGTTACCACAGGTATTTCTGCTGCTGATCGTGCGCATACTGTGCGTACAGCGGTAAAAGCTAATGCTGTGGCAGAAGATATTGTACAGCCAGGTCATATTTTCCCCTTGATGGCTCAACCCGGTGGTGTATTAAGCCGTGCGGGACACACCGAGGCTGGTTGTGATATGGCCCGTATAGCAGGCTTTACACCTGCATCAGTAATTGTTGAGATTATGAATGAAGACGGTACCATGGCCCGTCGCCCTGATCTTGAAAAGTTTGCAGAGAAGCATAACCTTAAGATCGGCACTATTGCAGACCTGATTCACTACCGCACGGCTAATGAGCACACTGTTGAACGTGAACAGGAAGGTATCATGGCGACAGAATATGGTGACTTTAATTATGTTACTTACCGCGATGAAATCCAGAACTGTACTCACCTTGCTATGAGCTTGGGAGATATTCAGGCCGAAGATCCAACGCTTGTCCGGGTACATAGTCGCACAGAAGTTTTGCGTGATGTTGTTGGTGCAAGTCAACCCGGTGTTGAGCCGAAGTGGACTATGCGCAAAGCGTTATCTAAGGTAGCAGAAGAGGGTAAAGGCGTTGTTTTACTGCTAGATACTGGTGATCGAATTGATATGAGTGATTCTGTTGATTTGATGTTAAATAATCGACAACAGTCTAAAGTAAATGTTAGTTACTCCGGTGCTTATTTGACCGTCGGTACAGGCTCTCAGATATTACGTGATCTTGGTGTTGGTAAAATGCGCCTGCTGAGTTCACCGATGAAATTTAATGCAATTTCTGGTTTTGATCTGGAAATTGAAGAATATATTCCCTGCGAAGCGTAACAGGGTCGGTAGTTAATCCATGATACTTTGCTTTGTTAATATTTTTGAACACTGAGCAATAGAATTATTGTTCAGTGTTGCAAAGATTCTTGTTAGCAAGCGTTAAATGGTCAGCTTATTAAACAACCTCTAATCTGCGGTTATCAGACACATGTCCCAAGGTAAAAAAGTTAGTAGAACAGAAGCCCGTCGTGCAGCGCGTCAATTGACGCTACAAGGCTTATTTCAATGGCAGATGACAGGTGCCTCTATTCAACAAATTGAGCTGCAGATTCGTGCGGCGCAGCCGGATGATGCCCTGGAATCCTATGAGGATATTAGTGCTGCAGTTGAAGTCGCCGATCTGGCTTATTTCAATGAGTTACTGCACAACATTCCTCAGTCAAAGAATGAGTTGGATGAGCACTTTGCTTCTCTATTGGATCGTCGTGTGGATGAACTCGATCTGGTTGAGCTGGCTATTTTACGTATTGGTGCTTATGAGCTTAGCAAGCGTATTGATGTACCTTATCGTGTCGTGATTAACGAAGGTATTGAGATGGCGAAACGCTTTGGAGCAACAGAGAGCCATAAATATATTAATGGTATTCTGGATAAGCTGGCAGCACGTTTACGCACTGCAGAAGTTAACGCACGTAGAAAAGGATAATCCGGAGTGGGTGAGTTCGAATTGATTCGCCGCTTCTTTTGTTCCGATCAACTCCAGCCAGCCAGAAGGGATGTGTGCTTGGCGGTTGGGGATGATTGCGCGCTAATCTCAGTTCCTGAAGGTAAGCAGTTAGCCGTATCCGTTGATACATCAGTAGCTGGAGTGCACTTTTTACCTGATGTAGATCCTTACAGTATTGGTTGGCGTGCCCTGGCTGTTAGCCTTAGTGATTTGGCTGCTATGGGAGCTAAGCCTGCTTGGTTTACTCTTGCGCTGAGCTTAGAAAATACCGATGAGAAATGGTTGGCACGTTTTGCTGAAGGTATATCTGCTTTAGCTCAGCGTTATGGCATTTCACTTGTTGGTGGTGATACCACTCGGGGACAGCTATCTATTACCGTTCAGGTTCAAGGGTATGTTACGGGGGGAGCCTGGTTGCGTTCAGGTGCAAAGCCGGGAGATATTATTTATGTCTCTGGTGACTTGGGCAACGCTGCTGGGGGATTGTCTCTATTGCAATCTGGCCAAGATATTAAATCTGATTATGCTGAGTTGCTTCAAGCCTATTTAATGCCCGAACCTCGGTTTGATTTAATTGGTCTACTTTCCAGTCGTATTAGTAGTGCAATTGATATCTCCGATGGTTTTTTAGCGGATCTTGGCCACATACTGAGTAATAGTCGAGTTGGTGCTCAACTTGATTTGACGCGAACTCCCCTATCTCCCGCTTTGATAGACGCAATGGGTCAAGAGAAAGCATTAGACTGTGCCCTAAATGGCGGAGATGACTACCAACTATGTTTTACTGTAACGCCACACAGGCGCTTAGAGTTAGAAGTGAGTGCTGAACAGCGGGGGCTTAAGTTACACCCTGTCGGTGTTATCACGACAAAACAAGGTATTGAAGGCCTTGACGGCTATGCTGTAAAGGGCTTTGAGCATTTCTATCCAGAGGATAATCACTGATGAATCGAGCACCTGCCTCTATTTGGAAGAACCCAATACACTTTTTGGCTTTTGGTCTGGGCAGTGGCGCGGCTCCTTGGGCACCTGGCACGGTTGGTACAGCGGCTGCTGTTATTCCTTATCTTCTATGGATTCAGTATTTCTCTATAGGGGCATTTTTACTGCTATTGGTGATAAGTTTTATTATCGGCGTTTGGCTCTGTGAGAAGACTTCCGAAGACCTTGGCGTGCATGACCATTCAGGTATTGTTTGGGATGAGTTTGTTGGATATTGGCTGACTATGTTTTTAGCCCCGCAGGGATGGATGTGGGCCTTGATTGGGTTTGTGCTCTTCCGTTTTTTCGATATTTTGAAGCCTTGGCCTGTGAAATGGGCAGATCGGCGAATAGCGGGTGGTTTTGGCATTATGGTAGATGATCTGCTGGCAGGAGCCTATGCTTGGATCTGCCTGCAGATTATCGTGCGTTTGTATTAATTTTTATTCACTTAAAAGAAAGAGGGATTAGCACTCTTTCTTTAAACAGCCCTGCTCTAACAGCATGCATTGATGTTCTGCCATTTTTTCCCAAAAATCCTTATCGGGATTAATGCCCATGGTCGCTTCTAGATTGGGTTCCATTAGGAATGGCATATTCATAAGGCTAATCATGCTGATATGAAGCATCTTAGGATCCATATCTGGATTGATAACGCCTCGCTCTTGCATCATTTTAAGCATTTTCTCCATAGGCTCGCCTTTTTCGCGAAAATGCTGATGAATAAAGCTCTCTTCTAAAGGGCCATTTTCAAATAACATACACTTCAGGATAACGACGACAAAACCAGGATGTTCGGTCATTAAGCTGTAATATTGTTTGAAAAAATCCGCAAAGGTATCGGGTGGATTTTCTAGGCCTTGTTTCGTCATCTGACGCAGAGGCTCAAAGGTCTCTACGAACATTGCTTGAAATAAGCCTTCCTTATTACCAAAGTAATAATGAATCATGGCCATCGTCGAACTGGCTCTAGCCGCAATCTCACGGGTGGTGACCTGTTGATAATTCTTTTCGATAAAACATGCCCGTGCCGCAGCAATTAGACTTTCTCGGACATTACGCGCGCTCTTGGTGGTAGGGCGGCCACGTTTCTTTTTACCTGTATCGGGTTTGAATTGAGCGTTCATAATTAATTACTTTCATTTAATCGATTGATTAAAAGCAGGGTAGAGTATTTAAACTAAAAAGCAAATAGGTAAAAATCATTCAGAATTGGTAATGAGATTAATTACCAGTGCAACTTGTTGATATAAAAGGGTTAATAGGATTGTTGTTTATATGTATCAAAATGTTGGCGAAAAAAAGCCGCACCTATAAAGGCACGGTCTTTTATTAGTCATCATTGTTTCAATGATAAATACTCAGTAAAACAATGATGTTATAGCTCATCGCATCAAGGATTAAACATCCAAGAAGTCCATGATGCCTTCAGCTGCTTTTCGGCCCTCATCAATGGCAGTTACTACCAGATCAGAACCTCGAACCATATCACCACCCGCAAAGATTTTTTCATTGCTTGTCTGGTATGGGAAGCGTGCTTCTGCAGGAGCCAATACACGACCACCATCGTCTGTTTCAATCTTGCAGCGATCAAACCAATCCGCAGGGCTTGGGCGGAAACCAAAGGCAATCAATACTGCATCTGCTGGTACAATCTCTTCAGAACCTGCAACGACCTCAGGACGGCGACGGCCATTGGCATCAGGCTCACCCATACGGGTTGTTACCAGTTTGATACCCTCAACCTTATCTTCACCAACAATGGCAACAGGCTGACGGTTAAACAGGAACTGAACACCTTCCTCTTTAGCATTAACCACTTCACGCTTAGAACCAGGCATATTCGCTTCGTCACGACGGTAGGCACAAATAACCGACTCTGCATCTTGACGAATAGAGGTACGGTTACAGTCCATTGCAGTATCACCACCGCCTAGAACAATAACGCGTTTGCCTTCCATGCTCGTGTAATCTTCAGGAGCTTTTTCAAAGCCTAGGCAGTGATTCACATTAGAGATCAGGAAGTCTAGTGCAGCATGTACACCTGGCAGATCTTCACCTGGAATACCGCCACTCATATAGCTATAAGTACCCATGCCCATAAAGACGGCATCGTAATCGGCTAATAGCTGATCGATGGTGATGTCTGTACCCACATCGGTATTAAGCTTGAACTCAACACCCATTTCCGTGAAGACTTCACGGCGACGAACCATGACATTTTTTTCCAGCTTAAACTCTGGAATACCAAAGGTCAGTAGACCGCCGATTTCTGGGTTCTTGTCGAATACAACCGGTTTAACACCGTTACGTACGAGAATATCAGCACAAGCTAAGCCTGCAGGGCCTGCGCCAATAATAGCGACCTTCTTATCTGTCCAAACGACTTTGGACATATCAGGGCGCCAGCCCATGGCAAAGGCTGTATCGGTAATGTATTTCTCAACAGAACCGATTGTAACCGCGCCAAAACCACCTTCGCCCAGAGTACAGGAGCCTTCGCATAGTCGATCCTGAGGGCATACTCGACCACAAACCTCTGGCAGAGAGTTGGTGCTGTGGCATAACTCAACGGCTTCCAGAATATTGCCTTCCGTTGCCAGCTTCAGCCAGTTTGGAATGTAATTATGTACTGGACAGCGCCATTCACAATACGGGTTACCACAGGCCAAGCAGCGATGTGCCTGAGTGGAGGCGTCTACAGGCTTAAAGGGAGCATAGATCTCTTTAAACTGTGTTTTACGCACATCCGCTGCGGTCTTTTGTGGGTCTTTACGACCCACTTCGATAAATTGAAAATCGTTACTTAAACGTTCAGCCATAGCAGCCTCACCTCATAAAAAAGCTAATCACAAATCTGCGTGTTGAATTATTCTGAGCGCTGGCGAGTGCTATCCAGCAGGCTGCTCAGGCTGGCCGCTTTTGGCTTAACCAGCCAGAAGTGACGATAGTAATCAGAGAAGTTAGTCAGTAACTCCTGACCCCACTGACTACCGGTTTCTTCAACAAATTCAGCAATAACGCTACGCAAATGGTTACGATAAGCTTCCATCGGCTCGGAGCTGATACGGTGGATATCGACCAGCTCATGGTTGTATTTGTCGACAAAAGTACGGTCCATATCCAGTACATAAGCAAAACCACCGGTCATGCCTGCACCAAAGTTGTAACCGGTTTCTCCCAATACTGTGATTAGACCACCGGTCATATATTCACAGCAGTGATCGCCAGCACCTTCAATAACGGCATGACAACCGGAGTTACGTACACCAAAGCGTTCACCGGCACTACCAGCGGCAAACAATTTACCGCCTGTTGCACCGTATAGGCAGGTGTTACCTATGATAGCGGTTTCGTTAGACTTAAATGGACTGCCTGCTGGCGGTGTTAATACCAGCTTACCGCCATTCATGCCTTTACCGACATAATCGTTGGCATCGCCTTCGATATACATGTGTAGGCCTTTGGCATTCCAAACACCAAAGCTCTGACCGGCAACACCAGAAAGTTTCAAAACTAAAGGATTGTTGGCTAAACCTTTCTCACCCCAGCGTTTGGCAATTTCACCGGATAGGCGAGCACCAATAGAGCGATCACAGTTTGTGACTGAGAAGTTAAACTCACCCCCTTGGCCGCTTTCAATGGCAGACAGTGTTTCTGTAATCATTCTCTCTGCTAGCTCGCCTTTATCAAACGGCTCGTTACGAGAGACGGCGCAGATTTGCGGCGCATCTTCTGGCACAAAGTCATTGGCCAGTAGATTGGTCAGATCCAGTTTCTGTTTCTTACCTGATGCATCTTCAGTGGCTGCAGCTAATAAATCTGTACGACCTACTAGTTCTTCAAACTTACGTATGCCCATTTCTGCCATGATTTCGCGAACTTCTTCAGCTACAAAGCGGAAGTAGTTTTTCACCATCTCAACGGTGCCGATGAAGTATTCTTCACGCAGTTGCTCGTTTTGAGTGGCAACACCTGTCGCGCAGTTGTTTAGGTGACAAATACGTAGGTATTTACAACCTAAGGCAACCATTGGGATGGTACCGAAGCCAAAGCTCTCAGCACCTAAGATTGCAGCCTTGATAACATCTAAACCGGTCTTCAGACCGCCATCTGTTTGTAGACGAACTTTATCACGTAGTTTGTTGATACGTAGGGCTTGGTGTACTTCCGGCAGACCCAGCTCCCAAGGGGAACCTGCATGGCGAATAGAGGTTAACGGGCTGGCCGCTGTACCACCGTCATAACCAGAGATAGTGATCAAGTCCGCATAAGCTTTAGCCACACCCGTTGCAATGGTGCCGATACCTGGTTCAGATACCAGTTTCACTGAAATTAGAGCATCAGGATTGACTTGCTTTAGATCGAAGATTAGCTGAGCTAAATCTTCAATAGAGTAGATGTCATGGTGCGGTGGAGGTGAAATCAAGGTTACACCAGGCACAGAGTGACGCAGACGTGCAATCAGGCTGTTGACCTTACCACCCGGTAGCTGACCACCTTCGCCAGGCTTCGCACCTTGAGCCACTTTAATCTGCAATACATCAGCATTGACCAGATAGTGAGGTGTAACACCAAAACGACCGGATGCGATCTGTTTGATCTTGGAGTTTTTCAGCGTGCCAAAACGAGCGGCATCTTCACCGCCTTCACCTGAATTTGAGCGACCGCCCAATTCATTCATGGCTTGTGCCAGCGCTTCGTGAGCTTCTGGAGACAGGGCGCCAAGGGACATAGCGGCAGAGTCAAAGCGACGTAGAATAGATTCAGCCGGTTCAACTTCATTCAAAGAGATCGGATTTGAACCCTTATTGACCTTCAGTAGATCACGGATTGTCGCTGCCGGACGTTCATTAACCAGTGTTGCAAAGCGCTTAAAGGCTTCATAGCTACCCGTTTGTACGGCTTCCTGAACTGCTTTCACTACGTCAGGATTATAGGCGTGATATTCACCGCCATGTACATACTTCAGCAAGCCACCTTGTTCAATCTTCTTACGAGGCTTCCAAGCTGTATCAGCTAATAGCTCTTGCTGCATCTGGAAATCACTGAAGTCAGCACCCTGAATACGGGATGCTACACCTTTAAAGCAAAGATCGCAGACTTCGTCAGATAGACCCACGGCTTCAAATAATTGCGCACCACGGTATGAGGCGATAGTAGAAATACCCATCTTAGATAGGATTTTCAACAGGCCTTTTTGAATACCTTTTCGGTAGTTTTCACGGATCTCGGCAGGATCACCTTGCAGCTCACCAGTACGTTGCAGATCGGCCAGTACTTGATAGCTCAAATATGGATATACTGCGGTGGCACCAAAGCCGAACAGTACAGCCATCTGATGAGAGTCACGGGCAAGGCCTGTTTCAACAATCAGGTTAGCAGAACAACGTAGACCTTTTGCACTCAGGCGATGATGTACCGCACCGGTTGCCATAGGCGCATCAACAGGTAGCATGCCCTTTTCAATCTGGCGGTCGGTCAGTACCAGAATAACTTTTCCTGAACGTACGGCTTCTTCTGCTTGATCACATACATTTTCCAAGGCTTGTTTTAAGCCTGTTTCTTCTGGATTGTATTGCAGCTGAATAGTATGTGAAGGGAAGCCTTCACGTTCTGCCATGATCAGTGTTTTAAACTTACGCGGCGACAGTACAGGAGTTGTTAGTACGATACGGTTTGCGTGTTCAATACTATCTTCAAAAACATTGAGCTCTGTACCCAGGCAGGTTTCCAGAGACATCACAATGGCTTCACGCAGAGGATCGATTGGTGGATTTGTCACCTGAGCGAACTTCTGACGGAAATAATCTGTGGTTAAACGAGTGCGCTGAGACAATACGGCCATAGGGGTGTCATCACCCATAGAACCAACGGCTTCTTGGCCGCTCTCTGCTAGTGGACGCAGTACTTGGTCGCGCTCTTCAAAGGTCACCTGGAACATCTTCATATGGGCTTGAAGTTCTTCCTGAGGCATAGGCTCAAATTTAGGACCTTGCAGTTCACCTAAAGTTGATTCGATAAAGGTCGCTTTTTCACGCATCCATTGTTTATAAGGATGAGATGATTTCAGGCGACTATCGATATCTTCACGGTGCATGACTTCACCGGTTTGAGTATCGATGGCCAGCATATGACCAGGGCCTACACGGCCTTTAGCCACAACATCTTCTGGTTGATAATCGTATACACCGATTTCAGATGCCAGAGTGATATAACCGTTTTTGGTGATAACCCAACGGGCAGGACGCAGACCATTACGATCCAGCATACAGACGGCATGGCGGCCATCGGTCAGTACTAAGCCTGCTGGGCCATCCCACGGCTCCATATGCATGGAACTGTATTCATAGAAGGCACGCAGATCGGCGTCCATGGTGTCGTTATTCTGCCATGCTGGCGGAATCATCAGACGCACGGCTTTAAACAGGTCCATACCGCCGGTTAGCAGTACTTCTAACATGTTGTCCATACTGGAGGAGTCGGAACCTGTGGTGTTCACCACTTGATCCAATTCATCTAGGTTCAACAGGTCATTGCTGAAATTGTTTTTACGAGCGTTAGCCCAGTTACGGTTTGCTTCAATGGTGTTAATTTCACCATTATGAGCCAAGTAACGGAAAGGCTGAGCCAGAGGCCATTTAGGAGCGGTGTTAGTAGAAAAACGCTGGTGGAAGACACAAATAGCGGTTTCTAGGCGATCATCATCAAGGTCTAGATAAAACTTCGGCAAATCGGCCGGCATTACCAAGCCTTTATAAGAAATTACCTGAGAGGATAAACTGGCAACATAAAACTCGTCGTCACCTTTCAGAGCCATTTCCGCTTTGCGGCGGGCTAGGAATAGTTTCACTGCCAGTTGTTGTTCGTTCAAGTCTTCAGCATTGATAAAGACCTGTTCAAACTGGGGCAGGCAATCCAGCGCCATAGGACCACAGACGTCTGTATTGATTGGCACTTCGCGCCAGCCTACAACCGTCAAGCCTTGAGCAGATAGCTCCGCATTCAGTATGGTGCGGGCTTGTTCAGCCTTTGCGCTATCCTGAGATAGAAACACCATACCTACACCAAAGTTGTCAGAAAGCTCAGCATTAAGCTGCTCTTTTGCAATGGTGCGAAGGAAGGCATCTGGTTTTTTCAGCAGCAATCCGCAGCCGTCACCCGTCTTACCGTCAGCAGCGATACCACCACGGTGAGTCATGCAGGTTAACGCTTCGATCGCTGTCTGTAACAAGTCGTGACTTGCATCGCCATTCATGTGAGCGATCAGGCCAAAACCACAGTTATCCCTAAATTCATCAGGATGATACAGACCAGTTCTCATAAAGCTAACTCTCGCTAGTACAAAATCGTTGTTATGGCCTCTGAAGCTTCTTTTTATTCTATGATGTCGATACGTTGTTTCCGTTTGACAGGGGCTTTCTTATGAGGCAAAGGGAGAGAGATTCTACACAGGAGTAAGAGGAATCTCAAATATGGGATAGATGTAAGATATCTTTTGGGCTAGTTAAATAGACTAAGGTCTATCTGTTTTTCAGGGTTTTTTCTTGATTCGACATCACTTTTAGGTGAAAAGCGATGTCGATACGTTGGGTTTGCCAGATTATTTCTTGCGGATATCGGCTTGTACGCTAGCGATACTTCTGGCCCAAGGTTTACGATCTTTTAGCTCTTTAGGTAGATTTGGAATGCTGGCAATAGCGGCATCACGATTAGTGTATTCCCCATAAACCACTACAAACCAAGGCTTATCCTTATAGATAGTTTCGAAGTAACGCACATTCTTTTTATTGCTTAAGCCACTAATAAATTTAACCGCATTATTCTCTATTTGAGTACCAAGTAGCTGTAAGGTGTATTGGCTGCTTTTAACTTTTAGCAGTTGGCTTTCTTGCTTATAAGGACTACTTGCCACAACAGGCTTAGGCTTAGGCGGCTCTACTTTAATCGGTTTATTGACCGGTTTTGCCGCCGGAGCCTCTGCTACAGGTTTGGCTTCAGGCTTAGATGTAATTGGCTGGCTAGGAACAGGCTTCGCTGGTGCTGTATTCGTGGCTAGAAGTTCTGCATCGGCTTGGCGTTTTTCTGCATCATTTTTAGCCGTATCTTCCTGAGGGAAGACAGGCTTAATAATTGTGATCGCTTCCTGATCCTGTTTTAACGCTTCTGCTTCTGCGAGGGCTTCCTCTGCAGGGCGCTCTAAACGATTTAAGTCGGTTAAAGGCGTATTTTCAGCAACAGTATCATCAGACTTGCTGCTCATCAGTTCATCTTGATACAAGAAAGCAACGCCCAGTAGAGAGGCGACAACCGTTAAAGCGGCTATATGCCAGATGGGGATAGTGCCACCGCTTTTACGTTTTTTATTGCTCTTCTTTTCCTCAGCTTTTAAGCCTGACTGTTCTTGTGCTTGTGCCATAAAATCATCTACTTTTGGCGCTGCCTTAGTAGATGATTTAGGTGCTTTTTGGGTAATTCCTGCAACCTTTTTTAATCCATCAGGATCGCTCAGGGCAAGGTTTGCCATGCGATTAATTTGCCCTGGAATTCCCCCTCCTGCACGGACAATATCGGCTTTCTGATGCTCACTTATATTGCCTGCTAAGCTGGCAGCATTTAATCGATATTCAAGATAAGACCAAGATTCTTCTGTGCCAAAAGGTTCTAACGCAAGGTGATGGCCAATAGAGCTGAATTGTTCCCTAAGTCGTGACCCTTGTAAGGTTTCGATTAGTGCATTTTCACCTAACAGTAGAACATGGGGGCGTTTAAGATCGTCATCATCGGATAATAAAATGACGATCAGCTCCAGTGTTTCACTGCTAAGTTTATGAGCGTCATCAATCACAATTAGGCAAGCTTGCCCTTCTTTATGTAACTGAGAAAAATGATGTTTTAGGCGAATGAAGTATTGATTAAGATCGGCAGAACCATCTAAGCCTAAGTGCAGCGTTTGGGCCAACACTTGCATGAAGGGTTGTGCTTGAATAATGGCATCAGCATTAAGATTACAAACCTGTACACCAGGATCTAAGGTGTCCAGAATTTTGTTTTTCAGTAATGTTTTACCTGTGCCTTCCGCGCCAGTAATGGTCAGCAATAGATTACTATAGCGACACAGATGGCCGATAAGTTCTACGACTTGGCTATGTTGTTGAGCTGGAAAAAACAGCGACTCTTCAACGACCCCGTCGGTAATAGAAGGGGTGATTGGGGTAAAGGAGAAATTGTCTCCACTCATACCTGAATCCTTATCATGACTGTTTTTTCCGAACATAGATTTTTAAATCCAATGACTGAACTACGAGCAGTGTAACCTAACTTTTTTAGGGTTTCGATGATAGGCGCTTCTCAACGTGACTGGAAGCCTATAATGTCAAATTTGTCCCAGATTTTGACCTGCTGCAAAGCATTTTTCTAAATGCTGTTGAGAAAAATCACTGGTAACAACGGCTAACCCTAGTTGTTTTAACAGTACTAGACGTAAATTTCCATCCAGAACTTTTTTATCCACTAACATATGTTGGATAAAGGTTTCAGCACTCATGTCTTCAGGAGGCGCAATAGGTAATTGAGCGTCAGTGAGCAAATTTCTAATACGCTGACAATCTTGAAGAGAAAGCCAACCTTCTCGTAAAGACAGATCCGCGGCCATTAACATACCCGTGGCAACCGCTTCTCCGTGCAACCAATTACCATACCCCTGTTCTGTTTCAATCGCGTGGCCAAAGGTATGACCTAAGTTGAGCGTCGCTCGAACACCATTTTCTTTTTCATCTTCAGCCACTACTTCGGCTTTACTCAAACAAGAGCGGTAGATGGCTTCGCTCAAGGCTTCAGTATTTTGCTCTAACAGCCGAGGCATATTGTTTTCTAACCAAGCAAAGAAATCAGGTTCTCGAATGAGGCCGTATTTAATAACTTCGGCAATACCGGCAGAGAGCTCTCTGTCTGGTAGGGTTTTCAGGACACTTGTATCAGCCAGTACGACATTAGGTTGCCAAAAGGCACCAATCATATTTTTACCAAGAGGATGGTTAACGCCTGTTTTGCCACCCACAGAGGAATCAACTTGAGATAACAAGGTTGTAGGGATTTGAATAAAATCGACACCTCGTTGATAGCTGGCTGCGGCAAAGCCTGTCATATCACCCACAACACCGCCACCAAGAGCGATAAGTGTGCAGGTACGATTAAAGCGATTCTCTAATAACGCATCAAAGATTAAATTGACACTTTCCAACGTTTTATACTGTTCGCCGTCCGGTAATATAACCTCAGCTAACTGATAATTCTGCGCTAGGGTGTTTTTTAATGTCTCCAGATACAAGGGAGCAACCGTGGTATTGCTGACAATCATAACTTGCCGGCCCTTTATGTGGGGCGTTAGAAGCTCTGCTTGGCTCAGCAAGTTATCTCCAATGTGGATGGGGTAGCTGCGCTCACCAAGGTCAACATTGAGTATCTGGTTCATAGGGTTCTCACAAGGCCTTTAATTTTTTAACGATGGTACGGACAACACTTTTTGGCGATTGCCGATCTGTTTTTATAATAATATCGGCACACTCCTGATACAGAGGGTGTCGGACTTCGAATAGAGATTGCAAAATAGCTTTAGGGTTGTCATTTTGCAATAAGGGGCGATTTTTGTCTTTCGCGGTGCGCAATAGTTGTTGTTCAACCGTTGTATGCAGATAGATAACCGTGCTTTTTTGACTGATAATTTCACGATTTTCTTTTCGTATAATAGCGCCGCCGCCAGTGGCTAGTAGCATAGGGCTTTGGCTATCCAGAAGTTCTGCAATTGTTTGAATTTCCCGTTTGCGAAAGCCTTCTTCCCCTTCCACATCAAAAATCCAAGGTATGTTTGCCCCGCTGCGGGCTTCGATTTCCCGGTCAGAGTCCACAAACTCCAAGCCAAGCTCTGAAGCCAATAGGCGGCCTATGGTACTTTTACCAGCGCCCATTGGGCCAACTAGAACAATATTATGGTTATAGTGCATGTAATTTCATGTTGAAAAGTCGTATTAGTTCAGGCGAATACTATCTTCAATCAGCCTGGGCGTAATAAATATCAGCAATTCTACTTTTTCCTGAGACTTTTCGGAACGCCTAAACAGATTTCCTAAAAGGGGCAGGTCGCCTAAAAAAGGTACTTTGAAATTCTGATCGAAGGATTCCGACGTGTAAATACCGCCTAAGACGATAGTCTCGCCATCATTGACCAAAACTTGTGTTTCTATGGCATTGGTATCAATGGCTGGCGCACCATCGAATTCCTGATTACCCAAAGCATCTTGGGTAATCTTAAGATCCATAATAATATTTTCATCAGGCGTGATCTGCGGGGTGACCTCTAATGAGAGTACGGCATCTTTAAACGCAATCTTAGTACCACCGGAAGACGACTCTTCTCGGTAGGGAATTTGTTTACCGGATTTAATTAGAGCTTTACGCTTATTGGCGGTAATCACTTTAGGTTGAGAGATAATTTCACCCTTGCCTTCACTGGCTAGGGCTGCCAATTCCATATCTACCAGGATATTCGAATCTGCATAGCCTAGAGCAAAACTACCTGTACCAGGATTAAAGTTGACATAGTTACCACTGCTCGCGCCTAAATCAACGGCTAGAGCATTTTCTCCGATAGTTTTGGTACCGGTATCTATTGCTGCTGTACTGCCGCCACCCCAGCGAACCCCTAGCTCATTACTGATATTACTTCGGGCAATCACAATTCGTGCTTCAATCAAGACCTGCTGTACTGGTACATCCAGCTCTTGGATAACCTCTTGGATAGCCTGTAAGGAGCTCGGAACATCTTGTAATAAAATGGTATTTGTTCTTTCGTCAACCAATGCTCGCCCGCGTTTGGATAGTAGGCCGCCTTGTTTCTCATCGACACCATTCAAAATAACCGCGATTTCTGATGCTTTTGCATATTGAATCTGAATAAATTGAGATTCCAGTTCCGCAAGCTCTTTATTTTCTTGGCTAGCTTTTAATTCTTTACGTTCTCGTTCAGCCAACTCTTCAGCAGGGGCTACCAGTAAAACATTACCAGATTGACGACTGTCTAACCCCTTACTATCCATCACCAACTGTAAGGCTTGATCCCAAGGCACTTGTTCCAGTCTTAAAGTAACGTTGCCCTGGACACTGTCGCTGGTCACCAAATTGAGTTCTGTGGTTTCTGCAATAATCTGCAGGACAGATCGAATGTCAATATTTTGGAAGTTTAGTGATAACTTCTTGCCACTATAAGAAAACTTATTTTGTTTCTCTCGTTCTTTTTCTTGGGCTGTGAGCGGCTTAATGTCCAATGTTAATTGACGGCCAGATTGATAGGCCATGTAGCTGTATGAATTTCGTAAGCTTATGAGCAAACGAGTATCATCAATATCTCGTTGTGCCCGAATCATGGTAACAGGAGTCGAATAATCGCTAACGTCCAGTGTACGCCTTAATGCGCGAGGAAGATTGGTATTACTAAGCTTTAGCTCCAGCAAACCCTTTTCGATCTCTTTTAGTTGGAAGTTGCTATCGGGGTACTCCAGCTCAATGTGCAGGCGCCCTTCGTTGTTTGGTCCTCTTCTGAAATCGATATCCCGAATATTTGGCTTCTGTGTTTGATGGTTATCCGTTTGAGATGCGACTGTGCTTTGTTTGGCAACAAGCGCGGGTTTTAGATCACCTAAAATTAACTGTACTTGATTACCATACATTTTTGTTTGAAACGAAGTTGGACTATCTAAGCTGACAACCAATCGCGTTCGGTTGCCCGCTTGTACTGTCGTTATCGTTTTGACCTGAGCTTGATTGTATCGAAAACTGCGTTGGGGTAAGTGATTACTGGTATTAAATAGATCCATCACTAAGCGAGTTGGATTGTCCAGTTGGTATGTTTGAACTTTTGCTGCAGGTTGGGTGAGCTGTAAGGTAATCTCTGTTTGACGGTTTTCTAAACTGCGTAGAGAAATACTATTTAAAGAGGCTGTTTCTGCAAAGGCTAAGGAGGATAAATACAGGCACAAGATAACCACTAGCGTCTGTGTGGCTAGTAAATATTGACCTCTAGTTGATTGAACATTATCCGTGTTTTTTATCATTCTTGGTTGACCGAGAGTTTCAACTGACGCGGGCGTTTAATCCAGTTGCCCAGTTCATCCTGCACTGTTTCTTCAATTAATACACTATCTTCTGTAATGTTGGCTACTTTACCAAAATCTTGCCCAAGATAATCGTTGATTGTAACTTTATGTACTTTTCCTCGGCCATCATCAATCAAGGCAGAGGGTTGTTTTTCATCAAAAAACTGAATACTACCCACCATTGTTAAGTTTTCCAAAGCCATTTGTTCTAAATCGGTCTTTGTTCGATTTAGGTTGGGGCTGTTGGTGTTACTGGGTCTGGCTACAGATGTATTGCTTTCTTGTTCGGCGTTTAATTGAAAAGGGCTACGCAAACTACTACCTGTATAGCTAATAGACGAGTAGGGGGTAATGGTCGGTAAGGGATCGATCTGTCCAGAAGGACGTGATTTGAGTTGTGTTAATTTCTCTTTCAATGCATTCATCGCGTTATCACTGCTACAGCCTAATAGTAAGCTAGCAAGTAAGCTAATACGTACACAGAGGAAAATAGCATGTTTTTTCATGGATTTTCCTCTGGGTTATTAGGCTTTTGATTGTGATAAGCCATGGCTCGAATATTTAGACTAAGCAGGCCCTGTTGAGGACGTAGAGTAAAGTCATGCAAAGTCACAATGCGTTGCAAGGCCGTCAGGCTGGAAATAAACAGACTTAAATTGTGAAAGCTTCCGTATATCTCCAGTTGAATGGGTTGGGCGATGTAAGCCTCTTTTTTTTCAATGGTTTGTAATTTTAGCGCTTTAATCTCAACGCGATTGTTTTTTGCTTGTTCACCGATTTGTTCTATAAGTTCTGGAATGGCATTGTCATTAGGTAACTGACTATTTAGCGTTTTAATTAGGCCTTGAATCTCTAACATCTGCTGTTGATAGGCCGCTAAGTTAGCTCCCTGAAAAGCTTTTGTCTCGAATGCTGTTATCAGTTGCTGCTCTTTCTTTTGAACTTTATCTAGGGTTTGGTTGAGTGGTAGAAGGTATAAAAAATAGCCTAGTAACAAGGTCAGGCTAAAAATAAGGGCTAAGAAGAATAATTTACCGATCTTGGGCCAAGAACCCGCATTTTTGAAATCAATTTCTTGCAGATCAATGTTCGACAAACGTTGAGCTAATTGTGAAAGATCCGCTTTATTGCTGTCAGGGGCGTTATTTTTCATCTGAACTTCCCCCTACTTGTTTGGGTTTTTGTGTCACTTGTAGAACAAATCGACTGAAGCCTGAAGTGTTCTCGCTGGTACTGACATCTGTGAGGACCGGTGTATCGAATATTTCAATACCGGCCAAATGACGCATTAAATCAGAGATCTGTCGGTTGCTGCCTGCTTCACCTGTAAGTTGTAAGGTGTTGCCCTGCTTGACCGCTTCAGTGAGGTATAACTCATCAATACCCGCATGGGCGAGGCTATTCATGATGAGTACAACGCTATTTCTATCAGCTTGCAGATTTTGGATAATTTGAATCCAGTTCAGCAGTTGTTCTCTTTTTTTTCTTAAGGCTCTGATCTCCTTGATATCCTTATTTAAGGTATTGATGCCTTGTTGAATAACGCTGTTTCGCTGGGTTTGGGTATTAACCTGATACTGCACCAGTTGGCCAATGGCTAAAGTGATTAAGACGGCACAAAGAACGACTAGGCTCACTAGCTGTAAAAAGCTTTTTTGGCGGCGTTGACGACGTTCCTCTCGCCAAGGTAATAGATTAATTTGCGGCATTATCCAGATTCCTCATTGCTAGGCCGCAAGCAACCATGAGCGCTGGAGCATCATTGTTTAAGGTTTCTTTTTTGATGCGTGAATTAATTGATGTATGCATAAAAGGATTTGCAACACTACAAGGTGTACCTAAATAGCGCTCAACCGCAGCAGATAACCCCATAGTTGCCGAGCTGCCACCTGCCAATAGAAGATAATCTATATCGTTGTAGGCGCTGGATGAATAAAATAGCTGCAAGGAACGTGTAATTTGCTGTACAGAAGCTTGTTGAAAGGGTTGTAAGACTTCTCGGTTATATTCAGCAGGCAGGCCGCCTTTCTTTTTTGCAAACCCCGCTTCACCATAGGTCAGGCTAAAGCGGCGCATAATCTCATCTGTTAGTTGCTTACCGCCGAATACCTGATCTCGACTATAGATAATCTCCCCTCGATGCAAAACACTTAAGTTTGTCATGGTGGCGCCAATATCGACCACTGCAATTAATGGATCATTATCTTGAGTTTTAACTTGAGGGTTGAGCAGGGACACGGCTCGTTCAATGGCATAGTTTTCCACATCGACAACTTTGGGGATTAAGCCCCCAAAGCGTAAGGCATCCTTTAGGTCATCAACCGTTTCCAGCCGACAGGCTACTAGTAGCACATGATTTTTACCTGGTTTTTCTTCTACAGGCCCAATAACCTCGAAATCTATGGCTACCTCGTTAAGGGGGAAGGGAATAAATTGATCTGCCTCTACCATGATTTGAGATTCCAGCTCATCAGGACTGAGGTTTGCGCTCATTTGTATCGTACGAGTGATAACTGACGCACCGGATACCGCTGCCACCGTGTGCAAGGTGCTGGGTTTCGCTTGCTCGACCACTTTTTTGATCGCTATACCGACCTGCTCAGGGTCTTGAATCTTACGTTCAACAACAGCCAAGGGGGCAAGAGGTGCAACACCATAGCTCTCAATTTGCAAGCGGCCGTTATGGCTGCTGAGCTCAAGAAGCTTAACAGAAGAACTGCTGATATCCAGACCCAGCATATTCTGTTTTTTGCCACGTAAGAAACCAAACAAAGGCCAATCCTTGTTGTCAAAGTTAAGATCACTTTCGTGAATATTTAAATTAAATCTTTTTTATGAGGCACATGCAATTGGAATCTAGGTGCCCGACTTGCCTATAATGGCAGCTTTGCTGCTAAAAACTGCGGCACCCGGTTAAACGGCATGGGACACGGAGCTTCATGAAAGCACTAATAACAGTTTTTAAATGGATCATATATACACTGCTAACTGGCGCAGCAGGTGCTGGTGTCGTTGGTTTAAGTGTAGTCCTATATCTAGGACCTCAATTACCGGATATTGAGCAACTTAGAGATATTCGTTTGCAGACACCGTTGCGAATTTTTAGCCGGGATGAAAAGCTGATTGCAGAGTTTGGTGAAAAGCGCCGTAATCCAGTCAATTATGATCAGATTCCTGTGGATTTTATTCGAGCGATCCTAGCCGCGGAAGATACTCGTTATTACACGCACCAAGGCATTGATATTAAGGGTTTGGCGCGAGCCTTTGTGCAGCTGGCGCAAACAGGAAGTATTCAATCCGGTGGTAGCACCATTACCATGCAGGTGGCTCGTAATTATCTCCTTACTCTGGATCAAACCTTTACTCGAAAATTTAAAGAGATCCTGATTGCTTTGCAGATGGAGCAAATTCTGAGCAAAGAAGAGATTATGGAGCTCTATGTTAATAAAATTTATTTGGGTAATCGGGCCTATGGTATCGATGCCGCTGCTGAAGTCTATTATGGTAAAGAGCTTCATGAGCTAAGCTTGGCTCAACTCGCCATGATAGCGGGCCTTCCTAAGGCACCTTCCCGTTATAACCCTATTGTTAATCCTCGTCGGGCTTTATTGCGTCGTAACTGGATTGTGCAGCGTATGTACGATCTGGAGATGATTGACTTTGATACTTATGATCAAGCTGTACGGGAACCTATTAGCGCTCGATATCATGGTTTGAAACGAGAAGTAGAAGCACCTTACATTGCTGAAATGGTGCGTGCCGATGTGGCAAAGCGTATGGGAGATGACCTCTATACCGCTGGCTATCGGGTTTATACTTCAGTGGATTCAAAAGCCCAGTTGGCTGCGAATGATGCTTTAGTTAAAGGTCTGCTGGCTTATGATAAGCGCCATGGCTGGCGTGGTATCCAAGAGCGAGACATTCCCCTTGCGCTTGAACAGGAAGTGCAGGAAACCACGGCTCAATATGAAGGTGAGTTAGATTTAGGCATTTCACCTGAGGTTGCGGGAAGCTCATCTGAGACCGGTGAAGATATTAGTAACTGGGTAAAGGTACTGCGTAAAGCACCATCCTATAATGGTTTGATACCTGCCATCGTTTCTGTGGCGGAAGGAAAAAAATTAACGGTTGTTAATGAGGAAGGTGAATACATTGATGTGCCATGGAAAACGCTAGCTTGGGCGATGCCTTATCATACCCCTTACTGGAAAGGCCCTAAGCTGAAAAAAGTCACAGATATTATTAAGCGGGGAGATATGATCTATATCGAGCCGATAGAAAGTGACGAAGGTGAGGTCTGGGGGCTATCGCAGCTACCAGCTATCCAGGGGGCTTTTGTTTCTATATCGCCAGAAGATGGCAGTATTTTATCTCTGATCGGTGGTTTTAATTTTTACCAAAATAAATTTAACCGAGCTTACCAAGGTGGGCGTCAAGCAGGCTCTATCTTTAAGCCTTTTGTTTATACATCTGCTTTGGAAAAAGGTTTCACCGCAGCTTCTATCATTAATGATGCCCCTGTCGTTTTTGAAGACAGTAGTCTTGAGGCAAAGTGGCGACCAAGTAATGCCAGTGGTAAATTCTTTGGTCCAACTCGTCTAAGACATGCGTTGTATAAGTCTCGTAATCTGGTTTCTATCAGAATTCTGCGTGCGATTGGTGTGGAGACCACAATCGATTTTGTGGATCGGTTAGGTTTTAATGTCGATACACTGCCTCGTAACCTATCACTAGCGCTGGGTAGTGCTACCTTGTCGCCTTATGAGATGGCTTCTGGTTATGCCATCATGGCCAACGGTGGTTATAAGGTTGATCCCTATTTAATTGATCGTATTGAAAGTAGCAGCGGTGAGATTCTCTATCAGGCCGTTCCTCATGTTGTATGTCGTACCTGTGATGCGACAACAAAAGAGATCGTGAGAGGTGAGCGCACTTTTCCAGTTGCTCCCCGAGTGGCCGATGAGCGTAGTGTTTATATTATGCACACTATGTTGAAGGATGTGATTCGTCGAGGTACTGGCCGCAAAGCGTTAGTGCTTAAACGCAATGATATTGCAGGTAAGACGGGGACAACTAATGATCAGAAAGATGCTTGGTTCTCCGGTTTTAATCAGGGGATGGTAGCAACCGCTTGGGTGGGTTTCGATAAGCCGGAAACAACCGGTGAGTATGGTAGTAAAGCTGCACTGCCCATCTGGATCGATTATATGGCAGAAATGCTAGAGGGACGTCCTGAGAGCAGTATGGCGCAGCCCTCTGGTATTGTTACGGTAAGAATTGATCCAGACACAGGTAAGCGAGCTCGTCCTGGTCAGTCTAATGCGATTTTTGAAGTCTTTCGGGTAGAAAATGTACCTGAAGCAGAAAAGACATTACCGGTCTCAAGGTCTGAAAAAGAACTCGGTGTGTCAGACCCGGCAGATGAAGCCCCTGAACCAGAAGCGCTTTTCTAAGGTATCGAATAGGCAATAAAAAACGGCACCCTTGTGAGGTGCCGTTTTTTATGCCGGAACTAATGTCGGTTAGACATTATTACGCGCATCATTATCTTATAGAGGGTAGTGCTCTGGGTATGGCAGGCGTGCAACACCAGAGTCTACTGCTGCTTTAGCGACAGCAGCAGATACTGCGCCTAGCAGACGAGAATCGGTTGGCTTTGGAATGATATAGCCTGTACCAAATTCTAGTTCAACACCGTCATAAGCGTCTTTAACTTCTTGAGTTACCGCTTCTTTTGCCAGATCTTTAATGGCAAATGCCGCAGCGACTTTCATCTCTTCGTTGATGCGGCTAGCACGTACGTCCAGAGCGCCACGGAAGATGAAAGGGAAGCCCAGTACATTGTTTACCTGGTTTGGATAATCAGAGCGGCCTGTCGCCATGATCAGATCATCACGAGTCGCGTTAGCCAGTTCAGGGCTGATTTCTGGATCAGGGTTAGAGCAAGCAAATACGATTGGCTTAGGTGCCATTTTCGCTAGTTGCTCTGCACTCAGCAGGTTTGGACCTGACAGGCCTACAAATACATCGGCACCATCAATGGCATCATCCAGAGTACGCTTGTCAGTATCGTTAGCAAACATTGCTTTGTACTGGTTCAGATCGTCACGACCAGTGTGAATCACACCCTTACGGTCCAGCATGTAAATGTTTTCTGGTTTAGAACCACAGCTTACCAGCAGCTTCATGCAAGCGATGGCAGCAGCGCCAGCGCCTAAGCAGACAATTTTCGCTTCTTCGATGGTTTTGCCCTGGATTTCCAGAGCATTCAGCATACCGGCTGCAGTTACGATCGCAGTACCGTGCTGGTCATCGTGGAATACTGGAATGTCACACTGTTCGATCAACGTGCGCTCAATTTCAAAACACTCAGGTGCTTTGATATCTTCCAGGTTGATACCGCCGTAAGTGTCCGCAATGCGAGCAACAGTATCAATAAAGGCTTGTGGGCTTTCAGCATTAACTTCAACGTCAACAGAGTTGATGTTAGCAAAGCGTTTGAACAGAAGGCTTTTACCTTCCATAACGGGCTTACTGGCCAGAGGGCCTAAGTTACCCAGACCCAAGATTGCAGTACCGTCAGAGATAACAGCAACTAGGTTGCCCTTACCTGTGTAACGGTAAGCATTTTCCGGATCTTTAGCGATTTCACGACAAGGCTCTGCAACACCAGGGCTATAAGCCAAGGATAAGTCGCGGGCAGTTTCGGCTGGTTTGCTAATCTCAACACTCAATTTTCCTGGAGTGGGGTTAGCATGATAATCCAGCGCCGCTTGTTTCATTTCGTCTGACATTTTTATATGTTCCGGTTGTTAGGGTTTAGCACTTCAGAGCATATAGAAAAAAAACCGCACGAACAAGGCGAGGAATCAACAAAAGTCAAAGAACTTTTTTTACAAAAAAAGTGGTGTTTTATTCCAAAAAAAGCCATTGGAATCAGTCTGTTGTAAATTGACTACTTAGAGGAAGAGGGTAAGGGAAAGGCAATAAAAAAGGCACCTGAAAAGGTGCCTTTTTGATCAAAACGCAATAACTTAGCGCTTGATACGACCAGCAAAACGTTGCTTGAAGCGATCAATACGACCACCAACACTCGCTTCTTTCTGCTTACCCGTATAGAAAGGGTGGCACTGAGAACATACGTCTAAGTGTAGGTCTTTGCCCAGAGTAGAGCGCAGTTCGAATTTGTGACCACAGCTACAAGTTGCGGTAACGTCAGCGTAGTTAGGATGGATACCATCTTTCATTTGGATAAACCTCAATAAATTTGAACCGCCATCTTGGTCTTGCCAAGCACCGTTCAAGGTTTGTGTAAAAAACCGGTTGTCTTATGCAGTCTATAGTATGAGTAGCATAAGAGGGTGAGGCATAATAGCAGAGTTTTTCACATAGGCAAGAGGCAAGCATGCCCTCGTTATTCGATGACGACATTTCTATTGTTCGTATAGCACTACCAGTGCCGTTAAGGCGTTGTTTTGATTATGTTCTACCGCCACAGTTGCAAAACAACTATTTGCCGGTTGGAGCAAGAGTACGTGTGCCTTATCGTAATCGCGAGTTGATCGGTGTGATCTTGCAGCGACAAGTCTCGACGGATATTGCCCCTGAAAAGTTAAAACCCATCGCAGAGCTATTAGATGATGCCGCATTATTAAATGAACATCAGCTACAGCTCGGGCAGTGGTTAGCTCGATATTGCCATGCCCCCGTCGGTGAAGTGATGGCTTTGATGTTACCTCCTTTATTACGACAGGGAGGGGCGGCCCACATACAAGAGGAGGTTTATTGGTTAGCGACGCATAGTGGGCGCCAGTTGGACGTTGATCAGATGAAACGTGCAGCGAAACAAGCCGCTTTATTAAAGGAATTACAAAAACACCAGCAACCCGTTGCAGCAACAGTACTTAGATCATTGGGTTTTACCTTAAGCCATATGAATGCCTTGGAAAATAAAGGATTAGCGCAACGGCAGATGATGGCTAAAAATGGTGTAGAGCAACAAAATAAGGTACGTCAATCCAGCCGAGTGCTGGCAGAAATTCCCTTATCCTTGAATGAGGAGCAGAAATTAGTCGTTGATACGGTGGTTTCAGCCCAAAGGCAGGATGATGTTTTTTTACTTCAGGGTATTACCGGTAGCGGAAAAACAGAGGTTTATTTACAAATAGTTGAGGCGGTATTAAAAGATCAGCGTCAGGTTCTGGTATTAGTGCCGGAAATTGGTTTGGCTCCTCAGACGGTTGAGCGCTTTAAACGACGCTTTTCTGTGCCCGTGCTGACCTTTCATTCCGGAATGAATGATAAGGAGCGCCTAGATGCTTGGTTGCTCAGTCGAGATGGTCGGGCTGGGATCTTGATCGGTACTCGTTCTGCGGTGTTAACGCCTTTTCATGACCTGGGTTTGATTGTGGTAGATGAAGAGCATGACGCCTCTTATAAACAGGGGGATGGTGTGCGTTACTCCGCCCGTGATGTTGCTGTTGTGCGAGGAAAAATGTTGAAGGCTCCTGTTGTATTGGGCTCGGCAACGCCATCTCTGGAAAGTTTGCATAATGCCCAAGAGCAGCGCTATCAATGGCTAAAGTTAACTCAAAGAGCTGGAACAGAGACTCAATTACCTGGAATCTATTTGCACGATATTAAAAATCGTAAGCTACAACAGGGGTTGGATTTCGGTTTACTTCAGGTGATACGTCAGCATCTGGAGAGTCGAGGGCAAGTTCTGGTTTTTATTAATAGACGCGGTTTTGCACCGACTCTGATGTGCCATGACTGTGGTTGGATTGCTCAATGCAGTCACTGTGATGCTCGCATGACTCTGCATAAAGAACCTCCCCGTTTACATTGTCATCACTGTGATACGGTGCAAGGCATTCCTCAGCAGTGTCCAAAGTGCTTCCATACGGAGCTAAAACCCGTGGGTAGCGGTACAGAACGGACAGAAGAAGCTCTTGAGCATGTTCTTGGGGATTGGCCCGTTTTTCGTATTGACCGGGATAGTGTCAGTAAAAAAGGTGCTATGGAAAGGGTCTTGGAAAAAATTCGTACCGGTGAGCCCTGTGTTCTGGTAGGTACTCAGATGTTAGCCAAAGGGCATCATTTTCCTGAGGTCTCGTTGGTGGTTGTATTGGATGCTGATGGTGGCTTCTACAGTGCTGATTTTCGTGGGCTGGAGCGAATGGGGCAGTTGCTCACTCAGGTGGCGGGTCGGGCAGGTCGAGAAAGTCGTAAAGGTAAAGTGGTCGTACAGACTCATCATCCAGAGGATGACTTGTTGAAGCTTTTAGCGAAACATGACTACCCTGAATTTGCCCGGCAGCTTTTGGAACAGCGGCAGGATGCTTTATTACCGCCTTATACCTACATGGCGTTATTGCGTGCTGAAGCGCCAAAGAGTCAAGATGTTGATGAGTTTTTGCAGCGGATTATACAGGCAACGGAATCAAAATTGGCTTTGTTGCCACAGATAGATCAGAGCGAAGTGGATATGATAGGCCCCTTACCTTCACCTATGGAGCGACGTTTTGGGCGTTATCATATGCAGATCTGGTTGCAGGCTAATCGACGGGCAGTTTTACATCAATATTTGGAAATAATCGTGCAAGCCATTGAAATGGAACCGTTAAGTCGAAAAGTTCGTTGGTCGTTGGATGTGGATCCTCAGGAAACCCTGTAGACAAAACAAGCTTAAAGGTTCTGTAGGATAATTTTTCTGCGGACTAGGTGCATTTTCCGGTTAACAGCAGCAGAAATAAAGACGATAATATCCGGCTAATATTTTTCTAGCCGGGTATTGCCCCTCCCATATTTGGTTAACAGATTCGGATCGACATGAAAGAACATATCGCAGAATTAATTGGTACCGCTATTGATACTCTTAAACAGCAGGATGTATTACCGGCTGATTTAACGCCCCGTATCATGGTGGAAAATACCAAAGATAAGGCTCATGGTGACTTTGCCACCAATATCGCTCTGATGTTAGCTAAACCGGCGAAGTGTGCGCCTCGTGCTTTGGCTGAAAAACTGGTTGCGGCTTTACCAGAGAGCCAGAATGTCACTCAGGTTGATATTGCCGGCCCCGGTTTTATTAACTTCTTTGCCAGTGCGGCCACCATTACAGCCGTAGTAGGGGATGTGCTGAGCAAGAAAGAAAAATTTGGTTTGAGCAATGCGGGTGCGAATCAAAATATCCAGGTGGAATTTGTTTCAGCTAACCCAACGGGCCCTTTACATGTTGGTCATGGTCGTGGCGCTGCTTATGGCGCCACCATTTCTGATCTATTGGGTGCGGCCGGCTTTGATGTTCATCGTGAATACTACGTTAACGATGCGGGTCGTCAGATGGATATTCTGGCGACGAGCGTATGGTTACGTTACCTGGATATCTGTGGCGAAAAATTTGATTTCCCGAGTAACGGCTACAAAGGCGAATATATTCGTGATATCGCCCGTAAGGTGCAAGACCAATTTGCACAGACTCTGGTGAAGCCTGCGAGCCTAATATTTTCCGATGTGCCTGCTGATGAACCGCAAGGTGGCGACAAAGAGCTGCATATCGATGGTTTGATTGCTAAAGCAAAAGAGTTACTGGGTTTAGCAAACTACGAAGGTGTGTTTGATATCGCGTTGGATGATATCCGTTGGGATATTGAAGACGATTTGGCTGAGTTTGGTGTCCGTTACCAAAAATGGTTCTCAGAGCGCTCTCTGACCCGTGGTGGTGATGTTGAAGTGGCGCTGAAGAAGTTGACAGAAGCCGGTCACATCTACGAAGAAAATGGCGCTCAGTGGTTCCGTTCTACAGCGTTTGGTGATGATAAAGACCGTTGTGTCGTGCGTGATAATGGCATGACCACTTACTTTGCTTCTGATATCGCTTACATGCATAACAAGTTTGAGCGTGGTTTTGACAAGGTATTATACGTTTTTGGTGCGGATCACCATGGTTATTTGCCGCGTATGAAAGCTGTTTGTCAGGCTCTGGGTTATCCACTGGATAAACTGGATTTCCGTCTGGTGCAGTTTGCTATCCTGTACCGGGGTTCTGAGCGCGTGCAGATGTCTACCCGTTCCGGTTCTTTTGTTACTCTGCGTGAGTTGCGTGAAGAGGTCGGTAATGATCCGGCGCGTTTCTTCTATGTGAGCCGTAAGTCTGATCAGCATATGGATTTTGATCTGGATTTGGCTAAATCTCAGTCAAAAGACAATCCTGTTTACTATATCCAGTACGCTCATGCCCGAGCGTGCAGTGTTATGCGTAAGTTATCTACTCACGAGTGGACGTATGATCAGGCGCAAGGTCTGTCTGCACTGGAAAAACTGGATAGCGATTACGAAAAAGATTTAATGGTTTCCTTGTCTCGTTATCCTGAGATTCTGGAAAATGCCGCATTAAACTACGAACCACACGCTTTAGCACAATATCTGAAAGAGTTGGCCAGTGATTTCCATACTTGGTACAACGCATTGAAGGTGTTGGAAGATGATGCGGAGATTCGTAATGCTCGTCTGTCGTTAAGCGAAGCGGTACGTCAGGTTCTGACGAACGGTTTGAATCTGTTGGGCGTGAGCGCTCCAGAGGAGATGTAAGAGATGAGTCGGGACTTCGCCAATAAAGCGCCAATCAATAAAGGAAGCGGGGCCTCTCCTAAACCTCAGGAAGAGGAGGATGTGACGGCTCGTAAAGAGCTGCCTGCCTGGAGTTGGCTTATCTTTGGTGTTGTCCTTGGTTTTTCTCTGGCTCGGTGGTTGGATGATGATCGGCCTTCACCGAAAATTCCACCTGCACCGGTTGCGCAACAAGCTGCACCAACGCCTGCTCAGGTTACAACGCCAGAGCAGGATGCGGAGCGTCAGCGTTATGATTTTTATAATCTGTTACCGCAGCAAGAAGTGACAATGGATCCGGTAGAAGAGTATAAGTCAACGCCAAGAGATTCAGAAAATCTACCAGACTATGAGCTTCAAATTGGGTCGTTTAAATCTAAGCTTGATGCAGAACGGTTTGTTGTAAAAGTTCAGGAGATGGGTTTTAAACCTAGAATTTCAGCCTCATCTAACGGCCGTTATCGTGTGCGTATTGGTCCTTTTAAGGACCGGCGCAAATTGAATAAAGCGCAAGATAAGATGGCCCGATCCAGAATTCAAACCTTACTGATCCGCTTGCCGCAATAAATCTTCAGTGGTGGTTGAATTATCCTAATTCGCCACCACTTTATCTACTTTCGGGTGTTCTACCCAATCTCATTTTGCTCATTTTGCAAAGTAAAGAATGGCCGAGCAAAGGTAATTCACTCACCTTTGCTGTGACTGGAGTATTAGATGACTACCATTGTAGCTGTACGTCGGGATAATCAGGTGGTTTTGGCTGGTGACGGTCAGGTTTCTCTGGGTAATACTGTAATGAAAGGTAATGCCCGTAAAGTTCGCCGTTTGTACCGTAATCAGGTTTTAGCGGGTTTTGCCGGTGGTACAGCTGATGCTTTTACCCTGTTTGAACGTTTTGAATCTCAGTTAGAAAAACATCAGGGTCAGCTTGTTCGCGCGGCAGTAGAGATGGCAAAAGATTGGCGTACAGATAGAGCGTTGCGCAAATTAGAAGCGATGCTAATTGTTGCGGATCAGACGGCATCTTTAGTGATTTCCGGTACTGGTGATGTTGTTGAGCCGGAGCACGGTGTGGTCGCCATTGGTTCTGGTGGTAATTTTGCTTTAGCCGCAGCCCGTGCTCTGCATGAAAATACAGAATTAACTGCAATGGAAATTGCGGAAAAGAGTCTGGCCATGGCCGGGGATATTTGTGTCTTTACCAATCACTCCCCAACCATTGAAGAATTAAGCTGGTAGCCCTGGCTAGACCGGAATAGAAGAGAGATATTATGTCTAATATGACACCCCGTGAAATTGTATCTGAACTGGATCGCTTTATTGTCGGTCAGGCTAATGCTAAACGAGCGGTTGCCATCGCTTTAAGAAATCGCTGGCGCCGTATGCAGCTTGATCCTGAGCTAAGAGCAGAAGTTTCGCCAAAAAATATTCTAATGATTGGCCCTACAGGGGTTGGTAAAACAGAGATTGCTCGTCGTTTGGCGAAACTATCTAATGCTCCCTTTATTAAGGTTGAAGCGACTAAGTTTACCGAAGTAGGTTATGTGGGCCGTGACGTGGAAACTATTATCCGCGATTTGACCGATATGGCCATGAAGATGTTGCGAGAGCAGGAAGTGACCCGTGTTCGCTTCCGTGCAGAAGAAGCGGCAGAAGAGCGTATTCTGGATGCTTTGTTGCCACCAGCCCGTGCAGGCTTTAATGAGGAACCTGCAAGAGACAGTTCTACTCGTCAGGTATTCCGCAAAAAACTGCGTGAAGGTGAGCTGGATGATAAAGAGATTGAAATTGATGTAGCAGCGCCGTCTGTAGGTGTTGAGATTATGGCACCTCCCGGTATGGAAGAGATGACGAATCAGCTGCAAAGCATGTTCTCTAACTTATCCGGTGATAAAACCAATAAGCGTAAGCTAAAAGTTAAGGATGCTCTGCGCCAAGCTACAGATGAAGAAGCTGCAAAGCTAGTCAACGAAGATGAGCTGAAAAGCCAGGTTATCGATGCAGTCGAGCAGAATGGCATCGTCTTTATTGATGAAATCGATAAAGTCGCTAAGCGTTCTGAAAATGCCGGCACAGATGTTTCCCGTGAAGGTGTTCAGCGCGATCTGTTGCCTCTGATTGAAGGCAGTACTGTATCCACAAAACACGGCATGATAAAAACAGACCATATTCTGTTTATTGCTTCTGGTGCTTTCCACCTGAGTAAACCATCCGATCTGATTCCTGAGCTGCAGGGGCGTTTGCCGATTCGTGTTGAGCTGGAAGCATTAGGCCCTGATGACTTTAAACGCATCTTAACGGAGCCTAACGCAGCACTGACACTGCAATACCAATCCTTGTTGGCCACTGAAGGCTTAGAAATTGAATATAAGGAAGATGGTATTAGCCGCATTGCAGAAATTGCTTATCAGGTAAACGAAGGCACTGAAAATATTGGTGCTCGCCGTTTGCATACGATGATGGAGCGATTGCTGGAAAGTATCTCTTTTGATGCTTGTGAGATAAAAGAGAAGATTGTGATTGATAAAGCTTATGTGGATAAGCAGTTGAATGATCTGGCTAGAGATGAAGATCTTAGCCGTTTTATTCTTTAATTTGTTTCGGCAGGTTTAAAGTAATCACTGGAATGGGTAGAGCAACGTCTCTGCCCATTTTTGTTTTTGGTGCGCTAACCATACCATCATTTATTAATGATCCGTATTTGATCAGTTTATTGGCAATATAGAGTCATAAAATTGTTTGAATATCCTCGAAGAGATATCGGGTCAAAATGTCCAGAAGAGGTCAATATGTCTCAATCAAAAGTGCCTGTGGATATTAAATATCGGAAAAAAGCGAACTTGTTGGAGTTGCACTATTCCGATGGTAACCCGCTGGAGTTGGATGCTGAGTTTTTGCGGGTTTATTCCCCTTCCGCTGAGGTGAAAGGTCACGGTGAGGGTTCTGAGGTACTGCAGGTTGGTAAAAAATACGTAGCCATCAGCAATATTGAACCCGCCGGCAGTTATGCGATTAAAATCAGTTTCGATGACGGTCATGATACCGGATTGTATTCTTGGGAGTATCTCTATGATATTGGTCAGCATAAAGAGGCTTTCTGGCAAGACTATTTGAACCGTCTTGAGTCAGCTAAGGCCAGTCGAGAACCAACGTTGATCTCCATTAAACAGTTATAGTGTTTTATTGGTAGGCTAATTTATCTGGCAAAGACAAAAGCGCTTCGCCAGTTTACAATGTGCGCAATTTTGTCAGTAAAGGTCCCGTCATGTCTGAGTCGGATAAGGAAAAGAACACTACCCACTTTGGTTATCAACAGGTCAATGCAGAGGATAAGGCCGGTAAAGTGGCTGAAGTCTTTCACTCTGTTGCGGCTAAATATGATCTGATGAATGATCTGATGTCTATGGGTGTACACCGCCTATGGAAGCGCATGACCATTGAAATGAGTGGTGTGCGCCGTGGTAATACTGTGCTGGATATCGCAGGCGGTACCGGTGATCTGACCCTGAAGTTTTCCCGTTTAGTGGGCAATGAGGGCCAGGTTGTACTGGCTGATATCAATGATTCCATGTTGAAAGTCGGTCGGGATAAATTGCTGGATAATGGTTGCAGTGGCAATGTTGAATTTGTCCAAGCGAATGCCGAGTGCTTACCATTTCCAGATAATACCTTTGATTGCATCACCATTGCCTTTGGCCTGCGTAATGTGACGGATAAAGACAAAGCGCTGCGCTCCATGGCGCGTATTTTGAAGCCTGGAGGTCGTTTGCTGGTGCTGGAGTTTTCCAAGCCAACCAATCCAGTGATGAGCAAAGTTTACGATACCTACTCTTTTACGGCGCTGCCTTTTATGGGTAAGTTAGTCACCAATGATTCTGAGAGTTATCGTTATCTGGCTGAATCGATCCGTATGCATCCTGATCAAGAAACATTGAAGGGGATGATGGAGGATGCAGGTTTATCCCGAGTGGAGTATCACAATATGACCAGCGGTGTGGTTGCACTACATCGGGGAGTTAAGTTGTAGATGCTTTGGCATGGACTGCTAGAAGGTACTGAGCAGCTGCTTAATCCTTTATTAAAACGTGATGCTGCAACAATGGAGCAGTTAGCGGCTTTACAGGGGAGGGTTGTGCGTATTGTTTGCCTTCGCCCTGAGAAAACCTTTTTGCTCTGGCCTTCTGCTCAAGGGTTACACCTTGAGCTAAACCAAGACATAGAGGTTGATGCTGAAATACAGGGTACGCAGGAACAGTATCTTCGTTTTCTATTGCAACCAGAGCAAAGAGAGAGCCTTTTATTTCAAGGTGAGCTGACCCTATTGGGAGATGCTCAGTTAGTGCGTAAGTTACAAGATATGCTTATGGCGTTGGATGTGGATTGGCAAGGTGCTTTAGAGGGGACATTAGGTACTGTGCCTACGAGCTTTCTGGCAGCCTCTTTGAATCATTTTTCCCGCTTTCATCGAGCCGCTTTTTCGACAGTCGGTGAGGATTGGCGAGAGTACTTACAAGAAGAACTCACTATTCTTCCAGGAGCCTATGAACTCGATCAGTATCGTATGCAGGTTCGTTCATTATCTCAATCAACTGATCGGTTGCAGGCACGTATAGAGCGCTTGCAAAGCCAACTTCAAAACCTCTCTTCTTAAGGTTTTACCTATTATATTGGAGTCACTGTGTCTCGCCTGCGCCGTCTGTTAAAAATCCTACTGGTGATCAGTCGTCACCGTTTAGATAGCTTGATTCCAATGGAGCGCTTACCTTGGTTTGCGGTTCTGTTTTTGCGTTTGTCGCCTTTAAGGTTGTTCCCTCTGGGTACTGAAAGCCGTGGAGAGCGTTTGCGTTTGGTATTGGAAGAGCTAGGGCCTATTTTTGTTAAATTTGGTCAGATGCTATCCACCCGTCGGGATCTATTGCCCGATGATATTGCCGATGAGTTGAAGAAACTTCAGGATCAAGTCCCTCCTTTCGATAGCGATGTGGCTGTGAAGGAGATTGAGACGGCTCTTGGTATGCCCGTTGGTGAGTTATTCAAAAGTTTTGAACGAGAGCCTATGGCCTCAGCTTCTATTGCCCAGGTGCATGCGGCAGAATTGCACACGGGTGAGTCCGTAGTAGTTAAGGTCATTCGCCCCGGTATTAAGAAAGTATTACGTAAAGATATTAAGCTACTTTATACCTTGGCCAATGCGTTACAACGCTGGGTACCTGATGCTCGCAGATTGCATCCCGTGGATATTGTTTCAGACTATAAATCGACGCTCTTTGATGAATTGGACCTGCAAAAAGAAGCGGCAAACACCTCTCAATTAAAGCGTAATTTTGATGGTTCTCCTGCTCTGTATGTACCTCAGGTTTACTGGGAGCTAACGCGACGCAATGTCATGGTACAAGAGCGTATTTATGGTATTCCTGTAGCGGAAGTAGATGCTTTAATTGCTCACGGTGTCAATATGAAAAAGTTGGCAGAACGTGGGGTAGAAGTGTTTTTCACTCAGGTGTTTCGCGACAACTTTTTTCATGCGGATATGCACCCCGGTAATATTTTTATTTCTTATGAGCACCCCCATGACCCGCAATATATTGGTATCGATTGCGGTATTGTCGGCACATTATCAGAAGAAGATCAGCATTATCTGGCACGAAATCTGCTCGCTTTTTTCCATCAGGATTACAACGAGGTGGCAAGGCTGCATATTGAATCCGGTTGGGTCGGCGAAGGTACTCGTGTCAATGAGTTCGCAACAGCCATTCGAGCGGTATGTGAGCCCATCTTTGAAAAACCATTGAAAGAAATTTCTTTTGGTTTAGTGCTGCTAGGTCTATTCCAGACCGCACGCCGCTTTAATATGGAAGTGCAGCCTCAGCTGGTATTGCTACAGAAAACCTTACTGAATATTGAAGGGCTGGGACGTCAGTTATACCCTGATCTGGATCTATGGAGTACGGCAAAGCCCTACCTAGAAGGTTGGATGAAGCAGCGTATGGGACCTAAAGGTGTCTGGAAAAATGTACGCAGCCAGTTTCCGGGTTGGATGGAGCAACTTCCTGAACTACCCAATATGGTTTATGGCGCGTTGGAACAATCACAACGTATGGAAGAGAGGCAGCAGCGCCAAGAAGTACTCTTAACTCGTTTAGCGGATGCCTCAGAAAAGCGGGGGCGCTTGACGTCGGCTTCATTGGGTTGGTTGTTGGTTCTGATAGCACTTCTGTCAGCTTCCGATGGTTGGCAGTGGTTGTTAGAGCTTCCAGTCTATTCTCAGCTATTAATGCTGGGAGGGGTGTTTTTATTAGCCCGCCGTTAGACGTGGTGTCCATTGAGAAATTACATTATGCTTGGTGGCCCTATTCAGGTCTGTCTGAGTAAAAGAGAGATAACAGAGGTGGTATATGAGTGATGTTCTGCAACAATTAGGCGATATTCTGGAACAACGTCGTCATGCAGATCCTGATACATCTTATGTGGCGAAGCTGCACCATAAAGGCTTGAATAAAATATTGGAAAAAGTGGGTGAAGAAGCCACTGAGACCATTATTGCAGCAAAAGATGCACAGCAAAGCGGTGATCACTCGGAACTGATTTATGAAACAGCTGACCTCTGGTTTCATAGCTTAGTGGCTTTGTCTCATTTAGGGGAATCTCCTCAAGTCGTTATAGATGAGTTGGCCCGTCGTTTTGGTATGTCAGGGCTAGAAGAAAAAGCTTCGCGCGAAAAGTCATAATTATTGATTTAAACTGTTACACAACCGTTTATTTAAATTGCTATTACAATATTATTAGGATGGTTTAACCGTCTAGATATATGGGGGAAGTGTTATGTTAGGTGGTATCAGCATTTGGCAGTTATTGATCGTTCTGGGCATTATTATTTTGATTTTTGGCACCAAAAAACTGCGTAACCTGGGTGGAGATCTAGGTGGTGCCGTAAAAGGGTTTAAAGAAGCTGTGAATAACCCAGACGGTGATGATAAAGAAAAAGATAAAGAATCGGCTATTGAAAAGAAAGAGTCTGATGAGGTTATCGAAAGCACGGCTGAGAAGACCGAGCAAAAAAAATAAGTCTTTTGTGAGCCTAGACGATGTTTGATATCGGTTTTTTTGAATTGATTATAATTGGTATTTTGGCGCTGCTGGTTTTAGGGCCGGAGCGCTTACCAACGGCTGCTCGTACGGCAGGGGTCTGGATTGGCCGCATCAAACAGAGCTTTGGAGCAATTCAGCAAGAAGTGAATCAGCAGTTGCACATGGAAGATATGCAGCGTCAATTGGAAGAAAATCGACGTAAGTTGGAAGATACGCTACGACAGCAGGAACAGTCCATTATGGATACTAAGCCTGCTGCAGAGAGTACACCTACTGCGAATGCTTCAACAAATACTGATTCTGCAGTAAATACTGGTACTGATGATTCCTTGAGCAATCAGAGTGAATCATCGGAAAAGATAGCTGCGGATGAAATGACACCTATTGAGCCAAAACCTAGTGTATTAGATGAAGGCCCCTTTGGTACAACAGAGCCGGAGCGTAAAGGTTAAGTATGAGTCAAACTGAACAGCCTCAATTGCCTCCGACAGAACAGAGTGAGAGTAAGCATGCTCCCTTAATTGAGCACCTTATTGAGTTGCGAGGGCGTTTACTACGCTCTGTTTTGGTTGTGTTGGTCATTTTCTTGGGCTTGTATTCTTTTTCTAACGATCTTTATATGATCGTCTCTGAACCTCTCAGGGCATTATTACCTGAAGGCACTCAGATGATTGCAACAGAAGTGGCGTCGCCCTTTTTAGCGCCATTTAAGTTAACCTTGGTTTTATCTATTTTTGCAGCGATTCCTTATGTGTTGTATCAGGTCTGGAGTTTTATTGCCCCTGGTCTGTACCAGCATGAAAAGAAGATTGCTTTGCCTCTATTAGCTTCCAGTGTTTTTCTTTTTTATGCTGGCGCTGTATTTGCTTATTATGTGGTTTTTCCGCTGATCTTTGCTTTTTTCACTTCGGCTGTACCGGGTGATGTTGCTGTGATGACGGATATTAATTCTTATCTGAATTTTGTACTTAAGCTGTTTTTCGCCTTTGGCGTGGCTTTTGAAATTCCGGTAGCCACGTTTATCCTTATCTGGACGGGTATTACGACGGTTGAAACCTTGTCAGAGAAACGACCCTACGTTGTGATCTGTTGTTTTGTGGTGGGTATGTTGTTAACGCCGCCAGATGTTATCTCTCAAACCCTGCTAGCTCTGCCTATGTGGATACTCTATGAACTAGGTATCTTAATGGGGAGGTTTGTTAACCGATCTAAAAAAGCATCGGATGATAGTGATGAAAAGCAGGTTTAAAACCTGCTTTTTTTATATCTTCATTTTAACCATCTTTTGTTCTATGTCAGTTAAACAGCATATCCGTGTAAGACATCGTCCATACTCCTGCTCTTTTTGTTATAGATCAACTAATTCCCTTAAAGACTGGCTTTAAATAGATCGGCTCAGTATTTGCGATTTTTCCGTAGGTATTGGAATTCTAGGTTTATTTCTTGGTGATTAAGGATATTTGGGATCATGGTTGATCAGAGCAAGATTCTCTATGAGGATGATGAACATCAGGTGATTTGGTTTGGTTGGGAGGATCATGAAAATGAGTCCTTAGTACAATCAAACCAGCTGCTAGTGGTTAACGGTGACAACGCTTATTTATTTGATCCTGGCGGTGCTTTTATTTTCTCCGATGTTGCTGCGGAGGTGGGTAAATATATTCCTCTCTCTCAAATTCGTTACATTCTAGCGACTCACCAAGATCCAGATGTTTTGTCATCAATTACGTTATGGCTGAAAGCGACGGATGCTCGTTTACTGGTTTCTCGACTGTGGATTCGTTTTGTTTCGCACTTTGGTTTTAGCGATAACAGTCGTTTGGTCTCTATTGAGGATCATGGGAAGCAGATCCGATTGGCGAGCAACGAATTTATTAAGCTACTCCCTGCCCACTTTTTACACAGTGAAGGTAATTTCTGTTTTTACGATACGCGTTCTAAAACCCTCTTTTCTGGTGATATAGGTGCGGCAGTCTTTCCGCAAGGAGAGCGTTATCTAGAGATGTCTGATTGGCAGACTCACTTGGGTTATATGGAAGGCTTTCATCGACGTTATATGAGTAATAACGTGGCTTTAAGGCGTTGGGTGAAAAGTGTACGAGGATTGGATATTGAGCGAATTGTACCTCAGCATGGCGCCATTATTCCGAGAGATATGATTGAGACATTTTTTGATTGGCTAGAGCAGTTGGAGTGTGGCACGGATCTGATTGATCAGATCTACGATAATGCACTGGCCTAAGCATACTTGCCTAGTAATAAATACAAAAAAGGGGTGGGCAGATGGAACAGCAAATAACACGTGTTGAAGAAAGTAAAATTCTTTATGAAGACGACGAGCATCAGGTGGTGTGGTTTGGTTGGGAGGAGGCTGAAGGTGCTGATGCTTTTGTCCAAACTAACCAGTGTTTAGTCGTCGATCATGATAAGGGGTATTTGTTTGACCCTGGTGGTACTTATGTTTTTCATCATGTATTGGAAAACATCATGCGTGTCATTAATCCACGTCAAATTCGTTATCTGTTTGCAACTCATCAAGATCCTGATGTTTGTTCCTCTATTCCCTATTGGATGAAGACAACAGATGCTGACTTGTTGATCTCCAAGCTTTGGCTTCACTTTGTCTCTCATTTTGGTCTAGAGGATATTGATCGTGTCGTTGCTGTGCCTGATGGCGGTGGTCGCATAACCCTTGATAGTGGGGACTATATTGCGATGATACCCGCGCATTTCTTACACAGTGAAGGTAACTTCAGTATCTACGATAGCCGCTCGGGTATCCTTTTCTCCGGAGATATTGGGGCGGCCATATTCCCTGCTGGTGAACGTTATATGTTTGTGGATGATTTTGATAATCACCTGAAATATATGGAAGGTTTTCATAAACGTTATATGCATAGTAATCAGGTTTGTGCCCGTTGGGTGGAACTGGTGCGTAAGTTAGACATTAAGATGATTGTTCCTCAACACGGAGCCATTTTCCCTGAAGATCAGATTGAACGCTTTTTGAGTTGGTTTAGTGAACTTAGGTGTGGCGGTGATTATATAGAACAGATCTACCGCGATGAGCGCTTTTAAAGTTAAGTGACGCTATAGGATTAGTACCATGGTCATGAAAGACTTTGAACTCAGTGCTATTGTACCTCAGGACATAAAGCTTAATGAGCCGGTGCTTTGGCCTGTTTATGATGAGTTTGGCAAGCTGTTAATGGCGAAGGGTTCTATCATTCGTACCGAACGCCAAAGAGATATTCTGGTACGAGTAGGCTTGTATGCACGAGAAACGACATCGGACAGTAAAGATTCAGAGAATGCTTGGCTAAAACCTGTCGTCTTTGATCGAGATATTAACCCTTTTGCAGAATTTGACGATCTTTGTTTACGTTTGTCTGAGTTATTCCAATATATAGAAAAGAAAGAAAATCCTGCAGAAGGTGTAGTGTATAAACGTACAATGGAGATAGTGACCTATCTTCAAGGTATCGTGGCCAAAAACACAGATGCTATGATAGGTGCTGTGCATCTGATGGAAAATTTTCCATACCATATATTGCATCCCGTACAGATGGGGATTTTATGTGAAGTTATTGCCTCCCGATTGAATCTTGATCAAGAGAAGCGTTTGTCTATGCTGGCAGCGGCCCTGACAGGGAATATCTCTATGAACTCTTATCAGGTTAAGTTACATCAACAGCGTAAACCCTTAACAGAACCCCAGCGAGAAGTTATTGAGAAGCATCCGGATGTCAGTGCCGCTCAACTAGCCGCAGTAGGTATTGATGATACGCTTTGGCTTAAACTCGTGCGTTGCCATCATGAAAGACCAGATGGAGATGGTTATCCTAGACGCTTAAAGTCTGAATCCTTGTCCTTGGAAGCAAAAATTATTGCTTTAGCTGATGTTTATTGTGCCATGGTGACGCCAAGACCTTATCGGCAACCTGTATCTCATAAAGAGACTCTGCGAGAGCTCTTTGTGCAGCGAGGGCGTTCCGTCGATCAACGTTTAACCACTATTTTTGTACATGAACTGGGTTTATATCCACCGGGTGTTTATGTGAAGTTGCAAAATGGTGAGCTGGCAGTGGTGGTAGGACGTACGGAAAAACCAAAAGAGCCTCTTGTGGCCAGTGTTCGCAAACCTGATGGTAATGTCTTTTTGAGCCCGCGTCGTCGTAATACAGAGTTGGATGAGTTTACTATTCGGGCGACGTGCTTAGCCAGTGATAGGGTTGCGGTTAATCCGGCAACCCTATGGGGCATTCAGGCTCTAAAAGTTGAGAAGAAAAAACGGGCACCTTGATATTCAGGTTTCTGTGAAGGCCAGTACTCTATCGACTAATTTGAATATGCCTTCTCCTGCCTCAGAAATTCGTTGGGCTTCCATATAGGCAGGAGTAGAAACAACCCTGTGTTCGTGATCGATAACAATGTTGTCAGCATCGCAGCCTATGTGCAGACCACCCATATAGTCAATTTCACCGGCAGTGGCTGCATCATGGCCGATAGTGCAGCTGACTCCTGAACCGAGTATTTTGGGTAAGAGTGCTGGAGCAATACAGATCATACCGATGGGTTTCTTCTGAGAATGAAAACTTTGTAATAGTTCTGAAAATTCTGGAATAGAGGTGCAATCAGAACCATTTAAAGCAAAATCGGATAAGTTTTTAGCGACACCAAAACCACCGGGCACTATAACGGCATCAAAGTGATCCGCACGAGCTTCCGTTAGTGGGAGAACATTACCTCGATTGATTCGGCTGGCCTCTGTTAGAACATTACGTTTTTCTGCCATGACATCGCCATTACGGTGATCAATAACATGCATCTGTTCGATGTCAGGGGCAAAACAGGTAACATCGGCTTGCTGTTGATCAAGCCTAAGCAGTGCCAGTGTTGATTCGAATATTTCTGCGCCATCAAAGACACCGCAGCCGGACAATATAACTGCGACTTTTTTATTTTTCATATTGTGCTCCTGATAATTGTCAGAGTCTTTCGCTTGTTTAAAGCATATGTCAGTTTTTGCTATTTTGTTTAATGGGTTGTTTCAGTGCAGGCCACATTAACCAGAATAGATTGTTTGTAGGCAGTTGCAGGCTCTCAGGTTGACCGATAGGCATTTTTTTATGGCCATCCTTAGGCTGGGCTGTATAGCTGGTAAATAAGCGATCCCAAATGCTTAAGTTAAAGCCAAAATTCTGATGCATTTCATCATTATGTATAGAGTGATGAACTCGATGCATATCGGGTGTGACAATGGCACGGCGCAAAATACGATCAAAGCGTTTGGATAATGCAAGATTGGAATGATTAAACAGGGCCATGCCATTGAGTAGTGTTTCAAAAGCTATGACAGCAATAACAGGTACACCTAAAAGTATAATGGCGACGTTTTTGATCAAAATAGAAAGAATAATCTCTATTGGGTGAAACCTTAGGGCTGTGGATAAGTCATAATCTTTGTCGTAGTGATGCACTCGATGAAGGCGCCACAATAATGGTATTTGATGGAACAACCTGTGCTGCCAGTAGATTAAACCGTCTAAAATAATGACTGATAGGGTAATAGCCAAAAGACTGGGTAAGGGCAGTTGGTTAAATAAACCTAATTGATGCTCTTGAGCCCAGCTTGCGATAGCGACAGGAAGGATAGCTCCTAATAGACCTCTTACTAATAGGCTGTCGATGACAACAAGTGAAAAATTAGTTAGCCAACGTTTAGCTGTAGAGTACTGAGGTTTGCGTCTCGGGAATTGTTGCTGAGCCAGAGTTAAAATTATCAGCAATACTAAAAAGAAGCTTAACCTGATGCTTGATTCATCCATTATCTTATCCGGCTTTTGGGTCTTTGGATTATCGGAGTTGATCACTAATCCTGACGTAGGGTCTTAATTCGGTCAATTGCTTTGTTTAAAGCGGTATTGGCGACTTGATTTTCTGCCATCCGCGCGTGACTATTGTTTTTTTGTATATCAATCCTGAGTGGTTGGTTGTTTAGTTTTTCAGAGATATCACTTGTCTTGAAATGTATTTGTCATAAACCTGACGGATACTGACGTCAAACAGGTATGTCTCCTTTTAATTGGAGCACCAAATATAGTGTTTAATCCAGGTCAGCGGTTATTTCCGGCCACCCGTATGCGTCGTATGCGTGCAGATGACTTTTCTCGTCGTTTGATGCGTGAAAATCAACTGAGTGTTGACGATCTCATTTACCCTATGTTTGTACTAGAGGGAGAGGATCGCCGGGAATCTGTAGCTTCTATGCCGGGTGTGGAGCGTCTAAGTCTGGATCTGTTATTAAAAGAAGCCAGAGAGTTGGTGGCTTTAGGTATTCCTGCGATTGCATTATTTCCTGTGTTGTCGGGAGATGTGAAAAGTGAATTTGCTGAAGAAGCTTATAATGCCAATGGCTTGGTTCAGAGGGCCGTTAAAGCACTAAAAGATCAGCACCCTGAACTGGGAATTATCACTGATGTTGCTTTAGATCCTTATACTGTCCACGGCCAAGATGGCATCATAGATACACAGGGTTATGTGTTGAATGATCGCACAGTAGAGACTCTGGTTAAGCAAGCATTATCTCATGCGGAAGCGGGAGCTGATGTGGTGGCTCCTTCCGATATGATGGATGGTCGTATTGGTGAAATTCGTCAGGTATTAGAGCAAGAGAATTTAATTAATACTCGGATTTTGGCTTACTCTGCTAAGTATGCATCCAGTTATTATGGGCCTTTTAGAGATGCTGTAGGTTCTGCTGGAAATCTGGGGAAAGGCAATAAATTTAGCTATCAGATGGATCCGGCTAATTCCGATGAGGCGTTGCATGAAGTGGCATTGGATCTAGCAGAGGGAGCCGATATGGTCATGGTTAAACCAGGCATGCCATATTTGGACATTGTTCATCGAGTGAAACATGAATTAAAAGTACCTACTTTTGTCTATCAAGTTAGTGGTGAATACGCCATGCATATGGCGGCATTTCAGAAAGGGTGGCTTTCGGAAGAAGCTGTCATACTAGAATCTCTGATGTGTATTAAGCGAGCTGGAGCAGATGGTGTTTTAACCTATTTTGCGAAACGTGCCGCTCAGTTATTACAGGACTAATAAGATAAGGGTGGGGCAATGAATACTACGGAGAGTTATCAATGGATCAAACAAGTCATCCAGTTCCACCCGCACAGATCAATGATGATATCGCCAATCAGGACGGTGGTTCGGGGCGACCTATTTTGAGAATTAATCGTTCAGACAGTGGTACTCGCGGTAAGACTGCGGAAGAGGCGGCAGATGTTATCAGTTTGGATAACCCTGACCTGTATATTAATCGTGAGTTAAGCCACCTCCAGTTTAATATCCGAGTGCTGGAACAGGCTCTTGATACTTCTCATCCATTATTAAATCGACTGATGTTTTTGCTGATTTTCAGCAGTAACCTAGATGAGTTTTTTGAAATTCGTGTGGCAGGCTTAAAGCGTCAAGTGGCTTTCAGTCGAGAAAAAAGTGATGCAGATGGGTTAATGCCGCAAGAGGTTATTCGTCAAATCAGCGATATTTGTCATGAACAGATTGAACGTCAATACAGTATTCTCAATGACCAATTGATTCCCGCTATGGAAGAAGAAGGTATTCGCTTCTTGCGTAGAGCTAATCTGAACAAAGAGCAGATCGCCTGGGTTGAAGACTATTTCTATGATCAGATTCAACCGATTATCAGTCCTATTGGTTTAGATCCTTCACACCCTTTCCCGCGTTTGGTTAATAAAAGCCTAAATTTTATTGTTGAATTAGACGGTAAAGACGCTTTTGGTCGAGAAGGTGGCTTGGCGATTATCCCTGCTCCGAGATCTTTGCCGCGTCTAATTCGTCTTCCGGATGAAATCAGCGATGAAGGGGATAACTTTGTTTTCCTATCTTCTATGATCCATGCTCATGCGGAAGAACTCTTTCCAGGAATGAAAGTGAAGGGTTGTTATCAGTTCCGGTTAACCCGTAATGCTGACATGATTGTTGATCCTGAAGAGGTCAGCGACTTAGCTAGCGCTCTGCGAGGGGAATTGCTTTCTCGTCGCTATGGTGATGCGGTACGCCTAGAGGTTGCAGATAATTGCCCGGAAGACTTAATTGATGCGTTGTTGAAACAATTTGGCCTAACAGAGCAAGAGCTGTATAGAGTTAATGGCCCCGTTAACCTGACGCGATTAATGGCTGTTATGGGAGATGTAGATCGTCCTAACCTTATGTACCCATTATTTACTCCCGGTACCGCAAAGCCTTTACGTCGAGGGAATAGTATTTTAGAAGCTATGCAGCAAAATGATATTTTGTTGCAGCATCCTTTTGAGTCGTTTACTCCAATTATTGATTTATTACGCGAAGCGGCTCGTGATCCTGATGTTTTGGCGATTAAACAAACCTTATATCGTACTGGGCCAGATTCTCAAATAGTTGATGCTTTAGTGGATGCCGCAAGAAATGGTAAAGAGGTCACCGTCGTCATTGAATTGCGAGCTCGTTTTGACGAAGCGGATAACCTTCAGCTGGCCAGTAGGTTGCAAGAAGCGGGTGCTATCGTAATTTATGGGGTGGTTGCTTATAAAACCCATGCCAAGATGATGCATATAGTGCGTAGGGAAGATAATAAAATTCGGCACTATGCTCATTTAGGGACTGGTAACTACCATGCCAAGACGGCTAAGCTATATACGGACTATAGTTTACTGACCAGTGATTCCCAGTTATGTGAGGATGTGCATAAAGTATTTATGCAGCTATCTGGTATGGGGAAAACTCTAAATATGAAAAAGCTTCTGCATGCCCCCTTCACTTTGCAGAAAACACTGGTCGAAAAAATAGAGCGAGAAGCTGAGCTGGCGAAAAAAGGAAAGTCAGCACGATTAATTTTTAAGTGTAACTCTTTAACCGACCCTAAAATGATTAAAGCCCTATATAAAGCTTCTCAAGCCGGAGTGCAGTGCGATCTGATTATTCGGGGGATGTGTTGTTTAAGGCCTGGGATTGAAGGTGTCTCAGAAAATATAACCGTAAGATCTATCGTTGGTCGTTTCTTAGAGCACACCCGAGTTTTTTATTTTCAAAATTCGGGCGATCATGAGATTTTTTGCAGTAGTGCGGACTTAATGGAGCGTAATCTCTATAACAGAGTTGAGACATGCTTCCCGGTCACGGCGAAAAAGCTATTGCAGCGGGTCAAAAATGACTTAGAGACTTATCTATTAGATAACTGTCAAAGCTGGCAACTGCAGGCTGATGGCGGTTATCTGTCATTTCTTGTTCATCGAGAGCCGGAAGCTGAAGAAGTAAGTGCGCAAGAGACCTTGTTGGACGCCTATGCTCAGCAAAGCTAATAATTCTTAAACTCTCTAGGTAAAATTTTTCTATATAAAGTGAAGGCTTGAACTTGATTTAATAACCTGTCAAATAATATCGAAATATATTATCTTTGACTGTAAACCCCAAATGCCCGCGTTAGCGGGCATTTGGGGTTTTGCTTCATTGTTTTTGGTTTGCTTTTATCTCTGCCTGCTCTGAAAAGCCCATTCTGTCGTTGCCTCTCCCTGTCTTTTGAAGAATATCCTCTTTTCTTCTTTTTAACCCTTGTGCTTTGATTATCCCTGCGTATAATACGCCCTCGCTGTCACGGACAAGTTCTTCGGCAGCAGGTTAACACCTTGTTTTTTCAGTACTTTCTTTTGAAACTTCTGAAAAATATTTAAAATAAAGTGTTGACGGCGAGGTTTGCTTCTGTATAATACGCAGCCTCAGTTAAG
>JAKZRG010000010.1:0-178357 GCA_047518265.1 Oceanospirillum sp.
GGACAAAAATATTCTGTTCAACGTGAACCATCCCCTATCAGCAATGTCTACTTTGCACTCGGTTTGGTATCCTTGCCACTTGCCAAGCACACGGAATGGGATCTTTGTTTTGCGCACGTTAAAATCACCCTATATTTTCACTGTAATATTGTCTGTTTTACTTTTTTTATTGTCTCTGCCCGTCATTGCTGCAACCAGTGATTGGGTGAAAACTCCTTATGGTCAGGCTAGGCTTTTAGTGGCGGGTGTTCTTGATGAGCAAAAGATCATTACGGCAGGTCTTGAGCTTGAAATGGAAAAAGGCTGGAAAACCTATTGGCGGACACCTGGGTCTGCGGGCATTCCACCTAAACTACTTTGGCAAGATTCTCAGGGGATAGAGGATATTGAACTCTTTTATCCCGCACCTCATCGTTTAGATTTTCAAGGTTTCCAGCTATACGGCTATAAAGATAGAGTGATTTTCCCTCTAACGATTACCCGTACCAGCGATCTATCATTGCCCATCAAATTATCCCTTGATGCCAGATTACTGATCTGCCGGGAACTTTGTATTCCCGCAAGCTTTGCGATAGATCTAGAGTTGAATAAAGGTAATCAGGCACCCGATATCGAAGCTGCTTTTGCTATTGATCAGTTTAAAGCCAAGATTCCTTTACCCGCTAAACTGGCGAATATCCCTTCAGCTTATTTGACACTGGATCAACAACAAAAACGCCTACAAGTTGAAATAGAGTTGCCCGAGAATATAAAGGTACAAGATCTTTTCCCTGAGCTAAAACCCGAACCTGAACTGGGAAAACCGATTATTCAGCAACAAGGAAATCGCCTAAAAGCACAATTCCCAATCTTACGTAAAAAGTTACCTGATCCAGAACAGAAAGCAGGTCTGGTGATACGTACTAACCTAGGGGCATATAAACTAGACACCCAATGGCAAGCTCTATCATCCCCTTTAATACCATTGGAACCGGTTGCCAGTAATGAAGCATCTAATGAGACCCTGTGGTTTATGCTACTGATGGCTTTGGCCGGCGGCCTGATCCTCAACCTGATGCCTTGTGTTTTACCGGTATTATCCATCAAGGTTTTGCATTTAATTAAACATCAAGAGCTCAAACCTCATCAGATTCGCACCAGCTTTTTAGCCACCGCTCTGGGTATTATCAGTTCTTTTGCTGTATTGGCGGCTATTATGATCGCTTTAAAAGCCAGTGGACAGGCTATTGGCTGGGGAATTCAGTTCCAGCAACCTCTGTTTATTTCTGCTTTGGCTATTGCGGTTATTCTATTTGCGGCAAATCTTTGGGGCCGGTTTGAGTTTTCACTGCCTGGTTTTATGAGCAATGTCGGTAATTTTTCTCAAACGACAACCCAAGAAACAAATAAGCAATCATCTTGGTTTAGCTCATTTGCTCAAGGAGCTTTGGCGACATTATTAGCAACACCTTGCTCTGCACCTTTTTTAGGCACCGCAATCGGCTTTGCATTTGCTCAGGATGCGCCACAACTGCTGGCCATATTTATAACGATGGGTATCGGTCTGGCATTACCTTATTTGGTGCTGATGCTACGACCAGAGTGGGTCCATAAACTGCCCAAAGCAGGTCCATGGATGCATACTCTAAAGAAAGTGCTGTCCATCGGACTTCTTATTACTGCAACCTGGTTATTATGGGTACTCTCCGATCTGGTCGTATTCTGGGGCATTGGGTTACTTGTACTGCTTCTATTGGTCTGGTGGTTTACCACTAAAATCAAAGCCAGCTTTTGGCTACTGCCTATTTTGACATGGCTCAGTGTGAGCCAAATGCCTATGGCACCACCACCTATACCAACGGGTGGTGAAGTCACGGATCAGATCCATTGGCAAAGTTTTAAACCTAAGGATATTCAAGGGTATGTTTCTTCAGGTAAAGTCGTTTTTGTCGATATTACTGCTCGCTGGTGTGTGACTTGCGTTGCTAATAAGTTAGCTGTCATACATACAGAACAGGTTCAGAAACAGCTAAATACTCCTGAAGTTATCGCTATGCAAGGTGATTGGACTCGACCAGATCCTGTTATAAGTCGCTTCTTAAATAACCATCAACGCTTTGGCATTCCTTTTAATGCGGTGTATGGTCCGGGTGCTCCTCAGGGTATTTTATTAGGTGAAATACTGAGTCAGGATGAGTTATTACAAGCTATTGATCAGGCCCGCTAAGGCAAAGGATAAACGACACTATGGATCAAAATATAAACTCACAGATACAAAAACACCCGGTTAAAGTCTGGGATTTCAGCATTCGTCTATTCCATTGGAGTCTTGTTATTCTGATCGGTTTTCTTTGGTGGAGCGGCACTGAGGGAGAAGAGATGGATAACCATGTACTGGCAGGTTACAGCGTTTTGGCCCTAATCAGTTATCGTATTATCTGGGGTTTTTTAGGCAGCCATCACGCTAAGTTTATTAACTTTGTTCGTTCGCCAATAAAAACCATAAAAGCGATACCAGAAGTCATATCCGTGCGCAGCGATTCACATTATGTGGGACACAATCCGGTCGGTGGCTGGATGGTGGTTCTACTTATCCTAGCATTAATGGCTCAAGGTATTACAGGTCTGGGAACAACGGATGATATTTTTATTGATGGGCCTTTAGTTGCTTATCTTGATGATGATCTGATTTCTCTGTTTAGTAGCTTGCACCATCAAATTGCAGATCTTTTGGTTGCTTTGGTGATTCTGCACTTGGCCGCCGTGTTATATCACGACGCCATTAAACGAGAGCGACTAATTAAAGCCATGGTAACAGGTATAAAATACAGTCCACATCAAGTTGAATCATCAAAACTGCCGACTAAGCGCTTTATATCAACAATTGCATTATTAAGCTTGATTGGCTGGTGGTTGCTGGACAATTTTTCCGGTTAGCATGCAGTTAACAGACACAAAAACCTTTCGACGTTATACCTCAATTCTCACCGGCTGATGGCCGGTGAGAGTTGAGCAGCTTATGTAGAGCCGTTTAATAATCGCAGCTTGCACTAACCCGCTAAACGATCAAGCCAGCCCTCCACCCAAATTAACGCAGGTTCTGTTGCTTCAAAATGCTCTGCAGAATCAATATCTAATCGCCGTCCGACTCTAGTCGCACCATACTCTGCTAAAACATCATCCATTTTTTTGCCTGCATCACAAAAAGTGTCATCGTAAGAGCTATCACCCAGTGCAATAACACCATATTTCAAATGCCCCAACGCTGCCCCCTGAGTGTTAATCGCATCATAAAACTTGTCAAAGCCCGGTGGAAAATCTCCGCTACCGGTAGTAGAACAGCTAATTAACACAGCAGTATTCTCAGTATCCGTCAGGTCTGTCATCACAGGGTCTTCCGTAATATCAACCTGAAAACCCTTTTGTTCCAGTATTGGCTTAATACCGTCAGCCACATCTCTGGCACCACCGTATACGGTTCCTACTAGAATTTTAATTTTCGCCATTTTCCACTAGCCTTTAATGTCCAACTATTTTACTCAGGATTATATACTGAAGCGATTAACTATTCACGATATCTGTAGATGATTGTTTTCATCCCCATGAGAGATTAATCTTAACAAGCCCTCATAAACAAAAGGAATGATGCATGTACACTAAGGATTTTAACGAACTGGGTTATATCTGTTCACATTGGCCTCTAAGATCAGATCTTCCAACGCTATTGTTTGTCCACGGTGCAGGGCTTAACCACGCTCAGTGGCAAGCACAAATGCTAAATTTACGTGATCAGGCTAATTTAATTGCAGTGGATCTGCCTGGTCATGCACTCAGCGCCCATCATGAAGGTGAGCAATCAATAAGCGCTTATGCAGGTATTTTGGCTGAATTTATAGAGCACCTTGCCTGTAAAGAGCTTATTCTTGTAGGACATAGTATGGGAGGGGCTGCATGTATTGAACTAGCCATTCAACAGCAGCAATGCCTAGCAGGCTTAATTCTAATCAATACCGGCGCCAAACTATCCGTATCACCTGAGCTATTAGATAAGATTAGTGATGACTTCCCTAGTTTTGTACAGATGATGGCAGAACAAGCTATGACAGATGGTGCTGATATAGAAATCTTACAGCCTTTTACGGATCTCCTGCTACAGAGTGATTTACAGGTAATAGTGAATGACTTTTCAGCCTGCAATCAGTTCGATCGTTTAGAGCAACTCAGTGCTGTGACCTGTCCGACGTTAGTTTTAAGTGCCGAACTGGATACGATGACACCGCCAAAATATGGTCAATTTCTTTCAGATCATCTGACAAATAGTCATTTTGAAATTATTCACGGCGCTGCCCACTTAAGTCCGATGGAGCATCCTGAAGAAATCAATAATGCGATTCAACGTTTTTTGCAGTCTGTTTAATCGATCTGACTTAATCTATCTCTTTTTATGTATAAGCACCTAAACAAAGGCTTTTCTATAGAGTTCCACCAGCTCTCTGACAACGAACCAGAGAGCATCGGAATACTTTTTGTTTAGGTATGTACCTTTTTTCTCAGAGCTTCTGGTAAACTAGTTTTAAACATTTTGGTTTACAACTCATTTTAACAGGTCTGATTATGCAGGATACAACACTCTGGTTTCCCTATGCCCAGATGAAGAATATAGAAGTCAATTATGAAGTGGAAACAGGTGACGGTCCTTATATTCAATTCACTAACGGTATGCGCTTATTAGATGCCACCTGCTCTTGGTGGTGTATGATTCACGGTTATCGTCACCCCGATATTACTCAAGCTATTCACGAGCAAGCAGATCAATTAGCTCACGTTATGTTAGGCGGTTTAAAAAACAAACCTGCCGTTGAATTGGCTAAAAAGCTGGTAGAAATCACCCCAGAAGGCCTAAATCATGTCTTCTTCAGTGACAGTGGTTCTGTGGGTATGGAAGTGGCGATGAAAATGGCCGTACAGTATTGGCAGAATCAGGGGCAAACTAAAAAATGTAAACTCGCCTCTCTGATCAAGGCTTATCACGGCGATACTACAGGCTGCATGTCTGTTTGTGACCCTGAAGAAGGTATGCATAGCCTCTTTAGCGGCTTGCTGCCACAGCAACACTTTGCCCCTGCTCCAGAAGCCAGTTTTGATGCTTCAGCAGAGGAAGTCGCTCAAGATATTACTAAGCTACGAGCAGTATTCGAAGAGCACCATCATGAAATCGCAGGATTCCTAGTGGAGCCCCTGCTTCAAGCGGCTGGCGGCTTAAATATGTATAGCCCTCTATACTTACAGGAAGCCCGCAAACTTTGCGACGAATTCGATATTCTATTTATTTTTGATGAGGTTGCCACGGGCTTTGGTCGTACAGGTAAGCTTTTTGCTGCAGATCACGCAGAGATTACCCCTGATATTATGGTACTTAGCAAAGGCCTAACTGGCGGCTATATCGGTCATGCGGCAACAATAGCAAATGACAAGGTGTTTGATGGTTTCTGGCACGATGATGCAGGCAAAGCCTTTATGCACGGCCCAACGTTTATGGGCAACCCATTAGCCTGTGCTGTCGCCCTAAAGAGTATTGAGGTTTTTGAACGGGATGATTACCTGGGCAAGATTGCTAAACTAAATCAAGTTTTGAAAGATGAGTTACTGGATTTCAAACACCCAGATGTAAAAGATACTCGTGTATTGGGCGCGACAGCGGTAATAGAAGTACATAACGCTGAAAGCCTCAAAGGAGTACAAGATTTTGCCATTACACAAGGTGTTTGGTTGCGGCCTTTTGGTAACTACCTATACACCATGCCTCCGTATATCATCACGGAAGAACAGCTAATAGAGATTACATCAGCGATGAAAGCTTGGTTTACACATCAGATCAGTTAAAAGAAAAGTGATTTGAATAGCTCTACACAAAAAATGGCTGCAAGTGCAGCCATTTTAATTCAAGCCAAAAGGATAAGGGCTTATAGACACTCGACCGCTACGGCTTTAGATACAACAAATTCAAAGGAGAAACTGGTTTAAGACGATACAACCTCTTGCGCTTCCAGAGGGTTCCATTTAGTTGCCAACCATTCTCTTACCTGTTCTTTCGGCGCAGGCTTAGCAAACATAAAACCTTGTCCTTGGTGACAACCTTGATCACGCAAAAATGTTAATTGGCGCTCTTCCTCAATACCTTCTGCAATTACCCTTAAACCCAAACCTTTTGCCATAGCAATAATCGTACTGGCTAAACGAGCATCATCTTCGTTCTCCGGCACTTCCATCACAAAGGCGCGATCAATTTTCAAGGCATCCAGAGGTAAACGACGCAAATAACTTAAAGAAGAGTATCCGGTACCAAAATCATCAATAGAGATATTGATTCCCTGAGATCTTAATTGATGCAGGATTTCGGCGATGCGCTCTGCCTGTTCTGGGATAAAGCAGCTTTCAGTTACTTCTAATTCAAGCCAATTGGCATTAGCACCTGTAAATAACAGGATTCGATTAACAGTCTGTACCAAGTCTCCCTTCATAAGCTGTTGTGCCGATATATTCACAGCAACAGGGATAATATCCAGACCTTCTTTATGCCACTCAACCAAGCGAGTACATACCTCATTAAGCACCCAATCGCCTAATGTTCCAATCAGACCTAAACGCTCAGCGACAGGAATAAACTCAACGGGTGATACTTGTGACCCACTGTCTCGATCAAACCAACGAAGCAAGGCCTCAAAACCGATTAACTTACCGTCATCCAAATTAATCTTAGGTTGATAATGCAGCTCAAAAGCATTCTCTTTAATGGCTTTTCGTAGACGGGTTTCTATGGTTAATTCTCGGATAGAGTCATGATGAAGCGCGTCGGTATACCTGTGATAGCTGCCTCGTCCGTCGGCCTTAACCCGATACATTGCTGCATCGGCATTTTTAATCAGCTGATCCGGACTATCGCCATCATCAGGGAAAATACTGATACCTATACTGGAAGAGATATACAACTCATGACTGCCGACGACAATAGGTTCGCACAAGGTATCATTAATACGTTGCGCCAGCGCCATCAAACCTTCAACTGATTCTAGCTCGGGAACCATTACCGTAAACTCATCACCGCCTAGGCGCGCAACGGAATCTCCCTCTCGTACGGTATGAGCCAGACGTCCTGCGACAACTTTAAGCACTTCATCACCGATCATATGCCCTAGGGAATCATTAATTCGCTTGAACATATCCAGATCCAGGAACAGTACAGCTAATCGATGCTGATGGCGCACAGCATTAGCAATAGCCTGCTCTAGTCTGTCTTGGAATAAACGTCGATTAGCCACACCGGTTAAATCATCAAAGAAGGCAAGGCGACGTATGCGCTCTTCATCTTTTTTCCGATCGGTAATATCACTAAAAATAGCGGCGAACTGGTTAACTTCCGCTTCATCGTCGTAGATAGCCGTAATCGTTAACCATTCGGGATAAACCTCACCATTCTTACGTCGATTCCAGATCTCACCCTGCCAGTATCCATTGTGGTACAACTCTCCCCACATATGACTGTAAAAATCTCCAGAGTGACGACCAGAGCTCAATAAGGTCGTTTTCTGACCGATAGCTTCCGATGCGCTGTAGCCTGTCACCTGAGTAAACTTGGGATTAACAGATTGAATAATACCTTTGGCATTGGTGATGATAATACCATCAAGGCTGGCTTCTATAACTCGCTGGGCTAAACGTAAATGCGCAGTAGAAGATTTTAAGGCCTCATCACGAGAGTGAAGGGCCTCCTGTAGACGGTTTACATATTCATATTCAACACTGTCCAGAATATCGCCATAAGAAAGTATACCAACTAAATTGCCATGGCCGTTGATCACACCCAGATGACGAAAGCCTTTGCGTTTAAGCAGATTACTGGCCTGCAACAAACCTGTTTCTTCATTAACCGCAAACAATTGATTATTGCAGACATCCCTTAATCGCTTACCATGAATACCATCTGCCAACCAGCGAACGATATCCCTTTCTGTAATAATGCCATAACGCTCATCACTGCCTAAACGCACTGCTGCACTATCTCGCTGCATATCTCTAAGCTGATGCACAGCCTCAGATAAAGGCAAGTCATCATTCAAAATTAAAGGGGCATGTTTAAGAGCAGAACGAACATTGCGCATACACAAGTAATGTTCTAGGCCTTGGAAGCGAATTACGTCCGTTTGTGAAACAATACCTAAAGGTTCATTATTAACATCAATAACGAGAAAATGTCGTCGCCGCAACTGCTGAAACTTAAGGGCAATCTCACTTAGACTAGCCTCTTCGGAGACAGTGTCGACCGGTGAGCTCATCAGCTCACTAATCATTCGATCTCCAAGAGAAGGATCGGCTAGGTCAAGCTTTCGAGCGTCAGCCTCGGTCCAAATACCAACAGGTCGGCCTTCATCCATAATAAGAATAGAGCTGACGTGGTTTTTCTGCATCTCACGTGCAGCTTCCACCAACAAAGCATCCGGAGAACAACTGAGTAAGCTGTGATGAACCACCTCACCGACAGGAACATCTGTGGTAAAGGTCATACGGTGTACATAAGTATCGTGTTCAGGTGCTTTACGTTGTTTCAACTCAAAAACCATCCCATTCCTCCAACATTGGCACATCCCTGTCCAGTGCCAGATTTAGTTCAGCGAAGTATTCGCCCTTCTAAGACTATTCTTCCAACAGAGATGCCAACAACCCCTTTACTTGTGTCATCTCAAAAGGCTTGTCACACAATGCAGAAACCCCGGCCTGCTTAACAGAGCTTAAGCGAGCATCATTCTCTTCTGAAGTGATCATCAGAATTGGCACATGAGACAACTCGCTTTCATTGCGCACATAACTCACTAAGGCCTCGCCATCCATATTAGGCATATTGTAATCGGTCAAGATCAGATCAAAGGAATGTTCTTCAATAATATTACGAGCCTCTAAACCATCACATGCTTCAGTAATATCTTCAACACCTATCTGCTGCATTACACGAGCCAAGTGTCGACGGGCCATACGGCTATCATCCACAATCAGCACCCGCAATTTATCAATATCATAAAGCTCCAGATCTAATTCATCTGGATTAATATATTCAACCGTTGCAATCAGAGCTCGGTGCAAATCTTGTCGAGTAAAAGGCTTTGGTAATAACGCAACAACCTGTGACTGGCGAACAGCTTCTAAATTGTCATAATTCTGTTCACTAGAAACGACCATCACAGGAATATCACTTGTTTGCTCATTTTTCTGTAATAGTTGTACTAATTCGGGAGCGGTGGCATCCGGCAAATACATCGCACTAATAATCAGATCAGGCTGAAAATGTTGCAACTGACCATATGCTTCACGAGCACTCCCTACACCCTCAATACTCAAGACGCCTTCTTCACGAAGTTCATTAATAATAATTTTTCGTTGTGTTGTAGAGGGCTCAACCAGCAAGATTGAAAGATCTTGAACCGCCAAACTTTCCATAAAAACGCTTCCAAGTGAGACAAAGATCGTATTCGTTATTTTTAAGAGTCCCATCCTATGCAATTTCCTAGCAAAGATCACTAGCAACCATAGCGGGAGAGTGGAAAAGACTAACAAAACTATTAAAAATACAAAAAAATCAGAAAAGAGATAACTGCTCAGCAGAACTCGCTGGTTCCATTAAACGTAATCCAATTCCCAGTAAACGAATATTACACTGCCCCCGCCTAAGTGCCTCATGTAAAAGAGGAATAAATAAAGAACGATCTAAACACGCGTGCAAACCTAATGAAGGATTACTTAGCTGTGCAGCCTCTACAGTCGTCGTAGAGAAATCAGCAAACCTTAGCTTCAAAAAAACACTCTTTATCTTACGTTGACCAAATGGCTGAAAGCGCTGCTCTAAAGTCGGCAGCATCATATCTAAGGCCGACTCAATATCATCCAATTGCCGAATATTGTCTGTAAAGGTACGCTCAACACTCACTGACTTTCTAATACGCTCCGTTGTAACCACTCTATAATCTTCACCTCTGGATCTCTGATATAAGGTTAAGCCAAACTTCCCAAACCACTCAATCAACTGAGGCAGAGAAACCTGTTGTAACTGGGCACAAGTCACAATGCCTTTTTTAGCAAGCTTTTCTTCTGTTACGGATCCTACTCCAGGGATCTTACCCACATTCAAATCCAAAATAAAAGACTCAACCTCATTAGGGTGAATCACAAATAAGCCATCGGGCTTTTGCCAATCAGAGGCAATTTTAGCCAGAAACTTATTCACTGAAACTCCCGTAGAAATAGTTACCCCTGTCTTTTCCAACACCTGCTTTTTTAACCATTTCGCCATTAAAGTGGCACTACCTTGAAACTCAGTTACCGATGAAACATCCAGATAAGCCTCATCGATAGAAACAACTTCCACTTGATCGGTTAGCTGAAGAAAGATCTCTCTAATCGTCTGAGCGATAGATTGATAAACAGGCATTCGGGAAGGACAAAGAATGAGCTCAGGACAAAGCTTTAAGGCCTGAGCAGTAGGCATAGCAGAACGCACACCATAGGCTCTGGCATGGTAGTTACAAGTAGCTACAACCCCTCTTTTATCTGCAGCACCACCCACCGCAATGGGTTTGTCCTGCAATAAAGGGTTATCACGCATTTCTACGGCTGCAAAAAAGCAGTCACAATCTGCGTGAATTATTTTTTGCATATCCGTCACTCTATACTGTACAGATATACAATAATAATAGACTGTTTATTTAAAGAACAGTAAATAAAATCAACATCAAAGCGTAACAAAATCACAAAACTGCAGAAAAATATAAATAAACCGATCAGATTCCCGTTGCGATACCCACTACTTCATCTGCCCAGCCCATAGCCTCAACATAACAATCTGTCATCATCTCTTTTTCGAAAGGACTGTCTTCAACATACTGCCAATCTGCTTGCTCATAGGCTTCAACCACTTTTAAAACAGCGCCCAAATCCCCCTCAAAGCTCAGCAAAGCCTCTTCAATACTTGAATGCAAAGGCAAATCTTCCAAAATAGAGGGCAAAGAGCGGTTAAAAAAGGCGTCCAGCATAGATAACAAACCGACAGTAAAGTAATTTTCTACAGGTTTATAGCCTTTCTTACTAGCCAAGCACTCACACATTTTTGCCCGTAACAACGCAATAGGCATCAAGGTTGAACCCCGACGACTAGAGCCCGCTAAAACCATCATACTGACCAGAGATCGTAAATTCTGAAATCCTAACAACATGATCGCTTGGCGTAAGCTTTCAATTTTTCTTGGAAGAGAGTATTGTGCCGAATTAATATAACGCAGAATTCGATAATACAATTGAGGATCACGGGATATCTGTTGCTCTATCTCTCTGACATCAGGTTCAGCTTGATGCAACATAGCCAATAGTTGAGTTAGAACAATACCGCTATCGGATTTAGGCCTATTATCCATAGTCTCAGGCTTGGATAAAAAGTAGCCTTGAAATAACTCAAAACCCATTTTTTTACAGGCTTCAAACTCTTCCCATGTTTCTATTTTCTCTGCTAATAAAGTCACATCTAAGCGACTTAAAATACTCACCCGCTTGGCTAGCACTTCCAGAGAACACGCCATAACATCTAATTTAATGATGTCGGCGTAAGGTAGAAATGCCTTTGTCTCCTGAGTTAAGACAAAGTCATCCAAAGCAATTTTGTAACCTTGAGCACTTAGCTTTTTTAATGCCAATAAGACTTCCGGGGTTGGTTTAATATCCTCTAAGACCTCAAGTACAATCCTATCTGCAGGCTTAGGTAGCATATCGCCTTTTAACAACCACTCATCGGTCATATTAATAAAAACAGGATGCTGATCTGCCAAACGATCAATACCGATATCCATAAATGCAACCGTGCAAACTCTAGCAGTTGCTTCGTGAGGGCTGCTGACAGTCGCTTCTTGAGTCGTTATATTATTACGATACAAAAGTTCATAGGCAGCTAACTTCTGTTCAGAATCACAAATAGGCTGACGAGCAATACAATAACTTTCCTGACTGTTTTTTACTTCCAATGTACCCTGATCGGTCACCATGAAGGCATCCTCTGACACTTACTTTAATAAAGTCATCGTTTATCTTTAAAATTAAGCCTATTTTTAGACAAACACAAACTTACGTTTTAAATTTTTTGTAAATTTATCATCCATATACGTCAGCCACAAACAAAAAACCCCATACTTTAACAGTACAGGGTTTCTTAAATCAGAAAAGTATCAACTATTGATCATCAACCTGTTTAGGCAGTATCAAATTAAGCACAATACCCAAAATAGCACATAAACTTACGCCCTGCAGACTGAATTCACCGCCACCAAGGTACATACCTCCGATACCAAATACCAAAATCAAAGCCACAATACTCAGATTACGAGGCAATGTTAAATCTTCACCTGACTTAACCAAGGTATTCATACCAACAACCGCAATAGAACCAAATAACAGAGTCATAATCCCCCCCATTACCGGAGTTGGAATAGTTTGCAGTACAGCACCCATTTTACCAATAAAGGCTAAAAGAACCGCAAAAACAGCCGCCCAAGTCATTATTCGAGGATTAAAGTTACGCGTCAACATAACCGCACCTGTGACCTCGGAATAAGTCGTATTAGGAGGCCCACCAAACAGAGCAGCACCAGATGTCGCCAAACCATCCCCAAGCAAGGTACGATGCAACCCTGGTTTTTTCAGATAATCCTTACCCGTTACTTGGCTAATGGCCACCATATCACCAACGTGCTCAATGGCAGGCGCAATCGCAACAGGGATCATAAACAGAATAGCCTGCCAATGAAACTCAGGCATTGTAAAGGCTGGCATTGCCAACCACGCGGCTTGAGTCACAGGAGTAAAATCAACCAGCCCCATAAATAGCGACAACAGATAACCAGATACCACACCGGCCAGGATAGGAATTAAGCGAAGAATACCCTTGGAAAAAACGGCCATAATCAGCGTCACAACCAGCGAGAACATAGAGATAAAAATCGCTTTATCATAGCTCACTAGCTCAATAGCACCATCGCCGCTTTTCCCCATCGCCAAATTAACGGCGACCGGAGCTAACGCCAGACCGATAACCATAATAACCGGCCCCACAACAATAGGCGGCAAGATACGATGCAGAACATCAGTACCCTTAGCTCGCACCAGAGCACTTAATAGCATATAAGCAAAACCAGCTGCCATTAAACCGCCCATAGTGGCTGGAATACCCCAAGCCTGCACACTGGCAATAATAGGAGCAATAAAGGCAAAAGATGACGCTAAAAAAATAGGCACTTGGCCACGAGTGACCAATTGGAATAATAAGGTACCGGCACCAGCAGTAAACAGGGCTACATTGGGATCAAGGCCTGTTAAAAGAGGAACCAGAACCAAAGCACCAAATGCCACAAATAGCATCTGAGCTCCAGTCAAAATGGTCTTAGGTGAGGTTGCAGACCCCAGCTGTGTATCCGTTGTCATAGCAGCACGTCCGTTACAGGGTTCCGAAGATTTTATCACCGGCATCGCCCAGACCTGGAACGATATAGCCTTTTTCATTTAAACACTGATCCAAAGAGGCAGTAAAAATCTCAATATCTGGGTGAGCTGCAAATGTTTTCTCTACACCTTCAGGTGCAGCAACCAGAACGATAACCTTAATCTCTTTACAGCCCGCTTTTTTCAGCATATCGATGGTCGCAATCATCGAACCACCCGTCGCCAGCATAGGATCAATCACCAAACTGAGTCGTTCGTCGATTTTTCCTACTAGCTTTTCAAAGTAAGGCACAGGTTCTAATGTTTCTTCATTACGTTGCAAACCCACTACACTGACTTTTGCACTAGGAATAAGCGCCATCACACCATCCATCATGCCTAAACCAGCCCGAAGAATAGGCACAACTGTAATTTTTTTACCTTTGATATTTTCGACCTGAATATCAGAACCATCCCAACCTTCGATGGTGATCTGCTCCATTTCAAGACTCTTAGTTGCCTCGTAGGTCAGAAGTGTCCCCACTTCTGAAGCCAGCTCGCGAAAGCTTTTAGTACTAATGTTCTTTTTTCGCATTAGGCCTAACTTATGCTGAACTAGCGGATGATCGATTACATGGATTGTCATGGGGACCTCAAATATATAGCGTATTGCTTTTTAATTGCACTTATCTACCCAACAGTCTCTCAACACTTGGGCATAAAGCTCTAATTATGCGATAGTCTTATATTCGAAGGTATAGCTAGAAGAAAAAAAATGGATTATTTCTTAGAATAAACGAAAAGCAAGCAGTTTTTCAGAAGAATGAAACGTGATTTCCCTTAAAAACCAAAAACTAAGATCCTTTTTGATTGGCCGTTTTTCTGTCAGCAGAATAGATATGATCGCGATAAACCAACTTCTTGTTGGGATTAACAGTACGATCTTCAGACAACTTCATGATAGCAGATTCAAGACGGGCTTTGCGTAGCTGAGTTTTCAAATCTAAACCATGCCAAGCATTACGAGGGAGAGGAGGCAATTCTAACTCCTTACGATCATTCTCCATCATGGTGCCTTTATCCAGCATAACGTTCAGCAAATTGCGCTTACCAGAAACTAGCTCAGATAAGAGCACAATTCCTAGCAATCGTTTTAGGCGCTTTTCGCGAACTTTAGGCGAATCAGTCATTTGAAAACCTTTGAAACATCTAAATTACTCACACAGCTATACGCTATGCGAAAGCCATTCCCGCACGATGATAACCTGAATTAAACCAGTTGCCTACGCTATAACGCGTTAATATTCATAATATTAACGGGATTTGTTTATCATGCCGACAAATAACCTTAATATGTAACGATGCTGCATAAATACATTTTTCACATGCGTTAACTAGGTCACATAATAGTAAAAAAAGGTTGCGGAACAATAATACTTCTAGCATGCCATAATAAATTATGGTCAAGTTCCACAATTAGACCCGTTTCTTTGGTTTAACGGAATAAATATGAACCCCCACGACAAAGAAAGCAAACCTATGGATGTTGTCACACCAGATGAACAGCAGCCCACTCAGGAAGAAACAACGGCACAAAACCCCGTTGAAGAGTCCAATGGGCTGGAGTTTTTTGCGAATGACACAGAGACAAGACTTGTCGCCATATACAGACCCGGTGCTCGAGCTATTTCGATTACAGAGGAAGAAGTTCGTGCACAAATATCTGACCTAGGCTTTGATGAAGAACATTATCCTCTTTATCAAGATCGACTACGTGATCTTGTGCAAGGTATTCAACAGCGCCGTCATTTTGAAATTGAAATAGGCGGCCCTATTGATGCTGAAGTAGGCGTTTTCTTGTCTTATGACCAGACTCTAGCAGGCATACAGATCACACCACCACTAGGGCGTGGTCTACCTGCATCGAAAGAAATGCTGATTAATGCACTGAAAAAAAGCCGCATCAAGCACGGTATTGATCAAGAACTGCTGAATAAATTATTTGCCAAAGGACCTACGCTTCATCTCAAGGAGACTCGCTGTTATATCATCGCCCATGGTAAAAAAGCTATTGACGGTAAGGATGCTGAACTAGAACCATTAGTCGAACAGATGTCTGAGCGTCGTCCTCAACTGTTAAAAAACAGTAAAGACCAAGTAGATTTTCGTGAACTAGGTGACTTCCCCGTATATGAAGCAGATACCCCTCTCTTTCGTATTTCCGAACCGGTACCTGGTGAGAATGGTATTACTGTTGTCGGCAAACCTATTAAAGCCTATAACGGTAAAGAGAAAAAAATAAAAATAAATAAAAGTATTCAAACTGATCCAGCGGATACACGAAAATATTCATCAGCCATCAAGGGCTTACCTGTTTTTACTGACTATGGCGTACATGTTGACAATGTATTGCAACTAGACGAAGTCAATATTGCATCCGGTAACATTCGGTTTGATGGCAGCGTTCAGGTCAAAAAAGGCGTCAACCCCGGTATGCACTTAGAGGCTACAGGTGATATAAAAATTGGGGGTTTGGTAGATAATGCCACGGTTATTGCTGGTGGCAGTATTGATATTGGTGGCGGTATCATGGGTCAGAAATCACCGGAATTAGCGGCAGAAAGTCCAACAAAAGAGAATGCCGTAGTACGAGCCAAGGGAAATATCAATGCGCGCTTTATTCAAGACGCTTGGGTTGAAAGCAATGCTCATATTAGTGCTCAACGACTAATCATGCACAGCCGTTTATGGGCCTCTAACTCTGTCAAGCTTGCGGCTATGGGGCAATTAGTCGGTGGCCATGTTATTGCCACAGACTACATTGAAGCGGGGCAAATTGGTGTACCGGCTTCAGTCCCAACCCTATTGGAAGTAGGTCCTTTAGATAATGTCCGTGATGAAATGGCTCAAGTGCAGGAAAAGATTAAGGAAGGTTTTGATCAAGCTAAACAGTTGAAAGCCTTAATTCATCGTATCAGGGAAGAAAAACGTCGTATCTCACCAGAGAAAAAAGAGCAGATCTTAAAAGCTCGTGACACTATCAACCAAGCTCTAAAAGATTTGGAGCAGCGCCGACAAGAATTGGAAGAAGAATCACAAGCTCGTAAGAAAGCCCGAGTTAAAGCGCTGAAAAAAGCCTATTCAGGCTGCAACATTGTTATCGCGAATATTGGGAGAGTTTTGAAAGAAGACTTCGGGAAAACAACCTTCTACCTAGATGCAGGAGAGATAACCATTCGTTAAAACCACTAGAATGATAGGTGGATAATCTCTTAAACTAATCATCCATAAAACAATGCCTAGTAAATGCTGGGCATTCACGTCACTCGCAACCATCAAACTCTAACAGCAAATACCTTCTTTTTTCGATTCGATTATATTTCCCCCCCAGAATAGTAGCTTTAATAAGTTATAAAGAAACCTTAAACCACAGAAAAAAGTGGCTATAAGTCATGAAAACAGCCTAAAATGGTAATAAAAGGTAAATACACTCTCATCAATCTTCCTGCTAAACACAACAAAACGTAACAACGAGTAACCAAATTGATCTAACCTGAGTATTCAATCAGCTTTGACTCGCGGCAGGAAAAAATTAATGCAAAATACCTCTTTAAATCCCCCATGAAGAGGCTCTCCTTTGTCAGAACAATTGAAAAAAAGCAATTCTGTTGAGACAAAGGATGTCCGTAACACTGCAAGCTTTATCTATACAAAAGCGTGCCTGCCTCTTGTGGCCATAATACTGATGTCTATAGCATGGATTTATATATACCCTGCTGAAGTCAGTGTCCCTCCTGCATTAATGCTAGCACTAATCGCTATATGCACCCTACTATTTGCAAACCTAAGTCATTACAAGCGCCAGGCAAATACCGTCCAAAATAGCAATCAGAGGTTAAGCCTTGTCTTAAACAATATCGCTGATACCGTCATTACAATAGATATTCATGGCCAAATAAAGTACGCCAATCCGGCAATAAAAAAATTATGCGGTTACCACCCCTGTGATCTTATTGGGCAATCATTCACACAACTTATACCTGATCATTTAGTCGAAAAACATAATGCTGGATTCTTGCAGCTGACCAAACGCTCATTAATGACAGGACAAACGCAGCATATTTCCACTCAAGCAAAGCAAAAGACAGGACGATTAATTGATGTCGAATTAAGTTATCAAGAAACCCATTTTCAGGGTGAAAGAGTATTTATTGGTATCTTGAAAGATATCAGCGAGCAAAAAAACAATGAACAAGCTGAAGCAGAGCGTCGTAAATTATCCCTTGCCGTTCATAATAGCCCCTCTGGCGTTATGATTACCGACAGCCAAGGTATTATCGAATACGCTAACCCCAAGCTATTAAAAATGACGGGCTATAATATCAGTGAAGTTATAGGGAAAAACCCTAGACTCTTTAGTGCAGGCGAGAAACAACAAGCCGATTATCAGCAAATGTGGAGCACTCTATTAAGTGGCAATAGCTGGTATGACGAATTTAAAAACAAACGAAAGGATGGCAGTCATTATTGGGTCATCGCATCCATTGCCCCCATGTACGACAATCAGGGAACACTCACCCATTTTGTCTCGGTACAGGAAGATATCACCTCAATCAAACAAGCCAACCAAGCGATGGCGGATGCTAAAGAACTGGCAGAAAGTGCTTTAAAAGCACGCTCCGAGTTTCTGTCCAATATGAACCATGAACTTCGCACACCACTGAATGCAATTATAGGCTTCGCTCAACTATTAGAATCCGACCCGGAAATGCCTCTAAATTCCGAACAAACTGAATACACTGAACAAATAATGCGCAGTGGACATCATCTACTAGAACTAATCAACGAAGTATTGGATCTGGCAAAAACAGAAGCAGGGCAATATCAACTAACTCCTGTAAACACTAACGCCCTATCCATCACTAAAGAGAGCATCGCAATGGTGCAATATTTGGCAGAACGGAATTCTGTACAGATTAAAGTTAAAAATCCAGAATTTAAGATCCCGCTGGTTTATACCGATCCAGGTAAACTCAAACAAATCATCATCAACCTGCTATCTAATGCCATTAAATACAACAAATCCGACGGTTTAGTCTCTATTGATATCCTGGACTCAGGTCAAGGCAATGTACGCATCTGTGTACAAGACACAGGTATAGGTATTCCTGAAACCCTACGGGAACAGGTATTCCAACCCTTTAATCGCTTGAATGCTGAAAACAGTCATATTGAAGGCACAGGCATAGGTTTGGCCTTATGCAAAAACCTGATTGAGCTTATGGATGGAAAAATAGGTTTCAATAGTATTGAAGGAGAAGGCAGTACTTTCTGGATAGAACTGCCTCAAGCAAAAGGTTAATGAGGAATTTCAAAACAACAGCTCAATGAGACTAGTGTGAAGTTTGTCTTAACATTGAAGACCAACTTGAGTCGCAATCCATACCATAAGCCCAGTAAATGCGCAACCTACTAATAACATAATGGCCCATTGGGCAGGGCTAAATAACGTAGAAACAACCTTGGTATCCGTACTATCATCACCGGATTGCCACTTTTGACGCTCAATATCCTGGGCAGCCTCTAACAATAGCTTTACCTCAGGAGAGGCCCGTTCAATCAAATAATCTGCGGCATCGATCCAGTTAGGATTACGTTTACCGACCTTTAAAGCCCGTAGGGCTGAAGCTGAAGACTGAAACTGAACCTTTTCCCGCACCATGCAGATAATCCTAACCCAACCAAAAAGACAAAACTTACCTGCTCTAATCACTCAACACAAGAGGCGATAAAAGCAACAATTAAGATACCTAATATCAACCTCCCTAGAGACGTGGATATTGAGCGATTTATAGTTGACCAGAACCCGAACTATATAAGACAGAGCCTAGATAAACCGAGCAAATTCACCACATTGGCATGAGTCACCTTAGCAATCTCAGCCTGATCTTCATCACGTATAGCGGTCAAAGCATCTAAAATAGTGATAATCTGCTCTGGTGAATTACGCTGACCTTTTAACCCTGCTGGCGACATATCCGGTGCATCGGTTTCCAAAGCCAAGGAGCCAAGGGGTAACTGAGCAAACATCGCCCGTTTTTTATCAGACTTCGGCCAAGTAATTACACCACCCACGCCCAATAGAAAGCCCAACTTTATATACTGTTTTGCCTGAGTCAGGCTGCCAGAATAACTATGTACAATACCCGTTAACCCAGGCCTTTCCTTTAAAATAGAGATGACCTGTTCATGGGCTTTTACCACATGCAGAATGACAGGCAACTGGTACTTTTCGGCTAAATCTAACTGGGCTGCAAAGAGCTTAATCTGAGCCTCTTTATCTGTCTTACGAGTAAAATCTAAACCTATCTCCCCTACTGCCATAATCTGGCCTTGATGATGCTTTAAGTTCTCCTCAAGCATTAAAAGATGCTCCGGCTTATGTTGATCCATAAAAAAAGGATGCAACCCTAGCGTCGGGTAGATCTGAACACCACAAACTTCACCGGTCAACGACAATACTCTAGGCCAATAGCGCGCCATGACTCCCGGTAAAACCAACTGTTTGATACCAGCCTTTGATGCAGAATGTAGCACGCTCGCTCGGTCATGATGGAAATCACTAAAATCAATATGGCAATGGCTGTCTATCAGCATATAAAAAATCCCTGTGCCAGAAGAAACAATATCTGATGTGATCAAGATTTGTAGATAACGTTTTCATTCTTTTAAGAATAAACCAATAACCTCCTTCAGACGATCCCCAGTCATCAATCCAGCAGAAATAAAAACGGCCACCGATAAGGTAGCCGTTTAAGATCGATATAGAAAATCAACCCATCATGTATTCCAACACAATATTAATCTCTATAGATACTTAGTACTCGTGTGTCTTAGTGCTCGTGTGTCTTAGTGCTCGCGTGTTGCGCGGAATAGTACATCAGGGAAACGTTCCTGAGCCAAACTCAGATTCACACGAGTCGGTGCTAAGTAGGTCAACAAACCTGCACCATCAAGACCCAGGTTATCACTGTTCTTACGACGGAACTCATCCATCATCTTATCATCGTCACACTCAACCCAACGGGCTGTCTGGACATTAACCGGCTCATACATGCAGTCAACTTTGTATTCATCCTTAAGACGGAACACAACCACATCAAACTGCAGCTGACCTACCGCGCCCAGTACCAGATCATTGTTGTTCATTGGCATAAACAACTGAACGGCACCCTCTTCCGACAACTGCTTCAAACCTTTTTGCAGCTGCTTGGTTTTCAGCGGATCGGTTGCCCGTACACGGCGGAACATTTCAGGAGCAAAGTGAGGAATACCGGTAAACTTCAGTGCCTCACCTTCCGTAAAGGTATCACCAATCTGAATCGTACCGTGGTTATGCAGGCCGATAATATCGCCAGACCAGGCTTCTTCCACATTTTCACGATCACCCGCTAGGAAGGTTACTGCATCGGCAATTTTCACATCCTTACCGGTGCGTACGTGTTTCATCTTCATACCACGGGAATAACTACCGGAGCAGACACGCATAAAAGCGATACGGTCACGGTGCTTCGGATCCATATTGGCCTGAATCTTAAAGATAAAGCCAGAGAACTTCTCTTCATCAGCCGCAACAGTACGGGTTTCCGTTGAACGATCAATAGGCGACGGAGCCCACTCAACAAAATCATTCAGCATTTCACGAACACCGAAGTTACCCAATGCCGTACCAAAGAAAACAGGTGTCAGCTTACCGGCAAGGAAGGCATCCCGATCAAACTTATGGGTCGCATCACGAGCTAGCTCCATCTCTTCCACAAAGTCATCGTACATATCACCAATCAACTCACGGGCTTCATCCGTATCCAAGCCCTGAACACGAATATCATCCTGCAGCGTATGGCCTTTACCGGACTGGAACACATGTACAGTATCAGTATAGAGATTATAAACGCCTTTAAAATCACGTCCCATGCCGATTGGCCAGTTGATCGGAGCCGCTTCAATTTTCAGAACCGCCTCAATCTCATCCAGCAAATCAATAGGATCACGGATATCACGATCCATCTTGTTGACAAAAGAAAAGATCGGCGTATCACGCAAACGACAAACATCCATCAGTTTAATGGTACGGGCTTCCACACCTTTCGCCCCATCAACCACCATCAATGCCGAATCAACTGCCGTCAGTGTACGATAAGTATCTTCCGAGAAATCCTCGTGCCCAGGAGTATCCAGCAGGTTAACCATTCGGCCATTGTAAGGAAACTGCATCACAGAAGAGGTAATGGAAATACCACGCTCTTTCTCCATGCTCATCCAGTCAGAGGTTGCATGACGATCACTCTTTTTCCCCTTAACCGTACCCGCCGTCTGGATCAGATTACCCAACAGCAGCAGCTTTTCGGTGATTGTGGTTTTACCTGCATCGGGGTGAGATACAATAGCGAAGGTCTTACGTTTGGTAACTTCTTGCTGGATAGACATTAATAAAATCTTCTGGTTGGCACACGGATTTACACAAACTTCTGAAAGCCTCTAAAAACAGCGCTTTCTTGCTCAAAATCCGACGGGTTTATGAATTGCGGGTATTTTCCCTGATATTGAAGATTTAAACAACGCAGGATACGCACTAGGCCTCAGTATTGTCTGAACAAAAAGTAAGATAATGAGTTCACAACAGAGGCCTGATCGGAGACTAGTATGACTTAAACGGAATAATCTGGTTCAGGCTCAGGTTCAAAATCCAAAGAATTGTTTTGGTCATCTCTTTTAACCTCTAGCTTCTTCATAACCTTTTCCAATGCTTTCGTTTGTCCTATCAGGAAACTGCATTTTCCAAAGAAACCCATTTAGCCTTAGCGGTTCAACTACTTTACCCGTCTGAACGCTGCCATAGATACCACGTTATCAGGCAAGCCCTTTTCCTCTACCGCCAAATCTAGTTCACTTTCACCTGTATTGAAGCCTTGACCTGTTTCGGTAGAATCCAGCAAATCAAACAACGCTTCCTTCGGCCAAATCGTTTTTGTGCTACCTTTCACACCACAGGGCGCCTCAGCCAACCAGATCGCCGTTCGGTATGGGTTAAGATCCTGAATATCCGCATTATCAACCCAGAGCAGACTTTCCAACCGTCCCTTCATCTGGTTTAACGTACCTAACACTGAACGATTACTGGAGCTATCCAACACCAAAGGCTGGAGCAGATTACTGGCCACATCCATCTGCGCCTCACTCGCGTCCATCTTGAGCAAGGTATTCATCAAGGCATCTTCAAAAAGCCACTGTAAATTACGATAATCTGGCTTAGTCAGGCAGGGAATAAGCAGCGGAAAGCGAGTGGCTTCATGCACCAGCAGAATGCAGTTTCTCCGCTGTAGGGTAATCAGATTACCCTGCCAACCGCTTAACGGGTTAGTTGTTTCACTGGTCTGGGAATCAGGCTGTAATTCTGAACTATTTTTAGCAGGCAGCTGTCCATGATCATCCAGAGGGAGCTTATCGAAGAGTTTCTTGGTGCAGTGGATGTGTATCATATTTATAGAGCGACCTATGTTTATTATCCCTGATGACTTAGTGCCTTTTTCTCACTCTCAAACAACATCGCCAAAATCTCTGCCCAATCCAGATCTGCATATTGATGTACCGGTCTCACGGCACCACCGGTTTCAAGAGTAATCGTCGGGTGAGCAAAACCATGATAACACTGAGGACTATATTCCTGTGATGGCACATCTATATAACCACCACTTGCATCTTTAATATGCAGGGAAAAACGCCCCTCCACCTGAGACAGATAAAATGGCAGATACTGATGCAGCTCAAGCAGGTATTCCAGATTATTCTGCTTACAAGGCAACAAATCGATCTTATTGTTCAGACAAGCCGTCGTCGGATTATCATTCACCAGCTCCACCCCGTAACGCATACCACCGGATTGGCTATAACTCGGTATCTCTTCAATCGGCATAGGGATCAAGCAATCAAACGCCCCCTGCACCCCATACTGAAGCAACTGCTTTGTTTCCTTGGTATATTTTCGTCCCGGCTCCAGCAAATCAACCTGCTCCAACCCCAATTCTACAAACGAAAAATACAACTGAGTCTCACCGTACTTACGACCACGGTAGTCATAGAGAAAGCTAATAGGTAAAGCGATACCCTGAATACAAGCGCTCATTGATAGGCTTCCTTACTGAATGAGCCTGTTCGCATACTACCCTTTTCTTCAGCAGCCATATATTCAACAGTAGTAAACTCCCAGCCTGCAATTTCAGGATCACCAAACATATCCAGAAACACTGAACGCAAAAACTCATCCGCCAGCCCTGTTGCTGAATGGCGCTAACATAGTAGCGGGCCTCATCAAGGCTGTTGCATTTGCTGATCAATACCAGGTTATGCCCCCAAGGGATCTGACAGAATTGGGCAACAGCCTGTTGCCCAATTTCGCCCTCTCGATTCCAGAAGCTGACCCACTGACGGATATACTTCAGATTGCGTAGGGAAAAGCCTTTAACTTCTGGGAACTCTGTACTTAAGTCCTGACTAAGTTGATTCAGAAAGCCGTCACCCCGCTGACTGTTTTGCTGCTTTTGCAGAATGTCCCGTCCTAACTGCCAATAAAAGCTAAGCAGTTCGGTGTTTACGGCAACAGCCGCTTTTAACTGTCGTTGACGAAAGGCCTGTTTAATATCTTCTGCTTTAATTACGTCTCCTTAGCTCTAGAGCGCCGCTCACATCAACGTCGATCGCAGTTAGCGGATATTACCCGGCCAAGGGTGATTTAGAATAATATTTTTTGCATCAGCAGAAATTTTTTATTATGTAGATAAGTATCCTGTTGGGCCATAGCCGTCAACAGGTTTTCAGTTAAGAGTAGTAAGTCTCCCTGTCGCTGGCGCAAAGGGGGTAAATGAAGCACTCCCACTGCAACGCGATAAAACAGATCTTCTCGGAATCGCCCCTCTGCGACAGCCTCCATCAGATTACGGTTAGTGGCAGTAATCAAACGAACATCCACGGTATCTTCTTTTATAGCACCGACTGGGGTAAAGCTATTGTCCTGTAGTACACGTAATAAACGCACCTGTAGACAGGCTCTAGTTCGCCAAATTCATCCAGAAACAGCGTGCCACCATCCGCCTGCTGAAAAACACCGGGCTTATCAGAGGTTGCACCGGTAAAAGCCCCTTTCTTATGACCGAATAAAATAGAGTCGATCAGATCCGCTGGAAAGGCACCACAGTTAACGGCGACAAAGGGCTTATTAGAACGTGCACTGGCATTATGAATAGCACGGGCAAACAGCTCTTTTCCGGTACCTGTTTCACCGTATATCAGGGTTGGGACTTCCCGACAACCGCTTCCACTATCTTTTCAGATCAGGATATAAATGTCGTAACCGAAAACTGGAGACCTTACAACTACGAAGAAAACAGTAAAATAAAAGGCTCATCAACGAAGATTGTACAGACAGTCCTAAACCAGTCCGGGTTTCAATACGCTATCAATCTTTACCCTTGGGCTCGCTCCTATCAAGAGGCCCTAAACAACAAAAACACCTTGATTTACACTATCGTTCGCATCCCTTTAAGGGAGCATCTATTCAAGTGGGTTGGCCCTGTGGCCCATGCTGATACCGTTGCTTTTTTTCACTAAAAGATAGAACGGATATTAGAATTCAACACCTAGAAGACGCTAAGAAATATACGACAGGCGTCGTACGAGAAGATATGAAACACCATTATCTGCTCAGCAAAGGCTTTACAGAAGGCAATAATATTGTTCTGGCATCAAGACAAAAACAAAATGTGCAAAAACTCTTAGCCGGTCGAGTGGATCTCCTTGTTTTTAGTCGAAACAATATGTCAGCAGAGATGTCTTCTTTAGGAATATCACCCGATATGATAGTGGAAGTATTTACCTTGTTTAAGAGCCACCCTTATATGGCCTTTAGCCAAAGCACATCCGATGAAATCGTTAGAAAAATTAGACAGACCTATATCAAACTTAAAGCTGAAGGCCTTATCAAGATCCCCTTAGAGTAGTTACAGGACATCTGTATTGAAACAGATAATAACCCGATCCAAAATCAACAAGACTTTCTCCATATTCACTCCTTGATTCCGACATAAACTATCCCCATCTATTTAAATACGCCTGAAGTTAAGGCGACAAATTATGGAATATCAAAGAGAGAACAAGATGTCCAAACAGCTTCTTATTTACGGTAATGCAGTACCAGTTCACCCAGAGCAACATAAAGACCTATCAGTTAAGGTCGGCAAGGATTACGCCTTTGCTAACGATATCAACTCTGTGCCTCTTACGGCCGGTGAATTCCCTGCGGCTGCAGCTGAATATGTGATTGTATTTGCCGGTACGGAAGAAAATATTATACCTGTAGCTCTGCTGGGCCTGCGTGAAAAAGAGAACCTGTTTGTATCGGAAGATAATCAGTGGAACGCTCAATATATTCCTGCTTATATCCGCCGTTATCCGTTTATCTTTACCAAGCGTGAAGAAGAGAATCGTTTTGTACTATGCATTGACGAAGAGTTTTCTGGTAACAATAAGGAAGGCTTAGGCGAGCGTCTGTTTGATGCGGAAGGTACTCAAACTCAGTTCACTAAAGGTGTACTGAACTTTATGCAAGAGTATCAAACAAACTTCGAGCGTACTCGTCTTTATTGCAAGAAACTAAAAGAGCTGGATCTGCTGGAGTCTGTACAGATTCGCATGGCTGCTAATGAATCTGGTGAAGAAGCTCGTATGCGTGGGTTTATGGCCATTAGCCGTACTAAACTGAACGCACTGTCTGGCGAACAACTGGAAGAACTGGCAAAAACCGGTGAGCTGGAAATGAGCTACGTACACCTGCAGTCTCTGCAGAACCTGAATAGCATAGGTTCTAAGGTGACAGGTTCTAAAGCAACAGACTCTAAGGTAAATGCACCTTTGGCTGAAGCACAGGATGACACTGCAGCTGAAACCACTCACTAATCCTGATGATTAATGTGAATGGGTAGAATACCTGAAAGCTCTGAAGCCGATGATCTCATCTCTTCAGGGCTTTTTACTCTCTAAAGAACCCTTTCTGCTACCATCTGTTCAGTAACAGACTCTTTCTAGTACTCCCCTATTCTGGAAGCAAACAGTAAGTTATCACTCTGTTGTATATCTCTTTCCAACACATTACGACGTACCTTGGCAGACGCGACCTCCGCGCGACTCTGTGCAATACCTGCCGCCCATTCCAATCGGGCAGGTGACAGACGTTTCAGTGCTTTTGGCAAGAAACGATGTAATAAAGGGTCATCCTGAGAGATATAGATACGATAGGTGCCGGGATCATTCTGGCGGGCACAACGGCCAATCAGCTGACGGTCGACCCGACTTGATTCATGGGGTTCACTGACAATAACATGCAGGCCGCCCAGTTCGATTACTTCTGGTGCTAGCTTAATATCCGTGCCTCGCCCCGCCATATTGGTGGCAATGGTAATACGTCCGAGCAGTCCCGCTTCCGCAATAATTTCAGCTTCTTCCTGATGGTAGAGGGCATTTAATAGATCAACTCTCAATCCTTTAGCGGTTAAACGTTCCGCCAGTTTTTCACTGTCCTGAACACTGCGGGTACCGACCAAAACAGGGCGTCCGGTCTGATGCAGATCCTGTACGTCCTGTACAATTGCTTGCCACTTCTCTTCTGCACTATCGGTGAGACAAGCAGAGAAGCTGCTGCGTGTCATAGGCCAATGACTGGGAATAACTACTACAGGTAAACGATAGATACGCCAGAACTCCGTCACGGCTTCCTCGGCGGTACCTGTCATGCCCCCTAAACGCCGAAACAGACGGAAAAATCGCTGAAAGCTCAATCGCGCTTTAACTTCTTTTGCCGGACTCAGCGGTACGCCTTCTTTGGCTTCCACCGCCTGATGCATACCTTGTCCCCAACTACGACTGGGCATAAGACGACCAGTAAATTCATCCACAATAACGATTTTGTCATCCTGAATAACGTAATGTTCCCCCTGATGATAAAAGGCACGAGCCGACACTGCTTGTCCCATCAACTGCTCACGACGGGCTCCACCACGCCATAGGGGAGGAAGCACTTGAGCTAATCCTTGTAACTTGTCCCGACCAATATCCGTAAAGATAACGCGTCGCGAGGTAATATCCAGCCGATAATCCTTGTCCAGTTCTAACTGCTCTGATAATTGACTGGCGGTTTCTACGGTCGCATCCAGAAACTCAGCTTCCCGCTCCGCCTGAATCAATAATGGTGAAACCGCTTCATCAATCAGTACCGAATCCGCCTCATCCAGAATGGCTTGATCTAAACCTCGCATCACAGGCTCCGATACTCTCTTACCACCTAACCCTCGCCCTAGGCCCTGTCGCATAGAGTATTGAGCACCACTGCGCACCTCGCCCATCAACAAACGGTCACGAAGAAAATCGGCCAACAACTGCTTACTGGTGGTATAGGTCACTCCGCAGTGATAACCGACACGGCGGGCAGGCTCATCCATCTCTCCAGTGACAGCACCTACTTCCAGACCACAGAAGGTATATAGGGGAGCAAAGGTTTCCGCATCCCGCTGGGCCAGATAATCATTTACCGTCATCAGATGACAAGGGGCTCCGCTCCACCCCATAGGGATAGCCGCCAAAGCAGCGGTCAAGCTTTTACCACTGCCGGTTTCCATCTCAATTAACTGGCCTTCTGAAACCGCCAGAACACCCATAACTTGCTCAGGGTAGGCGCGCATCCCCATAACCCGAAAAGCCGTTTCCAATACCAAAGGCAAAGACGTTGCCAAGCTGACGTCTGTAGAACCACGACGCCAAAGCTGCGCCTGCTGCTGCATAGCCTGTTGCAACTCAGTATCTGTGAGATGGCATAACTGCTCTCCTTGTTCACAGATTTTCTCCGCCTGCTGTCGCAACGTCTTAAGGGATTGACCTTGTCGCTTAAAGCGGCCGATCAGACCATGAATCCAGCCGTCTAAACCGGTAAATATCTTATCTGGTTTGGATAGATCAAATTGCCGGTAATCCTCATAGGGCAATCTCATAACATCTGCCTCACAGATTGAAATTGAATGACTTGCACGGATAGTGAGTACGTCATAGCCCACACCTTATAACTGGAATCTGCGCTGTAGCAGCTGTTGTAGCTCACGCTGCCATTGTCCCAGAAATGTTTCCTGCCCAGTCACGACTCGCATCACCCCGGTCTGACCATGCCACAGAGCTTGATTCGCTTTAGGTTGTAAACGGGCCCTAACTAAAAAGAAGGGTTCACTGCTCTGAGTACCGGTTTTATCCTCCGAAGCCACCTGCTGTGCACCACCAGCCATCCAGCCTAATGCTGCCGAAGGCAGTTCTTGCTGCTGGAAAGGCACCACATTCAGCTGTTCCACCGAGAATACACTGTTCTCCCGGCCATTTAACCGCACCTCGCTGCCCTTCTCTCCTGCGTCGAACAGACGAGAAGCCGCTTCCTGCTTCACCACTGCCACCATACGAAAGGCACTGTCATCCACCAGACGCCCCAGCTGTGTCCCTCTTTGTACCCAAATCCCCGTATGCTCATGCTGCTCCGGTGCAATCCAAATACCTGAAATCGGTGCCACAAGGTGTAACTCATCTCGGCGGGATTCCAGATCTTGTAGACGAATCAGAGCCTCTTCTTCTCGTTGTAACAAAGGGTCAACATCAGACCAGGCTTGGCTACGGGCCTGATGAATACGCAATCGGGTTTCTTCCAATTGCGCCTTAGCCTGACGTATCCGCAACGCTAGCGTCGGGTTATCCAGCTGTATCAACAGATCCCCTGCCTGTACCCGGCTGCCGGATTCAACGGCAAAAGAGGCAAGATAGCCTTCAGCCATACTGGTCACTTCTCGGTATTCAGACGCTTCCACGACGCCCTCAGCCCGAAAACTGTCTTCCACAGGAATCAGCGCCAAGGGTAAAAATAGCAGAGCAAACAAAAGTAGAGTGACAAAAACAGTACGCTGACGATGACCTGCAATGCGCTTGCTACCTGCCAGATAGCCCAACAAGCGAAACGGGGGGATTACCAGAGTCATCACCACCAGAGCCACCGCCATCAGCATACCCAACAACAGATAAGAATCCGCCACAAACAGGGTTATACCGACAAATACAATCAGCTTATAAACACTGCTTAAGACACCAAACAGCGCTAACCACCCCGCTTCAGATCGACTGTAAGCAGGAGAAGACAGGTGCTTGCAACCCGCTAGGTAACGTTCAAACCAGAAGGTCAACAGATTCCGGGAGCGGGTATAAAGATTGGGCACATCCAACAGGTCGGACAGTATGTAATAACCATCAAAGCGTAACAGTGGGTTGGCGTTAAATAACAACGTGGAGATCGAGGCCACAAACATCATGTTATAGGCCACGCTATTTACGATTCCAGGGGCAGTATAGGCCCAAACCCAGGCGGCAATGGCGGCCACAGCCAACTCAACCACCATACCAGCAGCACCTACCCAGGCTCTGTGATGCTGACTGCGCAGGGCCCAGGAAGAGGTGGCATCCACATAGGGCAAAGGCATAAATACAATAAACATCAAACCAAAGGTATGGATCTCGCCGCCATAATAGCGACAGACCAAGCCGTGCCCGAGCTCATGCAGTGTTTTTACCAGAGCCATGGCCACATAGAGCCAAAGCAGATTGCCCGGTGATAAAACCCCATTGGCTTGATCCATCAACTGAGCACTGCGATCACTCAAAGGCAATAAACTACTAACGATTAATGCCAGCCAGAGCAGTAACCCCGGAAGACCAAACAGAAAACCCAGCCGAGGTGCCCAATCCTTTAAAAAGCGATCCGGATCAACCACAGGAATACGAAAGGAGATAAAACTCAGCAGTTTGGAGCGTCGCTCCTTATCTTTACGCTGCTGATAGCGATTAAACAACCCTTCAGCATCCGCCGCATTATCAAAGTAAAGTAGATTGGATCGACTGAGCTGACTGAGCAACTCAACCACATCCTCCTGACCGGGAGCATCCTCTGGATTACGCTCCAGCTCCGCCAACCACACTTCTTCGACAGTATGCTGTGGGTCCAACCGAGCAATCAGCTCCCAAGCTTCGGGACGTACCCGAAAAAAGCGATTATTAAAGGGGTCTCGCAGCACATACCAGGGTTCGCCCCGGAAATGCTGACGATGACTGCGGACAGTAGGGCGCAAAGCCACTCGCAGATCGGCCACCCGATACCAGGCATCAGAAAACAGCCGGGAAGCACTCATAGCCAAGCCTCCCTCATGTCACACATTGCGAAACAATCGTTATCTTGTAAGGAATAAATAACGCAACTTACCACCATAACAGCATCCTCAGATAAGCCACGGTGCGGTGGGTCATAATCCACCAGAGGTTACGTTCACCCACCTCTATTTTAGCCACACCACTCATACCGGGACGCCACCACTGCTCTGGGCTACCCTCGGCTTGAGCCCGTACTAAAAAGACATTGCCCCCTGCTTTAGCCACTGCTTGTGGCTCTATCCGTTGCACACTGATGTTATATAGAGTGTCCGGCTGAGAGATAAATGCCATCTCACCAGTCAGGCCTTTCTGTACCTCATGGGCATCTCTCTCATCCAGATCCAACTCCAGATACAAACCATCCAGTGAGGCCACTTTCAACAGAACCTCACCGCGATTAACCGGTGCCCCCAGCATTTTCTTCAGTTCACCTTCCACGACCACACCGGAAAAGGGTGCTGTTAAAACGGCCTGACCGAGAAAATAGCGTACCTCATCCAACCGCGCCTGAGCCTGATCTTTCAGTACCGCCGCAATCTGCATCTCAGCAAACTCACGAGCCGCCCGGGCCTTTTCTTCTTCTCGGGCATAACGGGCCAGATCCGCCAGAGCCGAAGACTCTCTGATCCTAAGTTCTTCTGTATCCAATCGTAAAAGTGCGCCCCCTTGCACTACCTGATCACCCACTTTGACCATCACCTGATCCACATAGCCATCAAAAGGAGCCGGTTGATAAGAGACTTGTTCGGTGCGCAGAATAAAAGGGGCTTCTACTCGATAGGTAACTGAACCGAAAGTCAAAATAGCAACCAGGATTAAACTGATCACAGTACTCAGTTTTGCTAGGGTATGCTCTGGGCCCAACAGTTTTTTGCCCTGCTCGGCTAAGGCATCCCACCAACGCGCCACAAACCAGCGATCCTTATGTTGCAAATCAGTCAAGCGTTGACTGACCAGATCCAGCGCCATACGCATGGCTGCAATTTCCTGCTCGGTAAAAGCTGCGTTATGGCGTACGCAGGTCACTACGGCTACCGCCTGTCCTTGCCAACGTAACGGCAGTGACAGCAGATGAGACATACCTAACACGGAAGCCAGATGCTGATGCTCCCGAACCACTGCTTTATCATCCCCTGGCAGGGGTAATACGATCTCCCTATCCTGATCCAGGGCTTCTTCCATAGCGGTTTCCAGCTCCTGAACCAGCTCCATTTTGGCATCAAAGCGCTCAATATGACTGCTGGCTTGCAGTTGAATCCGTTCCTTTTGCCACCAACCCAAACTGACCTGATCACAGTTAAAACGTGTCGCCATCTCATTACACAGGGCCATAGCCACCTGCTGGAAACGTTCCCCCTGATTTAAATCTAACGCGATCTCGTAAGGGTGCAGCAGTTCATGACCAAGCTGTCCGGGAGTCGACGGGTTTAAAGATTCTGCATAGGTTGCGGGAATATCCGCCAACCAATGAAACTGATCACAAAATGCCTGAGTTCCGGCCGACACTTCTACCTGAATCAAAACCACCAGAGCTCTGGGTTGTCCTTCCGGAACAGGGAAAGACGCCCCCACTAAAACACCACTGCCATCTTCATTGATTTGGGGCCTATCGGCATTCACCAATAGCGGAGCAAAAGATAAGATGCGCTCCCGCAAGGCAGGACTAAGATTACCGGTACGTTTGCCCAACCAAGGGCCGTGTATTACCCAGCCCTTTTCCTGCTCAGTCACCAACACACCTGCCTGGGCCTGAAACGTTGTAGCCATCGCTTTAATCAAACAAGGCCAGAACTCTGCAGGTTCCCCATCAAAACGACGCAGGGCCAACAGAGTTTCAATGGAATCAGCCTGGTTTTGCTGATCAAGAGGGGACTGAACCGTCACAGGCTACTTCCTTTCGAGAGTTCGGGGGATATTAACGGGATTGTTTCTAAATGGCTCAATGGTTTTATTTCTGTATCGGGAGTACGCATATCTGTCGTTGGGGTTCGCGAGGTTAGACTTTGATATCACCCGAAAATACAATGCATCGCTCAGCCCAACCTACACAAGCCTCACTTCGAAGGTTATCCTTCAACCTAAGAAGCTTAAATTTATAATAACAAGGTAGCGGGTACACCGGGGCGTATCGCGCCATCGCTATTATCAATCAGCACTTTGATCTCCATAAGACCGCTGGCAGAATCCACCACAGGAGAGATAAAGCTGACCTGACCGGTGCGCTGTAACACACCCGATGCGCTGCGTATCTCCAGCCGTACCTTTTGATTTAAGCTCAGACCGCCGCTTTCCTCTTCTCGTACCGCACTGACAAACAGGCATTTGGATATATCCACCAAACGCATCACTTTGCGACTGGCCTCTACCGCCTCACCTTCATCCACATCGATTAGGGTTACGACCCCACCGGAAGGGGCTTGTAGAATTCTTTGCGCCAAACGCTCACGAGCCGTATCAAACTCAATTTTTTCCAAAGCCTTAGCTGTTTTTAGTTGCTTAAGCTCCAGATTGGCGGCCAGCACTTCAAATTGCTTCACCTCGTACTCTTCCAAACTCACCGAGCGGCCATTATCGTACAGACGTTTGGTGGCTTCGAGCTGACGTATCAATAAGGCTTCACGCTTACGAGCGGTTTCCAGCTTGTCATTAAACCGCCAAACACGCTTCATTCGTTTAACATCCAGCTCTTCCAGAACACTGCGTAGACGTAACAGCGTCTGGCCTTGCTTAACGGTCTCACCCTCTCTGACTTGGATGCTGGACACTGTACCGCCCACAGGCAGTGCTAGATCAATATCCCGAAGAGGCTCAGTTACCCCAGAGATCCTTATTTCAGTCGCCCAAGATAGAGAAGAAAGAAGTAAGATGAATAAACTCACCCAAATTTTAACTATTCTTTTCAGAGTCATATCACGGGTTCTTGAGCGAATCACAGAACTAAAAGCAGAAGAATATATTAGGCCGAACATTAAGAATCGCTCCCAGCCAAGACCACATCAGGGTTTTGATCCAGGCCATAGATACTCAATAAAGAACCATCCACACGTTGTAGATCCGTCAATGCCTTATGCAAGCGTACCGAGCTGTCCAGTACCGCCTCACGGGCCTCTAGCAGTTTCAGCTCTACTTCAAGTACCTCAGAAGCATTAACCTTACCTTCCTGCATACGCTGCTGTTCAGCCTGCCACAAGCTTTCTTGCGAGCTGACCACTAACATCTGTTTTGACAGTTCCTGATAACCATTTTCCAGCTTACGCAGGGCACCATTCACTTCATTATCAATCACTGACTCCGTCAGACTGCGACGCACCTTGGCCCAATGATGGCGGTATTGGGCTGCTGCTAGCTCTGCTTTACCCTTTTGCCCACCAAAGATTGGCATGCGAAACTCCAGCCCTACTTTCCAACTAGGGTAATCGGCACCTGTGACTTCATCAAAAGCGTCTCCGTGATCGCTACCTAACCCCCCATGACCGTATTCAAGGGTTAGATCCAACTGAGGCTTCGTCTTATTTCTAGCGTAATCAACCTTAACTTGTTCACGCTCAACCTCAAGACGGCGCATCTGCAGTTCAGCTCGATTGGCCTGTGCCGTTTGTGCTACTTGATCCAATGTTGGCAACTGGACGCTGTTCATATCGGCCAGAGGCTCAGCAGACAAGTTTTGTTGTGAGGTTAAAGCATCCCCCAATAACTCACGCAAGCGTTCCTCGGCATTAGAACGGGATTGCTGAGCAATCAACAAACCGGCCTGACGCAATGACTGTAGCGCTTGGGCACGATTCAGATCTGCAGTAGAAGCACGTCCCGCCTGAAAGCGATTCTGCTGTTCCTGCAATAGCTGCTCTGCCACCTGTTTCGCCCGTTGACGCAATGCAATACGCTGCTGTGCACCCTGAAGATCACGATAGACTTCTATGGCCGAGGCGACATTATCCAATAATACCGCTCGATAACGCTGGGCGGTAATATCTCGATCCTTTTCAGAACTGCGAATAGTGGATAGAGTGGCGGTTTCCCCTGCACCTTTTAACAGAGGTTGAGTCATTTTTAGCTCTAGGCTGCCTTCAACTTCTTTGCCGTTTTCCTGTAGGTTTGTTTTGGTAGACCGAGCATCATAACCCACGGTCAACTCTGCCCCGGTTGAGAGCAGTGTCTCCAGTGCAATGCCTACCTCACTGTAATCATTTTTATATTCGTCCAGATCACTGCGTGACAGAGATTCTTCTGTTGTATTGTGTACCCGCTGCGAGTTGCGAGAAGCATCAATGACTAACTCAGGTTCAAAAATGCCTTCAGCACTTTTCACCCCTTCAGAAGCGATACCCAATCCATAATACTCTGCCTGTACATCAATATTATGGGATTGGATCATAGTGACCACTTGCCCTAGAGACAAAGGCCTAGACTCAGAGGCAAAGACATTACCCGCCGAGATCGCCAAAGCCATTACCGCAATAGATCCTATGCCACGCTTTGTTTTATGACTCATCAACTTCACTCACGATCCTATGAAAATTATTATTCGCTTAGACGTCTATTCAATGTTTCAAAGCTACTGGCTTAACCGATTACTCAATGCTTCAAATGCCGATGAACTGATAGGGTCAAGGCCCACCAACTCACACCAAGCGATATACTGAGCATATTGATCGTCTACAGACTGATTACTGGTATCTGTGGATTGTAGAATCACCTCAACCAGCTCAATATTCAGTTTGCGCTGCTCTCCATTACCCAACTCACTGATAAAATCACTGAGAGCGACGACCTGTTCCTCTGCCCCTTCCGTTACTTCCACACTGCTTTCAGTACCATCGGAAGAATCTGAGCCTGTAGAAGTTGTCACTTCTGTCCAGCTATCCAGCAACTCCACCAATACCGTTGCCGGTTCACTGGTAGCTAGATCCAATAGATTTGAATCATTGCTGGTATTCGTATCTGTTTCTGAATGGGAGTCCGTATCATTGTTATCAGAATTACCGTTATCTGAACTGTTATTACTGGCAACACTGTTCTGCCATGCCTCAACAAAATCGTTATAGTCTGGAATATCTAACAAACCAATATCCATCAGGCTGGTGCTTTGCTTACTAGAGACCTGCTGACTATTATCAGTACCATTGTCACTGACGGTGATTGATAATTGAACACTCTCTACAGACTCATATTCCAGAGCATCGCTATCAGCCACGCTCAATTCACCGGTCAAACTATCAATGGTGAACAGTCCCAGTTCATTACCACCGGTAATGGCATAACTCAAACCACCATTGCTAGCATCAGCATCCGTTGCCGTCACCGAGCCGATCACAGTGCCATTGGCGCTGAATTCTTCCACCGTAAAGGATGCATCAGTGATATCAGGGGCAAACTCGTTAATATCATTCACCGCAACGGTAATCACCGCCGTATCCGTGAAAGAAGAGCTGCTATCAACAATTTGTACCGTCAATTGAATCTCACTGATCTGCTCTCGATCCAAATTGCTGCTGTCAGCAATAGATATAGCACCAGAATTTGTAGCAATTGTGAAGATGCCTAATTCATTTCCAGAAATAATGCTGTAACTCAGCTCTGCAGTGGCATCGTCATCTGTCGCGGTTACAGTGCCTAACAGACTGTTGTTATCACTGTTTTCTGCAATAGTGAAGCTGACATCCGCAATATCCGAGGCAAATTCATCTACATCCAAGATGGTAATACGAACAGTGGCCAAAGCACTGTAATCCGATTCAGGATCGTTATCACTTACTGCAACAATTAGCTCGACTTCACTTAGGGTTTCACGGTCCAGATTGCCGTTATCCAGCACAGAAATCTCACCGCTTGTGTTATCTATCGCAAAGATACCCAGATCATTACCGTCCGTGATGATATAACTAAGATCCGCCTGAGTGACATCTTCATCAACAACAGTAACTGAACCCAACACTGAATCATTGGCACTATTTTCATCAATAGAAAAATCAGCTGCATCAAATACTGCGTCAAACTCATCGTCATCCTGCAGTGAGATAGTGATTGTGGCATCTGTCGTCAGAGGATTATCAGCATCCAGATCACTCACCTGTACGGTAAGTTCAACCTGCTCCAGTTGCTCACGATCCAACGCTGAATTATCTGCAACTGTGATCTCACCTGTAGTTTCATCAAGGGCAAAGATACCCAGATCATTACCGGCACTGATCTGATAAGAAAACTCACCGCTACTGATATCGTCATCATAAGCCTGCAACGTGCCTACCAGAGTATCAACCGCACTATTCTCCAACAGGTTAAAGCTGACGTTATCCAGTTGCGGAGCAAACTCATTGCTATCCGTTAGGGTGATGTTCAACATCGCAGTATCACGGGTATCAGCATTAAGCGCTTCAACTTCGATAGCCAGCTGGATTTGTTCTATCTGCTCACGATCCAGATTGCTATTATCCTCGATGGTCAGTTCACCGGTTTCAGCATTCAGATCAAAGATCCCCAACTCATTACCGGAAATGATCTGATAAAGCAGAATCTCTTCCGCTTCAGCGCTATTGCTGGCCTGAACAGTTGTTACCAGAGTATCTGTTGCCGTGTTTTCCACTAGGCTTAGGGCCACATCATTTAATACCGGCTCAAAGGCAGGGTTATCTTCAATACCGATGGTAACCGTGGCAGAAGTTGTGAGCGCTTCATCCGGCCCATTATCACTGGCGGTAACGGTTAGCTGAACTTCACTGATGGTTTCAAAATCCAGATTGCGGTTATCCAGCACAGAGATCTCACCAGAAGTACTGTCGATCGTAAAAATACCCAGCTCGTTACCCGCCGTGATGGCATAACTCAGATCCCCATTGCTAGCATCATTATCTGTCGCAAGCACACGGCCAATAGGGGTATCGTTATCGCTGTTTTCCAGAATTGAGAAGCTAGCATCATTAATAACCGGGGCAAACTCATTGGCATCGGTAATCGTGATGGTCAGCGTTGCGGTATCCGCCGCACCGGTTTCATCCACACTCACCTGCACCGTTAACTGAACTTCACTAACCTGTTCACGATCCAAATTGCTGTTATTGTCAATCTCCAGCTCACCGGTTTCGCCGTTCAGCTCAAAGATACCTAACTCATTACCAGCGATAATGTCATAGTTCAGGAAACCTTCCGCATCCTCGATATTGGCAATCGTCACACTACCAATCACGCTGTTATTTTCAGCATTCTCTTGTACCGTAAATGTGCCATCGTTCAATACCGGTTGGTATTGATTCACATTGATCACGGAAATGGTCACAGTGGCCGTATCAGTCAGAGCATTTGCCAGAGCATCTTCTGTGGCAGCGACGCCATGATCACTGACCTGAATGGTAAGCTGGGCTTGATCGATCAGATCGTTATCCAGATTACTATTATCAACAACCGTGATCTCTCCACTTTCAGCATCGATCTCAAAAACCCCCAGATCATTACCGCTAACGATCTCATAACTCAAACCACCGCTGGTGGCATCGTCGTCTGAAGCAGACATACTACCCACTAGAGTATCGTTTTCACTGGTTTCCAAAATTGAGAAATTGGCATCATTGATCACCGGGGCAAACTCATTAGCATCGGTAATCGTGATGGTCAGCGTTGCGGTATCCGCCGCACCAGTTTCATCCACGCTCACCTGCACCGTTAACTGAACGTCACTAATCTGCTCACGATCCAGGTTACTGTTGTTATCAATCTCCAGCTCACCAGTTTCGCCGTTCAGTTCAAAGATACCCAGCTCATTACCGGCGATAATGTCATAGTTCAGGAAACCTTCCGCTTCATCGATATTGGCAATCGTCACACTGCCAATCACGCTGTTATTTTCAGCATTTTCTTGAACAGTGAATACACCATCATTCAGTACCGGTTGGTATTGATTCACATTGATCACGGAAATGGTCACACTGGCCGTATCAGTCAGAGCATTTGCCAGAGCATCTTCTGTGGTAGCGACGCCATGATCACTGACCTGAATGGTAAGCTGGGCTTGATCGATCAGATCGCTATCCAGATTGCTGTTATCTGCAATCGAGATCTCTCCACTTTCAGCATCAATAGCAAAAATACCCAGATCGTTACCACTGATTATCTCGTAACTCAAACCACCGTTGGTGGCATCCTCATCGGAAGCCGATACAGTACCGATCACAGCACCCTTATCACTGGTTTCCAATACCGAGAAACTGACATCATTGATCACCGGGGCAAACTCGTTGGCATCGGTAATCGTAATAGTCAACGTTGCGGTATCGGCAGCACCGGTTTCATCCACGCTTACCTGCACCGTTAACTGAACGTCACTAATCTGCTCACGATCCAAATTATTGTTGTTGTCGATCTCCAGCTCACCGGTTTCGCCGTTCAGTTCAAAGATACCCAGCTCATTACCGGCGATAATATCGTAGTTCAGGAAACCTTCCGCTTCATCGATATTGGCAATCGTCACACTGCCAATCACGCTGTTATTTTCAGCATTTTCTTGAACAGTGAAGACACCATCATTCAGTACCGGTTGGTATTGATTCACATTGATCACGGAAATGGTTACGGTTGCACTGCTGGTCAAGGCATCGGTTTGAACGTTTCCGACTTCTTCTGTTGTTCCTCCTGCAGCCTCATCAGAAACAGCCAAGCCATTATCACTCACCTGAATGGTTAACTGGGCTTGATCGATCAGGTCGCTATCCAGATTGCTGTTATCTACAATAGAGATATCACCACTTTCAGCATCGATCTCAAAAATACCCAAATCGTTACCGCTGATTATCTCGTAACTCAAACCACCGTTGGTGGCATCCTCATCGGAAGCCGATACAGTACCGATCACTGCACCCTTATCACTGGTTTCCAATATCGAGAAACTGTCATCATTGATCACCGGGGCAAACTCATTGGCATCGGTAATCGTAATAGTCAACGTTGCGGTATCGGCAGCACCGGTTTCATCCACACTCACCTGCACCGTTAACTGAACTTGGCTGATCTGTTCACGATCCAGGTTATTGTTGTTATCAATCTCCAGCTCACCGGTTTCACCGTTCAGTTCAAAGATACCCAGCTCATTGCCGGCGATAATGTCATAGTTTAGGAAGCCTTCTGCATCATCACCATTGGCTAGATCAATACTGCCGATCACCTCACCGTTAGCCATGTTCTCCTGAATGGTAAAGACACTATCGTTCAGTACCGGCTGGTATTCATTCACATTTTCTACGTTAACGGTGATTGTTGCGCTACCCGTCATGGCTGCATTGGGATCATTATCACTGACAGTCACAGTCAGCTGGATCTGCTCCACAGTCTCAAAATCCAGATTACTATTATCAGTAACACTGATCTCACCGGTATCGGCATCAATATCAAAAATACCTAACTCATTACCCGCCGTGATGCTATAGCTTAACGGAATATTGTCACCATCAGCATCAGTTGCAATCACACTGCCAACCAGAAAACCATTAACACTGTTTTCAGCCAACTCAAAACTCACATCAGCCAACACAGGAGCAGATTCGTTGATATCGTCAACGCTGATCGTTACCGTGGCGGAATCCATCAGAGCGGATATTTCATCCTGATCACTGACCTGTATGGTCAGCTGAATTTCAGAAAGCAGCTCAAAGTCCAGCTGAGTATTATCAGCCACAGTAATCTCACCACTTTCACTGTCAATGGCAAAAATGCCCAGCTCATTACCTGAAGTGATCTGGTAACTTAAATTATTATTTGTGGCATCCTCATCCGTTGCCACCAGAGTGCCTAGACTGAAACCTATCTCGGAATTTTCAGGCAGAGTGAACTGAGCATCATCCAGTACAGGAGCAAATTCGTTTACATCTTGTAGAGAGATTGTAATGACAGCATATCCCTTCAGCACTGAAGTTGTCGTGTTGTCTCTTGCCTGTATCGTTAACTCAATCTGCTCAATACTTTCTCTGTCAAACAGGCTACTATCAGCAATCGTTAACTCTCCACTTTCCTCATCTAAAGCAATAATGCCCAGTTCATTACCGGCTCGAATCCTGTAACTGATATCACCACCAGTGGCATCTGGATCTGTAGCCTTCAATACTGTGATCAGTGTGCCTATAGCAGCATTCTCATCCAATACATAAGACGCATCAGCCAACACCGGTGCATACTCATTTTGGTCCGAGATAGAGATGGTCACTGTAGCAGAATCACTGTGCTCGCCATCATCAACGGCTACGGTCAGCTCAACCTCACTGATCTGTTCACGATTCAGATAGGTGTTATCTTCTACGCTGATCACACCGGTATCCGCATCAATAGAGAAGATGCCTAATGCGTTGCCTGAAGTGATCGTAAAGACAGAGCCCACTTCGGTGGCGTCATCATCAGAGGCTGAAATCGTGCCTACCACGATGCCGTTATCGCTATTTTCAGCTATTGAGAAGATGGTGTCCTGAATCTCTGTGGCAAACTCATTCACATCCTCCAGACTGATGGTGATCACTGCCGTATCAGTCAATTCACTGCCTGGCCCCTTATCGCTGACCTCTACAGTTAATTGGACTTCATTTAGACTTTCGCGATCCAACGCAGCGTTATCCGCAATAGATATCTCACCTGAATCTTGATCAATAGTAAAAATACCCAACTCATTTCCAACTGTGATGGCGTAACTAAATCCGCCATTACTGCTATCACTATCACTGGCTCGTAAGGTACCTACCAGAGTGGTATTTGAACTGTTTTCCATAATGGAGAAGGAAGTATCAGCCAAGACAGGCGTATGCTCATTCACATCACCAATATCCAGTGTCAGGCTAATGCTATCATCCGGGCTATCGCCAACCGTATCGTCATCCACCGCCAGTATCAGCTCAATGCTACTGGCGGTTTCGGCATCCAATTCAGCATCAGCCTTCAGGTATAGACTATCGCCATCCAAAGTAAACCAATCCGCATAATCACCGCTTAGAGATAAGATATTCGAACCTAACTCGTCATCCACCACAGCGTAAGAAGCGATAGCGATCTGTTCGCTGTTATCTTCATCTACCGAGAAGACATTTTGTGTCAGCTCCAGCGTAGGAGCATCATTCACCTCATCCTCAAGATCATCAATGACATTAACGGTCAGGCTATCCACTCGCAATTCAGTACCGTCATCCAGTTTGATGGTGATCTCAGCTTCACCGTACCAGTCAGCCAACGGGGTGTATTGCAGAGCTTCCAACTGAGTATTCAACTGGCTACGCGTACCGGTATAGCTCACCTCATAGTCCTGCTCTCCCGCTAAGATCAGCATGCCGGTCACCGAGGTCAGGGTGATGGTCAGGGTATCGTCATCCTCATCGCCGACACTGATCACATCAATAGTTGCGGTGGTGTCTTCTTCCATATCCACACTGTCAGCCGCCAGAATTAGCTCAGGGCCATCATTGACCGTGCCTACTTGGATATCGATATCATGGCTAACACGCTGGTCACCATCGACTAGGGTTAATGCCACTTTGGCCGCGCCAAACATATTGGACAGTGGGCTATACACCAGACCGGCAAGCTGAGTATTGATCTCATCAGCACTGCCGGACAGCACCAAAGTATCGTCCTCGCTGCCCGACAACGTCAGCGAACCGACGTTAACGCTCAGGGTTAGCTCCAGCTCATCGGAATCCAGATCGCTGATCGAGATCCCCGTAATATCCAGATCAACGTCTTCATCGGTGCTGAGTTCATCTGGAGCCACCAGAGTCGGCGCATCATTGGTAGCTGTGACAGCTACGGTAATAATTTGATTTGAGGTCACCACACCATCATTAGCTTGTACGGTAATCTCCAGTTCACCGGAAATCTCTGTTGCCGGAGTTAATACCACGCTGGTTAACAGCAGAGCATTCAGTTCATCCAGTGTTCCTGTACGGGTAATTGTGGTACCTGTTTCACTATCCCAGGTCAGGGTGCCATCGGCATCATCTACTGCGCCTGTTTCAAGAGCAGCCGTTTCAGGGGCCGATGAGCCCGATTCAGGCGCGACACTGCCCACACTGATGGTCAGAGTGATCTCACCATCAGCAGCCAGATCCAGATCTGACAGACTGATCGTTGGTAAGGTAACCGGGGTTTCCTCATAGGTATCCAGAGTGGACGTTTCAAGATCCATCTGTACCTGAGAAGCATTAAACAGAATCTGGCTGCCGCTGCTACCCACCACCACCAGATCCAGATCACCGTCGTAATCCAGATCCGCCAGTGCAACTTCACGGGCGGTACCAATATCAGTCACCTGCTCACTATAATATTCGCTAAAGTTTGCCTCCCCGTCGTTAAGAAAGCTGGTGTAAGTACCATCACTTTCAAGGCTGATAATATCCAGGTGACCATCACCATCCAGATCGCCCAGTATCACTTCCGTTAGATTTGTAAGACTCAGAGAGGAATCCAGTGCAAAGCTGCCATCGCCCTGATTAAGGTAGATATTGCTGCCCTGAACAATATCCAGATAACCATCGCTATTCAGATCACCACTGGCAATCGTATTCGCACTGTTACTGTTGTCATTGATATCGCTGATGCGATCAAACTGACCATAGCCATCATTCATGTAGATATGTAGGTCACTTTTAACCGTGGCCATATCCACTACACCATCATTATCCCAGTCCCCCAATACCACTTCATTAGGCGTTGTACTGCTACTGACCGTGCCGTCATCAATACCCACACCGTCCTGAGTTAATGCCTGACGGATCTGGCGGAAGTTACCCGAACCATCATTCAGGAAGATCACATTGTCACCGGCATCTCGCACATTAGCATTCACCACCAGATCCAGATAACCGTCATTATTCAGATCCGCCATATCCAAATCACTGGCATTCAGGTCATATTGCAAGCCGTTATATTGATATTGATAAACGTCTAACGTATCGGCTTCAACAAACACGCCTTCGCTACCCGCCTGATCACCGCCCTGATTCAGCCACAGCTGAACATAATTGATCATATTGGTCGGCGCATTCTGACTTGAAAGATCGGTATCTGTGTAGTAGCCCGTAATGGCATCCAGATCACCATCCAGATCCACGTCCGCCAGAATAACCGTTTGGCTATCGACACTGCCCAGGGACTGTCCACTATCGGTAAAATTACCAGCACCATCGTTAAGCAGAATTTGATCCGCACCATCATTGGCCAGCCAGATATCCAGGTAGCCATCACCGTTCACATCGGCAATCGCCACATCATCGGTTTCAGCAGAATAGAGGGTATCGTCTATAACAAACTGACCGGAGCCACCGGCGGCATCTGCTTCAACCCAGATGGATACAGCATCACTGGCATCACTGGCGATATGGTTAATAAAATCACCGCTCACCGAAACAGCACTGGAAATCACACCCTCTACAGCCGCGCGATGACTGTCCAGATCCGCAACCGTACCTTCAATAACATAAGTAATCGAGCTGCCAACGGCCAGATCAACCGTATCACTCAGGCCGCTTGCTAAAGTACCTGCCGTTAGAACACTGCTAACACCTGAGTTATTGCTGCTGGTAGTAAAGTTCCAGGCTGCGACAGCATCTGGTACACCGGCATCACCGTTCATCAATGCCTGAATATCATCAAGCGCCAAGACTTGATCAAATACAGAGACATCGTCCAACTGGCCTTCAAAACCATTAATGACATCGTTATACAGCCAATAGCGCTGGTTATAAGGCAGCTCAGAGGAGTAGGTCACCTGACCAATACTGGAGAAGGAGCCTTCCAATACACCGGTACGACCGCTGCCGGTGGAATCTTCTAGTACACCGTTCACATAGATCTGCAGAGCACCGGTATCCGCATCACGGGTCATGGCGATATGGTGCCAACTACCATCGTTAATCACCGTATCACTGGTAATTTCCGTACTGCTGGAGTTGTTACTATTTTTAGCCGTCAGATTGAGCTTGCCATCACCATCCAGCCAACCCCAGGAGATGGAGTCAAAATTACTGTCAGCGCCGTTATCACCATTAAATCCGGTAATAGCGGGGGCATACGATTGGGAGCTAGAGAGATCTGAGGTGCTGCTTAGACTGTTCATTGCAACATAAGCATCATTGACCTGCTCGGTATTCAACCAGAATACCAGAGTAGAAGAATCCCCTAACCATTGAGAGAGATCTTCCCCTGTATCAAAATAATCTTTGTTTACCTCACGTTCAAAATTGGCGTCATAAACGTCATTGTAATGATCATAAAGTTCATCATCTGAGGTTTGCAGAGTCAGTACACCCTCCTGCTCACCCATAGCCAGGCCATCACCGGTGCTGGTTTCTATCGAGATAAGCTCAGCATTTTCTAAGCCAGACAATAGATCCGTCACCGTTGCGCCAGTAATATCCGTATCACCGTCATTGGTTATTGTAATGGTATAGGTGACATTATCCCCCTCAGTCGCCACCGTGACATCTGAGGTCTTGCTAACAGAGAGATTGGTTTCGTAGGCATTTTCCACATCGACACTCACCGATGTTTCAACAAAATCACTCCCCGTAGAAAGGCGCACAAACAAGTCATAGGATTGAACCTGTTCGTAATCCAATAGACTGGTATCAGCAAGGGTGATCTCGCCAGTATCAGCATCTATGGTGAAAACACTGTCGTCATTGCCCGCCACAATACTGAAGCTATCGCCATCATCTTTGATATGACTGAGCGTGCCGATACTGTCACCAACAACAGCCAATTCATTAACGGTTAATTGCTGGCCACTGTCTAATATAGGATCTTCATCTACATCATAAACCCGCACATCGGCGGTCATGGAGTTACTGCCACCCTCGGTATCCACAACGGTCACGGTCAAAGTGGTCCAATTCACATAACCTGTACCGCCGGTAAATCCTTGTTCAACTAGGTCTTCATAGTCCAGTTCCAGGCTAACACCATCGGCCACATTCGCTCTGACATAATCATAACGGGATAGGCTACCGGAGTTGTATTCAACGGTTTCCACATCCAGTTCAAATAGATGGGCATAATCACCACTAAGGGTATAGGTATGACGATCGCCGTCGACGTAGTCCAGATCAGTCTGAGAACCTACGGTTCCCCCCCACTCCAATAAGAGGGTCAGTCGGTCTCCCGCCTGATCACCAGCAGAGATCGTACCTTCGTAGAAGCCAGCATCACCAAAACCGGATATACGAGGATCGATATTAAGATCTGTCAGATGAATGGTGACAGAACTGGTATCCGTTTCACCGGAGCGGTCTGTTACATCAATCGACAGGGTCAGATCTCTGACATCGGTATCTTCATAATCCGTCAGACTGCCATCAGCAACGGTGATCTCACCGGTAGTGGCATCAATCCCATAGGGGTGGGCACCCTGACCGGCAGTCCAGCTATAGGTTAAACCATCACCCAGGTCAGCATCGGTAGCCGATACCGTGCCCACCACATGACCATCTTCGCGGTTCTCATTGATAGTAAAATCATAACTGCCAGCATCAAATACCGGCGCATCATTCAGGTTAGTGACATAAACAGTGATTGTAGTTTGATCGGTAAAACCCTCTTCATCCTCCACTTCCACCACATACAGATAGTAATCCGTAGCCGCATGATCAAAACCCGAAGTATCCACCCGGATCTCACCCGTACTGGTATCCAGTGTGAAAGGATCGCTGGCATCATTCAGCGTAATGTTGGTTTGCGTTGTATCCTGGGCCACATGGATCAGGGATACCGCGCTATAAACAAGAGAGTCACCATTGACGATATCATCGTCTGAGGCATCTAAGGTGGTCACCCACTCATCACTGCCACCGGATTCAGGGAAGCTATGGGTTTCATCACCCATAGTTGGCGTATCATCAAAAGCCAGAATATCCAGAATGATATAGAAGGTGCTATCCAGTCCATCCTTATCCGTTGCTCTTAACTGATAGCTGGCGTTATTACCTAAATCAATGGAGTCCGTATTGGTATAAGTCGTCTGACCGACCGACACATCAAAGGTATAAGGGTCATCTGTACTTTCAGTGAAGATAAAGCGACCATCGTAGCCCCCATTAACAAACTCTACCGTAAAGCTCTCACCATCATCATCATCGTCGATGGTGAAGCTCCCCAGATACTCACCCACTGCACGGTTTTCGTAGAAGGTGATGGTTTGATTCTCATCCCCTGGGGCTTCTGCCAGATCATTAATCGTGATGGTGACCGCCTGATAGGTATCAGAATCCGATACATTGCCGTCGGCATCGGTCATTTCTACCAGTAAGGTATACTCTGCCCCATCCTCATGGCTCAGGCTGGAATCCATGGTCACCACGCCATCACTATCAATGGAGAAGATACCCTGACCAGAACCGCCCACAATGGCAAAATCAACCACCGTATCGCCCAGATCCGCTTCAGGGTCCGTGGCCGTTAGTTGGCCGACAACCGCACCATCACCCGCATTTTCATCGCTAGCCAGCACATAAAAATCCAGCACTGGAGGCTGATCAAGATCCAACAGATCAATAGCGATCACACCACTATCGATCAGGCCTGCAGTATCCGTGACCTCCACGGTCAGGGTGTAACGGGTTGCATTCGTTTCAAAATCCAAAGCTTGAGTGGTGGAAAGTTCACCGGTAGCGGCATCAATAGTAAAGAAGCCATCATCATTACCAGCGGTAATGGCATAACTCAGCACCTCACCCAGATCCGTATCCGTTACAGAAAGTGTGCCTAATGACGTCCCCGTATCCTGATTTTCATAAACAGAGAAGGTCTGATCAGCATCAATACTCGGCGGTGACTGGTTCTGCCAAAGTTCATCTCGCTCAACGCCCCCAAGAGGAGAAGCATTGGCCACATAGGCATCGCTGTCACCGTCACCGTCCAGATCAATAAAGGTCACTTGATGACTCTGATTATCGCCCAGGGTCTGACCGCTATCGGTAAAGCCGCCATTACCATCATTAAACCAGATGGTATTAGCCGCCCCATCGCTATCATCAGGGCCAGCGCTGCCATCGGTTGCGACAAACAGGTCAAGATCACCGTCGTAATCCAGATCCACCAGATCCAGATCCAGAGCAAAACCGGCGTCCAGAGTATCTATCAGAGAGAAATTAAAATTACCGTTGTTTTGCCAGACTTCGACGCCAGATTCTGTGGCGTATAGAGCATCCAGGTCATCATCACCATCGATATCGGCAAGGTCGACACCCCACCATTCATCCGGCCCAATGCTAATACTCCAGTCTTTGTTCAGGTTACCGGCACCGTCATTTTCAAACACCACATAGGCTTCAGCCCGATCACGCTGTACATAGCGACCTTCATCCTGTGTTGCAGCAAAGGTCTGAAGTACGTCATCGGCATACATCAGGATAAGATCCTGATCACCATCGGCATCCAGATCGGCAAAGCTCAGGTTTTGCGGTGAAATATCATAACCCGCACCACTGACAGGAAGATCTGCAGATAGATCCGTAGTAATCGCCACAGGGAAAAGGCCTGAACCATTATTGTCCCATTGCACCAGTACTTCGTTTTCCAGATCAATGGCAACAAGATCCAGATCATTATCACCATCGATATCCACCAACTCGGTATCCCAAGCCAGGAAGTCATCAATACCTGAGTCCAAGGTTTGACTGGCTTCAGTAAACGTCCCTTCTGTACCGTCTTGATCGCCCCCTTGGTTCAGCTGCAAGATAAAATCGCTGTCGATAATATCCATATCGCCATCACTATCCACATCACCGATAGCCATTGGGGTAAAGCTTAGAGTGGTACTGGTGAAGGTGAAATCACCGTTATTGAGCATCAGCTTGGCTGCATCGTCCCAGCCAGAGTCGGTGATATAACGCACCAGTACATCATTCAGGCCATCACCGTTAAAATCTGCAGTAAATACCTGAGAGGTATGATTACTGTTACCGCCCGTGCCCGCATCACTAAAGTTACCCTGAGACAGGGCCTGCTCATCCAAATAGATATCACCTGACGCATCAGTGCTCAGGGTAATACCTTCTTTGTATTCAATAGGATCGTTGGCCTGCCCAATATTCCCAAAAGGTGTACTCAGTGTCAGGCCATCGTGCAGCACATTAATATCACTGCCAATATAGTCCAGAATATCTCCTAAGCTGGCGGTTACCGTGGCACTGCCTGATTCAACCTCGATACGGCCCAGATAGATATCCTGTTCACCGGTAATATCGGTTGTACCGTTAAGGATCAGGTTATCAATATTCAGATCCGTTACTACCTGCAAATACAGGCCGGCATTCACCTCACCAGACAGAGCACTCTCGCCTAACTCCAGTTCAAACGGGTTAGCATCGGTACCAAATTCACTCAGGTTTAGCACTAAACCCTCTGCCGAAATATTGGTCACAGTAGTGCTATCGGTATCATTGCCGTCAAGCATCACGCTACCAGTCAGACCGATAATACCTTCTGCATAAAGGCTGGCAATTTCCAGACTGCCCGATAGGTCTGATAGATAGAGATCACCACCGGAACGAGCCGTCAGTTCACCGGACAGGTCTAACGTCAACGGATTCAACTCGGCACCAATACCAATACTCCCACTGGCCTCAAGAATAAGGTCTGCACCGATCAAGGTCGTATCAGCAACGGAGCCGTCCCGAGAAATATTACCGTCCACTTTAAGACGGATATCGCCACTACCGGCATCCACCTGAGCCAGTGTCAGGTCATTATCAGCACCAATATAAACCACACCGTCTGCGGCAATGGTCACGGTACCAGAAGCATCAAGATCCAGATCCTGAGTTTGATATAGCTTGATCAGATTAAACTCATCTTCATCAACAATATCGTCACCATCTGAATCAACCCACTCCGTCAGCTCGTTATCACTCACCGAACCATCGTTATTCAGGTCATCCCATAGATAGAATTCCAAATCCCCGGATTCTGCCGCCAACAGAGCAGCCTTAGTATCATCATCGGTAATATTGTCGATATCACCGTTTTCAACGTAGATGATCTCCGCACCATCTGCGTTTTCGCCCAAGGCCTGAGCCGTGGTAAGAGTGATATCAACACCACTGATATTGGCCTCTTCAACGGTAATATCCGTATCGGCAGTACGAATCACAGAGGAGGATGGCAGGCCCCACAGCAACTGATCAGAGGTCCACACCAAACCGTCAGTAATGTCTGCTTCTTCTGAATCGGTAAACTGATAACTAAAGCTGTCATCATAGGCGGTGGGATCAAACCCCGTATCGTTATCCGTCACATAGCTGCCGCCTTCACCGTAGATGGCATGTAGCTCATCCAGACGATCAACAATATCCTGCTCCACCTGATCCACTTCAGCCGAGCTCAATCCCTGACTATCCATGTAATAAGCCCGCAGATCATCGCTGAAGGTCAGCACCGAATCATCAAAATAATCCAGATCACCACTACCATCATAAACTGCAGCGGCTTCTCTTAACTCCCAGTATTCGTTGTATTCCACGCTGTAAGCGGCTTGATAACTGGCCAACCACTCAGTTTCACGATCCGTATTGGTCAGATTCATCTCATCCCAAAGATCGACCAGAGCTTCACGGGCTTCTTCGTCGTAAACCGTACCCTCTTCTGCCTGTGCATCCACCAGACTACCGGTAGATACATCAATGGTGACATGACCGCCGCTGGAAATGGCTGAGACTAAAGCCAGATCCCCTTGGACTTCGGTCAGATAGATATCTGATAGAGCAGATACGGTGACTGTCTCTGCATCATCACTACCGGAGTCAATCACTATGGATTGATCGCTGCTGCCAATCACACCAGCACTGGAGAGAGAAATACTGTCCGCTTCAATATGAGCATCAATGCCAAGATCATTCAGATCACCCGCCGTAATACCACCGGCGGCGACCTCAATAGAAACATCTCCTGCGCTATCCACTTCCGTTAGGTTCAGATCACCATCCGCCACATAGATATCAATATCACCGCCGCTGGTATTGGCAACTAAACCGCCCTCAACATCGGTCATTTCGATATTCAAAGGGGAATCACCACCGATCACACCACTGGCATTCAGATCCAGACTGGCAGCCACAACCACACCATCATCACCGGTACTGATATCACCCTCAGCATTGATAATGACATCACCGCCACGGGCGGCTACTGTGCCTTCAATCGTCAGATCTGCACCCGTATCAATATCCACATAACCGTTTTCATTACCGATAAAAACAATATCAATAGGTTGATCTGCTTTAACACTATGGGTGTAAACCTCTTTAAAACCCTGCTCCAATACATAGGTATGGTCATAGCGAGTTTCTTTATTCACCACTATGCCTGCGACCTTATCGATCTCTGTATATTGCTGGATATATAGGGTGCCCGTACCTCCTGCATAGCTTTCAGTGAAGGTAAAGGTATAAACATCATCATCACTGCTGTTGGTTAGATAGCTACCAGAGGAGAGAGGGTCGGGATTGGTATAGTCCGTATCTTGCTGGGTCAAAGAACCATTAGAAACCACATAGGAAGCATCACGTTGTGAGCTTTGATTATTCAGTTCATACACGGTTTCACTGGTATAAGCATTACCTGAGGTCCAGACATAACGTTGATCAGAGGGTAGGAACTGAGCCTGATCCTCACTATCGATCACCTGACCATTACCGTCGACAGAAACAATGCCATCAACCCGTTCAAACAGGGTTTCCTGATAGTTACGATTAGCATCCAGAATGGATACCGTGCCTTCAATACCCGAACCATCATCGGAACCTTTACCGGCATCCAGATCACCGACAATGACCAGATCCAGGCTGGACTCATTATCGATATCAATAGTGCCATAACCGTCCAGTACCCGAATCTCACCACCACCGGTATTGGCAATTTCACCGATCAGTTGGATATAACCGCCAGACACTTCGATATCAGAGGTCAGCTCCAGATGACCATCCACTACATCGTAACGCACCGAAACATCACCGCTGACCAGATCATCACCCAGAGTCAGATAACGGTCCGCTTCATTTTCACCGTTTTGATAGTAGTTGGTTACCGCAGATGCAATCTGTTGATATAGGCTACCTTCAGCTTCACTGATCACGACCTCATGTTCAGCGATACCGCTTTGGATAATACCGTTTACATTGATGTACTGAGCGTTGACAAAGATATTACCGGCGATGATATCCGGGTCACTGTCATCATCCGCAGTAAAGACTGTGGAGGTATCACTGACAAAAGACCTGGAATCTTCATTGGCTTCAGCAATATCCTCATAGAGTTCAATAGGATCACCACCAAAGTGCAACCATTGGGAACCCGACAGGAAGAAGTCACCGCCACTGGTCAGCCCCAAAGTACCCGCCGTGATATCACCGTTAATCAACAGGCTACCAGTACCGCTGTCCAGATTAACGCTACCTTCCAGATTAGAAATATCACCAGAGACCACAATATGAGTATCTACGGTATGGCTAGCTTGCTCTACGTTAGTGACCGTAATCGAAGGATCGCTTGTAGTCGCTGCAATTGTCAGATCAAAGCCGACGTTATCACCGCTGACATCCTCGTCTTTTAATAACTCGATATCATCATTGGAGGTCACCCGTACATCATTCAGATAGAGATTACCGCCGAAGCTTTCCGGGATTTCCAGACCACTCAGATCCAGACTCTTATCCGTATTATTGATAATTTCAATGGTGACATCACCCGGTGCGATAATATTACCGTCACCAGTCAGAGCATCCGCATCCACCAGAATATTCCCGGAGCGGGCATTCACCTCATCAATAACATAGAAATCCAGAGCAATATCGGTTTCATAGAGAATTTCACCACTCGCGGCATCAAAGGAGGCAGTACCTCCCAGACCTGTGATCACATCCAGCCAGTATTCGATCTCCGCTTCATAGACCTCTTCCTGATCCGTATCTATGTACTCGACCCATAACTCCACCAACTCATCCAGATAATCACCAAAGGTGGCACTGACCGTTCTGGCTTCATCCAGGGAGATAGAGATCGACTCCCCTTCAAAAGTCATGGTGTCATCTTCGGCAATGGTTAGGGTCTGTACCGCATCCACACCCACTTCAACCGTGCCATCTACGATTACCGTGTTAAACACCTCAAAATCTTCATCGCCGCCATAGGAAGTGGTGTAACCGCTCTCAATGGCCAGACCATACATCAGGTCCAGACCTTCATCGGTGAGCATATGCACATCCGTATGACCTGTGACCGTCGCACCAGAGGCGATATCGATTTGGTTATATTGAGTAGCTCGCGCCTGAGCCGTAGCTTCCGGAAAAGCACCAGCGGCTTGAGAATAAGCGCCACCGACGGCAGACAGCGTAAATTGGTTGGTCTCTGGCACATCGTCCAAAGATTCCAACACCTCATTCTGACCGGCCAACAGCTTGATATCACCCTCAGCTTCCAACGTGGCACCGGAAGCCAGATTCACTTCGTTTTCACTGTCCACCGTCGCACGGGCCACGGTATCCGGTATCGTAATCAGGCCAGAAGCATGAGCGGAAGCATTCACATCCAGATCCGCTTCCGACCAACTGGCCAATAGAATTTCACCGGCACTGCTCAGGTCTGCATCCCCCACATTAATGCGGGCGTCATATTGATTCAGTTTGATCCAGGTATCCAGATCCGTACCCGAGCCTACAGCACCGTTGACCAATTCACCTTCGGCACTCAGCTCCGAGGTGTTATGAGCTAATAAAGAGAAATTCTCATCGCTGCCGTCGTCACCTTCACTACTGCTTAGAATCAGGCTGGCACCATCAGAAATATTAACGCTGGTATCCTGTTCTACGGTAACCGTGGCATCCACTGTCGCACCGCCAGCAAAGCTGCCAGAGGTGGAGTAAACATCAATTTTATCCTTGCCATCGGTGGCACCGGAGCGGTTCTGAGCTTCAATGGTGATGGATTCTGCGTTGACTCTCTGGTTACGACCCACGGTTGCGGCCACTGTAGCTACTAGCGCCGCATCAAGACCTGCACCACTGACACTCACTAAACCGCTAATAGAGGTATTTTCCACCTCGCCATTCAGTTCTGTGGTGTGATCAGACAAAATGGTCAGAGTTGTCACATCAATCCCTGTATCGCCACCGCCTGAACCGTCTTCAATACCTGCTTCTGTATTTGCGGTCAGAGTGATATTTACATCGGCGGCCATGGCATCATCACCCGCCCCAAAGCTACCAATTAACGAGCCGCTGCCCACTTCGGCACGGGCTTCCAGACTATCGTTCGCCTCGGCTTTAATGACCAGAGCACTGGCATCCACCTCAGCATCGCCGCCCAGAGTAGCCTTGGTATCAACATCATTATCCAGCTCAACAAAGTTGGCACCAATGGCGGTAATGCCGCCGCCCGCACCACCATTACCTTCGGCAAACAGGCCTGTTTCGGTTTCTGCTGTAATACTGATGGTTCCAGCCACATCCAGCACACTATCGGAGCCAATCGTCGCTATCGTGGAACCCTGAGCATTGGAGCTGAATAAAGTGGCTTGTATACCGACAATAATAGAAGCGGATACACCGTATCCGTAGGTATAGGCAGATTCATCAAAACCATCCCTTAGTCCCTGTAGGGCTGAAACGGTTAAATCGCCTGCTTTGATAGAGTTATCTTGGCCAATGGAGGCAGTAACATCTGGCGAGACATAGGTATCTGCCAGTGCCGCACCAGCAGAAGCGATAGAGGACAGGGTAACCCCAAAGACCTCACTCTTACCTCTGACGCGGGCTTCAGCCGTAACCTCAACCTCATTATCCGCATAGATAGCAACAGACTGTCCCGTACTGGCGGTCACATCGCCATCCACATGGGTTTCGATATCGACACCTGTGCCAGCAGCCACACCCGCAGAACCGGCATAACCCTCTGTGCGGCCACGATCATTACTCTCTGCGCTGATCGTCACAGACCCCAGATGATCATCACTGGTGCCCAGGGTAACGCTGTCTTTCACCTCTGCCGAGGCTTCACCAGAAACATACACTCTGGCGGCAGAAACCCCCACGCCAACCACACCAATGGAACCACCGGCACTGCGTGCCTGGTGATCCATATCCCGGCTGGAAGAAACGGTTAACTCATCGGTCTGACGAATATCCGCACCGGAGCCAATAGACGCTTGCTGTCGAGAGGTATCATCCACTTCGGAATACTGCAGGGCGATGCCAACAATACCGCCAGCACCAGCATAAGCTTCCAACTCAACATCATGATCCGCAGAGGTTTCTACCAAGAGATAGCCATCATTGGTCACCAGAGCATCGGTACCAATATAAGCAGTCGCATGGGCTTCAATATCAACAATACCCACAGCACCACCGGCACTGGCCAGACCTGCTGCCAGACCACCGATCCAGACTTCGCCGTCAACACGGGTACGGGCTTCTACCTCTACCGTATCGCCTACCTCAACCAAAGAGCCATCAACAATAAAGGCCGTGGTTCCACTGGCAACATCAGAAGCACCGCTACCGCTGCGATTAATATTGCTATCAATTTCATTGGAAGCGCTACTGGTTTCGTCGCTGATATCCTCCGAGTTATCACCATAAGCGGTATCCTCATCATCAGAGGCGTAATCTGTCAGGCCATTACCGGATGTCGCATCTGACGTCGCATCCTGAGTATCGGTCTCGGTGTCATTGCCATCATCATCGGTCAGGGCTGAACTGCTACTATCATCTGCCGTGTAGGAATCATCCAGATCACCACCGATACTCAATACAGCCACTGCACCGGTAATGCCCACGGCACCTGCTGCGGCACTAAAGGAAACAATATCCAATTCCGTATTGGACAGCGCCGCCACCTCCAAATCATCCTTGGCGTACAAAGTGCCGCCGACATACGCCGAGGTATCGTTCTTAATCTCACCAACAATCACACCACCGGCCAGACCACCATACAGGCCACCGGCCACAGCACCGGTACTACTGGTCAGACCGATACTGTTCAGTGCCGTCACATGGATATCCTGATCACTATCAGCATTATCCTGTTCATCATTAATAATGGCACCAGACTCAATATAAGCCTGGGTATCAGAATCGGTGATCTGCCAGACAACAGCACCGGCGATACCTGCCTTGCTACCAATGCCCCCGGCAACGCCTAGGTTGTACAGATTCTCGGTGGAGTACGCACTGACAACCACCCCACTCACACCAGACACCTGATTAAAACTACCGTTATCGGCAATCGTGCCATCCGCAACCGTGAGACTATCGCCCTTAGCGTAAGCGTTCACATCTGCACCGCTGTAAATAGCCGCACGGGTGTCCTTATATACGCCCACGGAGATCACACCGGCCCCCAGACCACCACCGTTCAAGGCGATTCCCACACCACCGGCAATCAAATCATTGTCAGTATGATCGTTCGCTTCCACAATCACATTGCCACCAGCGGTTACTGTTGCAGCACCTATCGTGGCATAAGTGGTGTCATATATACCGACCCCACGTAGAGAACCGGCAATCGCCCCATAACCGGAACCGGCAATACCTGCATCCGCACTGGCCAGAATCACACTGTTATTGGCAGTGACACTGACATCATCAGCGGCACTGACTACGCTGTCATCACCAATCCAGGCCTTAGCGGTCTGGTCGATCACAGTCAGACCAGCTGCAATAGTCGCCGCCATATCGTTGGCATCAAAAGATGCAGCTACCGCACCGGCAATGCCCCGATGAAAACCATCGTTGCCTGCGGCCAGTAATACAGACTGCTCAGCACCGTCAGAGTCTGTATTCTGGTTAACACTGACCGCATCACCGATATAAGCCTTAGTGGTGACATTGTAGAAATTAAATACACCGGAGAGCTGTATGGCAGAGCCACTGGTGGATACCGAGGCCCCCACCGCATACAGTTCAACTTCATCCCGGTTGGTAGCACTGATCGCCAGGCCTTTAAAATCCTCTTGGGTTTCAGCCTCTGCACCGCGCTCATCGATAAATTTATCCAGATCCAGATCGGAATTATCCATATCCAAACCTTTCAGATCACCGGAATCCTCATCCAGAGAGCCGTCAGAAGTATCATCTGACCAGTTACCGCTGAACTCACCGGTACGCACGGTAAGACCATCCCGATTACCTTCCGCATCGAGAGTGGCATTGTCATCCACGTAAGCTTCGATACGCTTGGTCACCACAGGCACCACAACCGCGCCCCCTAAGCCTGCATCACTACCAAAAACCAGTGAGCCTGTACCCACATCCACTTCGGTCTGATCATCGGCGGTAATCACAATACTGCCTTGCGCGTAGAGATCGGCATCACCCACTTCCGCATAGGTATCCAGGGTATAGCGGGATACCCCGACACTACCGGCCAGAGCTGCATCTTTACTCAGACCGATAGCACCGGCAACGGAGATCACTTTTTCATCAGATAGGGATTCAACAATAATATTGTTCGTGGCATCGATATCTGCGCCATCACGCACCTCAGCACGGGTCACCTTATCCAGTACCAGCACATCAATACCGGCACCGTAGCCACCCTGACCACCATAAGCCAAGGCTCCGGCAACACCGATGATATCGGTATCACTGCCCGCACGGATAATGACCGATTGCTCATCACTTTCATCAGAAGTGGCCGTATTAATATCAGTATTTGCAGCAACAATAGCCTCTGTAGTTTCATCCACGTAGGTCAAAGTTACCGAACCTGCAATACCGGTACCGGAGCGACTGATACTGCCTGCTGCTGCAATATTCGTGATATCACCGCCGTGTAACGCAGTGACCATGACCCCTTTAGCGCTGTCATAATCAACATCATCATCACCATCAATGGTGCCATCAATAACCGTGATTGCAGCCTGATTAGCGTTGGCCTGAACATCAACACCTGGATCAAACGCGGCAAGGGTGTAACTGGTTGCAACAACGGAAGAAGACGCAATACCCACAGACACCGTGGGTGTGGTTGAGGTACCAAACAAACTGGAAAGCGAAATACTGCCCGCAAGACTGAATACTTCACTCTGATCACGGGCGGAGACCCGTACATTGCCATCTGCCAACAAACGGCTGCTGCCCGCCACCAGTGCAACGGTTGATGTGTCCACTAAACCAATACTGAAGGAACCAGAAAAAGCTCCCGTTGAGGCTAAAGCACCACCTGCAGCAATAGAAATCAGTTTACTGTCGGATTCGCTGTCTACCGTAATATCGCCCTCAGTAGCAGTGACATCGGCATTGTAAATCGCGGCTTTAACCTCAGTAGCGATATTACTGACGGAGAACGCAGCACCCACCGCCGCATCGTTTACCCCAGAGGAAAGTGCCAAAGATACCCCGGCACCACCCGTGACAGACACTATCACGCTGTCATCTTCGGCTTGCAGACTGACGGCACTACCTTCGACGCCTTCATTCAGCTGACCATCTATAGTGGCCGTGGTCTCAGTATCAATCAGGTTATAAGCAAAGCTACCGCCCAGAGCGAACGCATTCTGATTGGCCTTATTGGTCGTAGTCAGCGCAAAGCCAATGCCAGTACTGACTACATCATTATCAGAAATCGCCTCTATAGCAATGGTACCACTACTGTACAGATCGGAATCTCTTACCGAGGCAACCACACCATCCTGAGGATGCTCAATAAAGTTCAACGAGAAGGCGATACCTACAGCGGTTTTGCTATTGGTTGATAGCCGACTTGCAGGATTCATTTGATCAAGCTGGAAGGCTCCAGCAAAATCCATTGCCACAGCACCACTCAGGGCAAAGACTTCACTCTTTTCACGGGCGCTAAGATCAACTCCGCCGTAGACATCAATATCGGAACCGTCTTCAATTAAAGCGTAGGTATCATTCTCAATCTGATTGACAACAACGGATGCGGCAAAGGCCAGTTTTCCCGTAGTTATCGCACCGGAAACCGCTACGCCGACGGTGTCGGCCTTATTATCAACATCCAGAACCAGATCACCCTGAATGGTGATATCAGAAGCACTGATTGTCGCTTCTGTATCATTATCAATCGTGTTGGCAACGGAGGCTCCGGCCAGAGCATAACCATTATCCCCGCCAGTACTCAGGGCAACACCGCCAGCGCCCCCCCAGAGCAGGCTGTCATTCTCTGAATCCAGAGTTAAATCACCGCCAGTGGTCAGCGTGGCATCATAGATAGAAGCATTTGTCGTATCATCAATACGATTCACCACTACACTGGCCGCAGCGGCCAGTCCTGTGCGACCATTGATGATACTCACCTGCTTACCCATAGAATCAAAGTTACTTCCTTTAGCACCAATATTCTGAGTGGAAATCTTAGTGCCTGCCAAAGCAACGCTACCTAAAGTACCCGTATTCGTAGCGAGTACCTGAGTTTCACCACCGGTATTGATACTACCTTCAGAGGCAATATCTTTATCCCCCAACGTATGCTCTGTACCTGTTGCCACGGAAGCATCCAGCTCAATCGCCGTTGCGTTGTTGGCATCTTCAGCACTGGCCGCCAGTTGGTAGCTGTAATCATCCACTTTGATCACATAGTAGGTGGTGCCTGTGGTTAAACCACCAATATCGCTGCCATCACCGGAATCATAGGTGACCGCATCACCGGTTAACCAACCATGGTGGCTGTCATATTCGATCGTATCCGTGGAAGAGTCCACCACCACCTCAGCTCGTATAGGCCGAGCAATGGTGTGACTTGAACCCGTCGCGTCAGTAGTATCCAATTCCAATACCTCAGGATCATCCGAGGTTGCCATGGCATAACTTTCCGCCAATTGAATACTGGTATCTCCTGATACCACAACGTAATAGATAGTGGTTTCGGACAAGCCATAAATCTCATCACCAAAACCGCGGCTGTAAATGACTTCATCACCATCACTAAAGCCGTGTTCATAGCCCAGATCGATTGTATCGTTGCTAACGGCATCACTTGGATTAAAGGTATGGCCAAAGCCATGGGACGGATTTGTGGCAATGGTGGGGTCGTAATCCAAACTAAAGCGGTGCTCACTACCGGTGGCGGCGCTGGCATCCAACTCAATACGATAATCCGGCGTTAAAATATGACCATCGCCAGTGGCAGTAGAAGCATCCAGAGCTATGCGTACATCTGCAGCGCGCAGACTGTGCAGCTCATTATCCGCAATACCAGTATTTGCAATGGTAATGGCATTACCGGCAATGGCATCATCGTAGCTGGCCGCCAGTTGCACCATCGTTTCTGGTGTATCTAGGTCCGTATCCGTAGAGTCTAGGGTAATAACGTAATAGATTTCACCCTCAGTCAGCCCTGTAATCTCAGTGCCTCCCTGGGCACTGTAAACCAGAGCATCACCATCCTGATAATCATGGAAAATATAAAGATCAATAGTGTCCAGATCACCGTCACCGTTGGCATCAACCAAAAACTCTACGGTACTAACGGTACCTTCCGCATCACTGCCTTCCACGCCAACAGGGGCGAACTCCACCAGATCACCCAAATGGGCATCATCTTCCGTTTCTGCCAGAGCGATACGGGTGCTGTCGATCACAATGGCATAATAAAGCGTATCGTCTGCCAAACCATCAATGGCGTCACCACCTAGGGTGTCGTAACGCACCGCATCACCGGTTAACAAACCATGTTCATAACCAAAATCGATCACCTCAATCTGGCCATCGGCTCGGTCAGTGCTCGCTTGCACGCCATCCGCAGGTGCCAGTAGTTGATGCAGGCTATGAGCCACACCCGAGGCATCAGAGGTATCCAATGTAATGGCAGTGCCTGACTCAGCATTGGATTCACTGGCAGCCAGTTGAATCACACTGGCATCATCAGAGTCAACAATCACCCAATAGGTTTCACCGTTCACCAGACCATCAATAGCCTGACCGCCCCCGGAGGAATACACCGCAGCATCACCGGTTTGCCAGGCATGATCATCCCCGGCACTGAGTTCGCTATCACTGATAGTGGAATCCGGTGAGAATACCCAAAGCCTGTTACTACGGGCATCGGTAGAAGAGTTTGTCAGTGCGATACTGGTATCATCAATGGTAATCACATAGTAGATTTCACCATCTTCCAGACCATCAATTACCGTACCACTACCGGCACTGTAAGTGACCTGATCCCCGGTATTAAAACCGTGGGCATAACCCAGATCAATCACCTGATTACTGCTACTGACAGCCGTTGCATCAAAATAAGTAGAAGCATCATTACTGGCTTCTGCTGCAGAGCGGGCTAGATAAAAAGCGCTGTCACTATCGACCGAGGCGTAATACACCTCACCATCCACCAAGCCTTCAATGGATAGATCGTCTCCGGCGGTATAGGCCACTTCATCACCGGTTGAGAAGCCATGGTCATAACCCACTTCAACCAGACCGGAGCTATCGATACCGACTCCAGGGGCATAGTCATCCCCCAGTGAGGTTTGAGATGAGCCAATAATAGCCTCTGTGGTACGGTCCACCTGATTGACCGTAACACCAATACCAATGCCTACGTTATATCCAATCGTAAAACCGCCACTGCCGGTATAGGCTCTGGAATCATCCTCCGCCAGCACCAGCATATTGATATCGGTCTCGTAGAAATAATCCACTTCACCATCCGCTTTAATATCCACGGTTTTACCGGTGATGTGTTCGTCATTACTGTTCAGATTACCGTTATTGGTAGAATCCAGGCTGACGATAATCTCTTCAACCTGACGATCCTCATAGAGATCCGGGCGCAAAGTATGCCCAGTACCTGTGGCCGTTGAAGTGTCTATCTCAATTAAATAATCTGATTTATTAACAAGGGTGTCATCCAACGAATCGGCAAAAAGGGTGTAATAGAAAGCCTCGTTAGACGTTTTAGCCAGATAGACACTGGTATCATCAGCAGGAACGACGTAGTAGGTATCACCGTCGTTTAAGCCATCAACGGGATCTCCACCACCTGCGGAATAGACAACGGGCTGACCAGATTCCAAGCCGTGGTCAAAGCCCATATCAATGCTATAACTATTACCATCAGAATTAGCAGGATCAAATCCAGGGAAGAAATTATGGGATTCGCCAGAAGTCGTATCCAGGTTCAGATCTATCGCCGTTTCAGCAATGGCATCAGCATAACTGGTTGCCAGACTCAGTACATTGTCATCCACAGCGATCACATAATAGGTTTCACCATCGCTAAGACCTCCAATATCTGAAGCGTTGGCGTCATAACCACTATCACCATTGTCGTAGACCACTGCATCGCCGGTACTCAGATTATGAGCGTAAGACAGGGTGATAGTATTTTCATCTTCATCCAGACGGGTGATATCGCTGCCGTCCTCTTCCTCGTCGTATGCCTCAAAAGGATTAAACATCATCACCGAGGTGAACAGGCTGTCTTCGGTTTGGGAATCAGAATCAATATCCATAGGCACTTCAACCGTGCCATCCCCCAGATCAATCTGAGCCGACTCATGCACTTTAGCCTGGGTCGTGTTATCCACCTCATGCCAGACAAAAGCACCGTTGAAGGCAAAGCCACCCGCACCACCACCCTGAACGGCGGCTCCTACATCCGCCATATCCGTATCGGCATAGACCAGTAAACTATCCGCTTCCAGATCCACTTCTGATTTAATTTCAGCCTTTACGGTATTGTCGTAATCGATAACCAGCACCGAGCCACCAACACCAGCACCATCATCTTTTTCCGATTCAAAATTTTCGCCATAAGAGAAGCTGGTACCACCGGCAAAGTTCAGAGTATCCATCTCACTAACAGCGATGACGGATACATCACCCGAGGCATTAATAACAGTGCCATCCGCGATAAAAGCACGGGCATCATTATTAATTTCCAGTACGTTAACGCTGCCACCGATAGCGACCTTATCAGCACTACTGGTTGCTAAAGACCAACTGGTAAAAATACCGTCATCCAGATCATAGCCAGAACTTAGCCCCTGCACCCAAGCATCGGAGTCACCAATATTATTTTCATCAAAGTAGGAGTTCAGAGGTACTTCAACATGGGAATCAAGAGTTAGATCCCCGGCGAGCGTTACCTGAGCACCACTGCCGATATAGGCATAAGCATCATTTTCTACATCAGTCACGGATATCCCTGCACTGATACCGTAATCTCGTGAACTGTTGTACTCCCGAAAGGTATTCATGCTGCTTTTTGCAGTAGTGGCTGGGCGTTCCGTCAGCTTGGCATCGATATCGATATCACCAGTGGAGGTGACTGTGGCACCCGCACCAATCCGAGCCGTAACATCATTTTCAATCACCCCTACCGCCACACCGGCAGACAGGCCAAAGGTATTGCTTCCCGCTCCCGTCGACGTCTTTAATCCCTTACCGCCCAGTTTGTTAGCAAAGTAAGAGTCCAAACTATTGGCACTATTAACCGCAGATTTCAGAGCACTGGATTTATTTAATGGCCAACTATCGCTCAGATAAGAGCTAGTACCCACCTGTCCTGTCGCTTTAATGGAAGACTCTTCACTGTCCATCTCAGCTTCAATAGCGATATCTGCTGCGTGGACAACACCATCCACCAGTGCATCCACATCGTTATCTTCCACCAGCACGGTCACCGCCATGCCCAAGACACCATCGTTATAGGCAACCGCTTCCGCTTCTATATCGTGGTTTTTAACCGCATCAGCCGCCAGATCCAAGCGACCATCAGCCGTTAAGGTAACATCGCTGGCGATAGAGACTTTAGAGTCGATATCAGCCTCTGCGACCGTTACCGATGCGGCATACTTTTGTACTGTAGAGGGGGTAAACCAAAAATCATTACTGGTCTGAAGATCCAGGCCACTATCGGCCATGGCATTAATACTGACATCACCAGCAACATCCAATACCGCACCGTCATCGATACTGACATCCGCATCAACGGTGGAAGAGCCGTAGGTTACCCCCACATAATAGGTGTAAGTTTTCAGACTAGTATCTGTGGTGGCATCCGCATCAAGATCCAGGCTATCTGCCTCAATCAAACCACCGGAAATATCGACTTCCGCATCCGCTTTTGCAATGGCTACACCGCCAATGGCTGAGAAGTTACCTAAAATAGAGGCAAGACCGGCACCAAAATAATCACCAACATCTGTGGTGTCGTCTTCAGCATCCCATTCATCTTCACTGACGGCCGTGGCAATCATGGATACGGCGCCACCTTTGATGGTGGCATCGGTCAGCGTGATGGAGGCGTCGGACTCCAGATAGTTTACAAAAGGAATTAAGGCACCGAGAGAGGCATCATAAGTGGCCGCAAGGGTTATATCACCGGCACTATAACCGGAACCATCATCGACCTGAGCTAGAATTTCTGAACCCGTTTCCAGCTCAATATTAAAAGCAGAGAAACTGATATCACCTGAATCTCCTGTTGTAGTACCACTATCATCGGTTACCCGTGTATCGATGATGGCACCTTCAGCCAGATCAATGGCATAGCCGCTGACCGTCAGGTTAATACCTGACAGATCCATATCACCTAGCTGAAGAGTCGTCGCATCAAACCAGTCTGCCCATTCACCAACACTGGAGGTTTCTACCTCAATATTGATATCAGTGTAATCCGCCAAGAACAGAGAATCCGTACCCGAGTCTTCATCCAGATCCAGAGTAAAATCACTCAGACCATCGGCCCACCATTCCAAATAACCGTCATCTGACGTACGTAATCGAATGGTGTCGCCGCTATCATCACTGGTAAAAACAATAGAAGCCTCAGTACCGTCCGTGGACAGATCCACTTCCACTTCAGACGCACCGGTATCAGCTACGGATGACAAGGCCTCAGAAACCAGAATGTCACCGTCATCGTCGTCGTGACCATAACCCAGTAGGTGGGAAACCTCATGGGCGACAACTTCGGTTACTTCAGCAATAAACGCATCAAGGGATTCGGACTGTTCTGCAATGACATCACTAAAGACCAGTGCATTATCCGTTCGGTCCAAATTGCCTTCGTCAACTTGTTCAGCCAGACCAAAATAGCGACCATATTGCTCAAAATCACCGTTCTGAGCACCAATATGAATAGAAGAGTATTCTTCGCCTGCACTTGTATCGCTATCCGATTCAGGTGCATCCAGTACAAAGGTGATGCCATATTCTGAAAACGTCAGGTTAAGGTCATACAAAATCTGATCAATGACCTGTTCGCGATCCATTGAATCGTCAGACACTAACTCTCTTGGCAGGACAAAGGCATCGATATCAACACCCTCGACATCCACCGGGCCTTCATAATGAAAGTTTTCAACACCTTCAAAGTTCAGTACAAATATCTGCCCCTGAGTATCTGCATCGTTTAATACCGCATCAATACCATCTAGACCGGCAAAAAGATCGATCATAGGCGTATCATCAGCGGCTTCTTCCTGCTGATTAGCTTCTACGACTTCAACAACAATATCGTCGTCTGAGGTATTGGCTAATTCAGATAAGGTTAAGGCCATAGGATCAGCCGACAGCAGGATACGCTCTTCCAACGCTTCCAGCTTAAAAGCATCTGGCGCTAAAGGTATTTTTTTCTTTGGAGAGGAAGCTTTCGAGAACAAAGCCTTAGAGAGCTGGGCTTTTGAGAGAAGGGTTTTCGAAAAGGGGTTACGCAGCTTGGAAGCCTTCTTTTTAGCGATCTGTTTTTTACGCTGTTGCTCCAACTTCTTCATAATCTTTTCCCTTAAAAGCTTCTGTCATTGAGTCGTCTAGCGTCGCTAGAAATTCTCAAACTCTAGACTCGCCATCTACCAAAAATGGTTTACTGAAAAACCATTCTAGCAGGCGAATATGGAGGAAATAAGGAAAATATGAAGGGTATAAGAAAGGGTAAACCTATATTCTTATTGTATTTTTTAATTTAAACAGACCTTTTAATACATAAGAAAAAGCATATAAATACGACCTTAAATTAGAGCTAAAAATCTATTAATTAATCACCTGCTGACACCATCAAATGATTTAAGAACTGAGAAAACAGCTGTGATTGGGTCGAAATCTTAAGCCGGGTATAGATATTCTTACGGTGTACCTTCACCGTACCCGGTGTAATTCCCAGTCTTGCGGCCACAGACTTACTAGAGTGGCCCTTTAGAATCAAACCAATAATCTCCAGCTCTCTTTCTGTCAAAAGACCACCACCAAAACTTTTAATAGCGCTATCAACGGGATCAGCCTGACTCAGCTTTTCCACATACTCCCCTGACTGCAACTTCCAAAATTCACGGGTTAAACTACGAATCAGGGGATAAACCGTATTCAGAATATTTTTTTCGCCACGAGTTAAAGAGGACAACCCTTCATTACGCCCCAGAGAGACAACCAAGGTAACGTCATCGGGTAGGTCAATAAAAATACCCACCTCATCGTCCAGCTTTAAAGCGGCATAGTAATTCTGATAATAATCACTCTCTTGAAAGGAATCCGGAGCAAGATCCTTTACCCTAAAAATACCGCATGAGACATTATCGCTAATGGCGGCATAAAAGGGATCAAAGACATACATTCCCTTCAGATACTTATCCAGCGTTAAACTGCGCTGCTCCGGAGTATAGTTATCATAAAGAAAGATCGGGGCATGGCCTGTTTTATAGGTCATAAAGATGGAACGCTGGAAGTTCACTATTTTACCAAGCACTTCACAGAGTCGTTCAGGGAAGGTATTCAGTCGCAGAGATTCCGTTAACAAGGCCAGATCCTTATGCCAATCTGCTACATCACGGTTATTCAGCCCATCGTATAATCTCATACCTTACCTCTTATTTCTGTACAAAAGCCTTCAAGATGAAGGCCTTAATATCAGTAATGATCAATAGCAACTAGCCTGCCATTTGCAGCATAGCATTTAATAGCACATTACAACCTGCAGCCAGATCTTCAGCCTTGGCATTTTCCGCTTCGTTATGGCTAATGCCTTTTTCACAGGGCACAAAAATCATGCTTGTGGGCGCGACCTTGGAGATATAGACCGAATCGTGACCGGCACCGCTAAACATGGACATATGGGAATAGCCCAATTTATCCGTTGCAGCCTGTACCGCCTGTACACACTCAGGATCAAAAGCGACGGCAGGCGAATGCCATTCATCCCGAATATCACCCTGTAGATTTAATGACTGACACACTCGCTGAGTGATTTCGCGAAAACGGGTATCAATCAGATCCAACTTATCTTGCTCTGGATGACGCAGATCCACCGCCAGTATCAGCCTTTCAGGAATGGTATTACGTACACCGGGCTCGGCTTTAATATCACCAAAGGTGACGCGGAACCAAGGGCCAAACTCTTCGGCCAAGGCATAAAGCTCCTGAATAATCTGGCTTAATCCCTGGAAAGGATCTCGGCGCAACTCCATAGGTGTTGGACCTGCATGAGCGGGTTGCCCGGTAATGGTCAGGTCGTACCAACGCATCCCCTGCACACCGGATAAAACACCGATCTGCTTCTCTTCATTTTCCAGAATAGGCCCTTGTTCAATATGGACTTCAAAGGCCGCTTTAATCGGCTTAGCTTGGGCTTTTAACTCACCGTTATAACCGATCTGCTTCAGGGCATCTCCTACAGACACCCCCTGCTTATCCTGAATAGCTAAGGCATCGTCCAGATCAAATACACCGGTATAAACACCCGAACCTAACATCGCAGGAGAAAAACGGGCCCCTTCCTCGTTAGTCCAAACCACTACCTCTAAAGGGGCTTCGGTTTCGATATTTTGATCATTCAGACTTTCAATCACCTCAAGCCCAGCCAAAACACCGTACACCCCATCAAACTTACCACCTGTAGGCTGTGTATCCAGATGACTACCGGTAATCACTGGCGGTAGTTCATTATTACGGCCAGAGCGACGGGCAAAAATATTACCTACTTCATCCCATTGCACACGGCAACCAGCCTGCTGACACCATTGAATAAACAGGTCTCGTCCAGCCTTATCCAGCTCAGTTAACGCTTGACGATTACAACCGCCGTTCTCCGTCGCGCCGATTTCAGCCATGGCCATTAAACGGGACCAAAGGCGATCACTATTAATTCGGGGAGTTGCTACTGATGTTGTCATGGGGAATTCCTTCACTCTGGCGATACCAATGGAAATAAAGCGATAAAAGTATTGCCAGCAGTTAGCCATGATCATCCGTGATAAATATATATCACTTTTGGTATATCCCTTTAGGCAAATACCCCGGCTCTATCACCCCATGTTTGTATAGGTGTACGGATAGAAAGATCGAATAAAAAACCGATAAAAAATATCCATAAAACACTGATTAAAAGAGTTGAGGACTGCGTTATGCCGGGTAAAAATCAAGAGATAAACCAAGATACTCAGAACACAAGCCATAACAGCAAAGACTTCTGGGCCATGGATAAAGATCACTTTATTCATCCTTACACCGACTTTTCCACCTTTAAAGAAGACGGTAGCCAGGTCATCTCCAAGGCAGAAGGTGCCTATGTTATTGATTCCGATGGCAAGCGCTATCTGGACGGTATTGCCGGTCTTTGGTGCGTCAACATTGGTCATGGTCGCACAGAGATGGCTGAAGCCATTGCCAAGCAAGTGATCGATATGCAGTACTACAATCCTTTTGGCCATTGCACCAATGAACCCGCGGCTGAACTGGCCGCTAAACTGGCTGAATTAGCTCCCGGCAGTTTGAATCATGTGTTTTACGGTTGCGGCGGCTCGGTTGCCAACGATACGGCGATCCGTATCGTGCATTACTACTTCAATATGCTGGGCAAACCCAGCAAGAAAAAAATTATCTCTCGCTTAGATGGTTATCACGGCAGCACCTACCTGGCCAGTGCACTAACCGGTATTCAAGGCACTAAATACAGCTTTGATAGCGCCCAAGATATTGTGGAATACGTCTCTGCTGCCAATATGTATCGTCGCCCAATCGGTGCAGAAGATCTGACCGAAGCCCAATACTGTGACTTCCTGATCAATGAATTTGAGAACCGCATCCTGCAATTGGGGCCGGATAACGTCGCCGCCTTTATCGCAGAACCGATTATGGGAGCCGGTGGCGTATTAGTGGCGCCAGAAGGTTACTTCCAGCGTATGCATGAAGTCTGTAAACGCTACGATATGCTGTTTATTGCCGACGAAGTGGTCACCGCCTTTGGTCGCTTAGGCGCCATGATGGCCTCTGAAGAACTGTACGGCTGCACACCAGATCTTCTATGTATGGCCAAAGGCCTAACCTCCGGCTATATCCCTCTGGGTGTCACCATGATCTCCGACGAGATCTATTCCGTGATCAGCCAACCGCAATGTGATGGCGGCTTATTCAGCCACGGCTACACCTATTCCGGCCACCCCGTCGCCTGTGCTGCCGCACTGAAAAATATCGAAATCATGGAACAGGAAGGCCTCTGCGAACACGTTAAAAATGTCGGCTCCTACTTCTACCAACAGATGCGCACCCTAGAAGACCTAAAGATTGTCGGTGACGTACGCGGCAGCCACTTTATGGTAGGCATCGAGCTGGTAACCGATAAAAACAGCAAACGCTCCTTTGAAGCATCAGACGATATCAGCATGCGCATCTTTAAACGTTGTATGGAAAAAGGCGTGATAATCCGCCCGGTGGGCAATGTACTAGTGCTATCACCACCGCTGATTATTACCGCTGAACAGTGCGACACGATTGTGGAAGTACTACAGACCAGTATTAAAGAAGTGATGGCGGAACTAAGCACAAGACCATAAACCCTTCTACGGAATAACCGATACATGTAGCGCGGATAAGCCAGAGGCGCATCCGCGAATACTCCGTCACGCCTGAGTTGAACCGTGCAACATTATTGTGGAAGCACGACAAGCCAGCATAAAAGAAGTGATGGCGGAACTAAGCACAAGACCATAAACCCTTCTACGGAGTAACCGATACATGTATCGGTTATTCCGTCTAAAACGTATCCTCCAACGCTAGCCTATCGCTCTCATTACCAGAATCCCCACTATTACCAATAAAATCATAGGGTTAATGCATAACCTTATATTTGGAGTTAGCATACACTTTAAAATCAAACGTTTAAGTGTAAACTAGTGCTAAAATAGCGCAGGTTGAACTGATGTAAAGTACTGCAAATCAGAGGTTGGCAACTTTTCCACTCAAAAACCTTGTAGAATAAGGGCTGTAGACTAGGCCGTGCACTAAAACCTGAGCCGCTAAGGCTATTGAGACGCGCCACGACGTTTTGAAGCCGTTTTTATTGATGTGCACCAAAACCCGAGCCGCTAAGGCTATTGAGACTATACTACAGGGTTAGTCTTCTGAGTCTACTAGGTGCACCAAAACCCGAGCCGCTAAGGCTATTGAGACGTCTGATGTCAGCTCACCACCGGGCAAAATCCACGTGCACCAAAACCCGAGCCGCTAAGGCTATTGAGACTCCAGTTTTTAGCTTTGTGTTCGAACAACTCAAGTGCACCAAAACCTGAGCCGCTAAGGCTATTGAGACATATGAACCTTTAAAGCATCCATACAATCCTTGATGTGCACCAAAACCTGAGCCGTTAAGGCTATTGAGACTACGATATCGCCTAGCGTCACTTTGTTGTATTTTGTGCACCAAAACCTGAGCCGCTAAGGCAAATTGTAGAAAGGTGGTCACAATGAATGACGACATATTCAACAAACTGCTGGAAAGCGTAAAAGAAGTCGATAGCATAATCCAAGGCACAGCTTCCCCTTCTAGAGCGACTGAATTTGCAGAACCAGAAGTTAAAGCAATACGAGCAAAGACAGGTCTAAGCCAAAGCCGCTTTGCCCATCTAATGGGAGTAAGTAAACGTACCTTAGAGAACTGGGAGCAAGGTCGACGACATCCAACGGGGCCAGCCCGTGCATTACTAAAAATTATGGATGCAGATCCGGATTATGCATTAAAAGCCCTTCACAATTGAAAACATAATCAATGCTCTAAGCATGAAAGTTTAAAATTCACAAATAAAACCTGAGCCGTTAAGGCTATTAAGGAAGGTATCAGGCTCTAAAGTAGAGCCTGATATTTATAAAGGAAGGATTAAGCAAGTACTAGGAACAATACACTCGCGACACCTGCGGCAACCAGTGCATAAGGTAGCTGAGTCAGTGCATGTTGCATGGCGGTACAGCCACTGCCTTGGGCAGATAAGACGGTAGAATCCCCATAGAAACAAGCATGGCTACCAAAGGCGGCGGCTGACATTAGGGCGCCTAATACCAGTGGCATATCGGCTTCCATTGAGATTGCCAGTGGTACAACAATTGGTAGTGCGACCGCTAACATGCCCCAGAAGGTGCCTGTGGCAAAGGCGATCAAGGACATCACTAGGAAGACCATTACGGGCAGTAGATTTGGTGTCATCAGAGGTTTTACTGAGTCGATAACGTACATCGTAAGACCCAGTGAGTCGTTAACATCCTTCAGCATAAAGCTGGCAACCACGGTTCCCAAGGGTACTAACATGGATTTAAAACCATCCATCATGGTGTCGAAGGTTTCGTTAAACGATAACAGGCGCTGGCTCAGATAAAGACAGATGGTAATCCCCAGTGAAACCAATACCCCCATCAGAATATCCACACCAAAATACCAGGTGAAAAAGATCAAAGATGCCAGTGGGATAAAGAAGTTCATTAGGTGGGGTTTTGTTCGGGCGGCACACAGACTTTCACCACCGGTCAGGTCGATCTCTTCTGCGCCTTCAGGGATAACCTCACCACCTCGTGCCCGCATCTCTGCTTTTTTCATTGGGCCTAATAATGGGAACTTACCCATAGCCACCAAGGGTACGATAATGGCCGCGACCCATGCGTAAAACATATAGGGAATGGCTTCGATATAAACCATCAATCCCTCGCCCGGTGCAGCAACACCGTTATCTTCCAACAGGCCAGAAAAGAAGATCGCCCAAGTGGAAAATGGCACCAGCACACAGATAGGCGCGGCAGTGGAGTCCACTATATAAGCCAGCATCTCCCGAGAGACTTTAAACTTATCCGTTACCTTTTTCATGGATGAGCTAATAGCCAAAGCATTTAGGTAATCATCAATAAAGATAATCAAGCCCAAAAGCCAAGTCACCACCAGACTGCTGCGCTGGGATTTCACAAAGCGGGTCATAAACTCACTGAATGAAACCGCACTACCGGTTCTAACCAGTAACGCAATTAGACTGCCAAAAAAACCACAGACCAGAATAATCCAGCCGATAACATCGTCAGCCATAACCTTTAGGGCGATGCTGGCAAATTCACCGATAGCCTCTGTCGGTGAAACAATTAATAGACCGGCGATTACGCCTGCTAATAGGGACTCGATTGTGCGATGAGTAATAAGCGCCACAGCCAACACGATCAGTGTCGGAATCAGCGCAATAGCTCCATAAGATTCCATAACGGTACCTTCATTAAGAATTATTATTAGTGAATGGGAAAATCGTCAAAATCTAGATTAGAGCTAAGAGGGGGAGAGAAAATATATACCAAAAGGAATACGGTTCGCGTTGTACTGTCTAGAGCATCCTTTTTTGTTACTTGTAAAAATCAATACCTCCTGCGTCTTATTTTAGTCTTAAGAACTGGCTTATTTTTTTACACCTGTCTCATTTTTGAACACTGCCCTCTCACACCTCCCTGCAACAAGAATGCAAATAAAAATCATATAATTCAATCAGTTAAATGCAAAACACATTCAATGGCATAGCCTTTGCGATATCGGTTATGAGCTATCCCAAATACTTTCTGTGTACTTAAGCTAAAAATAGCTACATATCCAAACAACAATAAAAAGGTTTATTTATGAGCGTATTAGAATCACAAGCTTCCGCCTCAAACGAAGCCTTAGCGTTTATCCAACGTGAACATAAGTTTCTGATCGGTGATCAATGGTTAACCGCTGAAGATGGTCGCACCATCCCTGTTTACAACCCGGCCAACGGCGAACAAATCACCAGTGTGCCCAGCGGCGCTAAAGCCGATGTCGACCGTGCGGTTGCCATGGCTCGTCAAACCTTTGATGATTCCGACTGGAGTCGAATAAAGCCCGTGGATCGTCAAAAACTGCTGTGGGATTTTGCTGATCTTATTGAGAAGAAGGCCGGTCTATTAGCCGAAATTGAGTCCATTGATAACGGTAAAAGTGTTGTTATTGCTGAGCACGTAGATATCCGTTTAGCTGTAGATTTCTTACGCTATATGGCAGGTTTTGCCACCAAGATTGAAGGCCGCAGCGTTGATGTTTCTGTACCCTTTATGCCAGATGCCCAGTTCCACGGTTATACTCGCCGCGAGGCTGTAGGTGTTGTTGGCGCCATCGTAGCCTGGAACTTTCCTCTGTTATTAGCCTGCTGGAAACTGGGCCCGGCATTAGCCACAGGTTGCACTGTGGTACTAAAACCAGCCGATGAAACCCCGCTAACCGCTCTGATGTTAGGCGAGCTGGCTTTAGAAGCCGGTTATCCGCCAGGCGTATTAAATGTTGTAACCGGTGTTGGTAGCGAAGCCGGTGCGGCACTGTCTCACCACCCAGACGTTGATAAGCTGACCTTTACCGGCTCCACAGAAGTGGGCAAACTGATTGGTAAAGCTGCGATTGATACCATGACCCGTGTCACTCTGGAACTGGGTGGTAAATCCCCAACGATTGTTCTGGATGATGCGGATGTTCAAACTGCCGCACAAGGCGCCGCTAATGCGATCTTCTTCAACCAAGGCCAGGTATGTTGTGCCGGTTCCCGCTTATACGTACAGAAGAAGCACTTTGATAATGTCGTTGCGGATATTTCCAGTATCGCAGCGGGCATGACTCTGGGATCGGGCTTAAATCCAGATGCTCAAATGGGGCCTCTGGTATCCGCCAAACAGCAAAAACGTGTTTGCGATTATATTGAGCAAGGCCGTCAAAGTGGCGCAACAATTACCACAGGTGGTCTGGCCGTTAATAGCCCGGGGTTTTATGTCCAACCCACAGTAATGGTGGATGTGGATCATAACGCCAGTGTGGTTCAGGAAGAGATTTTTGGCCCTGTTCTAGTGGCGATGCCATTCGATGATATTGAAGATGCTATCCGCATAGCTAACGACAGCCAATACGGTTTGGGTGCCAGTATCTGGTCTAATAACCTATCTGCCGTACACCGCATGGTGCCACGTATTAAGTCCGGCTCTATTTGGGTGAACTGCCATACCGCCCTTGATCCAGCACTACCGTTTGGTGGTTTTAAACAATCCGGCTTGGGGCGCGAGATGGGCTCGGATGTGATCGAGCACTATACAGAAGTGAAATCAGTATTGATGAGTATTTAATCCCCAATACTTTTTGATAAACACACCTTGTAATAAACACAAAAGGGCCATAATTGGCCCTTTTTATCCCTTCTGCTACTTTATTCTGGCTCTCTCTTTTTAACAACGTCCCTTTTAAAAGAAGCAGTTAATGATTAATTTGCCTGAGCCATAATGCGCTCAAAGCTACCATCCATTTTCATATCCGCTAAAGCCTGAGAAAAAACCTGAGCATATTTACTGCCCTTCAGTGTATTTTGAAAAGCAAAGAAAACCTTCTGTTGTGACAGCGGCGATTGAGGATCATAAGCAATATCCTTAGCACCACTGAGTTTTAAAGCTTTTAACCCCGACTTTTCTTCTGCCAAAAAAACATCCAATCGACCAAATTCCAGCTTTCTCATATTGCTCACATCATTGTTAGCATAAAGATAATTCGCGCTAATATTGATCAGATCATCTGAGTAAGCATAACCCTGAGTCAATCCAACCTTCATACCTCTCAATTCAGCCAGCGTTTTAGGCAAGGGATAACCCTTTCGAACAAAAGCAAAATCTTGTTTAAGGTAGATATGATCACTACGATTCACCGGCTTATTTACCATCACATCCAGTGCCGGAAAAAAACCATCTACCCGATTACTATGAAAAAATACAAGAGTTCTTCTAGCAGGAAGGATCGATAATTTAATCGTATAGGGAATACGCGTTTCTATCTCTCGTACCAAGTCCACAAAAACACCACTATTTTTATCATCTACCATTAGGGGAATAGGAAAACTACTGAGATGAATCTCATTGGCCCACCCCCTCTGCCCAAAGGCAGATAAACTTAAAAACAGTACAACGGCTACAACACATTTGGAATACCAGCTTTTTTGTAACATAGCTGTTCAACCCCTTCTACAACACGGATTGATAACATCCCTAGAAATAAGCGATCCTCTTTAAGCAGGACATATCCAAGTCCTCAATTATGAAAAATAGGCTTAATGCTACCAACTGAAAACAGTGCCAAAAATGTTACTAACACTAAGCCAGCTTAATCATGCTTATAGAATACAAGATAAAGAAAAATGGAAACCATGGGATAGATCAAGTTAGAAGGGGCTTTATACTAGCATTTAGTCTATTGATAGCGCCTTTTGCTATATCAATAGATAATTCTCTCTAGAAAAAGACTAAGCTTCGTGCGATCCAGCAGAAAAAAGTCCTTAGCTAGCAATCGCTAAGATAGAGCAAATAGAAAAGAAGCTAGATCCAAAATGGAGACAGCCTAAATCATTAGGCTTTCTTCATCGGACAGCTCAGGTAATGTAAGCTTTTCTTTAGGCTGGCGCTTTTCTTTTAGCCCACGATGCAGCTCTGCTGCTTGCTGCTGTGCTCTGGCAAGCTGCTTAGCCGTTAAACGTGGTGCCAATTTGTCTCGGATATTAGCGGACTTTTTATTGCCAGATGTCGCAGCCAGAGAGAACCAGACATAGGCTTCTGTTAAATCACGAGGAATAACAGCCCCCTTTACCAAGGCTGCGCCTAGGCTCATTTGTGCAATACTGGAGCCTTTCTCTGCCGCTTGGGTTAACCAATAACGAGCCTTATTGCCATTCACAGGTACCAGCTCACCTTTTAAGTAAATGGCCCCTAAACTCAGTTGCGCCAAGCTGCTGTTATTATCTGCCGCCTGTTTAAGCCAGTGGATAGCCTTATGACCATCCTGCTTTAAACCATAGCTACCTTTACGATAGAGGTTAGCTAGCGCGATCTGTGATAATACATGATTATTCTCTGCGGTACGTTGCAGTATATTGATACCACGCTTATGCTCGGATGCTGTTTTTTTAGGCTTTAGAAAGAGTGTGGCTAAGTTATAGCCCGCCAGCTTATTACCCTGAGCATAAGCTTTTCGAAACCAAGTCGCCGCTTGGGTCAGATCCTTTTCGACTCCCATTCCTTTTGCATAATGAGTACCTAATGCCACCTGAGCGACCGGTAAAGCCTGATCTGCTGAGAGCTTAAACCATTGATTCGCGCTCTTTAAACTGGCTTTACCCGACTTACTTTTAATCACGCCTTTTTTGTATAAATAGCCCAGAGTAAATTGTGCAACACGCTGACCTTTATTGGCCGCTTTGCGAATATTTTTTAAACCTCTGGATTGATTAACCTGAGTCCCCTGGCCTTTTATCTGAGAAACACCCAGCAAAAACAACGCATCAGCATGACCTTGTTGCGCTGCTTTTTGATACCAGATGATAGCCGATGAAAAATCCTGATTTTTTCCATACTCACGAGCTAATTCAAGCTGAGCTTCAACATCACCTTTTTGTGCCTTTTGCTGTAAATGCTGCAAAACATCATTGGCATAAAGAGGAAGGCTGAACATTAAAGTCAGAATAAGTGCAAACAGACGATTCATATCCAGTCCTAGAAAAATAGCATCAGGCGATAAAAACCTGGGTACATAGTTTGGCCCATAGAAACAACCTACGGAAAGTATTAGATCTTAGGTAAAAAGATTCGTTCACCCTAATCTAAAATCAAAACAATCACTCAGGGAATACTTGAGGTTATCCATACCAACAAAAGTACCTTCATACTCTCTGGCCTGCAGCCAAAGTGTATGAAGGCTTTTCGTAGAGAAAACTCTGTATGTTAACAGTAACTCTATAAAGATAAATTTTTTGTCGAAATAAGCCGTTACAGAATCAGGTTAGCCGCTATACCAGGACGTATTTTTTGCTTAGCATTATCGTATTCCACCTTAATCTGTAATAAGCCACTGGCCGGATCTATCTCAGGGGAGATAAAGATCACTTTACCTGTCACCTTAATACCATCCTTAATTTGTATACTCACGGTCTGATTGTTTGTCAGATTACTGGCAACTGTCGGTTCTAGATTGGCGGTAAAGTACCCTCGGCTAAGATCAACTAATTTTAAAATAGGTTGATTCGCTTCAACACTTTCACCCAACTCTTTTACCATACGAGTAATCACACCATTAAATGGCGCGCTTAGGGTACGATAATTCAAGCTAGTATGAGCCAACTGATAATCGATTTTTTCTACCTGTTCACGAGTAGTCAACTGCGCTTCCATGGCAGAAGCGGAGAGATAGTCCAACTCTTTTTGCTGAAGCTCTTCTTCACTAACCGCCCCCCGATCAAAAAGGATTTGCATAGAGGTCAGCTGCTTTTTTAAAGCCACGGCTTTCTCTTTGGCTGCATTAACTTCCGCTTTGCTGCGCCATAGAATTAACTTACGCTCAGTATCCAAGGTTTCAGTCCGACTATAGAGCTGCACAAGATCTTGTCCTTTTTTGACCTTTTGCCCCTCCTTAATCTTGATGTACTGAATCTTACCCGAGACCGCAAATGCCAGCTCAGCACTTTTATAAGCCGATGTGACCCCAGGGTACTCCAAAGCAAAGCCAGTCCCCGAAACAAGCAAAAGAGTGGCTGTCGTGAGCAAACGGGCAAAATCACTCTGCCCGTATTTTTTCCAAATGCTTGGGTATCTATTTTTTTGCGTACGTTTTTGTATTAACTGCATAAAATTAAGCCTGGATATTGTCCAGTAATGCCCCTTGATGGAAATACAGGTCGTATTTTGCTTTCTGATAATCAAACAGTTTACGCACATAATTTTCCTGTGCCTCATTCACTGTATCACGACGACGAATAAGCTCCATATAAGAGATCTTACCCTGCTTAGCTTTATCTCTATCAATCTGCATCCGTTCCTGTTGTCCTTTTAGGATCTGTTGATACTGACCCAATTGACGATAAAGCTGCTGCACAATTTCATAGGACTGACTGAGATCTACCGCCACCTGACGGTGTAAAACAGTTAAAGCGGTTTCCGCTTGCTGCTGCTTTAAAATAGCCGCTCGACGTTCACTACTGCCTTTATCTGAACCCAATGGCATAGAAAACTCTACACCGGCACTCCAAGTTCTGTATTTACCGTCAGCGGCATCTTCTAGAGATGAAGATTCATCCTTATCTAAACCATTTAATCCATAGCTGACAATAAGGTTTAAATCCGGTTTATTGGCATTATCTACCGACTTAAACTGAAGCTTTTCTTTTTCGACCTGTAGGCGAGCATTCACCACATCAGGACGCTCGCCCAAGGCTAGTGTCACCGCAGATTCCAGATCAAAATCAACCGCGCTGATCTCAGGTAACTGTTGGGTTTGAACGGCTAATGCTTCAGCCTTAGACGGTAATAAACGCTTAACACTATGCAACGCCATCAAATACTCTTGTTCTGCCACACTAAACTCCGCATAGCGCAGGGCTAGGGCTGCTCGGATATCAATAGCATCGTATTCAGCGAGACGTCCTTGTTGAACCAAGGCTTCTGTGTCATCCAATAGCTTTTTCGCAGTTTTAACCGCCTCTTTTCGGGTGGCCATAATATGAGCATTTTTCTGGGCATCCAGATAAGCATGTACCGCTTCTCGGGCAATGCTACTTCTGCGACTGTCCACATCATAATCCGCTCGACTGGAGTCTAAACGAGTCGATTCCTGAGCAAAGGTATTATTCTCGGTACCAAAGTTTTTCCATAATGGCTGGGTGACATTGATGCCCAGATAAGAACTCACTTCCTGTCCACGCTCAGCCTGAGCCTGTAGGGAGTTATCCATGCGTTCAATGTTATAGCTCACTTCAAACTCGGTACCAAAACGAGCCTTCTTCTCCAGCGCTAAACGAATATTGTCATCAACGGATTCGTATTCATGTTTATTTAACCGCTGCAGCAGTTCTGAAGCGGTATTTTTAACAAAGGTATCCGTACGGGTTAGGGATGCATTAAAACGTGTATCAAACTCACCTTCACTGACTGTGATGGATTCACGGGCAATATCGGCGCCTAATCTCTGATAAGCAATTTCATCGTTTAACGTTAGCACCTGAGTAACGTACTGCTCTAGCGGCATAACAGCTGCCATAGCACCAGAAGATAAGCTCAACATAATTGAGCCTAAGCCCAGTGATAATTTTTTACGCATAGAGACCTCTATAATCCTTAAATCCATTGATCTTCTAACCAGTAGTCTGCCTGCAGAAATTTAATCTGCTCCTGACATAACTGCTGTCGATTGTTTTGTTGTTGTCTTTTTTGTTTATGGCTATGCCAAAAAGCAGGCAAAAGTTGCTCTAAATTAAAAGTTGCTTGAGAAGCAACATCATTATCTTTCAACGCTTGTATTACTGACTCTTCCATCTTTAATAACAGATGCAAGACGTCTCCCTTTAACCACTGGCGTAACAAGGCTTCAGTTCGTCCTGTGACTGAACGACCGATCACTAGCATCTCAGATGCGGTTAAATCCTTGGGAGTAAAACCATGGTTGTCGCTATTTAAGTCAATCAGCTGGAAACCATTAAAAGGAGAGCCATCCTTTTCAAGCTCAAGTTTTATGACTTGATAGAGTCTGGAATCCAAACACAGTAGATGGCTTAGCTGTGGATAGTGAGCACTGACCTGTAATATCTGTTTTTTCAGATCAAAGAAATCCCGTAAAAAACGGCGCTTAAGACGACAATTCTGATCAGTATGAGATAGTAAACAAACCGTTTCCCGCTGATACAATCGATAAAGATCAGCACTATTCGTCTTTAAGTCTATTCCTGTACCTATCAGTAAAAAGCGTTCCCGAAAGAAGCGCTGATAGCTAGCTTGTAGGACAATTTCCGTTAATGGTGTAATTTCCAGCTGCTCTCTAAACTCCAATAACTGTTGAATCCAAGCGGGAAAACCCTGTCCGGCTTTATCCTGCCCATTGTGGCGATCCAAAACAATTAACCGCCCTTGATCGACACGATAATCCACGCCCTGTTTTAGGCAATGCTTAACAGTTAAGGCATAATCCACAAGCTCAGTTAATACTCGCTCACTGCGCCAAAAGCCCGTGAGTTGAGCAAATTCATTGTATTCCCGAAGAGCCATCTCCCCCACATACTGGGCCTGCGTTTTTTCCACCTGCACCAGCTCTTCCGAGACGGGCTCCGGTAATTGATCAGCCCATAACGTTAAAGCCGCTAAGACTTGATCCATAGCCGGTAGATCTCTAGGTCGAGAAGCCGTCAAAGGGCGTAAGAAATGATCCAATAGCTGTCGGTCCACTTGATCAATCAGAACAACCTGTAGCCCAGGTAAAATAGGATTCAAACGCTTTTCACCAAAGCGTGATGCAATAGCCGTCTGATGAATATCGGCATTGACTAAAGAGGCCGATGCGACAAAATCTGCCAACAAGGTTTTTGCACCCACTAAACAGATATCCCCTTGATAACGCTTGGGATCACTGCCTTGGCTATGTACTAATTTTTTACCCCGTGTCTGAAAGCGATCTTGGTATTTTTCTAGCAACTGCAGGCAACGTTCATCGGAAGCACACACCAGATGGCACTGGCGACTGCTTTGAGTAAAACAAAGCGCCGCCAGAATCAAAGAGGCCTCTCCAAGAAACGTAGGCTGTTCAACAAAGTGACCGTCAAGTAAAGCGAGAACGCCTGCAAATAGCTTGGGGTAATCACCTGAGGTAATTTCGGGTAATACGGCAGAGAGAGCGCCTTGATCCGAGATCAATTCCGTCAAGGCTTGCTGCGGTGTTTTAATACCGGGGTTGACCGAATGACCCGCAGTATTAATAGCCAGAAGTTCTTCGGACTGCTTTAAATAACCTTGACTCAAACGACGATGTTTAAACAGAGGGATAGTTTGATGAGCCAAAGCGCGCCACGGGGAAACAATTTCTTGTCTAATCGCTGAGCGAAAGGGCTTAACCAAGGTATCCACCGGCATCATAACTGATACCTATTTTGGAAGAACTGACGAACGCCACGCCACCACTGACTTAATAGAGGCTCAGGGTTTAGCTCAATATTTAACTGTCCACTTCGCCCAGGCAATACACCGTCAAGAGAGCTTTGATTCAGCCCCGAAGCTAATTTAGCCCGTATCAAGAAAAATGGCTCAACAGCTTTCACCCCTCGTTCATCCTGACTATCAACGGCAATGCCGCCACCTGCTAATAAACTCATAGATTCAGACGGCAGATATTCCTGAGAATAAGGAATCAGTTGGTATTCACTCACAGCTAAATCAATCTCTGCCTGTCCGGCAATACGTATTGTCAAAGCACTCTGTTCTGGTTGCTGTTGAAACAAAAGAGACGCTTGTTCCTGTGCGACCACGGCTAGAAAGATCGGTTGCGAAATATCGACTAAATAACCTAGCTCAGTACCCTGTCGCACCCAACCAGATATTTTCTGCTTAATCTGCTGATCCACCCAAATACCATCAACAGGCGCTTTAATCTGTAATTCGTTGATACGACGCTTTAGGTCTGCTACCAGATCAGTAGAGTTTTTGATATGGGCAACAATCGGTTGAGAATCTACATCACCACCGGCTCTAGCCTGTTTCAACATGGCCTCGGCTCTTAACAGCTCAGCCTCAGCGGTTTTAAGCTCCAGTAGCAACTCAGGGTTATCCAATGTTAGTAATAGCTCACCGGCTTGAACCTCTTGCCCACTGGAAACATATAACTGACGGATAATACCGCTACTGGTCGTTACAACGGAACGACGTGTCTCGGTTTGTACCACCCCTGGTGCTAACACACTGGCAGGCATAGGAATAACGGCCAATAGAATAGCGGGGAGAAAAAACCACAACCCCCAAGCTTTTAACACTTTGTGCCGACGTGCTGGTTGTGCTTCTGTCAGCGTTTTAGCCACAGCTTTCAATAAGGGAATCCCCCACCAAATAGAAATAAGAAAAACAGACAGCCCCATGCCTACAACCGTGTACTCATCACTGACAAAGAGCAAAATACCGGTCAAAATAAAGAGGCGATAACACCAGCTCAATACATGGTAACTGAGCAGAAGAAATGACAGAGGTTCATCAAAAGTCACGGGGACACGGTAAATGTTTTTTTCAAACCACTGCTTAAACATAGCCTTGCTGCGTGTGCCCAAATTCGGCTCTTCCAGCAAGTCAGAAAATATATAATAACCATCAAATCGCATTAACGGATTTAGGTTAAACAGCAAGGTGGTAACCGAAGCCACAAACATTACGTTATACAAGAGCGCATTCAGCAACCCAGGAGGTGAATACGACCAGAGAATAGCCGCTAAAGCCGCTAACCAAAGCTCCGTAATCATACCTGCTGCCCCTACAAACACCCGTTGCCACTTAGAACCAAAACGCCAGGTCGAAGAAGCATCCATATAGGGTATAGGGGCAAAGAGCAGCAACATCACCCCCGCATGGGGTACTGCACCGCCATAATGTTTACAGACAATGCCATGGCCAAGCTCATGGAGACTCTTCACCACAAAGGTGGCCAGATAAAGCAGTATCAAGTTATCAAAAGCCAGGATATTTAAACCCTGATTCACCAGCTGCTCCTGTTGACCAATTAAAGCTTCGGCTGCAACCAGTAGGGTTAACAGCCAGATACCGGCGACAGGCCGAGTCATCAACCAAGGAAATAACGGGCTTAAACGCTCTAATAAGGGATCGGGGTTTAATAATCGAATACGGAAAAACAGGAAGTTCATCCAGCGAGCTTTCTGTTCTTTTTTCTTCTGCTGCTGCACCTTGGCAAACATCTTATCTGCCGAGACATCTTGAGAAAAAATCAGTAAACCGCCCGCATACATCTGGCTTAAGAGCTGTATAGTTTCCTGTTGAGAGGGCACGGTTTCCGGCATCTTATCCAGCTGATTATGCCAAACCTGATCTAACGTCTGATTTAGGCTTAGACTATTAATCAGACGAAAAGCGGGGACAGATAAACGAAAGAAGCTCTGACTAATAGGCTCAAACAAGACATACCAAAGCTCACCTCGGTAAACCTGTTTACTCACCTCAATTTCTGGTCGTAGCGTTACCGGCGTATCCGCAAAGCGATACCAATTATCAGAGAATAGTTGCATGCATTACTTCCCCTCTCTTATCACAACTATTCACCAAAAGAATCTCATTCTTAGGCTGTCCAGCAGATTATGGAACAATAGCCAAAAGCCGCTACGGGTTCCTGCATCCACCTTGGCTAAACCACTCATTCCGGGACGCCACCAATCAGGTACCGTTTCAGCAAAAGAGGCTCGAATCTGAAACAGATTAACGCCGTCTTTAAAGTGTGCGACAGGTACGATCTTTTCCAGAGAAACCATAAAGTGCTCTTCTGGTCGGGTGACAAAACTTATTTCAGCCATCATTCCAGGACTTAATTCCTGAATAACTTTTTCATCCGCCTCTAGTTCAAAATACAGCGCATTTAAAGATGCTAGCTTCAGTAGAATATCCCCCTGCCGCACAGGTGAACCGGACATCTGATCAATATCCCCCTCCACTAAGATGCTATCAAAAGGTGCTTGTAGCTTAGAGCTCTGGATTCTGAAACCTATCATGTCTAACTTACTACGCGCTTGCTCTACTTGTGCCAGAGCAATACGCATATCTGCTAACGCACCAGTCGCACGGGCTTTATCCGCTTCCCGCTGCTGACGCTGAAGATCTGCTACCGCAGCAGACTGTTCTAACAGAAGCTCTCTAATATCCAGCTCGACAATCGTTTGTCCTGCTGTAATTTGGTCGCCCACTCGCACGTCAGATCGGGTTAAGAAACCATCAAATGGAGAAGACACTACTTTTAAGGTATCGGTTTTTAATAAGAAATTGGCATCAATACGATACTGCCATTGAAGAGATAACAGAATGATCGGCAGTAAAACTAAGCTACTAAAAAGCGCTAAATCAACTGGAGATTTTTGTACAAAAACCCGCTGTTTAAAGGCTTTCCAACCATGACGGCACTTTTGCCAAAAAGATCTTAACTCTTGATGTAAACCTTGAAACTGATAAGACAAGTGATCCGCAAATAATCGCAACTGCCACAACTCACTTTCCTGAAAAGCTTTTTGTTCACGTTCCAGAAACAAGACACCCACCACCTGACCATCTAAATGCATGGGCACACTCACCACGCTCACTGGCCGTTCTTTATTGGTCAGATATTCAAGATGTGCAGGGTATTCATCGGCTTGTTCAAACGGCGTTGATCCCTGTTGAGAGGAGCCTTTTTGAGAAGAGCTTAAGTGAATCTCTTGCTCATATGCAGCCGTTTCGGACATCAGCTGCTCTAACTGCAAAGCAAAATGACTGTCTCGCACCAACTGAGGTTGATGACTGACAGCCTTTAAAACCAAGTGACCATTTTCTAACCAACCAAAAGCAACTTGCGAGGCCTCCATTCGGCCAGCCAGTAAATTACAACACTCTAAAGATGCTTCAGAAAAGTGGCGTTTTTGCTGCAGTTTTGCCACTAATTCCAGAATATAAGCCAGACGAATCACATCTTCACGGGCATGTTCCATGGTCCGGTTTTTCTGATAAACATCGGGAATCTGTGCGCCTATTCGAAACTTAAACAGACGCTCCGCTTCTAGGCTAACCTCTGCATCTGACCAACCGGCAACCAAGATAATCTCAGCACTTTCACCTTTAACAGCGACCTTCTGCGCCACCCGTAAGCCATGAGTTTTATGGATAATGGGTTTATTCTGATGCAAAGCAGCACGAGTTAGGGCTAACCAATGTTCATCGGGCGTCGTTTCTTCTGCTTTTCCACCAGCAATACGACGTAGATTATCGTCCTGCTGAATAAATACAAAAAAGTCGCTAACAGAAAGAAAGTTCTGCATCCGCTCACAAAACTGGGGCCAAAAAACCCGGCCACTGTCTCTTACTTCTGCGAGTGCTTTTAACTGATCGAGCCGGGATATATCTTTAACAGAAATCAAACGCGTACTACCGGATTATTGTTGTTTAAATAGGTTAAAAACCAAGAAGCTAAGCCATTGAAAAATAAAGTCGACAGCTAAAAATGAGTGTTTTTTAAGACCTCATCGCTTCTTGGTTTTATAGATAATGCTTACAAATCTATTTTAAAAAATAGTTACTGCACATTATCTTGTGCATTTTGTTCAGCTGCAGCTAAAGCAGCGTCACGAGCCGCTTTTTGCCCTTTTTCAAAATCACTCAGCGTTTTTGTCATCAAAAGCAAAAAGCGTTTTGCTGCAGAGTGGGTCATGATCACACGATTGCTCAAGCTGACATCAATCTCATCCTGACTGTTATTCCAAACCTGACTAGTGCCAAACAACATCATCACTTCATCCTGAGTGACAGCAACATTACTTACGTTGGCATAACTGGTATCCATATCTTTGTCATCCCACTTGATAGCGGGGGATTCTTGATTGGCGCTATCTTTTTTAGTGTTACCTTGATTACTCATATCATCTCCATAGAGTAGCGCCCCCTTCCATAGAGAAGGGGGGTATTATTGTTTAGTAAGGGTATTAGCTGTCTAAATTCAGCGTATCAAAACTGAGAAACAGATCATCCAGCTCATTTATCTGCTGGTGAATATGCTCTATCGTGGCTTGGTCAGGTGTTGCAGCATTGCCATTCAAGCCATCTGCTATTGGTTGAACCTCTGAAGACTCTGATTCTTCTACAGCGGCTTCTTTTCCTGTTTCAGGATCAATCAAATGATTCTGATCCGTGCTATCTAATAACTCATAAACCGGCAGCTCGGTATCTTCCAGAACATCATTCGGTAAGAAATCATCCTGACCTTCTAGAAGATGCTGCATCGAATTCTGAATTGAGGATTCTGGCGTATAGTGCACGAGAGAAGCTTCTAACGCACCCTGTTGTTTGCTGAGGTAAGTCTCTACAGGTGTACCCACATCTGCTTGAGTGTCCGCTATATCCGCTAATACACCAGGGTCTTGCATCAATAAACGATCCAAATGATTTTCTAGGCTAAAGTCGGCTAGAGAATCTAAAACCTCGAATGGATTCTCGCTCTTCTCATCCAGAATATCTGACGCCAGCGCTTGGGCTCCTGTGTGATCTTTAGCGATAAAACGCAACATATCCGACAAGATCTTATCAGTACTCGTATTTGGAAGGGGTTGCTCTGTTTCACCACCTGTACCGTTATCAGTACCAGTGTCATCTCTAGAGGTAACAGAATTTGATTCAGTTACCAGAGAAACCACTAGGTTTGACCCTGTAGGCTGATCATCACCTACTGCTACGTCTGTGGAATAACCGGTAATATCACCAGCACTACTCAGCTGCACACCACCTTCACCCAGAGACCACACCCCTTGAGTACCGATAGCAAAGTCCTGTTCGGAACGAACATTCACCGTGCCGTCATTACTGCGCGCTTCAAATGTTTCCATCTCTAGGTTTAGGTTACCGGTATCTCCAACACCCTGCGCGCCAGAAACATATACGCTAGTAGCTTGGATATTAACGGCTTCATGATCATCATTTGTTGCAGTGAAATTGTCTCGTACAGCACCTGTGACTGATTCAACCCAAGCACTGTCTTCAACTTGCATGGAACCCAACAAGGTATCGCCATAGGCTTGAGTGGTTAGATTTTTAGCCGATAGACCCGCATTATCATCCATCACAAAGGAACCTTGATCCACTTGCAGGAAGAGATCTCCAAGCACATCCATCTGAGTAATGGCTTGTGATGCATCTAAGGCACCCTGACCATTCAAGGTAAAGTCACCGTCCAAGACCTGAATACGGGTATCACCACCAGCATAGAATTCAGATACCTGAACGCTGTCCTGTAACTGAAGATCAACCCCCTCCTCAACCTCAACCATCAATTCATCAACGGAGATATTCAGCGCATTATTACTCGATCCTAACTGACCCGCTTTGAGAGTCAGTGTACCGGTATGCTGTATAGCAACCCCTTCTTCCGAAGTGGCGCTGGTTTGAGGCTGAGATGATGCAACCTGAGGAGCAGAAACATCATCAACAATAGCACCGTCTGTAGTTACAGTGATATTACCGCTGGAGTCCAGCTCATTAACCAGAATATCACCCGTGCTATTCAGCTCGGCTTCATCCACGTTCAGTAGAAGATCATCAATGGTCAAAGAACCCGCAACACTTAACTGATAAAGCGCTGCACTTTGTGAACCGGTCAACGTCAGATCAGATTGCTCTGCTAACCATAAAGCTTGCTCAACCTGAACATCACGCAGGATATCCAGTTCAATATCCAGACGATCCGTTTCTTCACCGATATTACGCGCCTGCAGGCTCAACTCCGATGCGGTTAGATTCGCAGTTTCATCATTGCTGCTGTTATGACGAGCATCACGAATATCATTGGCGGAAATATTAGCCTGACCATCCCCTAGATCAATACGGTTAATTGCCAGATCATTGCCAACCTGTAAATCAAGGTTGCCATTCTGAGTCATTATCGAACTGGTATCATTCTGATTCAGATCATTGCTTACTTGCAGGGCCAAGTTACCGCTCTGAGTCGAGATGGAACTCTCATCGTTCTGATTCAGACCACCGGATACGCTTAGATTCAGATCACCGCCTTGAGTGGTTATCTGACTAGCACCGGTTTGAGTTAAGGAGCCCGCAACGGTTAATGACTGTTCAGCAGTACTGCCTAACAGACCTTCCAACGTTAGATCACCTTCATTATTCAGATAAATATGACCATCACTGATCATCTCTGCCAATGTAGCAATGGCTAGATCCAGAGCATCATCACTGCGACCGATATTCGCTGCTGAGGCGCTCAGTTCAGTGGCAGTCAGATTAGCCGTTTCCTCCGTTGAGTTATCCAGCAGGTCACCGGATACATTTAACTGAGCGTTTCCGTCTACCAGATCGATTTCATTGATCAGTAAGTCATCGGCTACGGTCAAGGTCAGATCGCCACCTTCTGTAGCGATACGACTACCGGAGGTCTGAATCATCACACCGGATACATCCAGAGTTAAAGCAGTACCCTGAGTCGTTAACAGACTGGCTTCAGCTTGAGTAAAGTCTCCGCCTACATTCAGTGTCAGTTCATCATTAGCACTCAGTTCGCCGGTCAGCTGTAGATCATTCTGTTCATTCAGAATAACCATGCCGTCACTGATCAGTGAAGCGATAATATTAACCGAGAGATCAACGGCATTGTCGGTTTCACCAACACTCGCCGCGATAAGCGTTAACTCGGAAGCAGTTAGATTAACCGAGCCATCAATCAGAGCACCTACACGGTTATCAAGCAGCTTCCCTGTGATATTCAGCTCTGCAGAGCCTGTGCCTAGGTTAATCTCACTTATTGCCAGATCGTTTGATACTGTCAGGCTAAGGTCACCATCTTCAGTGACAATCTGACTGCCGCTGGTTTGAGTCATAGCCCCTGCGATATTCAGCATTAGACCAGAAGCTTGCGTGGAAATTACGCTATTAGCGGATTGAACAAAGTCACCCGCGACGGTTAGGGCTAATTCACCCTCACTCTGCAGCAGACCGTTTAACGTTAGTGCTTGCTGGTTATTCAGATTGATCAGGCCTGTGCTGACGACATCATTTATCTGTTCAACCGCCAGATCCAGTGCATCAGCTGCAGAACCAATATTACTGGCCGTTAGGTTTAGCTCAGAAGCGATCAGGTTAGCCGTTTCACCATCGCTGGTATCCAGTATATCTCCTGCGACAGCGATAGTTGCTTGACCAGAAGCCAGATTGATCTCGCTGATCAGCAGATCATTACCAAGGGTTAGATTTAGATCACCACCTTGTGTATTAATCTGGCTACCGGAGGTTTGGGTCATGGCACCGGAAACGTCCAGTGTCAGAGCACCGCTTTCAGTATTGATTTGGCTACCGCTGGCTTGAGTCATATCTCCGGCGACATTCAACGTGAAGTCACCACCGGAGGTATTCACTGTAGCGTTATCCGCCAGAGTGAAGTCTCCGCCAATACTCAACTGCTGTTCACCCGTACTGTTTAAAGTACCGTTCAGGATCAATCCGTTTTGCTCGGTCAGATAAACCGCACCGATACTGTTTAGCTCAGTCAGAGTGGTAATATCCAGATCTAGGGCATCGGACTCCGTACCCACTCCAGCAGCATTCAAGGTGAGATCAGAAGCAATCAGGTTAGCGGTCTCTTCAGCACTGTTATCCAGTACATCACCTATCACGGTGATAACTGCTTGCCCCTGAGCCAGATCGATTTTACTGACAGATAAGCTTCCATCCACGGTCAGATCCAGATCACCATCCTGAGTGCGGAGAATACCGCCAACAGCCTGAGTAAAGTCACCGGCAATACTTAAGGTTAAATCACCGCCCGCCGTATCCAATACACCTTCCGAGGATTGACTAAAGTCACCAGCCACCTCCAACGTCAGATCACCGCCTTCAGTAGCGATAGAGTTTGCTGCAGACTGGATAAAGCCATTACCCACTTTAAGTGTTAAGGCTCCACCACCAGTAATAATGGCGTTATCGGAAAATTGGCTGAACATATCACTGATGCCCAGTGTCAGATCACCACCCAAGGAGTTAATCTCACTGCCTTGGGATTGCTGCAGATTACCGTCAATGTCCAGTGACAAACTACCATTGGAAGTCAAATCGCCTATTAAAGTGAGATCGCCACTATTGGTCAGGTACAACGCCCCTTGGTTATTACTGGTTAAGGTATTCACGGTAAGGTCTATGGCGTTTGTTTCCGAGCCAATAGTATTGGCATTCAGCTCAACGCTGTTCGCAATCAGATGACTGTCATCAGATCCGTTTTCTTGATGATCGGCACCACTATTATCCAGCAAATCGCCTGTAATATTCAGTACCGCCTGACCTTCTGCCAACTCAATACGATTCAGTAACAGGTTACCATCAACAGTCAAAGTCAGATCACCTTGAGCAGATGAGATAACACTATCACTGTTCTGAGTCAGATCGCCCACAACCGTCAACTGGAGATTATTCTGAGCAGACAGCCCACCTTTTAACGTCAGGCTATTCTGTACATTCAGATAGATAGCATCAGAGCTAGCGACAGTATCCAAAGTATCAATGGCCAGATCCAGTGCATCAGTATCGACACCTAGGCTACCGGCGCTCAGGCTAACCTCAGAAGCAATTAGGTTAGCGATTTCTGCCTCACTGTTATCTAAAAGATCGCCAGATACTATGATATCAGCCTGGCCCGCAGCCAGATCAATTTCGCTGATTAACAGATCCGCTTCGATATCCAGCCTTAGATCACCACCAAAAGTACTGATACGACTGCCCGAGGTTTGTGTCAGGCTACCCGTTGTATTGATGACCAGCTGACCTCCCTGAGTGCTGATCACGCTGTCTGCGTTTTGAGTGAGATCACCCGCAACAGTCAAGGTTTGATCACCGACACTTTGCAGCTCACCATTCAGAGTCAGCGCCTTATCATTGCTCAGAGCAATCAGGCCTGTGCTGGTTATGCCTGCTAAGGAATCAATGGATAGATCCACTGCATCAGATTCTGTCGTGGCATCTATACCAATATTGCCAGCGGTTAGGGTTAGCTCAGAAGCTAACAGGTTGGCGTCTTCAGCATCACTGTTATCCAGTAGATCACCAGAGATAGCGATCTGTGCCAGACCGGTCGCCAGATTAATCTCGCTAATAGCCATATCGCCATCAACGGTTAGATTAATATCACCACTTTCAGTCTGAATTGAACTGCCAGAAGCTTGCGTCAGATCACCATCGATAACCAGTGTCAGGTCATGGCCTTGTGTCTGAAGTATGCTATTAGCATCCTGATGCAGAACTCCCGCTACTGTCAGGCTCAATGCGCCATCACTTTGCAGTAAACCCTTTAGATTTAAATCACTCAGACTGTTCAGATTAATCAGCCCAGTACTGTTCACATCACCTAAAGAGTCAACAGCCATATCCAGAGTATCTGCCTCGGAGCCGATATTTACTGCGCTTAGGTTCAGTTCAGAAGCGATCAGATTAGAAGCATCACCATTGCTATTATCCGTAAGATCACCACCAATGGTTAGATCCGCTACACCCGAAATCAGATTCATCTGACTGAGGCGAAAATCTTCAGCAACCGTGAGTATCAGGTCACCATGATCCGTATTGATCTGACCACCAGATGTTTGTGTCATGGCACCGGAAACATTCAGTGTTAACGCATTACCAGAGGTACTGATCAAACTGCTAGCCGCTAGGTTCAGATCACCGCCGATCACCAATGTTTGATCACCAGTACTTTGCAGGCTTCCGGTCAGGGTCAGACTATCGTCTTCATTCAGATAAACCCCACCGTCACTGATCAGGTTCGTTAAAGTATCAATGGCCAGATCCAGAGCATTACCATCAGAACCCACTCCAGTAGCCGTTAAGCTCAACGTTGAAGCGATTAAGCTTGCTTCAACAGGATTTGATAGGCCTGCATCGTGACTATCTAACAATGTGCCAGCAACCTCAATCATTGCCTGACCATCTGTCAGATCCAACGTACTGATCAGAATATCGTCTCCGGCAACCAAAGACAGGTCACCGCCCGCAGTGCTGATCAAGCTATCCAGATGCTGAGTCAGACCACCGGTTATTTCCAGCTGTAGATCACCGCCTTGGGTCATCACCTGACTATTAGCAGACTGACTTAAGTCACCAGCAATATTCAGAGTTAGCGTCGCATCAGAAACACTCAAGACACTATTTTCAGACTGAGTAAGATCCCCTGCCACGGTTAATGTCAGATCACCTTCACTTTGCAGTGAACCGCTCAGGTTTAATGCTTGTTCATTACTCAGGTTAATCAAACCACTTGCGGTGACATCAGCCAGCACATCCACAGCCAGATCCAAAGCATCGGTCTCGGTACCCAAATCAACCGCCGTCAGGCTCAGCTCAGAAGCGATCAAGTTCGCCGCTTCTTCACTGCTGTTATCCAGAAGATCGCCTGCGATGGTCATCATTGCTTGACCCGTCGCCAGATCAATCTCACTCAATAACAGGTCAGCACCCACCGTAAGGTTTAGATTACCGCCCTCTGTTCCTATACGACTGCCCGAGGCTTGATCTACCGAGCCAGTCACATCAACCGTCAGATCACCGCCAGCCGTATTGATATCACTAGCAGAACCTTGGGCCAGATCGCCTGCGACATTCAGCGTTAACTCACCACCCGAAGTATTCAGTGCACTGTTATCTGCCAGAGTAAGATCCCCGGCAATACTCAACTGTTGCTCACCGGTGCTAATTAACGTACCGGCTAGAGTCAGGTTATTTTGTTCGGTTAAATAGACCGATCCTGTACTGCTTAGCGCTGTTAAGGCATCAATATTCAGATCCAGAGCATCTGTATCAGAACCTACCTCAGCGGCACTTAGCGTTAGGCCAGAAGCGATCAGGTTGGCACTTTCAGTATCGCTGTTATCCAGAATAGCTCCTGAAATGTCCAGTACAGCCTGACCTTGAGCCAGATCCATTTCACTGATCAGCAAGTCACCATCCACGATCAGAGTAAGGTCACCGCTTGTCGTACGAAGAACACCACCAACAGCCTGAGTAAAGTCACCGGCAATGTTCAGCGTTAAATCCCCTCCATCGGTACTCAAAAGACCTTCTGAAGACTGAGTAAAGTCACCGCCCACTTCCAGGGTTAGATCACCACCATCAGTATCAATAGAGTTTTCAGCGGATTGAGTGAAGCCATTACCGATCTTAAGGGTCAGAGCACCGCCACCGGTGATAATGGCACTGTCAGAGAACTGGCTGAACATATCGTTAATGCCCAGAGTCAAATCACCGCCAAAGGAGTTAATTTCACTGCCTTCAGACTGTTGCAGATAACCGGCAATTTCCAGAGACAGATTGCCCGTAGAGGTTAGATCTCCCATCAAGGTAAGATCTCTGTCATTACTCAGATATAGAGCGCCGGTGTTATGACTGATTAAGGTATTCACCGCCAAATCAATAGAGGCCGTACTTGAACCGATATTATTGGCGTTTAGCTCAACACTATTTGCTGTTAGGTGACGGCTTTCTTCTGTATTGCCTTCACCGGTATCAATCGCATTGGTTTCTGCAGCGTCACCATTGTGGTTATCCAGCAGATCACCTGTGATATTCAGCGTCGCTTGCCCTTCTGCCAGTTCAATGCGGCTAAGCAGCAAGTCGCCATCCACACTTAAGGTCAGATCACCTTCTGTCGAAGAGATCAGGCTCTGACTACTCTGAGTCAAAGTATCGGAAACGGTGAGCTGTATATCACCTTGAGCGGACAGATCACCATTTAAGGTTAAGCTATTCTGTACATTTAGATAGATATCAGTAGAGCTGGACACCTCTGTCAGGATATTAACAGCCAGATCAAGGGCCGCAGAATCGGTACCCAGAGTGTTCGCATTCAAGCTTAGTTCAGAAGCTGTTAGGTTAGCGCGACCCATCCCTTCCACGCCTCGGTTATCCAGTAAATCTCCAGAAACCGTAATTTGGCCAGAGCCGTCGGCCAGATCAATATGATTGACCAACAGATCCCCTGCAATATCCAAGGTCAGTTCACCGTTCGAGGTATCGATCAAAGCGCTAGAGGTTTGCACCAAAGAACCGGTTGTTTCAATAACCAGTGTTCCACCTTGCGTACTCATCACACTGTCGGCATCTTGGCTTAGGTCACCTTCCACTACCAGAGTTTGAGCACCAGAACTTTGCAACAGGCCGTTCAGACTCAATGCTTTGTTATTGCTCAGGTTGATTAACCCTGTACTAACCGTATCAATCAGACGCTCCACGGATAGATCCAGCGCATCAACCTCAGAGCCTAAATTACCGGCATTCAGAGTTAGCTCTGAAGCGATGATATTCACCACATCATCACCGTTATTATCCAATACATCACCAGCAACGGTTATTTGAGCTAGGCCCTCTGCCAGATTAATTTCGTTAAGGTACAGATCAGCACCTACGATGAGTGTTAGATCCCCACCGTTGCTGCTAATGGCACTACTATCGATTTGAGTCAGGCTACCGGCAACATTCAATTTCAGAGCTGTACCTTCCAGGTTTCCTGTCAGTATCAGGTCATCCTGCTCATTCAGGTTAATCAGATCGGTACTGGTCACCGTAGACAGCGTATTGACCGCCAGATCCAAGGCGTCAGATGCAGAACCGATAGCAGAAGCATTTAGGATTAACTCAGCAGCGGTCAAATTAACGCTTTCAGTACTACTGTTATCCAGTATTTGACCGGTCACCTCTAAAATCACAGCCCCATCAGTGGATTCAATCTCTGTGACGAATAGATCGCCGGATACAATTAACTCAACATCACCGTTGGTACTGCTAATACGACTGTTACTGGTTTGAGTCAAACCACCCAGAACGGTTAATTGCTGATCCCCCGTACTACTGACCAAACCAGACAGTGTCAGTGCGTTCAGACTGTTTAGATATAGATCTTCAGCACTGCTTACATCGACCAGAACATCAACTGCCAGATTCAGAGCATCTGTTGTACTACCGATATTACCCGCCGTTAGGCTTAATTCAGAGGCAATTAGGTTAGCGGTTTCAGCACTGCTATTATCCAGCAAATCACCCGCAACAGAGATCTGAGCCTGACCGGATGCCAGATCAATTTGATTAAGTAGCAGATCACCCGCGGCATCCAGCACCAAATCACCGCCCGTAGTAGAAATCATCCCGCCTTCATGTTGAACAAACTCACCTTGGACACTCAATGTTAAATGGCCACCCAACGTCACGAGGCTACCCGTAGAAGACTGAGTAAAGTCACCATTGATATCCAGTGTAAGATCGCCACCTTCAGTCGTAATAGAATTATCTTCGGATTGGGTGAAGCCATTACCAATAACCAAAATCAAGGATCCGCCATCTGTATCAATAGCATTACCAGAAAATTGATTAAACATATTTCCAACAGAAAGAGTTAGCTCACCACCTTGAGTAACAATTTCACTGCCAGGAGCAAGTGATAAATCACCGTCAACGGATAAAGATGTCGAGCCTGCACTATGCAGCACCCCTTGCAAGCTCAAATCAGACTGATCACTCAGGTGCAATTCACCTTGGCTGATGATATCTCCAAGACTATTAACCGACAGATCTAAGGCATCGAAAACTGAACCAGCACTGGCGGCACTTAGACTCAATGCTGATGCGATCAGGTTGGCCTCTTCCATTGCACTGTTATCCAGCACATCCCCTGCCACCGTGATTTGAGCTGAGCCAGAAGCCAGGTCTATCTCACTCATCAGTAAATCAGTATTTACAGTGAGATTAAGATCGCCACCATAAGTTGTGATTTGGCTACCGTCTCTTTGATAAAGACTACCAGCGACCTCCAGATTTAGGTCACCGCTTTGACTATCAATCAAACTCTCTGATGCTTGCGTAAAGTCGCCTGTAACTATCAGGTTTTGCTCACCAACACTATAAAGTAAACCCGTTAATGTCAGACTATTTTGACTGGATAGGTTAATCAGACCAGAACTGGAAACATTAGTTAAAGAAATAACAGCCAGATCCAGAGCATCATCGCGTATACCTATAGATGCTGCATCTAGGGTTAACGAATGAGCAATCAAATTAGGCTCTTCAGAATGGAGGTTATCCAGAATAACGCCGCCAATATTCAACATCGCCTGACCCGCAGCAAGATCGACTTCATTAATCAAAAAATCACCTGCCGTCGTGATCGCCAGATCACCACCGTCAGTGCTAATTCTACTGCCTTTAAGCTGCTCCAGAGATTCGGAAACGACCAGAGTAACCGGCGAGCCCATTGTTACAATATCGCTGTAACGGTCTTGAATCAGGTGTCCTGCAACATTTACGGATAAAGCCTCTGAACTACGTAAAGTGCCTACTAAAGTCAAATCACCTAACTGGTTAACATTCAGGTAACTCTGACTGATCACATCATGCCATGTACCAACAGATAGATTTAGCGCATTATCTAGCGAGCCCTCAACTGCACCAATAGAGCCTGCTGTTAGAGTCAATTCAGATGCTGTCAGATTAGCGCCTTCATCCGTACGGTTATCTAGGATACTTCCTGTAATCTCAAGTACAGCATGTCCCACACCTAGATCAATGTTCGAGAGTAACAGATCTCCACCAACTCTCAGGGTTAAATCGGCCCAATCACTTTGTATGATGGTGCCATCTATTTGAGTCAGAGTACCTGCAACAGTCAGAACCTGTTCGCCCAAGCTACTCACTAAGCCATTCAGCACTAAGTCATTCTGTTCAGAAAGATAAATAACACTGGAACTGGTTAATTGCTTGACCTCATCAATGGCCATATCAAGTGCGTTACGAGCCAGCCCCACACTTCCAGCTTGCAGATCCAGAGACTCTGCACTTAAATTAATCTGACCGATGTCTCCGTTATCCAGAATTTGGCCAATAACATCCAACTCAGCCAAGCCATTTAATACCTGAATATAATTGACATAGAGGTCATTATTAACGGTCAGTCGTAGATCACCTGATACGACATGTAATTGAGCGCCGGATAACTGGGTTAGGCTGCCATTAACGGTTAGATCCAACGTTCCGATAAGAGTCTCTACAATACTATCTGCAGTTTGTATCAAAGAACCATCAACTGTCAGTACAGCATCGTCAATACTCTGGAAGGTACCACTAAGAACAGTTTCCCCCTGACCATACAGGTAAATGCCGTTACGACTGATAACATCTTTAAGATCCGCAACAGCCATTTCAATACTGTTTATATCAGTACCAATATGGGCGGCAGATACCTTAAGAGAACCTGCAATAAGATTAATATCATCTGTTAATTGGCTATCATAGAGACCATCATTCAGAGTGAAGGCAGCGTGTCCAGTCCCCAGATCAACATCATTGATGACAAAACCCGCTGTGCTGGTTAACGTAAAATCACCGCCAGCAGTATCAATTCTCCCTGTTTTTCCTTGATCAAAACCACCATCATCATCACTGCCGGTCTCAAGTATCAGATGACCACCATGGGTCAATACTTCACTGTAAAAATACTGATCCAAACTCCCTGATACAGTCAGTACCAGATCCCCTTGACTGCTTAATATGCCGGATAAAGCTAAATCACCGGTTTGATTAAAATAAATGGCCCCAGTACTAACTACATTATTCAGGTGGGAAGACAACTCCAGATCTAGGGCATTATCCTCGGTACCAACAGACCCAGCAGTTAATGTCAGAACACTTGCAACTAGGTTGGTCGTATCATCACCATAGCTGTCGGTTATCGCCCCAGTCACATCAATGACAGCATCACCTGAACCAAGATTCAATAGACCTACAGACAGATTGCCACCAACATTCAGACTAAGGTCATGATCTGTTGTTTCTATAACCGCACCTACGACTTGAACAAAGTCTCCACCAGTACGTAAAACTATATCGCCTGATTCAGCCAGAATAAGACTGTCGCCTAACTGTTCAAGGCTGTCTTCTTCTTCTAGGAAAATCCCAGTGCCACTAGACAGATTCCCTAGGTAATTAATCGCTAAATCAATATCACCTTCACCTTGCTGGCCAATAGCATTGGCACTGACAGACAAAACATCTGCAGTTATATTGGCGTTTTCACTCAGGGTATTATCAATAATATTGCCCTGAACGTTTAAGGATACTCCTTGGGCAGCATCAATTTCTGCTAAAGACAGATCGCCTTGGGTTGTTAAAGTAACCGAACCGGTATCTGCAGTAATCCGGCCACCCTCTTGCATCTCGATACCATCCTCACCCTCAGCATTCAAGTCTGCACCTTGAAGGTTTAGATGACCCAGTTCAGTAAACTGAATCTCCTGCGCATCCAGTGTCAATTGATCACCGGTATAAATTAACTCACCTTCAAACCAGATGCCTTCCGAAGCTTTAATATTGGCAGAAGAGGTATTAAAGACACTATCGCGCACAATCACTTTACCGTGCACCACAATATCCAAATCACCTAGATAATCTCCTTCCAGAATCAGATCCTGATAGAACTCACCTACTAAGCCTGTACGCAGATCATAATTATCCGAGTTAACTTCCAGATCCGTTTCATCCGCTGAGGATTTCAGTTTTACTGCATGACCGATAATATCGTTATCGATATCATCCGCCTGTTTTTCTACAATCACACCTCTTGCGGTAGCGTCCAAAGTCCCCTGTTCAGCACCCACATCAATAAAGTTAATCAGAATATCTTCATCGGATGACAACAGTAGTCGATTATCTTCAACGTCGTTGGTAAATTGGAAACTGTCGATTGTAAGATCGTTATAGGCACTGATACTCATCAGGCCGCTATGTTGCTGGGAGTTCACCACATCAATACTATTAGCATCTACTAATAAGACCTGACTGTTCACCGCCTGTGCATCGACACTTAAAGTGTCCACATCGAATAATAATTGGGTGCTTCCAACTAGACTCAGCTCTAATTCATTGGCTTCCAAGCGGACATTTTCTCTGTCAGCCTGATGAATACTTGAACCACTGTTTAGAGTAATTCTACCTGTAGCGACAAGGTCTTCAACATTCAGAATACCTTGAGTCGTTAACGTAATATTCGTACCGGCATCCAACAAAGTACCTTCCTGCTGGGTAAAGCTTGTTCCGGTAGTAATATTCAGAGATTGTTCTGTATTTATAACACCAGCATCAAATTCACCACTGACATCAATGGTCAGATTACGGCTACTAATATGACTATTCACTAACTGAACAAAGTCACCGGTAATATCAAGAGTAAGATCACCCTCAACATCAATACCAACGACTGAAACAGATCCCCCTGTATTAGCGATCATATCACCCGCAACAGTCACTCCCGACAACGCAACGGAGGAGCCTGCATTAATGCTCAGATTATTCTCTACATCTATACCAACAACCGACAGGGCAGTACCGGTATTGATGGTCAGATCCGTACCTACCTGCCAGAGCGTAACGTCACGCTGTAGTAAGGCTGCACCAGCAGTTAAGGTTACCGCCTGCTGTGAGACAAGGTTGCCCAGAGTTAAATCACTGCTGGTATCCAGTTGAATATTTGTTGCAGAAATATCTGTACCTACAACCTGAGTAAAATCACCCGATGTATTTAAAACGGTCAGATCATCCGCTGCAGACACTTGCCCCAACCAAATATCACCCGCTGCCGTGATATCAATACCAGCACCCGCAATAATATGGTCTGAGCCATTATGGTTTATACCAGCCCCGGAGTTAATATCCATATCAGTCGTAGTATCCAACTGACGTAAGGTCATACTCCCTATTGAGGATAACTGCAGATCATTAGAAGAAAGAGAAGCCAACTCGCCTTGATGGAAGCCACCTGCTGAGTTAATAACCAAAGCACCAGAAACATCAAGAGCCGAGCTATTCCCCAACGTAATGTCACTTTGACTCGTCGTCAGACTCAGAGCACCCTGAACCTCGATAACGCTTTCATTGTGTTGCTCAAAACGATCTGCCTGTAACGTCAGATCAGTATCAACCGAGACACTGGCCAGAGTTAGATCACCACCTGTTGTCAGTGACACTTCAGGTACTGTGATTTGAGATCCGGCTTCAGCCGTAATATCACCACCGGCGTTGAGTGTAAGAAGGTCAGATACTATCAGATCACCCAAGCCCAAATTACCTGTAACATCCACAACAACCTGATCAGCTAGGTCATCCTGTACTACAGGTTTTGTCAGTAGTGTTGCAAGCACTCCCGATGCGACCAATTGATCATACTGGCGCTGAGCCGCCTCTTCCTGCATTCCTTGTGGCATTTCAGTAACAGACAAGGATTCCAGATCTCCCGTAATATCCAGAGTCACTCGGGAACCGGTAATAATATTAATCTCGCCCTGAGACACATCAGAAGTAATGATCAAAGGATCATTCTCAGGTAAGTCACCAGGAAACAAACTACCGTTGCCTAAGGTAATACCAATCTGATCAAAACCTTGTTGGCCGAAATTCAGCGTCTGAGTCATTGGTGCCTGTTCAATACGGGCTTCAAGACCATCGATCACTGTTTGATCGTTAATAAGCATCAAGGACTCAGCCGTTAACTGAACGGATTTAACCTCAATAGTCGTTAATGCAACACCATCCAGATCAAACAGCTTACCTGCCAGATCACTAATCAGGTTATCAACCGTATAGCCATCAGTACCATTCTGCAGTTTGCTATAAGATTCAGAGACCAAAGTCTTATCATCGTCATGCACCAGATAGAATCCTGGTACCTTCTGGCCGGGATTATCCAGATCAGACTCGACACCCGCCCAAACCTTCAGTCCGTGCAAATACTCTGCATAGAACACCTGATCCGTTTCGTGATAAAGGTAATCGCTTCGATTCGCCGGGTAGTCCCCATTAGCAAATTCAGAGGAATCATCGTAATAGGTCATATCGTGGTATTCATTGACCACTTTATGCACATCAAGGTAAGTCGCGGGGGCATAGATGGAAAGCGTCTCCATCTGTTCACCATCAGCATTACCATCAGTATCTACATGAACAACTGGGTTATCTGACGCTAGGTACAGTTGGTTTAATGCAGACAGCGAAACCTCATGGCCTCTGGTTTTCAGAGTTCCATCCAGCATTAAGGTATCAGCGGATTCAAATGCTATTTTCTCAGCACTAAAGATCTGTGACGTATTGATCGCCATGAGATTACCGGATTTCAGTTCCAGTAAGACATTAGCATCCAACAAACCTTCAGCTTCCAAAGCCCCTGCAGAATGCAGAATCAAACTACCACCAGAAACACCCAACCCATTGCCAGTGTCCTGAATAGCGATATCGCCTTGTTCTGACGTCAATCGTATAACACCATCAAGCATATTGGCCGATACGGCCTCAACCACCAGGGTACCGTCACTCCTAACACTAACCCCCTGATTTCCATATACGTCCTTCAGTACCAGACCATTAACAAACTGGTCCAGAGTCACTTCATTCAGCAGGGTTTTATAAGCGACTAACTGCTCATACTGGGTGGCAGACAGCTCTGTAGTCAGATCAATAATAGACTGATGACTTAATGCAACAACCTGTTGTGTCAGTAACTCACTGTCACTCATTCCCTCTTGAACAACACCTGTCGCCAATAATTGAGTATTCAACGCCTCAACTTGTGCAAAGCTTTCAATGGCCTCAAATAGTTTTTCCAAATGAAGCTGAGAACCATGAATATCAGCCTTAAAAGAAGCCAACGCCGTCTGATAAGACTGAAGCTGCTCCACCTGACCTGTCGTTAAAGCATGGGACTCAGAAATGTCCCACAATAGTACCTGTTGTTCAAACAAGGTTTGTTCATTCAATAAGGCAAATGACTCATCAGACAAACGCAGATCTTCTGCTGTAATCGTCTCTAACTGACCTTTGAATAACAGAACATCTTCTTCCAGCGTTACCAGGGACTCATACTGATTTATTAGATCGACCGTTAACCAATCAGGTGTCCAAGTATCCCGGTCAAAAGTGCCCAGATATTCAAGACTGTTTTCGTGATTGGTCAGCTCAATCAGTCCTTGTTGAGCATTAAGAAGCAGGCTGTTGGCCATAATATCCATACCAACAATAGACTTTTCAGCCGTTAGATTCAGCTCATTTGCGGTTAAATGAAGAGTATTTTCCTGCAGCTCTAGTCCATTGATACTATCGCCGGACGACAAGGTAATATCCTTGGCACTATTAAGCAGAACAATTTCACCAATACTCAGGGAACCCTGAGTATTTAACGTCAGATCCCCATCGATAACAGAGATCTGCTCTAAGGTTATATCGCTTTGACCATCTGATATAAAGACATCGCCGCCCCCATACGTTTCCAGGCTTAGGGCATTAATCTGATTAAGGGTTAAATCAACGCCACCAGCAGCTTGTATATCCAGACGGTTCGCATTCACACCAGTGAAGGTGTTAGTACTGTTGATAGCTCCTGCTACTGCCAGAGTAATATCGCTATCGCCTAAAGTGGATAATGCACCATTTAGAGTTAAACCGGATTCAGCACCATCGCTATACACCACGACAGAGATGTCATTGTTCTCATCTTCGGTACGGATTAATGCATTATCCAGCGTTAATGCACCATAGTTGGTTAAACGGATAGCACCATCACTCACCTTAATATCGGCCGTCATGGATAAACCATTATCAATGCTTAAGTCACCCCCACCGGTAATATCCACATCCATACTACTGGTATTAGTGAGAGCAACGATTCGATCCTTTGCCTGTAAGGTCATAGAATCAGCAGTTACTTGACCTCCGGTGTGAACAATCTGTCCGCTTTCAGCGATCAGGCTCAAATCACCATTGGTTGTCACAGACATATTTTGTAACTGAATATTACCGGCATTACTACCAGCAGAAATATGAATAGAACCGTCCAGCGTAGTAAACAAGTCTGCATCAATATTGGCAACAACACGCCCAGCACCGCTTTGACCGGCATCAATATCGATCAAATGACCAGCGCTTAAAGTATTCTCGATAAGAATATTACGGCCCGCATCCACTTCCAGTGTGTCCATCACAGTGACAGCCCCCGCCAACAAGGCATCACCACCAGCATCAACTGTTAGCTCACTACGACCATCGGTATCACCGTCATCGACAGTAATTTTAGATGAGTTGGCCAGCGTGACATCGCCGTCTGCCGTCAGATAAATTCCTTTAGCAGCACTTAATAGAGACTCTGCAGCCAGTGTCTGACCATCATCAACCACACCATCAGGCAGCAGACCTTCTACTGTCAGATCCTCACCGGAGATAATACTAATCTGACCTTCGCCAATCTCAGCACTGATACGAGCACTGATATCAACATTACCACCCGCGGTAATGGTCACCTCACCGGCAGAGATAGCATCATGATCAAACTCGCCGTAATCAAAGGAACCACCGTCTTCAAGAATACGATTGCTGCGATTAGACGTTTGCTCTTCATAGATAGGATCATTACGCCATAGGGTAACGACCTTCTCTTTAACCACTTTTACTTCGTCTTCAACCGTAACAGACTGAGTACGATCTTCTGTAACATCCGTTTCACCGCTCACCCATTGGTAGTTAAGCGTTAAACGAGAGTCATAAACATCGTTCCAGGTTGAGGTCCAGTTGTATTCGTAATCTTTAAAGTCTTCATAGACATTATTGGCCTTCCAATAAGGAAGGTATTCAATAATAGTCCACCGAAACCCCATACCTGTAACATGACTCCAGGTGCCATCCATTAGATCAATTTCAACAAAGTCAGCGGTATGATCATAAGTTTGACCCGAAGCCCAGTTAGGTTCAAAAGTACCTCGTCCTAGAACTCCTACGGCATCCCACCAATCTGAATCACCTGTAACATCCGTTAAAATAACAAGGGTGTCATTAGCATCATCCCAACGGCCATAGCCAATCCAAGCATCATCCTCACTATTTGAGGTACCATATAAATCATCAATGTTTTGGGCTTGCTCATCCGTTGTAGGGATAGCCAAACCACTGAGATAACCATTTCGTACAATCACATCCTTAGTGTGGGGTAAAAAGCCTATATACTTATCGACGGCCCCAATCGTTCGTTTGATCGAATCATCAAGCTCAAATATACGTTTGTTATAGGTGTAATCCGTACCCACTATTACATTAGAGTTAGTATTAACCAGATCCTTGCCGGTAATACTGGCTGTCGTAGAGTCATAACCTTTTTCAGAATAAATCCGGACACCATTATCATCGACAACATTCTCGTTTGATTCTGCACCGACCCAGTCTGGCGTATAAGCACGATAGACAGAGCTACGGCCATCATCATCGATATCAAACTCACGTTGACCATTTCTGTCGTAAAATACTTCCCAGCGATCAGGAGAGTTATCATTATCTATCGTCGAGATGCTGACGTTCTTAGAATCTCCATAGTCTGGCAGATTTTCATAACCCGTTGAGGTGGCTTGTTGATAGGCCGATTTAATCTGATCATACTGCACCACCGCATGGTCTCGGTATTCACCCACATGTTCTTGCCAAGCTACGGCTTCACCCTGACTAACCACACGCAGTACATATTCAGACATCGTATCTGGCATGCGAATTACTTTGTCATTCCAGCCGTCAACGATAGGCGCAACATAACTTAACTCGCTAGACTTAATAGACTCAGAGCCTAACGTGCCCGAGTTAAACGAACTTTCATCCAGAGGATTATTCGCTACAGTATTCAGCAGGTTCCGATATTCAACTAACTGGCTATATTGTTCAGCGGTTAACAGGGATGACACATCACTAGTAGTCAACTTCTTAATTTGAAGTTCAAATTTCTCCAGCTCTGTCAGACTATCCAACGCATGCGTTTTCTCTGTATTGATTTCACTGGAACTCATCAAAGATAACTGAGTGGCCGTGTAATCCAGCTCAATATCACTGATGGAAAGTACAGGCAGTTTTTCACTGAACCCTGCTACAAAGCTGCTGGCTTCAGGGTTGGTAAAGGCTACAACCTTAGAACCCAACTCTGCCAGCTTGGCAAAATCACCACTAGCACCAGACTTCAGGCTTTGCAGTGCAGCCTTATAATCTTTTACTTCTTGTTTCTCTGTAGAATCCAAGCCTGTTAGATTATTGATCTGAGTATCACTCAGATCTAATACCTGATACTCAAGCATATCCATTACAGTCAAGCGTTCAAAAACATCCTGCGGTAGCCCGGTATCGGCTGCAGAAACTTCAGGGAAGACATCGCGCATCTCCAGCATCTTGCCTTCAAGAGTAGCCAGAGTTGTGTAATCCGTCTTAACGCTATCCGTTAACCAATCTGGAATCCAAGTGCCCTTGGTTGGATTACCATTAACGGTACGATGTACTTCAGGATTACTAAAGCGGAACTCATATAACTTCTTATAACCCAGTTCTTTTAGAACCGCTTCTTGTTGTTTAACATCCAGCTGACCCCAATCTTTCATCGTAGCTAAAGGTTTTGTTGCACCGGTTAATGACCAATCAACGTATTTAGAACCTGAAGTCGCTGTAATATCGTAATCCACACCCTCAATAAAGAATTCCCGCTTGGTGTCAGTATCCGTGTTGTAATAACCATCCTGCACCAAGGTAATGTCCATGGTATTGAACTCGTTACCAACTACAATGGTAACGGGGTCTAGTTCTTTTTCGTAAACGGTTTTCTCCCAGAAAACCTCTTCAACGGTAATGCTACCGTTTTCAACTTTTTGATAACCGGTAACCACTTCAATAGTAACCGCCTCTGTTGTGATAACAGGGCGTAGCAGCTGCTTTTGGTCTTCCGCCACATCAGCAGAAGAATTCAGTAAAACGTCATCACCAGCCGTAACTTCTACAGAACCCAGTGCTTCAATTTGCCCCTTACCCGTAATTTCGATCAAGCCGCCATCTAGGTCAGATACATCCAGAGTATAGGCTTTCAGTTCTGCTGTATCACTAAGATCAACACCTGCTCGCAGATCTATATCACCGGTAGATTTCAGCAAACCATCTAGGGTGACCTGTTCCGCTGCATTAACAAAGATGTGATCGTTAGTCGTGATATCGCCGGAGAGATGAATCACCTTACCTTGCATATCCACTTGCTTGGTACCATTTACCCAAGCCGCTTGTTTGCCATCATACCCACCCATTATCAATAGGTTTTCGCTAGCATTCAGGTGTACTTGCCCCTGAGAACCACGGGCATTAACCATAGAATCGCCCAGTAGGTTGATATTACGGGCATTGAAGCTGATCTCGTCGGTAGTATTAATCACACCACCGGCGACATAGATCTCATCCCCATCAACAGTCAGTTCAGCCACATTAACCAGCAGGTTGTCGTCAACCTGTACCGGCCGACCAATCATGCCGTGCAGATCTACTCGTTGAGTGCCGTCTATCAGAATACGACCATCGACATCGGTATCTAAAGTACCACCCGATAGCTGGATCGGTGCTCCAGCTTCCACAGGATCACTACCATCAGGAATCAACTCACTGGCAGCATCAATATACTCACCATCCAGATTTACCCGGTAACCCAGCTCATCCATCATCCAGCCTTGGTCATCCACCAGGAAACCACCCAATGATTGGTATAGGTGTGGATTTAGCATAACGCTAACACCGGATTCATCATCGCCGCCGCTTAGACTGATCTCTGTATGGGCTTCGGTAATAGCATCAATCTGAATCTGGCTATCACTTGAGATAGAAATGGTACTGCCAGTATCCAGCGCATTATTGTGACCGGCTAATAACAGATCACCTGTGGCATCTATAGAGATATGACCAGCCTGATAACCCGCATCAGTATCGGAAGATAGGGATTCAACCGTTATCTGACTGAGACGGTTCTGCTCAATGCTAACCGTATTTTCTACCGGAGCCGCTTCTTCTGCAGAACCCGTATCCGGGGCAGAAGCATCCGTGACTTGAATGGAGATATCGCCAGTGGCCTGAATATGGGCACCTACGGCAGCGGTTACACCATCAACAATGCCGCCTTCTGCATCGCCCATCAGAATTTGGCCATCGCTGTTCAGCACGATAGTGGCTTGATCACCAACCCAGGTATTACCACCGTCTTCATTCAGCTGATTACCGGCCAGAACAGAACCAGACAACTGCATATCCGTTGCGGTCAGGGTAATGGCACTCTGGTCACCCGAGGTCATCAGTTTAGATGCAGAGCCCAGAGTCAGCTCATCCGCTTCCAGACGAATCCAGTCATCCGCCTGCACAGTAGCACCCAGCATCACCGGCTGGTCATCACGGATACCCGCTTGGGAGAAGTTGACTTGATTCGCCACCAGCTGCCAGCTGGTCGCTTCCATACGGGTGTCATACAAATTCATGATACCTGCGGACAGATCGACACGACCCGCTGCAGTAAAATCAGTGCGTATGGTCAGTTCATTCTCTGCTGTAATTTGTACTTCGAAGTCATCGGTTGCAGCCGTGTCAAACTGGCTGGAAATAACACCCACCAGATCGACATCGTAACCATCAATCACCAACAGGCTATCCGTTTCTAGACGACCGGATTCCTGCTCCAAAGTAATCGTACCTTCAGTAGAGGTCAGCTCCAGATATTCCAACTGCTCACCGATAGAACCGATCTGACCATTAACGGACATATCATGTTCAGCGTGTAAGCGAATCTGACCATCTGGGCCTGTAGTTTTGATTTTGCTGGTACCGTGAATGATCAGGCTAGTAGAACCGGCATCTCCCTCATCACCCGCACTAATCACGACCTGATCATCAGCCATAATGGAACCGATCAGGGTCAGGGAGTTACCGGAGGACAGCACCACGTCACTGCCTTCACCACCGGCGATTATATCGCCGCGCAATTCACCGTTTACACCGGCATCAAATGCAATAGAACCGTCCAGGGTTTCCAGTACACCGGTGGCACCCAGCTCAATATCTTTACCGTCTTCAGAGATACCGCTATAAAGATTAATCGCCGTGTGAGCCAAGACTTTACCGGCAATATACAGCTTGCCGTTTTCACCGTCGGCGGCACCGATACTGACTGTAGAACCTGCAGCGGCGGCAGAGATCGCTTGTTTCTGAGTGGAGCTCATATCCTCTGTAGTATCAAAACCCATCAGATCGGCATTCACACTGCCAGACAGCAACTTGAAGGCATAAGCGCTGGTAAAGTTCAGGCGCCCCTCAAAGGTTTCGGCTTCTAAGTCAGGGTCTGTTTGCTCCGTATTTGGCGCATCAGCAAAGTCCTGATACTTGGTGCCGTTAACGTATTCATTGGGTAGCTGGGAATCACTGATCATCCAGTCCGCCGTTTCCATAGCTGCCTGCAGGTCCGCCAACAGATCACTTGGAACCAAATTATCCGTAGTATCCGCCGCTGCCACAGTAACGTCTGCAGTAATGGTGTAGCTGACCTTATCAATCTGCAGCTGTAGGGTAACGTCTTCATCCAACTGACCGGTAAACCACTCACGCCAGCCCTGGGCCTGAATTTCATTCACATGGGGCGGTGCATAAATAGTGACATCACCCGGCGCATTCAGATTGATTTCACTGTTTTCCGCCCAAGTGGCCAGTGTTGCTGAGCCGTACAGGATAATGCCTTGACCGGATGGATCATCGCCACCCACCAGATCAATGGACTGACCCGCTTTCAGATCACGACCAATAACAATCTGTTCATCCGCCTCAATGCGAATGGTTGACAAACCTTCGTCATAAATAACATCACTACCCAGTACGCGACCATTAGCATCACGCTGTTGATCCAGATCACCACCGGCAATCAAGCGACCTTTCACCTGTACATCGCCGACACCACGGATGGTGATATCACCGTCCGCTTCACGTACCACAATATCAGATGCCCCTTGAATCCAGGTGCCAATACCGTCTAATTCTGATTGACCACCATTAATCTCAACACTGGACTTGGCATAGATATAACCACCCGTTTCCACCACAGCACCACCAACAGCCTCCGTGTTACCACCCACAAAGACTTGACCGGTGTTTTCAATCGTGACCTTGGCCTGTTCATCGCTCCAAATGACCGACTGATTCATCAAAGCGCCACTTGCCGCATCAAACTCCTGATGCAAAGCACCACCGGCCACCATCGTACCCATTAGCTCCATATCGCCTTGGGCGGTAATGGTTAACTGACTGCCTTCACCATCAGCACCGATACCTGCAGCAGTGGCACCACCGGCTGCCGTCATCAGCAAGCTTAGGGTTTTACCATCGATATATTCCGACAGGTCATCAGCACCCGCCACACCACCTGATAAGGTGACATCTTTACTGGCCAATACACCCGTATTCAGTAATAGTTGCTCGCCAGCAATAACAGAAGCTGAAGATCCACCCTGATTCCAGATAACACCGTTTGGACCGATCTCACCACCAGCCACAACCGCACCGTGCAGATCCACATCCTGCGCACCTTCAATATAAACGGTACTGTTTTCTTCCGAAGTGGTCAGACGACTGGTGGTGTGTACATAAACACTGGAACCTCGACTATCGGCCCCATTCAGATCTTCGTTTTCATTTGGATTACCCGGTAGTGGTAAACCACCCAATACGGTCAGGCCTTCGGTCGAAGTGAAGAAACCTTCCAGATACACCCACTTATCAGATTGGAAGGTCAGATTTGAGTCTCTACCCAGAGTATTAACGTTGCCACGCACAATCAGATCTTCGCCGGAGGCCAGTATCAGATCCGCATTATCGCTCAAAGAGGTCACGGTGCCGGTAATCAGCATGCCGTAGCCTTCGGTGTAATTGGCCAAATAGTGGTCTTCGTCTACCTTGCCCAGAGTTTCAAAGTAAGCATCTTTATTAAAGATGCTATAGGCAGGGCTATAGCTGGCCTCTTCAGGATCGCCGTATGGAGCACCGTTATAATGCTGAGCTTTAGAGTTCAGCGCCAAATCACCACTGGCGGTGACACTACCACCCACCAACAGAGCGTAAGCAGAGTTCACTTCGATAGAAGCGTTGTCACCGGTAATCGTTGGTGTTGGCTTACCGCCAATATTCAGGAACTCTATACCGGCAGAAATAGCCGAGCCAGGGTTAATAGACACCACATCTTCAGAGGTCAGGTTTATAGAAGCTTGAGCATCACGAGCGGCAATGACAGCACCTTCATTCAGCAGAATGGCACCATCCGCTGTAATCTCGATAGAAGAACCTTCTCCTTTGGCCTCTACCTTGGCGTAATGCTCCTGACTGCCAGAGGTGGCAATACGAATTTCACTGTTGTCGTTCTGAGTTTCAATCAGACTGCCAATACCGGTATACAGGCTGTTAATACCATAAGGCGCGGTATACATATTGTCGGTATTGCTGGACTCAGTGACCTCAATATCGATCAGGTCATCTGCAATGACCCAACCACCAACATAAATCTGCTCTTTAACGTTTAGCTCAATGGTCTGAGCGGTTAGACCAGAAGCATTTAAGCCATTTGCATCATGCAGATGCTTGGCGTTAATGTTCATCACTCGGGCGTCAATATGCAGGTCGTTATCCAGCGCCTGCACGTCACCTTGCACATCCACTCGATCCGATTGCAAGTAAGTGGTGTCTCGGAAGGTCGACAGATAATCATCCGGGTCTTTTGGATCAGAGCTATGGGCAACTTCATCATATTTGATGTTACCCAGGGTCATAGTATTACCTAGGTCATCACGGCCAATCAGAATAGATTTAAAGCCATCGGCCAGTGCTGCCAGATCCTTGGTGGAGAGATCCATACCGTCTCTATGATCAAACTTAACGGTATTATCCGGATTTAGAATGTAGGCTTCATTTTCAAACTGAACACCGGCAAAGGTTTCAGCCGCCGTACCTAGGAAATAGTTCCAAACGGTTTTCTGGGCCTGAATGGTCAGGTCACCGGAAGCAATGACTTTAGAGGCACCACTGCGGAAATCCAAATCATCCACAGTTAGAGTAATATTAGCACTTTCACCACGAGCCGCCAGCACACCGGATTCCAGTGTCAAGTTGGCATCATGGGACAGCTGGGTAATATGAATATCACCGTGACTGGCCTCTAAACCAAAGTCAGTACGGGTCTGCTGCAGATGCTGTTTCCAGCTGTTTGCCGTATCATCCCAGTCAGTTTTACCTTCCCAGCGGCCATCACTCACATTATCAGAAGCACGATAGCCCTTATCATCCAGGTAGCTTTCCGTCCGCAGTACGATATCGTTGGCTTCAACCAGTACAAAACCACCTGTACCACCGACGGCTGTAAAGAAGGAAGCTTCTTTTACTTGTGTGCGCAGAGCATGTTCCAGACTACCAATCTGATCCTTTGTGCGGACTTGTAAGTAACCCTCATCTGCACGCAATAGATTATCACCGGTGTTATACAAGCCACCATCCGCAGCTTGTAGGCGCAACCAACCATCCGTACCGTTCCAAGCATTATTGACCGTAATATCAGCATTCAGCACGATATCACCCGTATCACCCCAGATACGGAAATCTACGGACTTATCTGCGGTAATGCTGTCATTTAACTCAATATAAGCACTGTCACCCCAAGTACGCAGATCAACATTAGCACCAGAATTAATCGTTGAATTTAACTCTAGATAAGAGCCATCATCCCAGGTACGAATGTATACAGAGCTATCCGCGTTAATACTGTCGTTCAGCTCTAGATAGGCGGCATCACCTTCTGTGCGAAGATCAACATTGCCACCAGCAATAATCTCTGCATTGAGTTCAAGATAGGAGTCATCACCTTTGGTGTAAAAATCCACATTATTGCCAGCGACAATTTTATTGTTCAGTGTAATATCCGCACTATCGCTTTCAGTGTGAAGGCTTACATCGCTGCCAGCTGTAATATCCGCATTTAGTACAAAGTCAGCACTCTCTTCCCAAGTGCTTATGTCCACGTTTTCATTAGTGGCTAGGTAATAATCGAGGTCGATGCTATTGACAGAATCAGCAATAACATAATTAGCGCTGATCGCTGATTGGAAGTCGATATTTTCTGCGATCAGACGTAAACCCGTTGCCCCCAGATCACTCAGCTGATCTGAAGAGGTCACTGAAATCCGGCCCTTGAAGGCATTAATACCGTCGTCAGTATGACTACTGCCCTTACCCTTAACCGTTAAACGTTCAACACCAGAGTTATTGTATTGAACAATCTCACGGCCATTGGCAATGGTATCCAGATCCAACTCTAAGGCATTAGTGAACTGAGTCTGTTCAACAATCAGTTCATCAAAATCACCTGAGTTATCGGTAATATCCAAAGTACCTGTAGCCAGGTTAGAATCGGCACGGCCCATGGTCAGACGGTAATCGTCATTACCACCGGTATCGGTCAGGGTAATCAACCAGTCCGGGAAGTCTTTTACCCGAATCTGATCATCACCAGAACCCATAATAATATCGTTCACATGGCCCCGTAACTTCAGCTCATCACCATCAGCATTGATAAAGCTAAAACCTCGACGACTCAGCGTACTATCGAGGGTATCGGTGACAGCAGAGAAATCCAGGGCGATATCACCATCGTTGTCACTAAAGCGATCAGAACCAAAGTTATTCTCAAAGCGATAGGTATCGTTACCTGTACCGCCTTTCAGCTGATCTGTGCCGGTACCGCCATCAAGGGTGTCGTTGCCTCCATTGGCGGTAAGTTTATCGTCTCCCGCACCACCGATAAGCTCATCATCACCCTGACCACCTGTCAGCTTATCCTTACCTTCACCACCATCTAATTTCAGGGAAGCCGTGCTGTCCAAAACAGCGGTCAGCTTATCGTTGCCATCATCGCCGTAGATCTCACCACCGGCCTGAGAAGCAATAATTTCATCATTACCGGCACCACCGCGGGCATTAATCGTCACATCCTGCAGGCGAGAAGCATCCAGGCGATCATCACCATCACCCAGATCAATCACTACTTCTGTAACACCTGTAAATTCTTCATACCAGCCATTAAACTCAACACCGACCGTGCCGTTCTCGCCGTATAAGAAGAACTCTTCATTACCGTCTGTGGTATTAAAGTACTCGCGATCAGCAGCCTTATCACCCGCATGAATCACCAGTTTCCCACCCTCTTTTGAGGCCAAAGTCGGCTTCACAATGGGGGCGTTGTATTCCAGAGTGAACAGTTCTTCCCGGAACAGTTCTTTATCAACGACATTCTCCCAACCCACAAGAGGGATATAAACATCAACAAAAACATCAGCAAAGAAATCGGCTCCAAACTCGGCATTAAACAGGTTAGCCACACCACCGTCTTCATACTCCCACATGGTGAGCATCTCATTCAGACGGATCTTGCCATCAGATTCATAATCAATATCGGTGATGTAGCCTGCATCATCCTTTGTCAGAATCGATTTAACGATATCCTGCATATCGAAGTCAGCAGCAAACTCAATACCACCCCGTAACCCCGCATCAATAATCGCCGCATTTACAGCCGCTTTAATACCAATATCAATATCAATAGAGAACTCGGGTTTTTCTTCTCCACCGGTACCGGAAACAATAGAACCGCCTTTAAACTCAGGCAGAGTGAAGTCACTGACATAGAAACCTTCTAAGGCGTCTAAGGGATTACCGGTGCTCAGGGATTTTTTAATACCCAGAGTGTCAAAACCAAAAGCTAGATCAGCCTCTGCTGTCAGATCACCAAAGCCCATAATACCGAACTTAGCAGGGCCAGCTTTGAAACCAACAATAGGCACATCCACTGAAGCATTAAACTGCAGCAGTGGCATCTCATAGGTAAACAGAGTGGCATCGCCGCCAGTCAACAGGTTGAACCAGTTGCCCATATCGGTGATATATTCAAGGGTCTTAAAGCCGGAACGCGGCGTAGAACTGCTGCCAGAGCTGGAACTGCTGCTATCACCGGTAGACTTGGCTTCAATATCCTGAAGATTAAGCTCCAGAGACTTCGGCATCTCAAAATTGATCGCAGGAGTATAGTCCACTGCGGCGGTACCCAGATCGGTAATATCGCCCAGTAGAATCTCACCGCTATCTTCCATCGCTCTTAGGGTATCAGGGAGCTCCAGCATAAACTCAGCGGCATAAACAAAGCTCCAGTCGATAGGCTTTTTGCCTTCCAGCTGCATCAATACATTGATCAGATCCATGGTGTTATTGATGCCCAATACATCCAAACCAGGAATCTTCTGTTGTAATGCTTCTATCACCGGCTCAAACGGTTCTATCGTGCTGGCAATATTTTCAGACGTTGGCAACAGGAAGTCACCAATAAAGCTCCCCACATCAATACGCAGGTTTTTCAGGTGAATCTCAGGATCAGCAGCTCCATTTTCCAGATCCCAATCCCAGTCAACATTAAGATCCGCTAACAATGTCGGTAAAACATCAACACCGTCCATCTCCAGAGTCAGTCCTAGATCCAGCTCCGTATCAATAGCAAACTCTGAAGAAAACACCTTACCTAGGCTAGAACCCATCAGCTCATTAGCCGTCAAACGGCCATCACCACCAGAATTCATATCCACGGTAAAGCTACCGTACATACCACTAGCACGGCCATTCGGGTTGTTATCTGTTACCGTCGCTTTAAAGAACAGTAAATTTGCTTCACCGGTAAAAGGTGTATCAGAGTTAAAGTCCTCTGGCGTACCATCTAGATAAACATCAACATTAAACTCCAGCTCATCCTCACCGGAATCCACTAGATAGAAACCATCGGTGACACTCAAGCCCAGACCGAAGTCCATGCTCCAGTCACTCTCTAGGGCAAAACCACCCTCAAGAGACATATCAAAGCCCGGTAGTTGCAGATCCAGTGGTAAATCGAGACCATAACCAAACAGGTGTTGGCCTAACTGCATCTCCAACTGCACCGCATCCGCATCCAGCAGTACATCACCACCTTCAACCCAATCACCCAGACGATTACCTGCTTGGTCGTACCAGCCAACGCTGATATCGTCCATGCCGACATTACCGTCACCGTTGTTATCCAGCAGGATACCCAGCTCATTGGCAAACAGGTCATACATGACATCACGGGTAATACCGATAGTACCGCCGTTGGAGCTTAGGTATTCATTCAAGTCCGCCAACAGCCCCAAGCGAATATCTTCAATAAATTCACTCTGGCTGGCCAGAGCATCACCAATCAGTGGTAACTCATTGGCTAGACCATCGCCCAAGACTTCCTGCAAGCCACCCAAGGCAAAATCAATACCGTCGATCAGAATGGTAGGATCATTCAAAATACCCAGCAGAGACATGTCTCCACCCAAAGCAGAGAATAAGCCATTAATATCTGGGTACTCAAAGGTCAGAAGCTGATCATTAACAGCCCCTTCTTCTAAGCTTTCCAGCAGCTGCCCTAGGTCTCCCACACTTTCATTCAGACGAATCACAATATCGTCTTCTGGACGGAGTTCGATACCTTCCACATCTAAGCGTACCGGTAAGCGAATCTCCATATCCCCTTGGTATTTCACCTCCAGATTAGAGGCTAAATCCTCAGAGAAGTGGAATAGGCCATCATCATCACTGCCGCCCTGCTGATCCAGTAGCAGGTTAACCGTAGCATAATCATGAGTAGCAACATTACCATCGCCATCAATCACCGCTGAGCCATCTTCCACACCCAGCGTCATTGGACCTATGTCAAATTCTAGCTCCATCTCGGTACCGGCAATACGAGTACCAATAGTGGCACGGGTACCAAAGCCGTCTTCTACATTGGCGGCATCAATCAGGCGAGTGACTTCAACCTCAGTGAATAGCGTTGTGGATGTTTGCGAACCGGTATTCTGTTCACCTACTAAGAGTTCAACATCGAATCCCAAATCACTGCTTAAACGCTCAGATAGCGCCAGTAACTGCTCCTGACGCTCGGCATTTAGCAGGCCATTTTCTGTCAACTCAACATTAGAGGAAGCTACATTGACTTTAGCGGAGAAGGTGGTGATATCCGACAGGCTATCAGTTCGGCCACGAATATCCGCCAACAGGGTCAGATAATAAGCTTCACTGATTTCGGCACTATCGGTATCGAACAACAGATTGCCGAAGTTAACCAATTCAGAGAAGGCGTTCTGCTTACCGGTATAGTCATACAGGAAGAGTTCAGGATTGCCTTCGGTAATCTTAATGCCTGCATCAATCTGCAGGTCTAACAAAGCTTCCAGTTCAATTCGGCTGGCACCGATCTGATCCGCCAGTAGGTCGATACCATCCAGCGCGGATACACCGCCTAGACCAGCAGCTTCTACTAACGCTCCTAAATCCAGACTGAAATCAAACATCTCAGCAAACACTTTACTGTAGTTAAAGTGTACATTCAGGGTGTCGCCTTCCAGCGCCAGAGCAAAAGCCTGATCATAGGTATCTAGGCTATTGTCATCCTCCAGGCCCAGCGCTTCTTCGAACAGACGCTCGAAGGACTGGACACTTTCACCTGGATTATCATTCACCTCTTCCAGAGCATAAGTCAGGTCTTCGGTAAAGTTGACCATATCCGCCAAGGCGTAATTCACAATCGGCAGTTCGGTGTTATAGAACACCTGATCTTCCAGGGTATCCTGGATAAAATCGATACCCAGCTGAACGGCATCGATAATGTCAGCAAAGCTCATATTGCTGAAGTCGAGCATCTGATTCACATCAGGAATCATGGCCACAATAGCGTTATCCGCTACCGTGTTGTTATTCACCAGCAGATCCACATCCATAGGATAGGATGGGTGCTGATAAACCGTAGTCGCTTCGCCCGGATTAAACAGATCCAGCATATGCAGCTCGATCTGAGCAATCTGGCCCAGATCAATATCACCGGCAATGCCCGTATCGATTTCCAAGCCTTTCAGTTTGGCAAAAGCATGGCCATCGGTGCTATAGCTAAGATCCACATCACCGGATAACAGCTCCTCTAGAGAGATATGGCTATTACCCAGGGCATCGGTAACGCTGATGCCGATATTCGCTTCACCATGTAGTAGTGAGCCGGAACCCTCACCACCAACGGTAGCTCCCAAGATACCCAGTAAAGCACTGATTTCTGGGTCTACTCGATCCAGAGTGACATCACCGGTCAAGGCCAAATCCGCCACACCCAGTTCAGCACGACCTTTTAGGTGGTACTCTCCATCAAGAGCACCATCAAAGTCTTCACTGATTTCAGACATCAGCTTAACGGTGTTGGCATCTATTCTTTCCAAGACACGGTAAGGATTATCACCCAACCACAAAGTGCCGCCGACAACACCTTCACCGAAGTTAGCATTGGCATCGGTAAACAACTGACTACCTGCGGAAGCCTGACCGGTACTCCCTCGATGAGATTCACCATCAAAATCAATATAGAAACTCAGATTTCCGGTCAGCTCGCCATCCACAGAAGCGGTCATATCCGAGGACAGTTCCAGCCCTGGCAGTTCAAAATCAAACTCCAGCGGCAGATCCGCCAGATGCTCACTCTGGCTAAAGCTTAGAGGTACGGTAAAGCGGTTTTCGATAGGGTCGTAGCTGATCTCAACGCCAGCCGGTAGTAGGCCAGAGTTATTAATCGCCGTGGTGTATTCTTGAATCGAGGTGATCAGCCCCGGCTTAAATGGATTCAGACTGGTAATTTCAATACTACCGGAGAAGGCTTCTTCCAGTGTATCCAGTAATACAACACTGTTACCATCTTCCGCTACCGACTTAATCTGATAAGCCTTGTCACCCAGCTGAACAAAAGAACCTACCGCGGAGCTATCAATACCGGATAGACCTGTTAGGGTATTCGTACCCGCTTCTACCGCTGCACTGTTGCTAGTGAAAAGGCTTTCATTAACCTTGTTAAAGTCGATCTTGTTATAAATGTTGCTTTCAAAGGCCTGACCGAAATCCAGTACGGCACTTAATGCAGAATCAGTAAACGGAATGCTGGTCAGCAGATTGTCCGAGCTCTCCACCTCTTCCAACAGGTCGATAAAGTCCGGGAACATAGCGATCATCTGAGTAACAGAGACATCCGCAAAACCAGACAATTTATCGATATTCTCAGTACGAACATCCCAATCACTGCCACCTAGCGGGCTACCTTCAAGGATAAAACGTACTGGATCATCTTCGACCAAATCAATTCCAGCCAGAGACGCATAAACAGGAAGGTTGATATAACCATTATCCTGAGTCACTTCATAACTGAAATCACCATTGGCATCCATAGATACTGCTGCTGCCAAGTCCAGCTTCATCTGGCCTTGGTCACCAACTAGATCACCAATACTCACTTCAACAGGGCCATATGCAGCATCGACTAGTAGATCATCAACATCGGCAGACATCCCCACATCAAACTTACGTATCTGGAAGTCAAAACCACCCAGATCCCAATCCGTTACCAGCGCGAGTTCCACATCCGTTGCCGCTGTCAGATCCACATTTATCGGATCAATATCAAGCCCTAGATAAGCAAGCTCCTCGCTCAGGTCAATTGGCAACGTTCTGTTGTTATTGATGGTGCCCTGATAACCGATCTCTAGGCCATTTTCGGTAAAACCTAGAGTCAGATTATCCGGCGAACCAACCTTAGAAGCCCAGTTCTCTTTCAGATAATCCAGCATACCCGTTAGAGTTGGCTCACCTTGCAGTTCACCGGTTAATTCATCGATATTGTAATCAGTCGGTAATGGGTACACATCCCCCTCTTCTAGAGGCTCAATACCATTAACCGAGTAATGCAGGTAATGCTGTACATACTGACCCAGTTCGAAAATAGGGGATACATTGGCTAAATCATTGATGCTATAACCAATAAACGGTAGAGGCTCTGCCAAAGCACTATCTGTGGTCATATTGCCGTCATCATCAAACTCAGGCACTAGGGCATCAAACATGCTATTTAACTGATCCCCTGTGCTATACAGACTGTCTGCTAGTAGACCGTCCAAAGCAATATCCAGATCAGATTGCTGAATACGATTAATATATTCAGCACTGTCAAATTGAAGGGAGCGCTCCATACCTTCAATATTGAAGCTTTCATTAACAATCTGACCCAAGGTATTAACATCAAGGGTGGCTGTACCTGTCATCGTGAGGTCTGACGGGCCGATAAGACTAATATCACCAACACCTTGTAAGGCATAACCTATTCCATTGATTTTCTGACCAATTAATAGGCCAATTTCACCATTGGATAGTTGAGCACCCGCGCCACCAGCACCGATAAAGGCTTCGACATTTTTACCTGCCAATTTAAACTGTGGCTGACCATCAATTAACTCCAGTTCAAGGCCATAATAACCACTCAGTTCCGCAATACCGGCTACATCAATACTGAGTTCACCTGAAGTTCCCATACGGGCATCGGTCAGCGCTAAGCCTACTGCGCTTTCTAAATTGGAAGCGGTAAAGTCGATCACCTGATCAGACGTCAGATTACTGTCATTTAGGGACAGCAACAGCTCTTTGCCTTCTTCCAGAGAGAAACCTAAATCCCCTAAACCTGAAAATTCAACCGCTTGTGCCGTTGCTTGTAGAGCATAAAATGCCGCATCTTCCTGACGGGTATTTTTCAGTACTTCGCTGGCGCCCAGAACAGCATTAAAACCGCTGGTCAGCTTCATCCCAAGTTCATCGGCTTCACCGCCGTTAACACCCAGGAACAGCTCAGCATCATCAGCACTGATCGCCAGTAGATTCGCTTCTGTAGCACTGCCATTTGCCAAGGATAGCGCCTGATCTAATAGACGAGTAATCTGCATCTGGCCCGAAGCTTGAGCCATTCCAGCAATAGATAGGGCCAGATCACCAGAAGCCACTAATTCACCAGCCTGATCGGCATTAAAGTCCAAGGCAAAGTCACCTTGGCTAATGACCTGTTCCGCCCAATCGACGGCTTTACCATCCACACCATCAGCCATGGACAATACGAAATCAGAACCAGACAGCTCAATATCCGCTAAACCGGACAGAGACATACTGTCTGCATCCAAAGTCAGCGCATTCCAGCTTTCTGCCGTATTGTTCTGATTCACTAGATAACCCAGCAAGAAGCTGGCATCTTCAACCTGAATATCAGCACCCGGTACGGCATTAACCGTAAAATCCAACTGGTCACCACTGATGACAAAACGATCAGCAGTCAGTTCGGAGCTATCAGACAGGGTTAGCTCTGCAATATCTTGTACTAGGCTTAGCTGGCCACTTAATTCAGCAACACCGTCAATGGACGCATCTAACTGACCACTGACCGCGAGGGTTTCGGTTCCGGATAGATTCAAAGCCAGCTCAGAGCCGTCAGCCAGGGTAAAACTATGATCCAGTGTTTCACCCAGAGTGCTGTAAGCCACATTGATCTGTTCACCGGACAATTCCATGGATGGAATACCGGTAATCTCCGCATCGGCAGTAGAGGTCACCGCCCATAGCAGATCACTCACCGTATCATTCACGGTATCCGTGCTTTGCTGCAACAACAGACCCAGATCAGCATTTTCCAGACGGATTTCGCCTAAGCCGTTACTTAGAGTCGCGGTGACATTCTGGCCAGAGATCTCAATCTGTTGGGTAAACTCATCATCAATCAGGTCACCGTTTTCATCGATACCATTGCCCTGATTAGACACAATAAAGTGCAGATCACCCGCAATAGAGCCGACACCCGGCAGTTCCAGGTCCACGCCAGTAACAGAGAATTCAGGGGCAACATTCAACGCATCATTAAAAGCCAGAGTAATTTCATTACCGGCGACGGTGATGGCTTCATCAATGGTTCCATTCAGGGTATTAGTCGCAAAGCTTAATGACTGATTCAGGTCTGCAGGCAGACCAAAGCCACTCAGGCTGGCATTACCGGCGGCTTGAATGGCGTAACCTGCAACACCATTGGCATCATCAGCCAATAGCATCGCCAGTTCCACATCACTGACTGATAGACCTAAGCCTCCCGCTGCGTCGCCCTCACCATCTAAAACAGACGGCGCAGACAGGGTCAGGTTTTGACCACCAATCAGCAAGCGGCTGGCCTCACCTTCCACTTCAGAGGTCAGTTGTTCCAGTACCAGATCACCAGAAGCATAAATGGTATCCAGTAGCGACAAATTAGCATTACCCGCCAAGCTCAGAGCCTGATTAGCAGCAATATCGATCTGTTCAACGGTACCATCCGCCAGAGTCACCGCTTCATTAATAACATTATCCAGAGTACTGTAGCTTAAGCCCAAATCGGTCAACGACAGATCCAGCCCCTCTACACCGTTCAGAGCCCCATCTGCAGATACCTGTAGGGCATAACCGCTCTGGTTTACCACCATCAGGCCTGAACCGTTTTCAACATTCAACTCAGCAATACCCGCATCGATACTGGCAAAGGCGTTACTCAGTTCCAGTTGCAGCTGAGGGTTGGCCTCAGAATCCGTGCTGATTTCAATACGGTAATCTGCATCCAGAGTCATGCCCTCAAAGCTGAACTCCATCGCCCCTTCCGTAGAGAAGGATTGGTCTGCCAAGGCTAGACCGACAGCACTTTCCAACTCAGACGCAGTAAAATCGATCACCTGGTCCACATCCAGGTTGCTCTGGTTCACAGCTAGGATTAGCTGCTCGCCTTCCTGCATTGCCAAAGCAAGATCTGTTAAACCGGCAAACTCGATACTTTCCGCCGCCGCTTGCATGGCATAAAAAGCAGCATCTTCAGCAGAGGCATTTTGAATCTGTTCGCTGGCACCCAGTACCGCATTAAAGCCTGAAGTCAGTTTCACCCCTGTCGCTTCTGCCGTACCGGCATCCAGCCCCAGGAAGAGTTCTGCTTCTGCGGCACTAAAAGACAAAAGATCAGCTACTAAGCTTTCACCGTCGGCCTGCGAGGTACCATCTGCCAAGGTCAGGGCTTGATCCAGCAGGCGTTTAATTTCGATCTGACCGGAAGCTTGCGCCATACCCGCCAGAGACAACGCCAAATCACCGGAAGCGATCAGCTCACCAGTTTGCTCTATACCAAAATTCAGTACTTTCTGTTCTGCATCACTAAAGGTGTGGCTAATAGCTTGCTCGGCCCAGCTAACCGCTTTGCCTTCAACACCTTCGTTAACAGAAAGGACAAAATCACTACCGGACAGGGCGATATCCGCCATACCCTGCAGATCGACCTGACCCGCATCCAGAGTCAGCGCCTGCCAAACTTCGTCGCTATTTTCTTGATTAACCAGATGACCCAGCAGGAAGTCAGCACCTTCTAAGACCAGCTCTACACCCGGCACGGCATCAACGGTCAAACCAATCTGTTCACCGCTGATTACAAAACGATCCGCTGTGATAGAAGTATCTTCTAAGGCCAACCCTGAATGATCAAACAGAGAGAGCTCGGCAACATCCTGCACCAGACTTAATTCGCCGGTCAGCTCTGCCAAGCCATCAATACCTGCCGTTAGTACACCACTGACCGCCAGTTGTTCTGTGTCTGTCAGCTGTAGCGCCAGCTCAGTACCGTCAGCCAGGGTAAAACTATGATCCAGTGCTTCGCCCAGAGAACTAAAGGCCACATTGATCTGCTCACCGGACAGATCCATAGACGGAATGCCAGTAATATCTGCGTTACCCTGGGCAGTCACCGCCCACTGCAGTTCACTCGTAGTCTCGTTTACAGTATCGGTCGTTTGTTGCAACAAAAGACCAATACTGGCGCCTGTCAGGCTGGCTTCAGCCACACCTGCATTCAGGTTAGCGGTCAAGTTTTGACCGGAGATCTCAATCTGTTGGACAAACTCATCATCAAGCAGGTCGCCGTTATCATCGACACCATTGCCTTGATTGGACACCACAAAATGCAGGTCACCAGCCATACTGCCCAGACCAGGAATATCCAGATCAACACCCGTCACCGAGAATTCAGGTGCAATATTCAGTGCATCATTAAAGGCTAGAGTGATCTCATTACCGGCAACAGTAATAACCTCATCCACCGCTTCTTCTAGGGTGTTAGAGGCAAAGGCCATAGGCTGATCGAGAGAAATACCCAAACCGGAGAAACTACCTTGACCAGCTGCTTGAATAGCATAACCGGCAACACCCTCAGTATCTTCTGCCACGAGCATTGCCAGCTCAACATCAGCGATAGATAGACCTAAACCATCAGCGCTATCAGCGAGAGCCGTCAGCGCTAGATTCTGACCACCGATCAATAAGCGATCTTTTTCGCCTTCCACTTCAGATTTCAGTTGATCAATAACGATGTCACCGGTGACATCAATCAGATCAGCAATGGATAGATCCGCCGTACCGCTTAAACGAATGGCTTGATTAGCGGCAATATCAATCAGTTGCTCACTGCCATCCGCCAGAGTTAACGCCTGTTCAATAGCAGCATCCAGAGTGCTATAAGCAAAGCCTGCCTCAGTGAGCGACAAATCAAGACCATCAATACCTGTCAGGCCAGCATCCGCTGCCACTTGAATAGCATAACCGTCTTTGTTCACCACCATCAGGCCCGAGCCATTTTCTACGCTCAGTTGGGCAATACCAGCATCAATACCAGTGGTAGCATTAGTCAGCTCAAGTTGCAGTTGAGGATTAGCATCTGCATCCGTGCCTACGTTAATACGATAATCTGCAGACAGACTCAGACCTTCAAAGTCAAAAGCCATTGCACCAGAGGTAGAGAAGGATTGATCTGCCAGCGCTAAACCTACAGCGCTTTCCAACTCAGACGCGGCAAAATCGATGACTTGATCAGCATCCAGGTTACTCTGATTCACTGCCAGGATCAGCTGTTCGCCTTCCTGCATGGCAAGAGCCAAGTCAGTTAAACCAGCAAACTCGATGCTTTCTGCTGCAGCTTGCATGGCATAAAAAGACGCATCTTCAGCAGAGGCGTTTTGAATTTGCTCACTGGCACCCAGTACGGCATTAAAGCCCGAGGTCAGTTTCACCCCAGTGGCTTCTGCGGTGCCAGCATCCAGTCCTAGGAAGAGCTCTGCTTCTGTCGCACTAAAGGACAACAGATCAGCCAGCAGGTCTTCTCCACCCACCTGATTAGAACCATCCGCCAGAGTCAGAGCTTGATCCAACAAACGTTTAATTTCGATCTGACCAGAAGCTTCAGCCATACCAACCAGAGATAACGCCAGATCACCGGCAGCGATTAGCTCACCGGCTTGCTCAGCACCAAAATCCAGAGCTTTCTGCTCTGCATCGGAAAAGGTGTGACTAATGGCTTGATCAGCCCAGTTAACCGCTTTACCTTCAACACCTTCATTAACGGAGAGGATAAAATCGGAACCCGACAGGGCGACATTCGCCATGCCTTGCAGATCGACCTGACCCGCATCCAGCGTCAGAGCCTGCCAAACTTCATTAGTATCGGCTTGGTTCACCAGGTGGCCCAGCAGAAAGTCAGCACCTTCCAGCGCTAGCTCAACACCCGGTACGGCATCAACCGTCAGACCAACCTGCTCACCACTGATAACAAAGCGATCTGCATCGATCGTTGAGTTATCTGCAAGCGTTAGCTCTGCACTATCTTGAACAAGACTCAGCATACCGCTGACATTGGCTAGACCGTCTATATCCGCACTCAATTGACCATTGATAGACAGGCTTTCAGTACCCGATAGATTTAGGGCTAATTCACTGCCATCAGCCTGAGAAAAACTGTGTTCAACCGTTTCCCCCAGCGTACTATAGGAGATATTAACCTGCTCACCGGACAGCTCCATGCCCGAGATACCGGTCAAATTCAGATCGGTTTGGGCACTGACCGCCCACAATGGGGCTTCCAATTCAGGGTCCACTTGTAGCAATAGTCCAAAGGCTGCATTTTCCAAACCGATGTCACCAGCAGCCGTCGCCAATATTGCGCTTACACCCTGACCCACAATCTCAATTTGTTGATCAAACAGGCTTTCCGCCTGATTATTTAATTCACTGTTTACTCCATTGGCCAGCTCATCGCTGCTCTGGGTCAGTACAAACTGTAAGGCTCCAGCAATATCTCCCAGACCCGGTAGAACGAGACTATCCGCACTCAGGTCATAACCGGTAACAGAATCATGAATCAGGTTTAGTTCACCGGTAACACCCGCTAAACCATCAATGGCGGCGGTCATTTCACCGCTGGCACTCAAAGTTTGGCTTTCTGTCAGCTGCAACGCCAGCTCTGAACCGTCAGCCAGAGTAAAGCTATGATCCAGCGCTTCGCCTAAGGTGCTAAAGGAGATGCCGATCTGCTCACCGGATAGTTCCAATGAAGGAATACCTTCCAGTGCCAGATCACCCAAGGCACTTACCGCCCAAGTCAACTCACCGGTTGTATCAGTAGTAGTATCCAGGGTTTGCTGCAACATCAGGCCGATACTGGCATTTTCCAGGCTTACCTGGGCCACACCACCATCAAGGGTGGCGGTTAGGTTTTGACCTGAGATTTCAATCTGTTGAGTAAACTCATCATCAATCAGGTCACCGTTAGCATCAACGCCACTGCCCTGATTGGACACGACAAAATGCAGATCACCAGCGATAGAGCCTACACCTGGAATTTCAAAATCCACACCAGCAACTGTAAACTCTGGCGTAACATTTAACGCATCATTAAAGGTCAGCCGTACTTCCTGACCGGCAATGGTAATTGCTTCATCAACACTTTCTTCCAGTGTATTTACCGAAAGGTTCAAGGCTTGATTCAATACCGCAGGATCAATACCAAAACCACTCAGGCTGGCATTACCAACGGCTTGCAGGGCATAACCTGCATTACCTTCAGGATCTTCCGCCACCAGCATCGCTAGTTCTACGTCATTGGCTTGAAGACCCAACTCGTCGGCTGCGTCACTCAGAGCCGACAGCGCCAGCCCTTGAGCCCCGATAATAAAGCGATCTTTTTCTCCTTCAGCTTCCGCCTTCAATTGCTCAATGACGACGTCACCTGAAGCATTAATTACATTCGCCAGAGACAGCTCTGCACTACCAGCCAGACTCAGCGCCTGATTAGCCGCAAAATCAATTTGCTCAACGGAACCATCCGCCAAAGTCAGTGCTTGGGAAATGGCGCTATCCAGCGTGTTGTAGGCCAGAGTTGCATTTTCAACGGCCAGTTCAACCTCATCTAAACCGATCAATTCAGCATCGGCAGAAACTTGCAACGCCACACCGGATTGGTTGGCCACTATCAGTCCAGAGCCATTGATGATATTCAGCGCAGCAACACCCGCATCCACCGTGGTACTGGCGTTATTCAGTTCCAACTGCAATTGAGGATTGGCTTCAGAATCAGTACTTACCTGAATGCGGTAATCCGCTGCCATCTCCAGCCCTTCTACACTGAAGTCCATGGAACCTTGGGTAGAGAAGGATTGATCTGTCAGCGCCAAACCGACGACACTTTCCAGCTCTGATGCGGCAAAGTCGATCACTTGATCCACATCAAGATTGCTTTGGTTCACCGCCAAAATCAGCTGTTCACCTTCTTGCATCGCTAATTCAAGCTCTGAGGGCCCTGAAAACTCAACCGTTTCAGTCGCAGCTTGTAAAGCATAAAAAGCCGCACTCTCAGCACTAGTATTTTGGATCTGCTCACTGGCAGCCAGTACGGCATTAAAATCAGAGGTTAGAATGACACCCATTTCAGAGGGTTCACCAGCATTCATGCCTAGGAAGAGTTCAGCGTCTGTAGCGCTAAAGGACAACAGATCCGCTAATAGAGCTTCACCATCGACTTGATCAGAGCCATCGGATAGGGTTAATGCTTGATCAGTCAAACGCTGGATATCAATCTGACCCGCTGCTTGTGCTATGCCAGCCAGAGACAAAACTAGATCGCCAGATGCCGCCAACTCTTGACTCGAAAGATCCAACACCAGTTCTTGACCAGCGTCAGTATCACTAAAAGTATGAGCAATCTCTTGATCCGCCCAGTTCAGAGCTTTACCTTCTACACCATTCGACATAGACAAGGCAAAATCACTGCCAGACAGAGCGACATCGGTCAAGCCAGACAGAGAAACACCGGCATCTGCCAGTTTCACCGCTTGCCACACTTCATCAGTGTTCGCAGTATTCATTAACTGCGCCAGCAGGAAGTCCGTACCAATCACATCAAAACTGATTCCTGGCACCGCCGTCACATTCAGGCTTGCATCTTCACCGGATAGAATTAAACGCTCTAGCTCGGTTGCTACACCATCAATCGTACTGGTTAGGGTATCCTGGATCAGTGAAACCTGACCTGTGATTTCTTCAGCAAAACCATCAATAGCAGCGGTCATATCCGCTACTAACTTCAGAGTTTCACTCTCAGCGGCAACCAGATTCATACTGGAACCATTGGCCAGCTGAACCGTCTGATCTACTGCCCGCTCCATCTGATTCAAAGTGACACTACCGGAACCCTGAGCATTCAGCCCAGGAACACCTGTGACTGTTAAAGTACCGGTTGCAGCAGCCGCCCATGCTGGCACGGTAAAGCTATTGATCAGACTGTCGTATTGGTTTTCCAGAAGAAGGGCAAACTCACCCTCGCTCAGAGCAACATCGGCATCACCAGCACTGATATTGGCCGTAATATTATTGCCACTGACCATCATCTGATTAGTAAACAGGTCAGCTAGGACATTATCGTCGGTGTCTATGCCTTCTACTACCAGCTCAAAACGAAAGTCACCGGAGAAAGAACCGATACCGTCCAGCTCCAGCGTCGCATTCTCTACATCAAAAGCAGGATTAGCAGATACTTCGTCCAAGCCGTAGTTCAGTGCCAGAGTTTGACCGGAAACCAATAGCTCTTGTTGTACCGCTTGCCCTAAAGTATTGGCTTTTAGCTCCAACGTTTTGCTTTGACCGGTGGTTGAATCAAGTAAAGAACTGGCAGCACCTAGCCCTGCCAGAGCAGCATCACCTGCCGCATAAACCGCGTAACCCGCCTCACCCTCAGCATCTTCCGCCAGCAGCATTACCAGCTCAACATCAGTAATGGAGACACCTAATTGATCAGCCGCTGCATCTAGGGCATTTAGGGTTAAATCAGTTGCACCAAGAACAAAGCGCTCACCTTGCTCACCTACCGCCGCAACTTTCTCTACCACCAGATTACCGGATACATCGATAGTGTCGGCAATGGACAGTTCGGCATTACCTTCAATGCGAAATGACTGATCAGCTTCAGCCGTTAGATCATTAAAGCTCAGTGCTGAAGATGTACTATTAAATAACAAAGAAGCCTCTGTAAAAGAGGCTTCAATATCATCTAATCCCATTAAGCTGGCATCAACGTTGAATACCGCAGCAATACCATCTGAGGTTAAACGTAGACTACCCTGCCCCTCATTTATACTAAGAGCGATTCCTTCAGCAGAGACCTTTCCCTCTAGATTGGTAGCTGCAAGCTGATAGATATTATTACTTAAATTACTCGTATCAATTGAAGCGGACAAAGAGAAATCAGCAGAAAAATACTGGCCTTCCAATTCAACCTGACCGGAAAAATCCACATTGCCACTGAACTCAGCATCTGTGGCTAATTGGTATAAATTATTCAGGGTATCATTCAGATCCGCTAGAATGGCATCGATCTGAGCAGCTGTATCAGCGGCCTGATCTACAACCTCCAACGTCAGATCCACATAACTCATCAACTGGTCAACAGCCACCATGCCAGCAGCAACGTCTTCTTCACTGGCACCAGCATCCGTCAATTCCGATACAAAACCAAGTTCCTGAACGACAAGACTCATGCCATTTGCAGTCAGTTCCGGCTGGAAGTATTTACCTTCACCAATATACAAGCCTTGAAAAGAATCAAAACCATCAGAAAGTGTATTAAAAGTTAAAATATCAAAACGATTGCCGACAACAGGATCAAAATCATTAATCAAACGAAGATCTAATGCACCGCCCAACTGGGAATGAGAGGTAACATTTAACTGGTCATAACCATCACTAGGATCAAGATCTGTACCACCGGCTGTTAAACCGCCAATCTCAATCAGCAACACGCCATCTGAGGTTTGGGTATAAGCATCGACCGTTTGTACACCGGGGGAGTTGCCTGGGGCAACAACTCCCTCATTAATAACCAGGCCTTGGACAATACCGGAACCCGTAAGACTGTCATCATGATCAATAATTAACTGATCTGTATTTAGGGGATTAGAATCAAGATGGGTTTCGGTAGGGTCAGAGGTCGTCTTATGATTGGGAGCTAAATCACTGGTAGTATCTTTTTCGCGCTCAGCTTGTGCAGTCACCGCAGAAAAAGCACTACCGGCAGAAAGAGAGGTCTCAATAAGATTAGGAGGACTTGAGACAATAGGATTCGCCACTTCTTCGACGTCAACCCCTAACAAAAGGTCTGCTTCTGGTTGATAAATCTCGCCTGATGAATTATCAACAAGCTGTTCACTGGTAAGATGCTCTTCTTGAGGCACCTCAGGCATTACAACTTCATTCGCCCCGGTATCGAACTGATCCACACCATCAAGAGGTAGATCTCCCGACAGTAAAATACGCGGTTCAAGCTTTTCAAAACGAGCACGTTTAAAATTGAGTTTCGCTTTATTAGACAAGCGCTTAGCCATGTTACTTCCCCAGTAAATTTTCCCTGACAGCAGAATACAATGTATAAAAAAAAGCCCAAATATACTTTTGTTTTAATCACTCAACGTAACAAGTCGAGTGATCAGCTGCCTGCCCCAACCTAAAGATATTTTCCTCTCAGCTTGATCTTTTACACGTATTCCGACAAAACTTCACCCAACAGAATCTGACAAATACGACAAGATATGTGGCGACATGATTTATCGCAGTATTATTCTAATAATTTAAGGTTTCTAAAGAAGTCAGATACCAACATACATCAAGATCAAAACATCATTCCTGAATGAAAATCAGCAAAGAAACCTCGAAAGCAATATGGGTGCGGATATGGATATGGATATAGATATGGATATGGATATGGATATGGATATAGATGCGGATAAAACACAGAAAGGGATAGAGCTAAACAAAAGCCTTGATATCCCCGTCTTCAGAACTGGAGAATATAACTATTTTTTGTAGAAAAACTCTTATTTAGGTACGTAGAAATTTTATACAACGAATTAAGTAATCACAGGCTTAATCTCACATAGACTTCAAACCGATAGCTTCGCATATGTGCCTCACATACTCGGCACAATAAACCTAGGTAAGAATCTACACTCCGAAATCCTAAGGAAGCGATTGATCCTTAAGACATACTACAGGGGCAGAAAAAATATACCCCACACTATAAGCTGTACGAATAGGAGTATCTCCATCATAAACCGCTGCAATTTTTTGACGAACTCGCTTTACCAAGGTATCCAATGCACGCTGGGAGCTTTGATCATCCCGATCATACAATGCATCCAGTATCGTGGTACGCTTCACAGGTTCAGATGCCATATCAACAAGCAGCTCTAACAATCGAAATTCTTTTAATGTGCAATGAATTTTTTGCTTTTCGGGAGAGACTAACAACCAGTTCTTCCCATCCAAAAGCCAACTATCCTTATTCTTAACCTGACGCAAGCTCTGCCTTTGCACCAGGCTATTTATCGCCGCAACCAACTCACGACCGTCAACAGGCTTCCCCATAAATAAATCAGCACCAGACTGATAACTTCCAATTCGAGCCGTCACAGTGTCGTTAGCAGTAATTACAATTAACGACATAGAGCTATTGTTTCTAGCATGATCCACCAAGACCTGGCCCGATTGATCGGGCAACCCCAGATCAATAATAGCAAGCGCGAAGTGCTGCTCCGAAAGCCGCTCAAAGAACTCCAGACCATTACATACACCAACTACCAAAAACCCTTTCAGAGTCAAGTACTCGGATAAACTCTCCCTCAACACATCATCATCTTCAACTAGAATGATGGAAGCTTTTTGTTCTTGTTTTTTCATAAAACTCTATTAGATATTAGCCGCTGAAATAAATCTCATACTTTTATAACCGCAAATACTCTAGGCCATTTCTTAACTGTTTGCGCGCTTTATATTTTTTTATTCCGCGAAAGACTTTACTTTCTTACAGTTAACGGAAATTTAAAGCCAACCGAAAAGCAATTATCAAAACCCATATCTTGATAGCTCAGCAAAACATCGAATCAAAGAATTCATCAAAATAAGGCAAAAAAAAACGGCCACTTATAAAATAAGTGGCCGTTTCTTAGAACTTTTGGTCGGGACGAGAGGATTCGAACCTCCGACCCCCTGCACCCCATGCAGGTGCGCTACCAAGCTGCGCTACGTCCCGAAAAGTGCGCGTATTATACCGCAGCAAAAAACAGCGTCAACTATTTTTACTGTAGTATCAATAGGTTAGATAACAGCAGGGCTACACCCTGCCACAATCTAATACCTATCGCTAAAGCGTTTTACAGATGAAAACCATCGGCCTCGTCAAAGTCTTCAACTCTGGCCTTCAGCTTCTGTCCTGGACGAAAGGTTACAACCCGACGAGCTGAAATAGGGATTTCCTCCCCAGTCTTAGGGTTACGTCCAGGGCGCTCTCGCTTATCCCTTAGATCAAAATTCCCGAAACCAGAAAGTTTTACCTGTTCATTGTCTTTCAGGCACTCACGAATCTCTTCGAAAAACAGTTCTACCATGTCTTTCGCTTCACGCTTGGTCAGACCTAGCTCTAGGTACAGCTTTTCTGCCATTTCTGCTTTAGTTAACGCGGACATTTTATCAGCTCCTCAGGCTTGCTCCAAACTGCGCCTGTGCAGTAGATACAATCTGATCAACTAAATCGTTGATTTCCTCGTCATTTAGAGTGCGCGATGCATCCTGCCACGTCAAGCCCAAAGCAACACTTTTTCTTTGTTCTTCAACACCTTTGCCCTGATAAACGTCAAATAAACGCAGCTCTTTCAGGTTTTCACCTGCTTTTTCCTGCACTGCTGACATCAAATGAGCAACAGGCGTCGCCTCATCAAGGATAAAGGCCAGATCCCGACGAACCTCAGGATATTTGGACAAAGATTCAAAACGAGCCACAACACCTTCTTGCAATGCAGACAGCTTCATTTCGAAAACATAGACGTTACCCTTCAGCCCCAACTCTTTTTGTATCTGGGGGTGCAGAGCACCGATATGACCAATCACTTCGTCGTTGCGGATAATCTGAGCCGTTTGCCCTGGGTGCAGCGCGGGATGCTCAGCAGGTTCAAAACGGCACTGATCCAGAATATCACTGTCAGCCAGCAAAGCTTCCAGATCACCTTTCAGATCAAAGAAGTCAACCGCATCAGACTGACCCGTCCAGCCTTCAGGCTCACGACTACCAGTGGCAATCACCGCTAGCATAGGATCCTGTAGCGTCTCTTCACCTTGAGCGATAAAACACTGGCCTGTTTCAAACAGACGCACACGACTTTGCTGACGGTTCTGATTGTACTGTACCGTCTTAGCCAGACCACCGATCAGAGAAGTACGCATAACGGACAGCTCAGCAGAGATCGGGTTAGCCAGAGCAATCGGCTCGTTTACCGGATCAAACAGCTTAGACATACCCGGTTCAACAAAGCTGAAAGTAATCGCTTCCTGATAACCACGGGCTGCCAGAGACTGACGAATCAAACGGATAGGCTTAATCGCTTCCGGCTGAGATTCGATACCCAGCGCCATGGTAGGGCTTTTAACCGGCAGATTGTCATAACCGTAAACACGAGCAATCTCTTCAATTAGATCTGCTTCAATGCTGATGTCAAAACGGTAGCTCGGCACCTGCGCACGCCAAGCACCATTATCCTCAACGCTCAGTACAAGACCCAGACGCGTCAGAATATCGTCGACCTTACCAGCAGGCATATCCATAGCCAAAACCTGTCTCAGGCGCTCTGGACGCAAGATAACGTCATTACGAGTAGGCAGCTTATCTTCGGCAACCGCTTCAACAACCGGCCCCGCTTCACCACCAACAATCTCTAACAATAGGCTAGTGGCACGGGCAACGGCTTTAGCTTGTAGCTGAAAATCCACACCACGCTCATAGCGGTGAGACGCATCCGTGTGCATACCGTAAGAACGCGCACGACCCGCAATAGCAATTGAATCGAAGAAAGCACACTCTAAGAAGATATCTTCAGAACCTTCAACAACCTTAGTGTTTTCGCCACCCATGATACCCGCCATACCTACGGCTTTCTCATGATCAGCAATAACCAAGGTATCTGCATTCAGCGCAACTTCAGAACCATCTAGCAACTGCAGCTTTTCGCCTTGCTCTGCCATACGCACCTGAATACCACCAGATAGCGTTGATAGATCATAAGCATGCATAGGTTGACCCAGCTCAAGCATGACATAGCTGGTAATATCAACCACAGGATCGATGGAACGGATACCACTGCGACGCAGCTTCTCAACCATCCATAGAGGAGTCGTTGCTTTTGGATTAATGCCCTTGATTACACGCCCCATAAAACGAGGACATGCATCAGCATTGATCAGCTCAATACCGAAGGTCTGATCAATAGTCACCGGGACTTCAGCAACCTCAGGTACGGTAACCGGAGTTTGAGTCAGCACACCCACTTCACGGGCTAAACCTGCAATGCTTAAGCAATCACTGCGGTTTGGTGTCAGATCAACTTCAAGGATAGTATCGTCCAGATTCAGATATTCCCGCAGATCAGCACCTACCGGCGCATCAGCTGCCAGCTCCATGATACCGCCATGGTCTTCGGAAATACCCAACTCATCTTCCGCACATAGCATGCCGAAAGATTCAACCTGACGCAGCTTGGCTTTTTTAATTTTAAAATTGCCAGGTAGAACCGCACCGACTTTAGCAAATGCGGTTTTCAGACCAGCACGAGCATTGCTCGCACCACAGACCACCTGAATATTTTCGTTGCCATCACTTACCGTACAAACCTGTAGTTTGTCAGCGTTCGGATGCTGTTCAGCCGAGATAATCTCGCCCACAACAACACCGGAAAAATCATCTGCTGCTTTCTCAACGCCGTCTACTTCCAGACCAGACAATGAGAGCAGGCTTTCCAGCTCGTCAGTTGTAATGGATGGATTCACCCATTCACGGAGCCACTGTTCACTGAATTTCATTTTTCTTTCCTGAATCTTGCAATATGAGTCGGTACAGCACTGACCTCTAAGCCATTTATTATCAATCTAGAGACTAACAATCATCAGAGACAAATCACTATAAACTAGAGGCCATACTGGACTGCCATTCTTATGGAATGACGCCGTCGTTAGCGCAGCTGGCTTAAGAAGCGCAGATCATTGTCAAAGAACAAACGCAGATCATTTACGCCATAACGCAGCATCGCCAGACGCTCAACACCCATACCAAATGCAAAACCGGTATATTCTTCTGGATCGATACCAGAGCTTTCAAATACCTTAGGGTGCACCATGCCACAGCCCAGCACTTCCATCCATTTACCATCGCCACGGTCAATATCAACTTCAATGGACGGCTCGGTAAATGGGAAATAAGACGGACGGAAACGAACTTTTACGTTATCTTCAAAGAAGGCACGAAGGAACTGCTCCAGAATACCTTTCAGATCCGCAAAACTGATATCTTTATCGACCAGTAAACCTTCTACCTGATGAAACATCGGGGAGTGAGTTTGGTCGGAATCACAACGATATACACGACCCGGACAGATGATACGAATAGGCGGCTTCTGAGCCTCCATCGTACGCACCTGAACAGGAGAAGTATGAGTTCGTAAAACAGTATTAGCATTAAAATAGAATGTATCGTGCATGGCACGGGCCGGATGGTGGGCCGGAATATTTAATGCTTCAAAGTTGTGATAATCGTCTTCGATTTCAGGGCCTTCTGCCACGCTAAAACCGATAGATCCAAAGAAATCTTCAATACGCTGAATGGTTTTGGTCACAGGGTGCAAACCACCCACAGATTGACCACGACCCGGTAGAGTGACATCAATTTTTTCTGCTGCCAATTTGGCCTGCAGTTGTGCCGCATCCAGCTCAGTTCTACGAGCATTTAGCTCTTGTAGCAGAGCGTCTTTCGCTTTATTGATCTGATCGCCTGCTTTAGGGCGCTCTTCTGGTGACAGCTTACCCAGACCTTTTAACAGCTGAGTTACTTCACCTTTTTTACCAAGATATTGAACTCGAATCTGATCCAGTGCCTGAGCGTCACCGGCTTCAGTAATAGCGGCCTGCGCCAGCTCTACTAGACTTGCAAGATTTTCCATCTTCAGTGGGCTCCAAATAAAAAAATAGGGGAAGACGCAGCGCCTTCCCCTATTTAAGACTCATGCTAGCGCACGGTCATCATCACTTCTCTGGATACCATTTATCATAATATCCAAGGAATGATCTTAAGCTAGTGCTGCTTTCGCTTTCTCAACGATGGCAGCAAATACCGCTTTTTCATATACAGCAAGATCAGCCAGTACTTTACGGTCGATCTCGATGTTAGCTTTCTTCAGACCCGCAATGAAGCGGCTGTAAGACATGCCATTGATACGGGCTGCAGCATTAATACGAGCAATCCACAGAGCACGGAACTGACGCTTACGCTGACGACGGTCACGGTAAGCATATTGACCCGCTTTGATAACCGCTTGCTTAGCTACGCGGAATACACGGCTACGAGCACCGTAATAACCTTTAGCTTGCTTAAGAACTTTCTTATGACGACGACGCGCCACTACACCACGTTTTACGCGAGGCATACTCTACTCCTGACTTATAAATTCAAAAAATTACAGATTAGGCAACATACGTTTTACTGACGCCTGATCAGCAGCAGTTAACTGCTTCTGAGGACGCAGCTGACGCTTACGCTTAGTGGATTTTTTGGTCAGGATGTGACTACGGAAAGATTGCTTATGCTTGATTCCGTTGGCCGTTTTGCGAAAACGCTTTGCAGCGCCGCTATTTGATTTGATTTTAGGCATTGTAAACAACACTCCGCATTCAATTTTTTTTCATCTGAAACCAAAATACAAACCGCCTCCGTCAATAGACTAAAAGCCTATCGATAAAAGCGGTTAAATTCTGAAGAATCAGGATTATTTTTTCTTCTTAGGTGATAACACCATCACCATCTGACGGCCTTCCAGTCTCGGACGAGACTCAACGACAACCAGATCACCTAGGTCTGCCTCGATGCGTTGCATCAATTTCATACCTAAGTCTTGGTGAGCCATCTCACGACCACGGAAACGTAGTGTGATCTTAGCCTTATCACCGTCTTCTAGGAAACGTATCAGGTTGCGCAGTTTTACCTGATAATCCCCATCTTCCGTACCAGGACGGAACTTAACTTCCTTGACTTTAGTCTGAGTCTGGTTCTTCTTCTGAGCTGCTTTTTGCTTCTTCAGCTCATACTGATACCGACCATAGTCCATAATCTTACAGACAATCGGATCAGATTTAGCGATTTGAACCAAGTCCAGACCGGCCTCTTGTGCTGCAGCTAATGCTTGTGACAGAGGTACTACACCAACCTGCTCACCTTCCGCATCAATTAACCGCAGTTCCTTAGCACGAATGTTCTCGTTTATCGGTGCAACTTCAACGTTGCGACCTCTAGGGTTATTCCGCTTAATAGCTAAATCTCCACTATTTTTTTATTAGCGATTGAAGCTTAACAGTTCTTCAACCTGCTCAATACTCATGCTACCCAGATCTTCACCTGATCGAGAGCGCACGGCGATTGTTCCTGCCTCAACCTCTTTATCACCGATAACGGCAAGGTAAGGAACCTTATGAATTGTATGTTCACGAATTTTAAAGCCGATCTTCTCGTTTCTCAAGTCCGAAGATGCACGGAAACCCTTATTTCTTAGAGTTTTTTCAATTCCGTGGCAATAATCGGCCTGTTTATCGGTAATATTCATAATGACCAGCTGTTTTGGCGCCAACCAAACGGGTAAAGCCCCCGCATAATGCTCAATCAAAATACCGATAAAACGCTCGAACGAACCGAGAATCGCGCGGTGCAACATAACAGGTGTACGTCGCTCACCTTCATGATCGACATATTCAGCACCCAGACGACCCGGCATAGAGAAGTCTACCTGAATTGTGCCACATTGCCATACCCGACCTAAGCAATCGCGCAAAGAAAATTCAATTTTTGGTCCGTAGAAGGCACCTTCACCCGGCAACAAGTCCCATTTCAGGTCTTTTGCATTCAGGGCATCGGACAAAGCCTTCTCAGACTTATCCCAAACCTCATCAGAACCTACGCGCTGTTCAGGACGAGTGGATAGCTTATACTCGATATCTGTAAAGCCAAAGTCGTGGTAAACCTTATGCAGGAAATCGATAAAGGTCGATACCTCATCCTGAATCTGCTCTTCTGTACAGAAGATATGCGCATCATCCTGAGTAAAACCACGAACACGCATCAGACCATGCAAAGAGCCGGAGAACTCGTTACGGTGACAAGAACCAAACTCAGCGATACGCAACGGCAGATCACGGTAGGACTTCAATCCCTGATTAAAGACCTGAATGTGACATGGGCAATTCATCGGTTTTACTGCGTAATCACGATGTTCAGAGTGCGTGGTAAACATCTGATCCTGGAATTTATCCCAGTGACCGGATTTCTCCCACAGCGTACGCTCAACCACCTGCGGTGTTTTGATCTCTTTATAATCCTCCAGATCAAGCTCACGACGCATATAGCTTTCGATAGTCTGATACAGAGACCAACCTTCTGGGTGCCAGAACACCATACCCGGCGCTTCTTCCTGCATATGGAACAGGTTCAGCTGCTTACCCAGTTTACGGTGGTCACGCTTTTCAGCTTCCTCCAAACGCAACAGATAAGCTTTTAAGGCTTTTTTATCATTCCATGCGGTACCGTAAATACGCTGCAGCATTTCATTATTAGAATCGCCACGCCAATACGCACCAGCCACCTTCATCAGTTTAAAGGCTTTAATATGCCCCGTAGATGGCACATGAGGGCCACGACACAGGTCAATAAAGTCGCCTTGCTTATAGAAGGACAGCGGCTGATCACCCGGAATGTCCTGGATGATTTCAACCTTATACTTCTCACCCTTCTCTTCAAACAGAGTAATGGCTTCTTCGCGAGACAGGATAGAACGCTCAACTTTGTGATCGTTTTTCGCCAACTCTTTCATTTTGGCTTCAATTTTCTCCAGATCTTCTGGAGTAAAAGGACGCTCAAAAGCAAAATCGTAGTAGAAACCGTTTTCGATCACAGGACCTATGGTCACTTGAGCTGCCGGGAACAGATCCTGAACCGCCATCGCCATCAAGTGAGCACAAGAGTGACGAATGGTATCTAACCCTTCTTCATCACGAGCGGTAATGATCGCTAGCTCCACATCCTTATCAATCTGGTATGACGCATCTACCAGAACACCATCAACTTTACCTGCAAGGGCCGCTTTTGCTAAACCGGCACCAATATCCGCCGCCACATCATAAACAGTGACCGCTTGATTAAATGAACGCTGACTACCGTCAGGAAGAGTAACTACTGGCATAACTTATCCTATCTCATTACGGCCGACCCCTACGCAAGGCCTGCCCGAGTCTTGATTACATGATTTAAAAAGTATAATTAAAACAATAAGGCGCGCGATAGTACCACTTAGAATTATCGGACGCTATCATAGGCATTGAATCGTTTTTTTAATTTATAACCAAGACATTGATTGCTAAACTTAAATTCAACGTAGAATAGAATGTGTGACAGAGTTAACAGTCAGTATCGAGAAAACCTGAAAAAATACGCGGTTGGAACGATACCCCTGACTAATCTACAGACTATGTCATTGGATTCATGAAGAAATGGCGGACCCAATATGCAAGAACAGAGTTCCGAATCATCGTTAACCAGATTGAATACGCTTAACGATATCGGCATTGCCCTGTCAGCAGAAAAGGATATGGATAGCCTACTGGAACGTATTTTAGTTAATGCGAAACAGCTTACGGGAGCGGATGGCGGAACCCTTTATCTCCATAATGAAGAGGATCGTACGCTAGAATTCAAAATTGTCCGCACCCTATCTCTTGGTATTCACCTAGGCGGCAAAACAGGCCAACCTATTAGTGCAAACTTCCGTCCTCTCGCATTATACCTTGAAGATGGTAAACCCAATGAGCAGATGATTGCCGCTTATGCCGCTTTAAGCGGCCAAACCATTAATATACCCGATGCCTATGAAGTGACTGAATTCGACTTCTCCGGCACTCGAAAGTTTGACGCCAGCACAGGTTATCGTTCCAAGTCATTTCTCACAGTACCGATGACCAATCACGAGAATGATGTTATTGCTGTTCTGCAACTCTTAAATAAAGTCGACGAGGGTAGCGGCGAAGTCATCAGCTTCTCTGATCACGATCAAAAATTGGCTGAATCTCTGGCCTCCCAAGCAGCTGTAGCCCTGACCAATAAACGCCTTATTGACGAGTTACAACATCTGTTTGACTCTTTTATCAAGCTAATCGCAACCGCCATTGATGAAAAATCGCCACATACAGGTAATCACTGTCGCCGCGTACCAGAAGCAACCATGATGATTGCAGAGGCGGCCCATCACAGTGAAATGGACTACTTCAATGACTTCGCTATGGACGATGCGGATCGCTACGAACTCAAAGTCGCATCCTGGTTACACGACTGCGGAAAAATTACCACTCCCGTACACGTTGTTGAAAAAGCCACTAAGCTAGAAACTATTCACGATCGAATTGAGCTAGTAGCCTCACGCTTTGAGATTTTACGCAGAGACTTGGAAATAACCATGTTAAAGCAGCGTATCAATGCACTTGAAAACGGTCAGACGGATCATACCGAGATTATCAGCAGCTACGAACAGCTGGCAAATTCATTAATGGATGATCTAGCCTATGTAAGAAAGTGCAATACAGGCGGCGAATTCATGGCTGATGAGCAGGTGGCAAGAATAGAAGCGTTGTCCGAACTGACTTGGATCGATAGCAATGAGCAACAACAGAACTTGATCAATGATAATGAACTCAAAAATCTAACGATTAGACGAGGCACCATTACCAACGACGAGCGGGAAATCATTAACAACCATATGACCCTAACGATTCGCATGCTAGAAAGACTGCCATTTCCAAAACACCTGCGCAAAGTCCCCGAATATGCAGGCGGACACCATGAGCGCATGGACGGCAGAGGTTACCCAAGGGGCCTAACACGGAATCAAATGTCCATCCCCGCCAGAATAATGGCCGTAGCCGATGTATTTGAAGCATTAACATCAGCCGATAGACCGTATAAAAAACCTATGCCCCTAACTCAATCACTCACCATTATGGGACGCATGGTTGAAGACAACCATCTTGATCCAGATATTTTCAAGCTATTTGTCGAGTCAGAAGTGTATAAAAAGTATGCAACAAAATTCCTGAAACCTGAGCAGATAGACTTTGTAGACCATACATCTCTGCCTGGGATGAATAGAAAAGCCGATTCAGAATAATAAGGATAATAAAATATGTGGATATCGATCTTAGGCTGTAGCGGCGGCATAGGCCCAGGCAATCGTACTACCTCAATTCTAGTCGATGATGATATTTTATTGGACGCAGGCAGCGGCGTGGGCGATTTACAATTGCAGCAGATGAGCAAAATACGTCACGTGTTTATCTCTCACTCCCACCTGGATCATATCGCCTTTTTGCCGTTTTTAGTGGACAGTATTTTTAGTCAAATAAAAGAACCTATCCAAGTTTACGGACTAAAAGAAACCATACAAGCCCTAAGAGACCACATCTTTAACTGGGTGGTTTGGCCGGACTTTTCAGAACTGCCCACTAAAGAAAAACCAGTGATGCAGTTTAATATTGTCGAACCTTACGACAGAAAAGAAATTAATGGCCGTAGCATTGAGATAATACCTGTAGAACACATCGTCCCAGGCATAGGTTTTATTGTCACCAACGAAAACAACAAACACTTTGCGTTTAGCGGTGACACCTCGACAAACGACACCCTATGGGAAGCAATTAATAAACTCGATAGCTTAGACGCATTAATGATCGAATCAGGCTACCCAAACAGCATGGATCGCCTGGGCAAACTTGCCAAACATTACACCCCAAACACCTTGGCAAGCGATCTCAAGAAGCTCAACCACAAACCTCATTTGCTGATATCGCATATTAAACCCGGCTTAGAGATCCAGATATCCGAAGACCTACACCATGATCTACAAGACTATCAGCTCACCTGCATAAAAAGCGGAGATAGTATTTTTATTGATTAACAAGCATACAAACTTGAGACAAACAACCTACGCTTATCAGCAATTAGAGCTATTACTCACACCAAATAACACCTTATATACCTCACAAACAAAAAAGCACTCATCAACGCTTTAACCATAGACAGGTAAATATCAAGATATCTTTATTCAGAAAGTATACGGATTCGAAAGGTTTTCCAGTTAGAAAAAGAAACCTTCTCAGGATACTTTTTACCATTTTGATCATGATGCTTAATAATAACACCTCCACCACGAACAAAAGGAATTGGAGCTCGATAGCTAACGACAGTAATAGGATTCCAATCACCTGTAATCGATGATTGCAATAGGACATCCTTACCCTCCAACCCTCTCTGCTCTTTAATGATAATCAAAGACCTTATCATATTAACAACATCTGTTTTCAGCACACCAACAAAGAGTGCAAGCAATACAGCAAGAAGATGCCAAGACTGTACTTCAATACTATTAACGGCGCTCATATAAACCTCAACACATTATTTATCCTGAGAAAATAATATATCAAACACACCTAAATACCAGCACCATTCCATTACACTAGATATCAACATAACGCTGTAATATTCGCTTTATTACAGCACCTGCGTAACATAGCGTAATAAAATACAATTCAGCACTAAAACATCAAACTAAGGATAAAAACCACCCTACAGACTAGAGCAAGCCAGATTTAAAAACACAGGAAGTTTCACTTAAATTATGAAAGAAACTAAGAATACATCTCACTATCTTTATAATAGTCATGCAGATGACGCAGAAAGACCATGATTACAGCCGCAACCGGTAAAGCAATCAGAATACCGGTAAAACCAAATAGCTGACCACCGGCCATAATGGCAAAAATAACCGTAACAGGATGCAAACCAATTTTATCCCCTACCAGTAAAGGCGTAAAGATAAAGCTTTCCAGTAACTGACCAATGATAAATACCGCTGCAATCCAAATGAGTGGAAACCATTCGCCAAACTGAAACCAGCCAGCCAACAATCCAGCACCAATTCCGATAATAGGTCCTAAATAAGGCACGATACTGGCCAAACCGGCTAACATCCCCACCAAAAGCGCAAGCTTTAGACCCACTAGCCACAACCCTGAAGCATATACGATACTCAGAGCCAGCATCACCATTAACTGCCCTTTGATAAAGGCTCCCAGTACTTCATCACACTCCATCGCCAGCTCTTCCGTCTTGGCTTGGTAGCGATTAGGAAATAGATGTAAAATCTTAAGCTTCAGATGATCCCAATCTAACAACAGATAAAAAGTAACGACAGGGATCAAACCTAGGTTAACAGCAAAGCTAACCAGCGCCATGCCAGATTCGCCCAACTCACGTAACAAAACACCTGCAACCGAACCGGCCTGCCTAAGATGTCCTGACAATGCTTTTTGCAGGTTATCTAGCTGCAACATATCCGCTTCAAGCCCCGTATATGAGGCTAAAAAAGGAACTGCTTGCTCGCTAAACCAGACCAGAAAAATCGGTAAAAACTCTTGAATCAACTCTATTTGCTTACCTAACAAAGGGATTAGGAACAGCAAAAAACCACCCATAACGGTACTTAGACAGATAAAAACAATAATAACCGCTAATCGCCGAGAACATCCCTTTTCTTCCAACCAATCGGCAATAGGATCACCTAGATAGGCAAATAGCATTCCCGCTAAAAATGGCATCAAAATAGGCTGCAACAGATAAATCAGCACACTAGCGACCAATAAGGTGGCTATAATAATTTTTTGCTGTGTTGATGACATAATCCGTCAGCCCTGCCTTATTTCTGGCCTTGCCAGAAAAAATCAACTTCCTCATTAACCATAGAGGAGTCATCTAATTTTAAAAAAGAATCTAAGCGCACTACTGAGAGAAATTGATCAGAATTCCCATTCAAGGCAACCCGATAGCCAATCGCATTCCCTTCCATTCGGGTAATCTCGACACGCTGTACAACCTGCAAACTGCTGAGGTACTGGTTTAATTGAGCATAATCCCCAACCGACTCAACACCTTTAACACTAAAAGCATATTCACCGGATTTACCAGGCTTGGCTACCACAGCATATTTAGCCGCCAGAGATTCAGCTAAAGCATTCGCAGATTTCGTGAACAACAAACCGAGCTGCTCTGCCTTTAAGTTGATAGATTCTCGCTTTTTTCCCGTCTGCAATAGCCATCGAGCCTGCCACAATCCCTTCGCATCACGATAAAAACGACCACTTAACACTGTATCGGGAGAATAACGTACCGAGGCTGCAGTGATTCGATCACCAAATTGCCCCCAAATATCACTCACACTAATAAGCTGCTCATCCTGCAAGTCCATCAGAGGCAAAGTGATTGGCACACCTCGACGCTTAGCAGCATTTTCCAACAATTCAGATAGCAGAGGATTACTTTCGCTATTAACAATAAAGCGGCGACTAGCCCCTTCTATTACCAACCACACCATTACATTAGGTCGATTACTGCCCCAAACAGGTAATTGTGCTCGATTTAAAATCTGCATTAGGCTAGCGCTATCAAAATTCATCTTAAGACGATATTTTAACAGTGCGGCCTGATCACCACCGGCTTGACCTTTATCCGCTTCCCCTAAGGGGTTTTCATGATAAGAGTACTGAGCTAAATATTGTTCAGCCTGAGCCAATACAGCCTTTACTTGACCAGCCTCTAAGCTCGCTTTACGCCCTGAAACCTTCAAAAGAACTTCAGCCAGACCGCTTTGCACTGCCCTAACCCGAGATTCAGGCAACTGATCGGCCACCAAACGCTGACTTTCAAACAAACCACTGACTTGAGTAGCTAAAGCAGGCATAGCAAACATCATTGCTGCCACACACGCGACTAAACCACGAAAAAATACAGCAAACATCGAAACCCCTTGTATCTGCCGCAAAAAATAGAGCTCTATTCTACCTGTAAGCTGAGCGAGATCACAGCAAAGCACCTCTTCAAGAGAAAAATAAATCCCTACTGGACACGAAGTGTTTCCAAACACCATTTATAACTGGTCAAGGGTAGGGTACAATCCCGCGCTGAATAAATGTAATCCTTATGAGTTCACAGGATCCTTCATGAGCACCGATAAAAAATCGATCAGTTATAAAGATGCAGGCGTTGATATTGATGCAGGCAACGCACTGGTAGAACGTATTAAAGGCACCGCTAAACGCACACGTCGTCCAGAAGTACTGGGTGGTCTGGGTGGTTTTGGCGCTTTATGCGAACTGCCAACTCGCTACCGTGAGCCCGTTTTGGTTTCCGGTACCGACGGTGTTGGTACTAAATTGCGTCTGGCGATGGATCTGAACAAACACGACACTATTGGTATCGATCTGGTAGCCATGTGCGTTAACGACCTGATCGTATGTGGTGCTGAACCCCTGTTTTTCCTAGACTACTACGCCACGGGTAAATTAAACGTTGATATCGCAGCAGATGTTGTTGCCGGTATTGGCGAAGGTTGCCTGCAATCTGGCGCAGCTCTAGTAGGTGGTGAAACGGCTGAAATGCCGGGCATGTATGAAGGCGAAGACTACGACCTTGCAGGCTTCTGTGTAGGTGTTGCAGAAAAGAGTGAAGTAATCGATGGCACAACGGTTCAACCAGGTCAGGCACTGATCGGTTTAGCGTCTAGTGGTCCACACTCTAACGGCTACTCTCTGATCCGCAAGATCATTGAAGTAAACGACGCAGACTTAAACATTGAAGTCGACGGTCAGCCTTTAGCTGACGCACTGCTAGCTCCAACACGCATCTATGTTAAGCCTGTTCTGAAGCTGATTGAAGCGCTTCCTGTTCACGCTATCTCTCATATTACTGGTGGCGGTCTGCAAGAAAACCTGCCTCGCGTATTACCTGAGAATGCAAAAGCCGTTGTTGATCTGAACAGCTGGAAACGCCCAGAAGTCTTTAACTGGATTCAGCGCGGCGGTAACGTTGAAGAGTACGAAATGTACCGTACGCTTAACTGCGGTGTCGGCATGATCATTGTTGTTGACCAAGATAAAGCTGAAGCAGCCATTGAACTACTGAATGCTGAAGGTGAAAGCGCTTGGCAAATCGGTCGTATCGAAACAGCATCTGAAGGTGACGAACAAGTTCAACTGGAAGGTCTTAAGTAACAATGACAGGCTCAATTGTTGTTCTGATATCAGGTAGCGGCAGCAACCTACAGGCGATTATTGACGCAGTGACGGCCGAGGAAATCCCCGGCCAGATCACCGCAGTCATCAGCAACAAGGCTGATGCCTATGGCTTGGAACGAGCAGCACAAGCCGGTATTCAGACTGAAGTATTGGATCACAAAGAATTCGCTAATCGGGATATCTTTGATCTAAATCTGATTCGCCTGATTGATCAGTTTGAACCCGATCTTGTTGTTCTTGCTGGCTTTATGCGCATTTTGACTCCGTCATTTGTTCAGCGTTATGCCGGTCGACTGATCAATATCCACCCTTCACTACTGCCTAAGTATCAGGGTTTACATACCCATAAACGGGCTATTGAAGCAGGGGATACAGAACACGGCGCCAGCGTACATTTTGTCACGGAAGAACTGGATGGTGGTCCTGTGTTTATCCAGACCAGCGTACCGGTAGAATCTGATGACACACCTGAATCCCTGGCTAGCCGAGTTATTGTCCAAGAGCACAAAATTTACCCCATTGCTGTAAAATGGTTTATGGAAGGTAGAATACAGCTTCAGGATAATATCCCACACTTGGACGGTGTTTCTCTTGCCGACAACATTCCTCGTTTGGATTCCTAGCTTAGATTTACAACTTAGATCTAACCAATAAGAACAGATTATATTATCGGAGGCCGGTTATGCTAAAAACAGGATTAGCTCTTTTACTGCTACTTTCTGCCTTAAGCCCTGCCCATGCCGAGCTTCCGTTAAAACCCTACGAAGGCTACTACCATACTACCTATGATCTTGGCTTTACCGTTGATATCGAGGGAAAGCGCAGCTTAAAGCGCGATAAAAATGGCAACTGGATTTTAGACTTCAGAGCAAAGAACTGGTTTGCCAAAATGAGCCAAACCAGCACCTTTCGCTTAGAAGGTGATAATCAGCTTAAACCTGAACATTATCGCCGCTACCAAAAAGTCTTCGGCAAATCCAAAGACCGATCCATCATTTTCCACTGGGATCAAATGAAAGTCACCAATGATATTGATGACAAACCCTGGAAAATGAAAATCCCACACAACGCATTGGATCTATTGAGCTATCAGCTCAAGCTCCGTTACGATCTTATGCTCAATCCTGAGCAGAAAGAGTTTCGCTATCAGGTAGCAGATGGCGGAAAAATCAAAAATTTCCTATTTCGCGTTGTAGGTAAAGAAGTCCTAAAAACATCCATGGGCAAGCTAAACACGCTCAAACTCGAAAGCATTCGTCACTCAAAAGGCGACGTTGAACATCTTATTTGGGTCGCTACGGATTGGGATAATCTGCTTTTACGGGTTGAACCTGTACGTAAAAAACATAAAGAAAAGCCTGTAACTCTCGAACGAGCAACGCTCGATGGCAAAAAGGTCAAAGGGTTTTAGACTACCATGGGTCATTATTTGTTAGCTCTGACATCCCACACGGCCAATGCCCGACAACTTCTATAGCCTAGAAGCCTTCCTTCAACTAAACTTATAAGAGCATCCTTATAAAGGTCTCTAATATGTTTTTGCGTGCACTAGCTATCCTCCTATGCTTTTTCTCTCTGCTAGCAACTGCCCAGACACAAATACAGACTCAGGCACTGTCGCAGCCAAAACACATGCTAATAGGCGTAGATTCTTGGTCACCCTTTCGCTTTGTTAAAACGAAAGCAGTAGGCAGTATTGGAGAGAAAGTAGTATCCGGTATAGACGATGATCTTTGGCACGCCCTAGCCAAAAAATTAAACTTCCAGATTAGATATATCCATTGCCCCTGGAAGCGCTGCCTAGAGATGATGAAATCGGGTCAAATTGATGCAATGAGCGGTCTGGCTTGGCGAGAAACTCGCGCTCAATATATCCAATATACGGAGCCCTCATATTTTCAATGCGCAACTCGTTTCTATCTACGCAGAGGCGAGGAAAGCATTCTCAAAAATGCTCAAGATTTGAACAACCTAAATATCGGCATGGTTCGGGGATCAGCCTACTACCCTGCCTTCGATAACAACGACCAACTACACAAAACAGAGATGGCTCAAGAGAGCATCCTACTGCAATTATTGTCAGCCCAAAGAATTGACACCTATATTGGCACCGACTGCCAAGCAGACTATGAACTAGCCCACAGTCAATGGAGCAATGCGTTTATTAAAGCCCCCTTTGACCCGAAAAATCATACTCCGCTATATATCGGCTTATCCAAACAATCTTCTTGGAGCCAATTTTCTCAGCAAGTAAATCAAGCCATCCAACTCATTCTTGATCGAGGTTTTCAACAAGATATCCAGAAAAAATACTATCAAGATATTAATTAGCTTATTGAAACTGCCTAATATACAGGTGAGTTAAAGATCACCATCAAGATCCGCTCATCTCTTGATTTACTTAATAACCTCACCCAAGTCTCGACGAATGCAGCCTCTTTAAAACTGATTAAGTGGTAGCTTTAGATAAGATACGCCGTTGCCTTCTGCCCCTGGAAGCTCGCCAGCACGAATATTAATCTGAATGGACGGCAAAATAAGCGCAGGCATCGATAACGTTTCATCTCGCTGACTACGCATAGCCACAAAATCAGACCGGCTGGTACCTTTGCCCACATGGATATTATGCTCACGCTGCTCTTTTACCGTACAAACGTATCTAGCATCTCTTCCATGAGGGTAGTCGTGGCACATATAAAGCTCGGTATCTTCAGAATAGCTCAGCAATTTTTGGATAGATGTATAAAGAGTGCTAGCATCTCCACCGGGAAAATCACAACGAGCCGTACCCACATCAGGCATAAATAGAGTATCACCAATAAACAAGCTACCGGCGATATCATAACTCACACAAGCTGGTGTATGGCCCGGTGTATGCAACACCTTAATCTCAAGCTGCCCCAAAGGCAGACTGATTTCATCTGATAACAAACAATCAAATTGATGCCCATCGGCAATAAATTCATTACCGTAGTTGAACACCTGCTTAAAGACATCTTGAACCAGATGAATATGATCACCAATAGCAACCTTGCCCCCCAATGTCTTTTGAAAATACTTTGCTGCTGTGACGTGATCCGCATGAGCATGAGTCTCTAAAATCCATTCCAGCTGTAGATTCTGCTCTTGAATCCAATTCACCACCTCATCCGCGGAAGAAGTACTTGTACCACCAGATTTGTAATCAAAATCTAAAACTGGATCGATAATGGCACACTGAGGACTCTCTCCATCATGCACAACATAGGTATAAGTAAAAGTAGCCTCATGAAAAAAGGCCTTAATCTGTGCCTGCATTATAAAATCTCCTCAGTGACCGACGAATGCTGACCCATTAGCGATAAAACCAAATCAGGACGAGGCATCCGCTACTCTGTTTTAGTGTAGATGATAATTCCCTTGGAATATTAGCATATAATAATTTAAGCTAACAATATTCGTTTTAGTTTTATAGATTGCTATACTGAAATTATGCCATCAGAGAAAAGGCCTCCCGTGCTTGAAGATTCAACAGAACAACGCAAGAAAAACTCAAAGAGCGCCTTGCTTAGCCTCTTTCCTATCTTGTCTTGGTTACAGCAATATAAAAAAGACACTCTGATCAGCGACAGCGTGGCGGGCCTAATTGTCACCGTTATGCTGGTGCCGCAAGGTATGGCCTACGCCTTTTTAGCAGGCTTGCCGCCACAAATGGGTTTATACGCCGGTATCGTCCCCCTATTTATCTACGCCTTATTAGGCAGTAGTCGCAGCCTCGCCGTTGGCCCCGTGGCCATTGCCTCTCTTATGGTTGCCGATGCGGTTTCTCAACAAGCAGAAGCCGGCAGTGAGCTCTACATTGCCACAGCCATGGTTCTGGCTTTACTGGTAGGCATTATTTTATTACTGATGCGTTTGTTGCGTTTGGGCTCATTAGTTAACTTTCTCAGCCATTCAGTCATTACCGGTTTTACCAGCGCCGCAGCTTTAATGATCGCCTTTAGCCAGCTCAAGTATGTATTTGGTTTAGAGTTTCCACGGGGACATGGTTTTACTGATACTCTCTCCAACTTAGGCGCTCATCTAAGCCAAACCAATCCAGCAACATTCAGCATCTCTGCCGTTGCCTTCCTGATTATGTGGTTTAGCAAAAATCACCTATGCAGATTGCTTGTCAAAACCGGCTTATCCAAAACTGTATCCAGCTCTCTGGCTAAGGCAGGCCCTATGTTCGCCATTCTGGCGGGGGTATTCTTAGTAACAGCGATGAATTTGGATCAGACCCACAAGGTACAAGTGGTGGGTGATATCCCAGCAGGTTTACCCGCCTTTAATCTACTGCCTTACGATTTTGATTGGTGGCAAAGCTTATTGCCAGCGGCTTTGTTAATTGCCTTGGTAGGTTTTTTAGAAAGTGTTTCCGTCGGCACAGCCCTGGCCAGTAAACGTCGGGAACGTATTGCACCCGATAAAGAATTAGTTGCTCTGGGGTTTGCTAATATTGGCGCAGCTTTTAGCGGCGCCTTTCCTGTGGCTGGGGGATTTGGCCGCTCTATGGTCAATGATACCTCTGGTGCGCAAACCACCGTCGCTTCTTTAATTACTGCCAGCGGGCTCGCTTTAACAGTCCTGTTTTTTACACCTTGGTTTTATTTTCTACCTAAAGCCGTACTGGGCGTCATTGTGATTATGGCGGTTATGCCTTTAATCGATCTTTCTGGCATTAAAGCCACATGGCGCTTTAATCGCGCCGATGCTCTCACCCTATTAACCACCTTTAGCATGGTACTAATAGCAGGTGTTGAAGTGGGATTGTTAAGTGGCATACTCCTGTCGGTCATTCTTCTCCTACAAAGAAGTAGCCACCCTCATATGGCCATTGTTGGCAGAGTGGGAGAGAGCGAACATTTCCGCAATATTCAGCGCTTTGACGTTAAGACCAATCCTTGCTGCCTTGGGGTTCGGGTGGATGAAAACCTTTATTTCACCAATACCCGATACATCGAAGACAACATTATGGATATGGTGGCAGAACAGCCACAGTTACAACATCTTGTCTTAATCTGTAGCGCCATTAATTTTATTGATGCCAGTGCTCTGGAAACCCTGGAAATGTTAAAAGATAACCTGCAGGAATCGGGGGTTACTCTACATTTAGCCGATGTTAAAGGCCCTGTGATGGACCAATTAAAACAAACCAGCTTTTTAGATCAGATTGCACCGGGTAAAGTATATCTAAGCACCCACGAAGCTATGAGAGATCTCTGCGGCTTATAAACAAAGATTCTGTCACAGCTATAAAGGAAGGGATCACGATTTAAAATATAAAGAAAAGGCTAAAATTACAAAGGTGTGGGCTATAAACCCATCACCTCTTTTTCAAGACGCTTTACCATGGCAGCGGCATCTTCACCGTTCCATTTCAGTTGAGCCAGACCTTGAGAAAAACCCTCAACAACCATTTGTTTCTCTTCAATGGTTTCGCAGCTCATAGCAATACGGCTAAGCTCCATGCTGACAATACCCAGAACCTGCTCCGAGCTATTAGCAAACTCAGGGTTCTCTTCCTGAACTTTTTTATGCTGGCCCAAAAACTCCCGAGTGAGTTGGCGCGCACGTTCAGTTAAATTCTCTTGAAAAGGATTCATTATTTTTTTTATCTCACCAAAAATCAGCAGACTAACAGGCATTACCATTAAGGTATACTTATGCCAAGGTACTGATTTAAAAACGAAGTTTGACAACCATCCCTATAAATACTGACATAAGCATCGACATTAGTGCCAATACACGCGTCCATATAAATAGCTGGGAGATTGCCATGTTAGCCATATTGGCCGATCTATATACACCACTGTTTTTTCTACAGAGCTTTTGGTTAGCCCATAAGAATAAACAACTCAGATCCACAAGCCTCTTCTTACTGCTATCCTGTGCAGTCGTAGGAGGTCTGTCTGCTTTGGATCTTTGGTTACAAGTCTGGCCAACCTGGGGCATGGACTTCAGCACTCATAGCGCCATCATTATCCCACCCCTATTGGTTATTGCTTACTACCCGCATCAACAATATTGGCGCGTCATTTACGGACTGATGGCGTTAAGCTACTTAGGTCTAATGATCCAGCTGCAGTATCATACATTGGTCGATATTATTAGCACACTGCTATTTGTGACCCCATGGGTCACGCTGGTTGCTTATAGGCTGCTATACAGAAGGGATGGCAAGAAATAACACTTGAACAGGAAAAATGAATTAAAAAAGACATTAAAAACCAACAAAGTAAGAGGCTCCATAAAAATATAGAAGCCTCCGGCAACGCTCAATCGAACTATTCAGATCCCTTCATAATCACCACCTGAGCAAAGGCCGCTTCTTTTCGAAATTCACTGGCGGCTTGATATTCCGGTGATTGATAACACGCCATCGCCTGCTCATAACTATCAAACTCCAATACCACCGCACGAGTAGGTGGCACCTCAAAGCCTTCTAAGGCTGTTAGGTTTTCGCTGCGCGCCAAAATACGAGCGCCATAGGTTTGCAGCACAGCAGGTGCTCGCTGTAGATATTCCTGATACTGCTCAGGGGAATTAACGTCAACAAATGCGATCCAGTAGCCTTTCATATTCTCTAACCTATGATTTTTGTATTATGGTATACCATGATATAGTATCTTTAAAATACGCGGTAGCCTAGAAGAAAGAAAGCATGATTCCTGTTAACCCATGAATCAGCAGCACTCGGCACTGCATTCAATCATCCGATGGACGGGTCTGAAATACACGTCACATCTATTGTGTAAGCGAAGGCAAATTATGCAATTTAATAGCAGTGAAGAGATCATCGAAGAGATCCGCCAGGGACGGATGGTTATTTTAGTGGACGACGAAGACAGGGAGAACGAGGGTGATCTGGTGATGGCCTCCGAAGCCGTCACACCAGAAACCATTAACTTTATGGCAACTCACGCCCGTGGCCTGATCTGCCTGACACTGGACGAAGACCGTTGCGAACAACTAGGTCTGCAGATGATGGTGCCTAACAATGGCTGTGCTTATGGTACTGCATTTACCATGTCCGTTGATGGTGCTCATAACGTCACTACGGGCATCTCCGCCGCAGATCGTGCCGAGACCATTCGCCTAGCCGTTGCCAGCAATGCCAAGCCCGATGATCTGGTGCAACCCGGTCATATCTTCCCTCTAAAAGCTAAAAAGGGCGGCGTATTAACACGAGCAGGTCATACAGAAGCCGGTTGTGACCTAGCCTCTATGGCAGGCTATAAGCCATCTGCAACGATCGTCGAAATTATGAACGATGACGGCACCATGGCTCGCCGTCCGGATCTGGAAAAGTTCGCTGAAAAGCATAATTTAAAGATCGGCACTATTGCCGACCTGATCCACTATCGTCTTGCTAATGAAACCACTATTCAACGTATGGGTGAGCAAACCCTGCCAACCGTTCATGGTGAATTTAATATGATCACCTTCGAAGACAAACTGGACGGTGCTGTGCATATCGCTCTGGTTATGGGTGATGTGACCGAGGGTGAACCGGCCTTAGTTCGAGTACATGCTATCGACCCATTGCGAGACCTGATAGGTGCTGAATATAACGGCCCACAGAACTGGAGCCTTTGGGCGGCTTTAGAAGAGATCGCCAAAGAAAGTCGCGGTATTGTGGTTACCCTAGGTAATACCGATACGGCAGCCAGCCTACTGCAAAGAGCACCTCAGCTGGTACAACAAAAACAGGATACCCGTAAGAAGGTCTTTTCCGACGTAGGAACCGGCGCACAGATATTAAAAGATATCGGTGTCCATAAAATCCGTCATTTGGGCCCACCATGGCGCTTTACAGGATTAGAAGGCTACGATATCGAAGTGATTGAGACCATTCCGTTCCAGTCAGAGGGCTAAACCCTTAGCTTGAAATAGAACTGACCGGCCGATTAAAAGGCTATATTAATCGGTCGATCAATGTTCATTAAACATTACCACTGATAAAACGTCCCTTCCCCTAAGTAGGTCGGATAAGCGGAGCGCCATCCGACACTTATCGCTGCCAGACATTTACCGCTGTCGGAAGGCGCCTTCGGCTTTTCCAACCTACATGGACGACTCACCCTAGTAGCGTGGATAAGCCAGAGGCGCATCCGCGAATGCTCCCGAAAGCAACCATGTGACTGCTTCCAGCCCTGTCGGGCGAGACTTCCAACGTCTCAGGCTACAACCGATATCTAATCATCACTAAATGAAATGGTCGGTGCAACTTGTGTCGCCAGATCCAGTTGTGTATTCATCTTATCGGCAATGCCACTAAAGAAACCGGCAATATCACCCTCAGGCTCAGCAAGCACAGAAGGCGTACCGCTATCGGCTTGCTCACGAACCTTAAGTGCTAACGGCAACTGGCCCAGCAGTACCGTATCGTACTCTTTGGCGATACGCTCACCGCCACCCTCACCAAATACGGGCTCTGAGTGATTACAGTTGCTGCAGGTATGCAGGCTCATATTCTCTACTACACCCAGTACTGGAATCTTCACCTTACGGAACATCTCCACGCCTTTTTTGGCATCCAGCAAAGCTATATCCTGAGGTGTCGTCACAATCACTGCACCCGCTACCTGAACCTTTTGGGCCAGCGTCAACTGAATATCACCCGTGCCCGGTGGCATATCAATAAACAGATAATCCAGTTCCGGCCAATCCGTTTGTGTCAGCATCTGCTGAAAGGCACCACTGACCATAGGGCCACGCCAAACCATCGGTGTTTTTTCAGTGACTAGATAAGCCATGGACATGGTGGCCAAGCCCTGAGCTTCAACGGGCAGAAAGGTTGTACCATCGGCTTTCATTTCTGGACGTATATTATCGTCCACGCCCAACATTAACGCCTGACTTGGTCCATAGATATCCGCATCTAAGACACCGACTTTAAAACCCTTTTGCGCCATGGCCAAGGCCAAGTTAGCCGTTACCGTAGATTTACCCACGCCGCCTTTACCGGAGGCGACTGCAATGACATGTTTTACCGACTCAAGCATTTGTTATCTCTCATTCATCTAAGCAGAATATTGCTTATAGCTTAACACAGGCAATAACCAAGCTCATTAGTCGGTTACTCTTTCACGACCAAGGTTCAAGACTAAAAAAGCCTGCGACAAGCCAAAATCATCACACACCAATAAAGAAGCACAGAAAAGAGCAGCTCTCATATAAAAAAAGCGAAAGGCTTAGATGAAAAAAATCCTTTCTCTCGCTATAGTTAGCGGATTCATTTTATTTAGATTTTGCAGTAGCCAATGGAAGCCCTCAGAGCAACCGGTCTGAAAACGCTTTAACAATCATTGAGCCTGCCATCATTTAACTCAGATCAGTAAAGAGACACCATGCCATCAGCTCGTAAAATCCTTGTGACCAGCGCACTGCCCTATGCCAACGGCTCTATTCACCTTGGCCACCTGCTAGAATATATCCAAACTGATATCTGGGTACGTTTTCAGAACCAGCGAGGCCACCAGTGCACCTACGTTTGTGCCGATGACGCCCACGGCACCGCGATTATGCTGCGCGCCGAACAGGAAGGCATTACCTCTCAGCAACTGATCGACAAGGTTAACGCCGAGCACCGTGCAGACTTTGATAAGTTTCTGGTCAAGTTTGATAACTACTACTCCACACACTCGGAAGAAAACCGCGAGTTTTCTGAGCTGATCTACAAGCGTCTGCGCGAGAAAGGCCATATTGCCACTCGCAGCATCACCCAGATGTATGATCCAGACAAAGGCATGTTCCTGGCAGACCGCTTTATTAAAGGCACCTGCCCTAAGTGTAAAGCAGAAGACCAATACGGTGACAACTGTGAAGCCTGTGGTGCAACTTATAGCCCGGCCGAACTGATCAACCCTAAGTCGGCTATCTCGGGGGCGACACCGGTAGAAAAAGATTCCGAGCACTACTTCTTTAAACTGCCCGACTTCCAGAAAATGCTGGAAGAGTGGACACAAAGCGGCACCCTGCACGAGTCTATCTCTAACAAGCTCAACGAGTGGTTAGAAGCCGGTCTGCAAGAGTGGGATATCAGCCGTGATGCCCCTTATTTTGGTTTTGAAATTCCTGACGCGCCAGGTAAATACTTCTACGTATGGCTGGATGCACCGATTGGCTATATGGCCAGCTTTAAAAACCTATGCGAACGTCGTGACGATCTGGAATTTGACGACTACTGGAAAGAGGGTTCAGAGGCTGAGCTGTACCACTTTATCGGTAAAGATATCATCAACTTCCACGCTCTGTTTTGGCCTGCCATGCTGGAAGGCTCTAACTTCCGCAAACCTACCGCAGTGAATGCCCACGGCTTCCTGACCGTTAACGGCCAGAAGATGTCTAAGTCTCGGGGCACCTTTATTAAGGCCCAGACTTATGCAGAGTTCCTAAACCCGGAATACCTGCGTTATTACTTTGCCGCCAAACTGACCAGCCGCCCGGAAGATCTGGATCTTAATCTGGAAGACTTTACCGCCCGTGTAAACTCAGACCTGATTGGTAAAGTCGTTAACATCGCCAGCCGTTGTGCCGGTTTTGTTAAAAAGGCCGGTGGTAACCTGTCCGACAATTGTGCTGAACAAGCCATGCTGGACGATGCCATTGCACTGGGTGACCAAATTGCCGAGCACTACGAAAACCGTGACTTTGGCCGCGCCATTCGCCTGATCATGGAGATCGCTGATACCGCTAACCAGTATATTGCCGACAAAGCGCCGTGGTCACTGGCGAAAGAAGAAGGCAAAGGTCAGGAAGTACTGGATATCTGCTCGGTGGGTATCAACCTGTTCCGTCAGCTGGTTACCTATCTGGCACCGGTACTACCGGATCTGTCGGCTAAAGCCGCTGAATTCCTAAATCTGGAAAATCTGGATTGGGATGCCCGTAAAGACCTGTTGTTAGGCCACGGTATCAACAAATTCAAACCTCTGATGACGCGTATTGAAAGCGACAAAATTGACGCCATGATCGAAGCCTCAAAAGAAGTTCTGGCAGAAGAAGAAAAGCTGAAACAGGGCCCACAAGCCACAGGCCCACTGGCCGATGACCCGATCAGCCCGGAAATCGAATTTGACGACTTTGCCAAGCTGGACTTCCGTGTCGCCACCATTACCGAAGCCAATCACGTTAAAGGTGCCGACAAATTGATCCAACTGACTCTGGATCTGGGGGGCGAAACCCGCAACGTCTTTGCCGGTATTAAGTCCGCTTATAAACCAGAAGACCTAGTCGGCCGCCAAACCGTTATGGTCGCCAACCTGAAACCACGTAAAATGCGCTTCGGCATGTCAGAAGGCATGGTCATGGCTGCAGGCCCTGGTGGCGAAGAGATCTACCTGCTGACACCTGACGAAGGCGCAGTAAACGGTATGCGAGTGAAATAAACACAGCTACACCTTAGCCTAATCACACTTTCTAGCGGCTCATCCAAACTGGAATTAACCGTGATCAGACTAAAAACACCATAAAAAACGGGGGCTTAAGCTCCCGTTTTTTATTCTACGTTATGAAACCATTATCACTTACTTATAACCAAAGCATATAAAAAAGACATTCTTTTTTCTTGTATGGAATAATCGAAAAAAAGATAATAACCGCCATCCTAGGTGGACTCCCCTGAGAGATTTTACTCATTCGATTTCATCCTAATGGGCAACTGACCTGTATCACAGCAACATGACACTATACTGATACAATGTCGCGCTTATGGATCTGGATTAAGTATCAACGCTTTATATCCGATTAAAAGTGATGCCCCAGCCCTGCGACAAAGTGCCACAGGACGAAAATAAGTAAACGAGTAAAATTCCAGCGGCTCTGCAAAAAGAGCAACGTTGAAAATACGCATCAACCGGTTACCGACAATCAGATGACTGAATATATACTGCTGTTAATCAGCACCATATTGGTAAACAACTTTGTTTTGGTACAGTTTTTAGGCCTGTGTCCTTTTATGGGCGTGTCTAATAAGCTGGAATCTGCCATGGGCATGTCTCTGGCCACCACCTTTGTACTGACACTGTCTTCTTCCAGCAGTTATCTGGTTTATCACTTTATTCTAGAACCCTTGGGTATCGAATACCTGAAGACCATTGCCTTTATTATGATGATCGCCGTGGTGGTGCAGTTCACAGAGATGGTGGTACGCAAAACCAGCCCTCTATTATATCGAGTGCTGGGTATCTTCTTACCCTTGATCACGACTAACTGTGCCGTATTGGGCGTCGCGCTGTTAAGCCTGAATCGTAATAGCGGTTTTGTTGAAGCAACGGTTTATGGCTTTGGTGCCTCCATTGGCTTCTCTCTGGTACTGGTTTTATTTGCGGCAATGCGCGAACGTATCGCCGTATCCGATGTACCCGCGCCGTTTCAGGGTGCTTCCATTGCCATGATTACCGCCGGTTTAATGTCCCTAGCCTTTTTAGGTTTTAGCGGTCTGGTACAGCTGTAATCCATATTTATACATTTTAGACATCAAGCTTTAAGTGGTGATGCCTTTTTATATTGGCATAACCTCATAGCCAAAGCGCTAGATTAAAGAACTAGGTAAAGAGCGGGACCAATGACGGAATTTTTTATCGATCACCCTGTGTTAGCCGCCGTAATCGGGCTATTAGCACTGGCAGCCGCCTTTGGTGCCATGCTGGGTTATGCCTCCATTAAGTTTAAAGTGGAAGGCAATCCTATTGTGGATCAGATTGACGGCTTATTGCCTCAGACCCAGTGCGGTCAGTGTGGCCATCCCGGTTGCCGCCCTTACGCTGAAGCTATTGCCAACGGCGATGATATTAATAAGTGTCCACCCGGCGGTGAAGGCACCATGGAATCTCTGGCCGACCTATTAGGTCGTGACCCTATGCCTTTGGATGCTGACTTGGAAGATGTGGGCGTTAAAAAGGTGGCTTATATCCGTGAAGATGAGTGTATTGGTTGTACCAAGTGCATTGCTGCTTGTCCGGTGGATGCCATTGTGGGTGCCACCAAGCTAATGCATACCGTGATTATTAAAGAATGTACCGGTTGTGACCTATGTGTCGAACCCTGCCCTGTAGACTGTATTGATATGCTACCTGTGGAAACCACCATCAAGAACTGGAGCTGGCCTGTGCCTGAAGGCCCCAATGCCCGCTTTAGCGGTCAGGTTATTGCGACAGATGGAGGCCAAGCCTAATGTCTAATGTCTGGGATTTCCACGGGGGTATTCACCCGGAAGAAAACAAACAGCAATCTACACAGTTCCCGATTGTTGATGCACCACTGCCTAAAAAGGTGATCCTACCGCTACAGCAGCATATTGGTGCACCGGCTGAGCCTATTGTTTTAGTAGGCGAAAAAGTTAAAACCGGTCAATTGATTGCTAAGGCCGATGGTTTTATCAGTGCCAATATTCACGCCTCTATTTCCGGCACTGTCGTGGCTATTGAAGATCATGCCATTCCTCATGCCTCAGGTATGACCGATGAATGCATTATTATTGAGTCCGATAATCAGGATGAATGGATTGCTCTAGAGCCATTAACTGACTGGGAAAATGCCAGTGTTAATGACCTGTTAGATAAAATATCCGAATCCGGTATTGTCGGCATGGGTGGTGCAGGCTTCCCAACAGCCGTAAAAGCTCGCACCCGTGAACGCCATGCCATTGATACTCTGGTCATCAATGCGGCTGAGTGTGAGCCCTATATCACCTCTGATGATATGTCCATGCGGACGTATCCTGAGCAAGTGATTCAAGGAGCAAAGATTCTTTGCCAACTGGTTGATCCCAGTAGCTGTTTAATCGGCATTGAAGACAACAAACCAGAAGCGATTAAAGCCCTGCAAGAAGCGGCCAAGGGCAGCCATATCGAAGTGGTAGTAATTCCCACCAAATACCCTTCCGGTGGTGAAAAACAGCTGATCAAGATTCTGACCGGACGTGAAGTGCCATCCGGCGGTCTACCGGCCGATATCGGTGTGGTGTGTCAAAACGTCGGCACGACTATCGCTATTTATCAGGCTATTACCCAAGGCCGACCTCTGGTCAGTCGAGTCACTACATTGACCGGTAACGCCTTTACTCGCCGTCAGAACTTCCAAGTGCGTTTAGGCACTCCCATTAATGAACTATTGGAACTGGGTGGTTTTAATCAAAAGATCGCCAGTCGCATCCTGATGGGTGGTCCCATGATGGGTTTCTCCCTACAGGGTGACGAACTACCCGTGGTAAAAACCACCAACTGTTTATTAGCACCTACTCACCAGGAATTCCCTGAACCCGAGCTGGAAAATCCCTGCATTCGTTGCGGTATGTGTGAACAGGCCTGCCCGGCAGAACTATTGCCTCAGCAGCTGCACTGGTTCTCGAAAGCACAAGAGTTTGAAAAAGCCCAACTGTTTAATCTATTTGATTGTATCGAATGTGGCGCCTGTGCTTTTGTTTGCCCAAGCCATATTCCACTGGTGCAATACTATCGCTACGCAAAATCAGAAATCCGCAAGGAAGATGAAGAAGCGAAAAAAGCGGAACGGGCTAAAATTCGCTTTGAACAACGTCAAGCACGTTTAGAACGGGAAGAAGCTGAGAAGATTGCCAAACGTAACGCCCGTATGGCTGCCGTAGCAAAACCTGCCGCCAAAACTGTAGGCAGTACCGAATCCGCTGCATCAAACGTAGACGATGCCGCACTGAAAAAACTGAAAATTCAGCGTGCAGCCGCCGCTGTTGCGGCGAAAAAAGCCGAGAAGGCATTGGCTGAAGCGAAAGAAAATAACGCCGACAATATCACTGATCTGGAACAAAAAGCTCAGGCCGCACAACAAAAGCTGGCGGATATCGACAGCAAACTAGGCAATGCTAAGCCTGCAGCGACACCAGCCAGTTCAGCAAACAGCGCTGCTAATGATGAGCATGAAAAAGCCCTGAAGATGGCCAAAATTGCGGCAGCAGCCAGTAAAGCCGCTATTAAAAAGTCAGAAAAAGCCTTAACCGCGGCACAAGAGACGGGTGATGCGGATGATATTAAAGCCAAAGAAGAAGCCGTATCCGCTGCCAAAGCAAAAGCCGAGCAAGCCGCAGACAAATTAAAAACATTACAGGCAGCACCAGCCCCTGCAGCGGCTCAATCAGCATCAGAGAATGACGCTGTAGCAGAACACGAAAAATCCCTTAAAATGGCCAAGATAGCCGCAGCAGCCAGCAAAGCCGCCATCAAAAAGGCAGAAAAAGCCTTAGTGGCAGCACAAGAAGCCGGTGATGCAGAGGATATTAAAGCGAAGGAAGAGGCTGTCTCTGCCGCCAAAACCAAGGCAGAACAAGCCGCCGAGAAACTAAAAACACTGCAAAATACGCCTGCTCCTAGCACAACCGACAATACTCCAGCATCAAGTGTCGGGGCGGATGCCGCAGCAGAATATGAAAAAGCGTTGAAACAAGCAAAAATAGCAGCTGCAGCCAGTAAAGCGGCCGTTAAACGGGCTGAGAAAAACCTTATCGGCGTAAAAGAAGCCGTATCACAAGGCAATGCAGAATCTAGCGAGATTCAGGTCAAAGAAGAGGCCATTGTTACCGCTAAAGCCAATGCCGAGAAGGCTGCAGAGAAACTAAAAGCCTTACAGGATGCACCGCCCACAGCACCAGCTTCAGGCTCGGCAGCCCCTCAAGTCGATAACGCTGCAGCGGAAGAACAAGCAAAAGCCCTAAAACAAGCCAAGATTGTTGCCGCCGCCAGCAAAGCCGCCATCAAGCGAGCTGAAAAGGCCTTAGTCGTTGCACAAAAAGACGGTGATCCTGACGATATCAAAGCCAAAGAAGAGGCTATTGTTACGGCTAAAGAAAATGCAGAAAAGGCCGCGGATAAACTAAAAGCACTACAAGAAGCCCCTGCTCCAGAGACTGCTATCAATACAGCGGCCAATACGCAACCGGCAAGCACAGAAGATAACAAAGCCGCAGATGCTGAGGCAGAAAAAGCCGCGAAAGAAAAAGCGATGAAGCAAGCCAAGATTATTTTGGCTGCCACCCGCACCGCACTGAAAAAAGCGGAAAAAGCACTCACAGAACTGGAAACAGGCAGCGACACCGATGCCATTAGCGAACAACAAAAAACCGTTGAGCGCTGCCAGAAGAAATTTAGTGACGCAGAACAGAAAATGGCCGAACTGACCGCAGCAGAACAGCAAGCGACAGATTCTAGTCAGGTCAAAAACGGCAACGAAGCTGATACAGCTTCCGTACAGTAATTAAGGTAAGCATTAATATGGCGTTTATTCGAGTTTCATCGCCTCACCTACATCGCCCCTTAGGCACGAATCAAGTCATGCGTTACGTGATTCTGGCAACTCTGCCGGGACTTGCAGCCCTGACTTGGATCTTTGGCTGGGGTAGCTTGATCAATGTGATCATCGCCAGTATCGCCGGTTTATTCTTTGAAGCCGCCGTATTGCAGATGCGTAAGCGTAATCCATTACCCGCTCTTAAAGATAATAGCGCCCTACTGACCTGTGTCTTATTAGGGTTGGCACTGCCTCCTCTGGCCCCTTGGTGGTTAGCGGTGACGGGGAGCTTTGTGGCTATTGTTCTGGCCAAACAACTCTACGGTGGTTTGGGTAATAACCCCTTCAACCCCGCTATGGTGGCTTACGCCCTGCTACTGATCTCTTTTCCCGTGGAGATGACCCAGTGGATCAGCCCTGCGGAGTTGTTAAACGGCAATACGGTTTCCTTATCCGCCAGCCTACAGGCCGTCTTTGCAGGCCACCAGCAGGTTGCCGATGCCTTTACCATGGCAACACCACTGGATAGTTTTAAACACAAAGGCGAGCTGATGGCCGACGAGTATTGGCGTCAGGAGGCCTTCCAGGCTGAAAAGATCTGGGGTGCTTGGGCCTTTGCCTCTATAGGCTTTATGGTGGGTGGTCTATTCCTGCTATGGAAAAAGATTTTCACCTGGCACACGCCAGTGGCTATGTTAGCCAGTATTACCGTTCTGTCGGCCCTATTTTACAGCGGTGATCCCAGTAACTTTGCTTCACCTATGGTGCACCTGTTTTCTGGTGCGACAATGCTGGGCGCTTTCTTTATCGCCACCGACCCTGTCACTGCCGCTACCAGTAATAAGGGTAAACTCTGGTTTGGTGCCTGTATCGGTATTTTGGTTTATGTGATTCGCACCTGGGGCAATTACCCTGATGCCGTCGCTTTCTCAGTACTACTGATGAACTTTGCTGCTCCCTTTATCGACTACTACACCCAACCCCGTAGTTTTGGTCACAGCAAAGCCCGTAAAGGCATCAAAAAAGATGCCTGATCAGCCAGACGTTAACGGTTAAGGATTTACAGATGCACGGTTCAACTGACCCAAGTAACAGTCCAGCAGACGATCAGGCAGAAGAAGTCGGCCTAACACTGGGCGAATCGATTCGTCGTAGCAGTATCGGCTTAGGTATCTTTGCCATTGTCACTGCGGGTGTGATCGCAGTGACTCAACTGGGTACCAAAGATGTCATCCAAGACAATATCCGTCACGCCCAGAGCCAAAGCTTATTTGAGCTGGTTCCGGCAAGCCAAATGGATAACGATCTGTTAAACGATACCTATACGATCGAGCCTAACGCTATTCTGGCCAATAAAGAGCCAGTGACCGTTAATATCGCTCGTAAAGACAATCAAATTATCGCTCTGTTTTTCCCTGTAACGACCCCTCACGGTTATAGCGGTAATATTAATATTCTTGTGGGCGTAAAACGTAACGGCGAACTGGCCGGTGTGCGAGTACTCAGTCACAAAGAAACACCGGGACTGGGTGATAAGGTTGAAACCAAAAAGTCCGATTGGATTTTGGGTTTATCAGGCTTATCTCTGGAAAATACCGGCGCCGCACAGTTAAAAGTTAAAAAAGATGGCGGCATAATCGACCAATTTACCGGGGCCACCATCACCCCAAGAGCGGTGGTCAATCAAAGCCGTGCGGTACTGGAATATTTCAGCAAACATAAAGATACCCTACTGGCGATCCCTGCACCGGAACAGCAGTAAATCTAATTTCAGGCATAAACCAGTAAAGAGAATAGTCACTTACTGGTATAAGCCCAAAGACCTGTAGCGTGGATAAGCCTAAAACGTATCCACAAAGCCGAACCGTTAACAGGCATAACCAAGTAGCGTGGATAAGCCTAAGCGCATCCGCGAATACCCAGAGATCAACAAACCTCTGGGTAAACAAAAGAGAACAAACAATGAAAAGCTATCAGGAAATATCACTGGACGGCCTCTGGCATAACAACCCCGCCCTAGTGCAACTATTAGGTTTATGTCCCCTGCTGGCCGTTACCGGCTCTGTGGTGAATGCCCTAGGCTTAGGTATTGCCACTATTCTGGTACTGGTAGGTTCTAATCTATCTGTTTCCCTGATTCGTAACTACGTGCCAGAGCAAGTACGCCTACCCGCTTTTGTGATGATTATCGCCAGCTTCGTAACCTGTGCCGAACTGCTGATGCAAGCCTTCACTTACGAGCTATACCAGATTCTAGGCATCTTTATCCCACTGATCGTTACCAACTGTGTCATCTTGGGTCGTGCTGACGCTTTCGCCAGTAAAAACCCTGTCGTACCCGCCATGATGGACGGCCTGATGATGGGCCTAGGCTTTACCACAGTACTGGTATTACTGGGCGCCATGCGTGAACTGATCGGACAAGGCACCTTATTCGAAAATATGCAGCTACTGTTTGGCCCAATGGCCGAAAACTGGAAAATCGTTGTTTTTGAAGATTACAGTTTCCTATTCGCCATCCTGCCACCAGGTGCCTTTGTGGGTATGGGCTTACTGATCGCCGTAAAGAATATTGTTGATAAGCAGCTAAAAGACAAAGCCGAAAAGAACAAAGTCGATGAGCCTAAAGAAAAGGTTGATCGTAGAGTGAGGATTACGGGGTAAATACCAGAGCCATCAAATTTGGCTGTTTTTCTTTGTAGACAGCAGTCATAGCCTAGACTCAAAAAAGTGGTATATCGTGAGCGTAGGTTGGGTAGAGCGGCACACTATAACTTGTTGATAGTTATAAGCTTTCATCCGCGAAACCCAACGTCAGATGAGCGTCCCCCTCATACATGATTTTTTATCCATGCATCAGATAAGCACCTAACATTCATGTTATCAGCGGTCTTTTTAGCAAACTGATAGATCGAGTGTTGGGTTTCGCGAGGAAAATTTCATTGTTATAAATCAGCATCTTACAGTCGCTCTACACAAGCCTCACTTCGAATATAGGATATAAGAAACATCATCCAGGGCTCTAATTTCTATTTCCAAATGCGATAACCCTAATTTTCATCCCTCTACTTACGCATTAATCCAAATTTTGCGTATTATAAGAAGACTCAACTCCTTATCTGACCTTATTTACTTATGATGAAGACCTCAGCTACTTCCGCATCCGCTCGCTCAACTCCGGCCAAGACGGTGATGAAAACCGGTACGGGGTTTGATACGCCCAAGGTGATGCCTCGCTTGCCGGGCAGTCAGAATGAGACCATATCCATTAGTGAAGATGGTTATAAAAAATCTCAGGCTGAAGCTGAGCAAGAAGAAATCAGCGCGAATCAATCCGCTGCCTTTGAAGAGACAATGCAAAAACTGAGAGAGCAGTTTCTCTCGGGTACACGGGTTCAAACTGATATCGATCCCTATGAAAAAAAACTTAGTCAAGGCGTGATGGCTTTGGGTGGTTTTAAGCAACTCAACGACTGGGAAGGTAAAGGACTCGTCTTGGTAGAGAAGAGTATCCTTGCGGCTAGCCAAACACTTAATCAGGGATTAGAGCGACGCTCGAAGCAGATGTCCGGCACCTATAATCAAAGTGCTTTACTGATTAATCGACACGAGATTATCAAGAGAAGTCAGAAGATACCCAATTGGTTTCAGGCTGAGTATGAAGCATTTATTAATAAGATGGGGCAATCTGCTGCCAAAGGGGCTTTTGAACAAGGCGCTTTATTTTATACAGGCCAGTGATCCTATAGACAGTGTGATGTAAAAGCAGTAACGCTTGTACACACTCTAGAGAGCCTAGGGAGAAGAAGTTTTCAGAAGCCCCCTAGACGGAATCAAATGAGATCTGCTTAGTTTTACCAATCTCTAGATCATTGGAATTAGCTTGAGATGATCCCCTTGTTTCTTTAATTGGCTGATCAGCAGCTTATAAATATCCCGATCAAAATGCGGTAAGTTGTCAGAAACCTGCTTATCCCCATAAGTCTTCCTCGCCTCTTCTTCCTGACTAAAGCGCCCCAGATAACGCCAATTATCGAATAACAGGTAATCTGCGCTTTGCTGTTGGCCATCGCTATCAATATAAGGTGTTTTCGCTTGCTCCTGAATAATTAAGGCACTATCAAAAGGCCAAGCATTCAAGCGAATACGTTCCAGCGCATCTGCTTGGCGTTGTTGATATTCATCCTTAGATTCTTTACCTGCACAGACACCATCACAGCGACCGATTTGACTGCCAAAGCAGGCCCCTCTGGTTTTCTCCAGCCCCAGCATTTTAAGACATAAGCGAAACTCTTCTGCCAAATTTCTTAGAGTTTGTTCCGCATCTTTTTTATTGCGAAATAAACCATAGAATTGATCGGATTGATTAAAGTTCAAACTTGAAGCATCTTGCATCTTAGGAGGGCATTCTAATTGACCATTCCACTGTAGGCTGACCAATTGCTGTTTTTTGCGTAATTGACGATTAAAAACCGGACTGAGCTGTTTTACCAAGCTGGCCTCTAATAAAAGCGCGCTTAACTCACCGGCAGTAGCTCGGTATTGGATATGCCGGGTTTGTTGTAGCATCTGCATCTCTTTGTCTGAGTGCCGGTCATCATAAAAATGTGAGCGAACTCGGCTACGTAACGTGATGCTTTTGCCCACATATAAGGGCAACTCGTTTTCGCCAAAAAACAGATACACTCCTGGGGTATCCGGTATATCTTCAATCTCGCCAGGATCAATATGGCTCGGCAATGCTTGCTGGCGCATGACCTGATCTATAGCAGGTAAAATCGTATCCGTGGGTAAGCGTTCAGCTAAGCCGTTAAACCACTGCATTAAAGCTTCCGCATCTGCCATCGCCCGATGTCGGTTATCCATTTCAATCCCTGCAATCTGTAATAGCGTATCCAGATTGTGGCGTTTTTGTTTAGGGAATAAACGACGGGAAAGCTTAACCGTACACAGTACTTGGCATAACAGCTGTTTATTTATGCGGTTGAACTCGTTACGCAGAAACCCATAATCAAACCGGGCATTATGGGCCACTAAAATAGCCCCTTGTAACTTCTCTTGGATAGTTTCAGCCACATCTCTAAAGATAGGCGCACTTTCCACCATCCCCTGATGAATCCCCGTGAGCTGCTGGATTTGCTCCGGTATAGCCATTTTGGGGTTTATGAGCTGACTCCAACGATCCACTTCCTGACCCTTGTCGTAACGAATGATCGCCACTTCTGTGATCCTATCCCGAGTGGTACGTAAACCCGTGGTTTCCAAATCAATAAAGGCAAGAGGTTGCTGGAGTAACAAGGACAGAATGGCTGGATCTGACATAGGAATACGACACTATCTGGCGGATTTACCTGTTATTTTATACATGTTTTTAGTGTTATGGGTGATTTGATTTCAGATTTATTTTATTTAAAGCAGAATGATTACCAATAGAGAGGCTGTATCTATAGTCTCTATCAATACGACCTCACTTTATAAATTATTGCAGCCGATACTTTACTCTAACCGCTGCACGCCGACGTTCTGCAAAATCTCGATTGACAGCTCTTTCCCGCTCAGCTTGTTCTCTGGCATATTTTCGGGCTAACTCAGCCTTTTCTCTTTCCAGCTGTCTATCCCGTATAACTCTTTTACGTTCATAGCTTACTGTTTTTAGAATATATTGCCGCTCACGCTCAGCCTGCTGCCTTACGGCCATGTTTTCCCGTGCAAACTTGTTTCGCTCAAGCTCTCTATCCTGTTCGGCTCTTTGAATAGCGACTTTACGCTCATTCCTAGCTCTGGCCCTATCCCTCTCAATTTCTTGCTTAACGTTTCTCCTTATACGCTCCAAGCGATCTTTTTCAGCCCTTCTCGCACGCTCAGTGATACTTTCATAGGTATCATGACCCGAAAAAGAACTGCCTTGGCCAGTAATCGTGATTGACATCGGAGGCTGGACAGCCATCGAAGGCGAAGAAAATAAGACGGTAACCGAGAGTATCAGCAATGCTCGTTTCATAGGGACTTGGGTCTTCTTCGATTGATCGTATCTCTGATTATACAAGGAAAGGCTTACTTATGAGAAAAGAATGAAGTTTTGGGTTAACGTCTGCTCCAGATAAAAAGCCCCATCAACTCTTAACAAGTATCAGGGGCTTTATTACTCTGGGCGAGAGAAGGGTATTATTTTTTAGCGCTTAGTTACCTAACAATAGATTCGGTAGAAACAGTGATAGCTCTGGAATAAAGGTGACGATAAAGACCATAGGTAAATGACCGAAGCATAAGAACTTCAGTGTGGGTTTTAGGTATTTATCTAACGATAGTTTACTGACGCCGCCGGCCATATAGAGCATGGGGGCACAGGGTGGAGATACGTTACCTAAGCCTAAGTTAACACCCACTACCGCTGCGAAGTGGATAGGGTCGATACCCAGTTCGTTAATAATCGGTAGGAAGATAATCGCGGCCAGTACGCTGCCGGAGATATCATCAACGATCATGCCGATTAACAATAAGAGTACGTTGATCAGTAACAGGATGACGTATTTGTTATCCGAGAAGCTTAACAGGGCTTCGGCCAGCTCTTTTGGTACTTGTTCCAGAATCATGGCGCGGCTCATGATAAACAGGAAGAAGAGTACCGCCATAATGGAACCTGTCATGGTTACGGCACGTATGGTGACGGAACCCAGGCTTTGAATACTCATCCCTTTATAGATAAACAGACCAACCGGAATAGCGTAGATCACCGCAATGGCGGCAGCTTCTGTCGGAGTAGCAATACCACTGTAGATAGCACCTAAGATCAATAATGGCATCAGCAGAGCAAAGATGGAGTGATAACCAGAGGTCACAACGCCTTTTGCAGCTTGTTTAAACGGCAGTGGTGCATCAACTTTGATATTTGGATTGTCTTTCAAAAACCAAATATTCAGTACGCAATACAGCAGAGTTAATAAAATACCGGGGATAATGGTCGATAAAAACGCCGCCCCCACCGATAAACCGCCAGTGATGGAAAACACGATCATAGGAATACTAGGCGGTATTAATAGAGCCAGTACAGAGGAGCAAGCGACTAAAGCGGTAGCATGACCTTCTGGGTAACCTTCTCGAATCATACGAGGGATCATAATCTGACCCACAGCGGCAATCGCAGCCGATGAGCTACCAGAGATAGCACCAAAGAGCGCACAGGTCAGTACCGTTACCGCACCCAAGCCACCCTTGATTCTGCCAACAAAAGAGTTCACAAAATTCAGTAGTCGTTCGGATATCCCGCCTTCGGCCATTAAGAGTCCGGCAAAGATAAACAAGGGGAGCGCAAGTAGGGCAAAACCACTGGCGGTTTTAAAACCATGGGGAATCAAAAACGAAATATTGTTGCCAGTGATCCAGGCAAATAAAACAGCCCCAATACCAAAAGCAAAGGCGACAGGGATTTCGATCAGAATCAAAACCACAACCACCAACATAGAAAGTAGAAACAGGGTCATGGGGGTTACTCCTGTGGCGCTGTACAAGCGGTAGCACTAGACGAAGTGCTGGCCTGAGTAGTAGATAGAGCACGGGTTTTGCGGATTTTACGCAGATCCCGGTATTCGTTAATGGCTTCTAACAGGAAGTAGCCCACCATCATGGCAAAACCGACAATCATGCTGGCACTCCATAAACCACGGGGCCATTGCAAGTTGATACTGGTACGGCCTTTGCCAATAACAAAAAAGGCGTATTTACAGGCAAAGTAACCAAAAATACAGGCAGCGAACATGCTGATAACGGTGCCGACAAAACGTATCCAGCCAATTTTTAGTGGGTCTGAGACTACCAGGCTAACGATTCCGCCGTGGATATGTTCCCGTTCTCGGGTGGCGTAACCCATCCCCAGAAAATAGATCCAAACGCCCAGTAATACAGCGGCTTCTTCAATACCGGTAAAAGGTGATTCCAACACATAACGCATGATAATTTGGGTAAACATCAATCCGGCCAGAGCAAAGCCCACTATAAACATCATGCTTCTGAACAGACCGTTTAATAATCGCTCAAATTTAACTAGGCGTTGATCAAGCTTAGATTTGGTTTGTTCTGGAATGGCGCTCAGGTGTGGTGGTGTTGGATGATTGCTAAGATTTGGGTCGTAGTCGTAAATTTTGCGCTCACCTGTTTTGCTTTTGCTGGCAGGTGACTGCGGGGAAGCCGAAGGTTCCATAATGATGATCCTCTATTGCAAGGCTGGAGATTTCATAAGCTGTTCAGTAAGGGGATTGCTTTGTGTTCATCACAAATCCTCTAATCCGAGAGCTGACATCGCCTCGAAAGAAGCAATGCCATGGTTTTCTTAAGCAATAGTGATCAGTTGATACCTGCGATCTTACGCATTTGGCCCATGATTTCAGGCCCAACAACTTTCTCCATAAATGGCCATTCTTTGGCGTATAGGGTTTTCTTGGCTTTTGCCAGTTCTTGGGGTTTTAGCTCAACAATCTTGATACCGTAATCGCGTACTTTTTCCAGGTATTCATTATCGATGGCTTCTGCTTCCTGCCAAGCCCAAGCTAGAGTTTTATCCGCAGCGGCACGCATTTTGGCGCGTTCGTCTGCTGGCAGGTCTTCCCACCAATCTTTGTTAACCAACCAGAAGGCATGCTCAAAATAGTCACGAGTCAGGATGTAACTCTCCAGCACATCACGCATCTGCCAGATCTCTACAGCAGGGCCAAAGGCGCGACCATCGACCGTGCCCAGTTGCAGGCCGGTGTATAGCTCAGAGAATGGCATAGGTACTGCGGAGAAACCCCAGTTCTTAAAGCGCTCTACCGCTAGAGGTGTTGGAACAACACGCATCTTGATACCAGCAGCGTCTTCAGGGAAGCTGGTTGGCACTTTATTCACACCATTACGAATGGTGATGGAACCAAAACCGGCAGGAATCAGGCCTAGAGCGACCAAGTCATTTTCTGCCAAAATTTTGTTATAAACGTCCAGCATAGGGCCATTAGGGCCGTAAGCCTTACGGGCAGAATCCCAGCTATCTACCACGTATCCCAACCATGTTAGATCCAAACGACCATCAAACTCTGATGCGCCATAGGTCATGGTCATAGGAATAACACCCTGCATGGCCTGCTCAAACTGAGAAGTCCAATCACCCAAATCACCACCGGGGTGATACTCAGGGGTGTAATCAGATTTTTGTGCTTTCAGCTCCTGAATAAACTTATTAGACGATGCGTGAAAGATATGATCCGTCGTCATTGCTTGAGCCAGAATAAAATCTTCGCCAGCAACAGCGGTCTCGATTAAAGGTGCGTTAATGGCTGCGGCCAGTGCGCAGCTGGATAGAACGGTTTTTACTGATGTTTTAATTGTCATACCGACCTCTAGTATTTTTTGTATGGTCTTTTTCGGCTACCTATCAGGGGGTATTGAACTCCTCCCTTCGAGGTTGACCTATTCTGCTGGAGGTCATGGGGGGCTTAAATTTAAAATTATTTGAATTCAGTTAACCATTTACTTACCTATCACTCTGCACGTTATTGGTACACCTTCTAACCGGTTATTTCGCAAACACTTTTTTATTGGAATCGTGGGAAACAAGCGTTTTATAAAGCATTGATGCCCTTTTCCAGGGCATTAATATTCGTATTTTTTAGCCTAAAAACCAGCATTGACCTGAACCCTTTTGTGAATTAATTTAAAAATAACGAAAGTAAAATCTTTAAATTAAATACAAGCTTAACTAAGTAAATTGACTAAAAAGCGTTAAGCAAAAATATAACCACAAGGTTGATCACAGCATTGTGTGGTTATGTGGTACGAGAGAATCTGGGGCGAGATGATGCAAAAAAAGCAGTTTAAAGGGCAGCTCAGCGATATTGATCTGCGTATGTTGCGTATTTATCGCACCGTGGTGGAATGTGGCGGATTTTCAGCAGCGGAAGTGGAGCTGAATATCAGCCGTGCGGCCATCAGTATTGCTATGTCGGATCTGGAAAAACGTATTGGCTTTCGCTTGTGTCAGCGGGGGCGTTCCGGCTTTTCTATGACCGAGGAAGGAGAGCAGATCTACGATTACACCCTACAGCTGCTGTCCTCCATTGAAGATTTTAAAACCCAGATTAATACCCTACATACCCAGCTGATCGGTGAGCTGAATATCGGTATTACCGACAATATGGTCACCGTACCTCAGATGAGTATTACCCGTGCCCTAAGTGCTTTAAAACAGCGAGGGGAAGACGTGGTGATTAATATTCGTATGATGCCGCCCAATGAGATCGAAAGTGCCCTGCTGGACGGTAAACTCCATGTGGGTGTTGTGCCAGAACTGCGCAGCTTACCAGGGTTAAATTACTACCCCTTATACGAAGAACAATCTCTGCTTTACTGCGCTCAGGAACACCCGCTATTTAATCGAGGGGATCAAAAAATCAACGACAAAGAGCTGGCCGAATATGATGCTATCGTACCTGCTTATGCTCAATCCGTAGAAAATAAACAACTGCAAACCCGACTAAAAGCCAGTGCCACCTCCACAGACCGGGAAGGTATCGCTTTTTTGATATTAAGTGGTCAGTACGTCGGTTTTCTACCCACCCATTTTGCCGAACGTTGGGTGGTGGAAGATAAGCTAAGAGCGATCCAACCGGACAAACGTTTTTTCCATACTCGCTTTACCACCATTACCCGAAAAGGCGCGCGACCTAATCTGATTTTGGAAGCTTACTTAGAAGAGTTAGCCAAAACAGTAGAGTAAATATTTAGAGTGATGGGATTGAGTTGATTCCTGCAAACTCAATAATAGCCATTTATATTCAATAGGTTACAACCCATTAGCAAACGTTAACCCTTCCATTAGTAGACTTAATTTTTTTTATAAAAGCGCCTCTGACATGATGCATCACACAATCAATCAGATGGACGAAGTGAACATGGAAATAACCAATGTACGTGATCGTAACTCTGTAGAATCTGAGTTAATGTCGACTTATGGCATGCCGTTATTATTTATCATCTTATGGAGTTCCGGCTATATCACAGGGGCGGTCGGTTTAGAGTATGCCGAGCCCTTTACGATGACCTTTATTCGTTTTGGCACTGCCTCTGCCATATTGTTTTTGGTGGCGATTATCTTGAAAGCCCCTTGGCCAAAAGGGATGCAGCTTGTTCATATCTCAATCGTTGGCTTGTTGATTCAGGCAATACAGTTTGGTGGTGTTTATAGCGGCATGAGTTTGGGCGTTTCGGCCAGTGTTTCTGCTTTAATTATTGGTATGATGCCGGTCTTAACAGCGCTTGGTGCGGGTTTGTTTTTAGGGGAATCCGTTAGTAAAAAACAATGGTCAGGCTTACTGTTAGGCGTTTTAGGTGTGGCTTTAGTGGTATCGGAAGGACTTAACTTTTCAACGGATTCCCTGTTATCCAGCAAGAATATTATGGGATATCTACTGGTCATACTGGGGTTGTTAGGGATTACGGCTGGCACGCTATATCAGAAAAAGTTTTGTCAGGGTATGGATCTGCGTACCGGTGGTGCCATCCAATTAGCGATCGCCGCGATTGTTATGGGAGCCCTAGCCACAGAAACAGAAACCATGCAGATAGAGTGGACCTTTGGTTTTATCTCCTCAACCGCTTGCTTAGTGTTTTTGAACTCTATTGGTGCCGTTAGCCTAATGTACCTGATGTTACGCCGGGGCAAAGCATCAACGGTTGCCAGTCTTTTCTTCTTAGTACCGCCGGTTACCGCTGTTATGGCAACATTGATTCTAGGGGATGACTTCAGTCTTATGGAGATGGCCGGGTTTGCTGTAACGGTATCCGGTGTTTATCTGGCCACTCATAATACCTCTCTTATTAAAAGATAATCTTTTAAGTCGGATCAGAGGAGAGTGTAAGGCTATTAATCACGGTATCGATCTCATCATTTTTCTCACGATGATTACAGCGCAAGATAATATCCACTTTAGGTAAGTCAGGTAAATCAGGGAGATCCGGTAAGGATTGATGGCGTGATTGGCATGATGTTAACCAGCCATCAATCTCACACTCTAATAAAGCAGAAAAGCCCATTTTAGCGGCCAGAGCAGCTTTAAGATCCCCAATACTGGAAGCGGTGTAAACCACCTTCCAAGGGATATTATGGGAATCTAGGGTTGAGATCATAATGGTGCGAAAGATACAGGGGCCGTCGTAAACCACAAGAGGCAGAACACCGGATGAATCCAGAGCAGGCATCTCTGGCGAAGAAACCCATTCTATCTGATATTGAGCCACGGCCTTCTGATTATGAAGGCCTCGCTCGCTGACCAGAAGCGCCATATCCAACAAGCCTGATTCAAGATCAGAATACAGCCCCTGATTAATCCCTATCTTTGCATCGATATCGATATGAGGAATTTTGCTGATATTCAAAAGAAGATTAGGCAATAAAACATGAGAGATATGTTCTGACAAGCCGATGGATACCGTGGTGGTTTCCGGTTCATCTATTTCAGCGAAATGGCGAATAATATCATCATTGGTCTGCAGCATTTTATGGGCATATTCCTGCAACGCCTCACCTTGTGGTGTCAGAGTAATATTTCGACCGATGCGATCAAACAACTGAGTATTTAACAAAGTTTCCAGCCTTTTAATATGCTGGGATATAGCGGATTGAGTGACATGAAGGGCCAAGGCGGCTTTAGAAACGCCCCCGGTATTAATAACGGCAGTAAAGCTCCTTAAAAGAACAATATCAATATTTTTGGCCACTTACAGCTTCTCCCCTATCTGCCATCAGTTTCGAACAGGGCAATATATTGTCATCCTTTGATCGAGAAGAGAACTGTTTAACCTGTTTTGACGTCTTGGATTGAAAGCAATAAGCACGACCTGAGCCGCGCTTATGCTTAATGACAAGATATTTTAAAGAGGCGATCTTTTAGGAAGATAATAAGTGGATTACTGAGGCCACTTCATTTCACCCATAATCACCTTAGCACTCAGAGCCAAGCCGTCCACACCTTTATAAGTCGGGTATAGGGCTTTCATACGTGCTACCAAGTCTTTGGAGTCTGTTGCTTGTGCGGCCTGCTTCTCAAAGGCTTTGATATAAGCACGAGTACGCTCAACCGTGCCTAAATCCATAGTGCTTTTAAGGCGAGCATTCTGAGATTTTCCTAGAAGCGATTTTAGATATGGCGATAGTCATTTTCTAAATCAATTCATTCTATTTATGCAACAATTCATTGATCATAACGCTGTGTTTCTGCCGGTTTAATTAACCTAATCTGAGTTTAAATCAAACATCTCAAAGGAAAATTATATGAAGAATATATTTAGTCGCTTTGTTGCTCAGACGGTATTAGCAGCTGGACTTTTTCTCGGCGCCAGCATATCACAGGCAAGTGAAGTCGAGCTGGATATGCATGTATACAACCCTCAAGAACATGCCTTCTTTGCTGTCACTTCCACACTAATTACTGGCCCGACAGAAGCCGTTTTATTTGATGCTCAGTTCGAACGCAGCAATGCAATTGACCTGATTAATATGGTAAAAGCTTACGGGAAAAAGCTCACAACAATCTACATCAGCCATGCTGACCCTGACTATTACTTCGGACTGGATGTTATCAAAGAAGCATTCCCTGATGCCCGTGTTGTTGCCACACCGGCAACACTGAAGAAAATGAAATCAAACATGGAACCAAAGCTTGCTTATTGGGGACCTAAAATGGGTGATGACGCCCCTCAAAAGCTCGTTGTTCCAGAAGCTCTTAAAAAGGACACTCTGACAGTCGACGGAGTTCCAATAAAAATCATAGGATTTAATGGGCACGATCCTCTACATACATTTGCATGGGTTCCATCGGAGAAGACAGTCGTAGGCGGCGTCGTACTTCTAGAAAATATGCACCTTTGGATGGCGGATAATCAAACCACTGAATCCCGCAAGTCTTGGCTGAAAACACTCGACAACGTAGAAGCCCTCAAACCAGAACGTATTATTGCAGGTCACTTCCGCGGGACGACCAAGGCCGACACTAGCATTATCGATTTCTCCCGCAAGTATGTCGAAAACTTCGAAGCAGCCAACGCCAAAACAGCTAATGCTGAAGAACTGATCCAAGCTATGCTAGAGATCTATCCTAACCTTGCTGAAGAAAATACATTGGAGTTCAGTGCGAAGGTAGTTAAAGGCGACATCAAGTGGCCACAGTAATCAATGCCTAGTGACCTGTATGGTTAGAACGTAGTCATTGGAATACCTGTACTATCCTGAAGAGTATCCTTTCTCTATCAGGGTAGTACTGCCTCCTCTTTCTTTTTAAACCGGACAGCAGTGATGAGCAGTACTATAAACTGCAATTATTGATGGAAAAGCCACCGTAATAAATTAAATTTATTGCACAGATCGGACGAAAGGCTCGGACGAAAAGCCGGAATGACAAAAAGCGGATTCAATTAGGGGGAGCAATGGATCGCATTACAGCAGCTGAAGTGTTTGTGGCTATCGTCGAACAAGGCAGCATGATAGCAGCGGCAAATGCTTTGGATATGTCCCGTTCCATGGTGACCCGATATTTGTCAGAGATGGAAAGCTGGGCGGATGCTCGGTTATTACATCGTTCTACCCGGCGTTTAAGCCTCACCCCAGCCGGTGAGCTAACATTACAGCATTGCCGCCAATTGTTAGATCTCGCTTCGGATGTTGCGAATACCGGCGCTTTAGATGAAAAAGCCCCCAGCGGTTTAGTACGTATCAGCTGTGCGCAGTTCTTAGCACAAGATGTATTAGGGGATTTTATTCAAGGTTATTTACAGCGTTATCCGGCAACGGCCATTGATCTGCAAGTCAGCAATTACGCCGTAAATATGATTGAAGAGCGCATCGATCTGGCCATACGTATCACCAATGACTTAGACCCTAATCTTATCGCCCGCCCCCTAGGGGAATGTGGCTCTATTGTGTGTGCAACACCCGCTTATATTACGCGACACGGCCAGCCGAATACGCCGGATGAACTCCGCCGCCATAACTGTTTAGGCTACTCCTATTTTGGTTCGCTTTGGCATTTTGAGTATCAAGGGGAATCCATCGCCGTACCTATTAAAGGTAACCTCAGCGCCAGCGAATCCAAGGTGTTATTAAACGGTGCCCTAGGAGATATCGGCATTACGCTACAACCTAAACATGTTGCTTTGCCCTTAATTGAAACCGGTCAACTGATACAGCTATTACCAGACTACCAAGCAGAAGCATTGGGGATTTATGGAATCTATCGCTCCCGCAAACATATGTCTCCCGCTTTAAGAGTATTTCTGGATGAGCTGGTGGAGTATTTTTCTTTAATGGATCTGTAAAAGTTGGAGTAGAATGGCCGATCTAAAAATCACTTCAGAGACTTATCATATGGCCGCTAGAATTTTAGCTGATGTTGCAGCAAGTATTACTGAATTAAAAGCTAACCCTATGAAAGTTGCAGCCAGTGCCTACGGTGAACCTGTTGCTGTGCTTAACCGAAATGAACCCGCATTTTACTGTGTACCTGCCGAAGCCTACGAAGTGATGATGGACAGACTCGAAGATCTTGAGCTACTTGCTATTGCAAAAGAGCGTGAATCTGAAGAGAGCATTTCGGTCAATATTGATGACCTATAAGCTTAATTTCAAAGCTAGAAAAGACACTAACGACCCCAGCCGTTAGGAAAAAATCTGTTCCAGCATCGCCTTTTACCAATCCCGATTAGTTATTCATATTGAAAATAATCAAGTAGCGCGAATAAGCCAGAGGCGCATCCGCGAATACCCCATCACTCCTCAATGAGAATATAAGAACCTTTGTTTAACCGCTTACAGAGACCTCGCCCCGCTGTTCAGCATCTTTCAATAAATCAGGTTCTTCATACACCATCCTATCTTGAACCTCATGCTCATAATCCAAGAAATCCTGAAAACTGCCATGCAGTTCCACAATAGGTGAAGCCCTGTGAGTTTCAGATGATGTCAACGACCAAACCAGATGCACCAGAGTAAAAAAATCCTCCTCTTCTGGATGCTGGCACAGCAACTCATCCATCTCATACCTATGCCGATACGCAACCACTCGTAAACTCTTGCCATACAAAAAATGGTGCTGACCAATGGCTAGGCTTAACTTATCAGCCAATTGATCGGCTCTCTCATCACTGGCCATATGCCAGCCTTCTGGATACGTCATACACTCCCTCGCTGATCCTCTCGCAGCCTGTAACAGCCTAGAGAATCATCACATCCGAACAGCTCAAATCTGAACCATTCTGTAAAAATCAGCCTCCGATAGCGACACACCATACCCGTACAGAGTGCCATATCCTCCTCAGAACATGGCACGGGTCGTTTGTCTCCACCGGCAAAGCATTTAAATCACTCAACACCCTGCCCGCTAAGCGCTATAACAAACGTTCTTCTACAAGGTTGCCAACAAAATCTGTCCCGTTGACAGTCAAAGAGGCACACTAAAATATGAAAAATGTTTGTTTAGCTATGTAGAAACAGAGTTATTGTTTTACGCCAGATTTCAGACCTTTATCGATCATCTCCCGAATCTGAACCAACTCATCAAGCAAATCAGCAGCATAATAGCCCACGCCATTGGCCGCCTCCTTGTGATGCAAAGACGTCTCGCCAAAAGCGATACCCTCCAACGCCACCAACAAAAAAGCGCAGCGATGGTATAAGCCCTCAAATGACTGACTTAACTGATCCATATCTAACGGGTCTTTAGCCTCTTGCTTATCCCCATCCTTAATTCCAGCAACATTGCTCATAACCCTGCTCCCTCGATAGCAAAATTCATCAAGACGGATCGCCGCCCAGATAAACGCTCTCTTGATATAGAGAGGGACATAAAGAGGAGCAAAAACAGAGACAGAACAGACGCAAAGACACCACGGGACAAAACACCCAATCGGCGCTGAAACGACTGAAAAAGAGGAAGTGAGCTAAAAGCCCCAGAATAGAAGACACAAAAAAAACCGGCACCGCATATGCGATTACAGGCCGTAAGATCATGAAAATAAAGAAATTTTTCTTTAGCCGAGCGAAGCTCTGGCGTAATATTGACGTTAGCCATTTATTGATACTCACTATATCGATGATGGTTAGCTGC